>CAJYJO010000025.1 GCA_913774845.1 uncultured Microbacterium sp. | reverse complement strand
CGCGAGGTGGCTGAGCCCGTCGAAGCCACCGGACCCCACAGAAGCCCCGGACCCTTCGACAAGCTCAGGATCCTCCCCGCGAGGTGGCTGAGCCCGTCGAAGCCACCGGACCCCACAGACCTCCCGGACCCTTCGACAAGCTCAGGATCCTCCCCGCGAGGTGGCTGAGCCCGTCGAAGCCACCGGACCGCACAGAAGAGGCCCGCCCCCCCCCCCTCACGGGAGCGGGCCTCTCGGCATCCGGGATCAGAACCCGATCGCGGCCTGATAGCGGGGCTTGTGCCCGGTGCGGATACCCGTAACGCTCGGCTTGTTCTCGTACACGCCGGCACCCCAGTTGCCCTCGACGAGCACGGGGCCGTCGGGGCCGACGACGATGTCCCAACCGACGTACTGCACCTGCGGCACGACCCGGGCGACCTGGTCGACGAAGGCCTTGACCTCGTCGATCATCGGCAGCTGGAAGTCGGCGATGCGCACGCCCGAGTCGGGGTGCAGCTCGTGCACGTGGCCGTGCGAGTCGTAGCCGGAGCCGAGGGCGTGGCCGTTCTCGTCGAGCATCGTATAGAAGCCGCCGAACGTCATCTGGTCGCTGACCGCGCCGCGGCCGAACTTCTGCGCCATCGCGAGGATGTGCGTCTTCTCGCCGTCGAAGAAGGCGGTCACGCGGGTCGTGTTGACGGTGCCGGGGCACACGGCCGCGAGATCGTCGTGCTGGCGGATGACCTCTTCGACGAGGATCTCGCCGCGCTCGAGCAGTCCGCGGTGGAACGCGCGCCAGTCCTCGACCTCGGCCGCGTGGTAGCGGTGCACGCCGGTGCCGGCCTGGCCGACCGGCTCCTTGGTGACAATGGTGCCCAGCTTCTCGGTGAAGGCGCGCAGCTCGTC
Source organism: uncultured Microbacterium sp. (assembly GCA_913774845.1). Lineage (GTDB taxonomy): Bacteria > Actinomycetota > Actinomycetes > Actinomycetales > Microbacteriaceae > Microbacterium. Next base: position 37,824 of record CAJYJO010000025.1, on the reverse strand, counting down.
GGCGTTGTCGGCATCCACCACCATCCAGTCGCGGCGGAGGAACTCGCTGAATTTGCGGTCGAACTCCACCTTGTCCTGGAAGAGACCCCGGTAGTCGGGGTGGTCGTACTTCTGCGAGATCTGGTTCGACACCGGGTGCGTCATGTACGTCGCGCGCTCGGCGGGCGTGAGGATCGCGAAGTCGTAGTCGATGTAGTCCTGGAAGCCGACGTTCTTCACGCCTGCCTGGTACAGCATGTCGGCGACGACGAGCGGCAGGGCCTTGCCGTGCTGGGCCGAGGCTTCTTTGGCGCGTTCGATGACGGATCCGACGTCGATGCGGCGGGCACGTCCGGCGAGGTAGCGGAGGCGCGTGACGGGGGAGAATCCCTGCTGAGGCATGTGGCTCCGGGGTCGGGGAAGAAGGACCCCGTTAGTCTAAAGCGGTGACCTCCACGCTCCCTGCCCGCTCGCCCGCGGCCGGGAGAGTGGCACCCGTGGCCCTCGTCTCCGAGTCCGCCCTGCGCCGCAACGCGCCGCTCGCCCTCGCGGCCGGTGCCGGTTCGCACGCCGACGATGTGCTCGCCGCCGACGGGTGGGGTCACGGCGCCGGATGGGTGGCATCCGTGCTCGCCGACCTCGGGATGGATGCCGCGCCCCTCGACGCCGCGGTCCTGTTCGGCCTGCCCGGCTCCCACGCGCAGCCCGTGCTGTCGCTGCGCGGTCGGGCCCTGGGCACCAAACCCCTGCTGCGCGGAGAGGGCGTGTCGTACGGCTACACGCACCGGGCGCCGCGGGACACCACCGTCGCCCTGGTGACCGGCGGGTACGCCCAGGGCGTCGTGCGATCGCTCGGCAACAGCGCGACGGTCGCGATCGCCGGCCGGCGTCACCGCATCGTCGGTCGCGTCGCGATGGACGTCTGCGTCGTCGACGTCGACGACGCGGCCGTCCCGCGTGGGGCGGAGGTCGTCTTCTTCGGCGACCCCGACGCCGGGCACCCCTCGCTGGGGGAGTGGACGGATGCCACGGGCCTCGGCGCCGCCGAGATCGTCGCCGTCGTGGGTGTGCGCGCCGATCGGCGGGTGACCGCGTGAGCGCCGTCTACCGCGTCGACCTCGACGCCTTCGCCCGGAACCTCCACCGCGTTCGAGAAGCCGTCGCCCCGGCCGCCCACATGCTGGTCGTCAAGGACGACGCCTATGCTCACGGCTTGGAACCGATCGTGACGCGCGCCGTCGCGGAGGGCGTGCACTGGTTCGGGGCGTTCGACGTCGCGACCGGAGCCGAGGTCCGCAGGATCGCCGGACCCGACGCGCGCATCTTCGTGTGGCTCATCGGCGGGAGCGACGACCTCCTCGACGGCGTCGCAGCCGACCTCGATCTCGGCATCGGAGACGAGGCGCTGCTCCACGACCTGGCCGGTCTCCGCCTCGATCGCCCCGCTCGTGTGCACCTGAAGATCGACACCGGGCTGCACCGCAACGGCATCCGGCCCGAGCGGTGGGACGCGGCGCTCGAGCGAACGGCGGCGCTGGTCGCCGAGGGTCGCGCGGAGCTCGAGGGCATCTGGTCGCACATCTCGGAAGCCTCGGATGCCGACGACGACGCCGCCCGCGCGCTGTTCCTCGCCGCGCGCGAGGCGGCGCATGAGGCGGATCTGTCTCCGCGCTTCTCGCACCTCGCCGCCAGCGCCGCCGGTTTCGCGCGCGGGGAGTTCCGCGAGGACCTGGTCCGGGTGGGCGCGTTCTCGTACGGCATCCGCCCCGCCGGTGGCCCGAGCGAGGGCGAACTCGGGATCGAGCCGATCGCGGGTCTGACCGCCACCGTCACGGCGGTGGATGCCGCCGGGGTGCACCTCGATCTCGGGAGCCTGCACGGCCTGCCGAGCAGCCTGGGCGGTCGCTTCGACGTGGATACGCCCGAGGGCCCCCGGCGCGTCGAGGCGATCGGTCCGACCGCCGCGGTCCTCGCCCCCTGGACCGGTGCTGCCCCCGGTGACGAGATCGCCGTGTTCGGGAGGGGCGCCCTGTACGGCGTCACGGACCTGGCCGAACTCATCGGGACGATCGGTGAGGAGATCGCTCTGCGCGTGTCGCCCGTCGTCCCGCGGGCCTTCGTCGTCGCGAACGCCTGAGACGCCCGCAGGCGGGGAGGCCTGACAAACGGAACGGGCCCCGACGCACGAGGTGCGCGGGGCCCGTTTAGATGGAGGGTTACTCGGGGGCGTTCAGACGAGCCGTCTCGTCGTGCCACGAGGTGGCGACGCTGCGGAGCTTCTCTTCGTACTTGCGGCCGTGGTGCGCGCAGAAGAGCAGTTCGCTGCCGTTGACGGTCGCGGCGATGTAGGCCTGTGCGCCACAGGAGTCGCAGCGATCGGCCGCGGTCAGGCGGTGATCGAGGACGGCTGACGCGTCGGGTGCAGTCGTGGTGGTCATGTCGGGTGCCCTCCTCAGGTGGTCGTGGGCGAGTCTCCATATACAACCACGCGGATGTTTCCCCTATGCCGCGGCTTGATCACATTTCGCTGTGCGCGTACGGTGGCCCGCCCCCGCTGTGTGTCTGGCAGGCGATGTCGGTGCCCGCGATTACGCTGGGAAATCGTGACGTCCGAGTACTCAGCTCATCATCTCCAGGTCCTCGAGGGCCTCGAAGCCGTGCGCAAGCGCCCGGGCATGTACATCGGGTCCACCGATTCCCGGGGTCTCATGCACTGCCTGTGGGAGATCATCGACAACTCCGTCGACGAAGCCCTCGGCGGCCACGGCTCACGGATCGACATCGTGCTGCACGCCGACGGCAGTGTCGAGGTGCGCGACCGCGCCCGCGGCATCCCGGTCGACGTCGAGCCCCGCACCGGCCTGACCGGTGTCGAAGTGGTCTTCACGAAGCTGCACGCCGGCGGCAAGTTCGGCGGCGGTTCCTACGCGGCATCCGGCGGTCTCCACGGTGTGGGCGCCTCGGTTGTGAACGCCCTCTCCGAGCGCCTCGACGTCGAGGTCGACCGGGGCGGCAAGACGTACGCCATGTCCTTCCACCGCGGGGAGCCCGGCCTGTTCGCCGGCGACGCCCCCGACTCGGCCTTCACCCCATTCGAGCGCAGCAGCGAGCTGCGCGTGGTCGGCAAGGCACCGCGCGGCGTGACGGGAACACGCATCCGCTACTGGGCCGACCGCCAGATCTTCACGAAGGACGCCGCCTTCGGCCTCGACGAGCTCGTGCAGCGCGTGCGTCAGACGGCGTTCCTCGTTCCCGGTCTCGAGATCGTCGTGCACGACGAGCGGAGCGAGGAGCGCATCGAGACCAGCTACCGCTTCGACGGCGGCATCTCGGAGTTCGCGGAGTTCCTCGCCCCCGACGCCGCGGTCACCGACACCTGGCGCCTCACCGGCACCGGCACGTTCACCGAGACCGTCCCCGTCCTCCAGCCCGGCGGCTCGATGGTCCCCACCGAGGTGGAGCGCGAGTGCGAGGTCGACATCGCCGTGCGCTGGGGCACCGGCTACGACACGACGACCCGCTCGTTCGTGAACATCATCGCCACGCCCAAGGGCGGCACGCACCAGCAGGGCTTCGAGCAGGGACTCATGAAGGTGCTGCGATCGCAGGTCGAGCAGAACGCCCGCAAGCTCAAGGTCGGGAACGACAAGATCGAGAAGGACGATCTGCTCGCCGGGCTCACCGCGGTCATGACGGTGCGCCTCCCCGAGCCGCAGTTCGAGGGCCAGACCAAAGAGATCCTCGGCACTCCGGCGGTGCGTCAGATCGTGGCATCCGTGGTCCAGAAGGAGCTCGCGGCCCGCTTCGCCTCCCCGAAGCGCGACGACAAAGCGCAGACCGCCCAGCTGCTCGAGAAGGTCGTCTCCGAGATGAAGGCGCGCATCTCGGCGCGCACCCACAAAGAGACGCAGCGGCGAAAGAACGCCCTCGAGTCGTCGTCGCTGCCGTCCAAGCTCGTCGACTGCCGCTCGAACGATGTCGAGAACTCCGAGCTGTTCATCGTCGAGGGAAACTCCGCCCTGGGCACGGCACGCGACGCCCGCAACAGCGAGTATCAGGCGCTCCTGCCGATCCGCGGCAAGATCCTGAACACTCAGAAGGCGTCGATCAGCGACATGCTGTCCAACGCCGAGTGCGCCTCGATCATCCAGGTCATCGGCGCAGGCTCCGGGCGGTCGTTCGACCTCAGCGCCGCGCGCTACGGCAAGATCATCCTGATGAGCGACGCCGATGTCGACGGTGCCCACATCCGTACTCTGCTGCTCACCCTGTTCTTCCGGTACATGCGGCCCCTCGTCGAGGCCGGTCGGGTGTTCGCGGCGGTGCCGCCGCTTCACCGTGTGATCGTGATGAACCCGGGCTCGAAGCCGAACGAGACGATCTACACCTACAGCGAGCAGGAGTTGCACGCGCTGCTCGCGCGCCTGAAGAAGTCGAACAAGCGGTGGCAAGAACCCATTCAGCGGTACAAGGGTCTCGGCGAGATGGATGCCGACCAGCTCGCGACCACCACGATGGATCGCGCCGGGCGGACGCTCCGACGCGTGCAGGTGGAGCACATCGAGCAGGCGGCAGAGGTGTTCGACCTGTTGATGGGCAGCGAGGTGGCGCCGCGCCGGGAGTTCATCATCGACTCGAGCGACCGCCTGGCGCGCGAGAGCATCGACGTCTGACCGCGGGCCACCCCGTTCCGGCCGGGAGGCCCGCCGCATGCACGCGGTTCAGCGCACCGCCGTGCCGATCGCGCCGATGACGGCGTCCAGCGGCTGACCCGACGCGTCGCGCTTCGCGCCGCCCTCGGGCAGCGCACGCACCGAACCGTCGGCGCCGAGGGCGCGCGGGTCGGTGCCGACCCAGGCGAGGACGAGCGCGTCCTCGCCGCGCAGCAGGCGCTGCGCACGGACGCCACCGGTCGCCCGTCCCTTCGCGGGGTACTCGGTGAAGGCCGATACCTTTGCGCTTCCCGCATCGGTACCGGGCAAGGCTGCGCTGGAACCCGCGACGGTGACCACCACGGCGTCGAACGCCGACGCTCCCACAACCGCGAAAGCGATGACCCGCGCTCCGTCGGAGAGACGGATGCCGGCCATTCCGCTCGCTGACCGTCCCTGCGGGCGAACCGACGACGCGTCGAAGCGCAGCAGCTGCGCATCGCTCGCCACGAAGACCAGCTCAGCGTTGTCGCCCGCCGGGGCCGCACCGACGACGCGGTCACCGTCTCGCAGCGAGATGATCTCGATCTCATCCTTGGTGCCCAGCTCGGTCGCCGCGACACGCTTCACCACGCCCTGCTCGGTCCCGAGGGCGATGGTGGGGGAGTCGGCCAGCGGCACCAGCGCGACGATCTCCTCTCCCTTACCGAGAGCCAGGTACTGCTCCACCTTCGTGCCCGCCGCCACCTGCACGGAATTCGCGGGCACCGACGGCAGATCGACGGGGGAGAAGCGCACCATGCGACCCGCCGACGTCACCGCCCCGATGTCGCCGCGCGTGGTGGTGTCGACGGAGGACCGGATCGCGTCGTGCTTCGATCGACGGGTCGGAGCCACCACGCCTCCGTTGGGGGCGTCGGCCAGGAGTTCGGCGCGCACCATGCGGCCGGTCGCCGAGAGGTACACACGGCACGGCGAATCAGCGATCTGCAGATCGGCGGCAGCGGCCGCCGCCCGGGACGACCGCGGCTGCACGGGACCGCCGTTCAGCAGCATCGTGCGCCGGGGGGTGCCGTACGCCTCGGCGGCGGCATCCAGCTCTCTCGCCACCTGCTGGCGGAGCAGTGTCTGACTCCCCAGCAGCTCGATGAGGTGAGCGATCTCGGCGTTCAACTGATCTCGCTCGGCCTCGAGTTCGATGCGCGAGAACTTCGTCAGGCGCCGCAGGCGCAGTTCGAGGATGTACTCGGCCTGCGGGTGCGAGAGATCGAAGACCTCCTGCAGCTTGGTGCGGGCCTGTTCACCGTCGTCGGAGGAACGGATGACCTGGATGACCTCGTCGATGTCGAGGATCGCGATCAGCAGGCCCTCGACGAGGTGCAGGCGTTCGCGCTTGCGCGCCAGGCGATACTCGCTGCGCCGCGTGACCACGCGGATGCGGTGCTCGAGGTACACGCGGAGCAGGTCGCGGAGCCCGAGCGTCTGGGGCTGGCCGTCGACGAGCGCGACGTTGTTGATGCCGAATGAGTCCTCGAGCGGCGTCAGCCGGTAGAGGTGCTCGAGGACTGCCTTCGGGTCGAACCCCGTCTTGATACCGATGACGAGTCGCAGACCATGGTGACGGTCGGAGAGATCGGTGACATCGGCGATGCCGGCGAGCTTCTTGCTCTGCACCGCGTCTTTGATCTTCTCGATGACCCGCTCCGCCCCCACGAGGTAGGGCAGTTCCGTGATCACGATGCCGGTTCGCCGCGGACCGAGGGACTCGATCGATGCCTTCGCCCGCGTGCGGAAGGTGCCGCGTCCGTTCGTGTAGGCATCCTTGATGCCGTCGAGTCCGACGATGATTCCGCCCGTGGGCAGATCGGGGCCGGGAACGAACTCCATGAGCTCTTCGACCGTGGCATCCGGGTGCTGCAGAAGATGGGTCGCCGCCGCGACCACTTCGATCAGATTGTGCGGCGCCATGTTGGTCGCCATGCCGACAGCGATGCCGGTCGCACCGTTGACCAGCAGGTTGGGGAAGGCGGCCGGGAGCACCTCGGGCTGTTGGAACTGCCCGTCGTAGTTGGGAATGAAGTCGACGACGTCTTCGTCGAGGTTCTCGGTGAGCGCGAGCGCGGGGGGCGCCAGGCGCGCTTCGGTGTAGCGCGAGGCCGCGGGGCCGTCGTCGAGCGAGCCGAAGTTGCCGTGGCCGTCGACCAGCGGCACCCGCAACGTGAAGTGCTGAGCGAGACGCACCAGCGCGTCGTAGATCGGGGCGTCCCCGTGCGGGTGGAGCTTTCCCATCACTTCGCCGACCACACGCGCGCTCTTGACGTGGCCCCGGTCGGGGCGCAGGCCCATCTCCGCCATCTGGTAGAGGATGCGCCGTTGCACGGGTTTCAGGCCGTCACGCGCGTCGGGCAACGCGCGCGAGTAGATGACCGAGTAGGCGTACTCGAGGAACGACCCCTGCATCTCGGTGGAGACATCGACATCGTGGATGCGCTCGGTGACGGGAGAGGAGGAACGGGAATCGGGCATAAGTGCGACCTCGGGTCGGGCGGGCGTCGCGTCAGGACGGGGATCGGGAGCCGTGTGGAAGACTTGCTCCGATGTCCCTCAGCCTACCGGCGGACCCGCCGCGTTCCCGCAGCCTCACCGGTGTGGTGGAGCAGTCCCTGCGCGCCCTGACGGGCGAGTCCGACTGGTTCGCGCCGGCGCGCAGCGTCATCGTCTTCCTCGTCGACGGTCTCGGTTCGCACAACCTCGCCGCGCGCCGCGGGCACGCCCGCTTCCTCGGAGCGACGGGCGGGCGGCGCGACGTCGCGCGCACCGTCTTCCCCTCCACCACCGCTGCCGCGTTGACGAGCCTGCTCACCGGCACCGAGACCGGCGCGCACGGTATCGTCGGCTACCGCGCGCGCATCCCCGGTACCGACCTGGCGCCCAACCAGTTGCACGGCTGGGAGACCGACGGCCTCGACCCGCGCGTCTGGCAGCGCCGCGCGCCGCTGTTCGAGACCCACGCGAACGCCGGCGGTCGCGCCTTCGTCGTCTCGCGCCCGAGCTACACCGGGACCGGGTTCACCGAGGCGACGCTGCGAGGTGCGGAATTCTTCCCCTCCGACGACCTCCACGAACGGGTGCGCATCGCGGCCGATCTGGCCGCCCGGCATCCGGGGTCCATCACCTACCTGTACGCCCCGGAGCTCGACACCGCCGGGCACCGCGACGGGTGGGAGTCCGACCGGTGGACCGACGCCCTCGAGCAGCTCGACGACGCCGCCCGCCGCCTGGCGCAGACCATCCACCCGAGCACGGGCGTGCTGCTGACCGCCGACCACGGCATGGTCGACGTCCCCGCGCACAAGCACGTGCTGCTGCGCGAGGGCGACGCCCTGCTCGACGACGTCGTGCTCATCGGGGGAGAGCCCCGCATGCTCCACCTCTACACGAGCGAGGGACGAGGGGATGCCGTGGCCCGCACCTGGCACGACAGCGAGGACGCACGAGCTTGGGTGATGACGCGCGACGAGGCGATCGCCGCGGGTCTGTTCGGATCGCCGGTCGACGACGAGGTGCGGCCGCGCATCGGTGACGTGCTGATCGCCGCGCGCGGGCGCTTCGCGTTCTACGACGACCGCGAGGCCGACAAGCGCGCCCAGCGCATGATCGGGCAGCACGGCTCGCTCACGGACGAGGAACGCACCGTCCCTCTGCTGCGCCTCGGCGCGTTCGCCTGACCGGGCGGTCAGCCCAGGAGCAGCGCGACCCCGAAGAGCACCGGAAGACAGCCGACCGTCGAGATGAAGACGACGTCGCGCGAGAGGATCTCGCCGACGCCGTACCTCTGGGCGAAGTTGAAGACGTTCTGCGCCGTCGGCAGCGCCGCCAGCACGACGACGATGAACACCTGATCGGCGGGCAGACCGAACAGCGTCGCCACGAGCCACGCGAGAGCCGGCATCGCCAGCAGCTTCAGCACCGACGCGATGACGACGTCGAGACGACGCCCCGGTTCGGTCAGCACCCGCTGCCCGTACAGCGACATGCCGTACGACATCAGCAGCACCGGCACGCACGCGCCGGCGATGAGGTGCAACGGGTCGAAGACGACCGGCGGCAGATCGATGTCCAGCAGGGCGACGAGCACCCCGAGGGCCGAACCGATGAGCATGGGGTTCTTCGCCGTCTGCGCGAGGATCCGCCGGAACGATAGCGACCCGGAGGTCACGGCATCCAGGATCGCCAGGGCGATCGGCATGAGCACAAGCAGTTGAAAGAGGATGACGGGGGCCGAGAACGCGGCGTTGCCGAGCATGTAGAGCGAGATCGGGATGCCGATGTTGTTGCTGTTGACCTGACCGGCCGACAGCGCGGCGATCACCGACTCGCCCACGGGTCGCCGCAGGAGCAGCAACGACACGAGCGCCGACACCGCGATGATGACCGCGGCCGTGATCATCGACACCGGGAGCAGCGCCGAGAACAGCGTCGCGACATCGGCCTCCGCGAGCACCGTGAACAGCAGGAACGGCGAGAGAACGAAGAAGGTGAGCCGGCTCAGCACCGGGCGCGCGTGCGGTCCCAGCAGATCGATGCGGGCGATGATGTATCCCACCACGACCGCGAGGCCGACGACGGCGAAGCCGGTCAGGATGCCGCTCACGCGCTCAACCGGTCAGACAGGAAGGCGCGCGGGGGAGTCATCGATTCGAGCGTAGCGGGGGAGAGGGACGGCCGCCGTCTCAGGGCGCCGCTCACCCCGGGGCGTAGCCCTGCTCGACGTCTTCGGGGCGCCTCCCACCCCCTCTCTTGCGTTGAGGGGCGATGGTGGCCCGCACGTTGACGGCGTTTCTCTCGGTGTGGATTCCGTGGTCGTGTCGACAATCCCTAGGGTCGACTCGTGGAGATGATGCGCGGGCTCTGGGGCGGCCGGACCGTGCGGTCCATAGAGACGACTGCTCGTACGCGAACCGAGTGGTTCTCGGTGATCTGGGCAGCAGAACAGGGACGGGGAAACGCCGCATCGAGGTGCGACGTTCCCGGCAGCGTCCTGAGCGAGCAGACGTTCTCCGCCGCATCGGACGAAGCATTCATCGTGTGGGACTCCGACGTCCCCTCGGCTGGGCACGCGGACCCCATCACGTGGTTCGCGGGGAATGAGGTGCGAGACCCGCCCCCGCCGGTTCGTATCGACGTCTCTGCTCTCCGGACACTGTCTGACGAGGATTTCTGGCCGGTCATCGACTCGCTGCAAGGGCGGTTATGGGACAGGACCCTCTCGGTCGCCGCAGGGCTTCTGGCGCAGGCGCCCGAGGAGTTCATCCTGCGATGGGCCGAGACAGCTGCTGTCAAGGCGCTGGCTCTGGCTGACGTCCTCGAGGCGGCCGGAACAGAGGCGCATGACGAGATTCACGCCATCGGTGCCGTCATCGGGAAAGGGCAACGCGCTTTCGACGAGGTGCTGAGCAACGCCGATGCATTCGACCCATCTTGGTGCACCGACAACTCGGCGCACGTACTGACGCTCGCGAGTCATGCCTACGAACGGAGGACGGGGATGAGCGCCGATATCCACACCGCCTTCCAGCCCCGGGCGTCGGACATCCAAGCGCGAGTCGGGGCTTGGGTGGCCGAGTACCAGCGGCAGCGCGACATCGAACCTCACGCCCCGGATCCGGTCTTCCGGGCGGCGCGAGCGGTCGTCCGCACTCGAGGGGCGCTTCGCGAGCGCATTGTGCTCGTGAGTGTCCACGGGCGTTCCGGGAGGTCTCTCGACGAGCTTGCACGGATCGAATTCGCCGCAGACGGGAGCGAGATCGTCGCAGGACCCGAGTTCGCGATGCAGCGTGCCATCGGTTCATGGGGTGGTGAAGCGTTCGCCATCAAGCGGCGGACGACTCTCAACGTCCCGGCGTATATCCAGAAGTACTCAACCATTCCCACCGCGGAGGCGTAAGCCAGCACCCACGCACGCCGATAATGCACATTATGTCAGTTAGCAAGAGGAGCAGCCCTCCCCGCCCGTGTGAGGGACGACGCCTACACCGGCGAGACCGCGTCGGCGAGGAGGCGCGACGAGGCGCCTCATCGTCGTAGCGTCGAACCACGACGGAAGGACGCGCAGACAATGAGCAGCAGCATCTCCATCGACCTGTCCGGGAAGACCGCGGTCGTCACCGGATCGACGCAAGGCATCGGGCTGGCCATCGCGCGCCGCCTCCACGACGCGGGAGCCGAGGTCGTCGTCAACGGTCGCTCCGTCGAGCGCGTCGACCGGACCGTCGCCGGTCTCGGCGATCGAGCACGCGGCGTCGCCGCCGACGTGACGACGGCGGAGGGCGCGGCGCAGCTCGTCGACACCGTGGGGCCGGTCGACGTTCTCGTGAACAACCTCGGGATCTTCGGCTCGACGCCGGCCCTCGAGATCGACGACGAGCAATGGCAGCGCTTCCTCGACACCAACGTCGTCTCGGCGGCGCGGCTCATCCGCCTGCTGCTTCCGGGGATGACGCAGCGCGGCTGGGGCCGCGTGCTGAACATCGCCAGCGACTCCGCCGTCGTCATCCCCGAGGAGATGATCCACTACGGCGCCTCGAAGAGCGCCCTGCTCGCGGTGTCACGCGGCTTCGCGAAGGCAGCGGCCGGAACCGGCGTGACCGTCAATTCCGTCATCGCCGGCCCCACCCACACCGAGGGTGTCGAGGACTTCGTCTACGAGATGGTCGACGACGACCTCCCGTGGGATGACGCGCAGCGCGAGTTCATGCGGACCGCGCGGCCGCAGTCGCTCGTCCAGCGACTCATCGAGCCGGAGGAGATCGCGAACATGGTCGTCTACCTCGCCTCTCCCCTGGCCTCGGCGACCACCGGCGGTGCGCTCCGCGTCGACGGCGGGTACGTCGACAGCATCCTGCCGTGACGAAGGGCCGCGAGATGAGCCCCTCCCGCGTGCACATCCTCGGCGCGAGCGGCAGCGGGACGACCACGCTGGGTCACGCGTTGGCCGCGCGCTGGGCGGTTCCGCACGCCGACGCCGACGACTATTTCTGGATGCCGACCACTCCCCCGTTCATTCGAAAGCGCGACGAAAGGCGGAGGGTGGCCCTCATGCGCGAGATCTTCGCCGCGCGCCCCGCGTGGGTGCTCTCGGGGTCGATGCTGGGGTGGGGAGAGTCGGTCGTCGCCGAGTGCGATGCGATTGTCTTCCTCGCGCTGGATCCCTCCGAGAGGCTCCGGCGGCTCGACGCCCGCGAGGTCGTTCGACGCGGCGGGCCGGTCCCCGATGACGACGCCTGGCGCGCGTTCAGGACGTGGGCCGAGGGCTACGACGATCCCGCTTTCGACGGTCGCAATCGCGTCGAGCACGACAGGTGGTTGGCTACGACAGGCAAGCCCGTCCTTCGCCTCGACAGTCGGTCGACGGTGAGCGAACTGGTGGATGCCGTGTGCTCGTGGAAGCCTGCCGCGGCACCGTCCTAGAGATCCGTCTCCTCGACGTCCACGAGCCACCCCGTGCGCACCCGTACCCGCCGTTCGGCTGGCTCGGGCCCGTCGAGGTCGATCTCGGTGTCCCGATCGCCCGACTCCGGGCGCTCCCCCGGCACCCTGTCGCTGGGCACCAGTTCGACCGCCCCGGGCACGCGCTCGGATACCTGCATCCACCTCGTCGGGCGCGTGCCGGTGAGGAATCCGTTGCCGAGGTCCCGCCCCGAGAAGGGCCAGAACTCCCCCTCCGCGGGCATCTCGGCATCCGGAGGGGCACCGTATCCGGGACGACGAAGAACGAACCGGTCGACGCTCTCGTGGACGACGATCTGCACGCCCGAGACCCGTCCGCGCACGCGGTCATCCGTCGGGTGTTCCGGATGCCGCGCCTCGAAGGCGTCGACCGTCGCGGCCAGCTCCGCACCGAGGTATCGGACGAAACGGTCGGAGGGCATCCGCCCCTCGATCACGAAGTCCACCTCGTCGCCGACGGCGAACGGGTCGCCGCAGCACGCCCAGTCCGTCGCATCCAGCCACACGCGCGTCATGCCGTCCACGCTAACGGCGAGACTCCTCAGTCGCGACGCAGCCATCCCGACGTCACGCCCAGCACGCGCGACCCGGTCAGGTCACCGAGCGACAGGCTCGCGAAGCGCACGGCGGCCTCCGAGGTCTGCCACCGGAACCGCGGGTCGTCAGTGGTCGCCGCCTCGACGACGGTGTCGGCGGCGTCGTCGGCCGCCTGCGCACTGGCGAACGACGCGGCCGCGCGATCGAGGTACGCCTGCTGCAACGCCGCGTAGGGGCCGGGCGCAGCGCGGTGCACCGACTCGACGAACGACGAGGCGACGGCGGCCGGCTCGACGATCGACACGTCGATTCCGAAAGGGGCGACGACCGGGGCGAGCGACTGCATGAGACCCTCGACGGCGAACTTGGCCGCGCAGTAGGCGTCCGAGAAGGGCTGTCCCACCGCTCCCCCGACGCTCGTCACGGTCACGATGCGGCCGCTCCCCCGCTCCCTCATCCCGCGGAGCACGAGACGGGTGAGCCGCGCGACCGAGAGGTAGTTCGTCTCGAGCTGCTCCTGCAGATCGGCATCGCTCATCTGCTCGAGGGTGCCCACGGCACCGCGTCCGGCGTTGTTCACGAGGATGTCGATCGGACCCACCGCCTCGACCAGGGCGCGCGCGGCTTCGGCATCCGTCACATCCAATGCCCGGATGTCGAGCTCGACACCCGCCTCGGATGCCGCTGAGCGCAGCGCGTCGGCGCGGCCGGTGTCGCGGACGGTGGCGATCACCCGGATGCCGCGGGCAGCGAGCCCGATGGCGGTGTGCAGGCCGATGCCGCTGGAGGTTCCGGTGACGAGTGCGAGAGTCATGTGCCCAGTCTGCTCTTCGAACCCATGGGCGCGGTGTGCGGGGGTCGCGCAGGTGGCGCTGCCAGGGTCGTCACGGGAGCGAATGAATGCCGTCGCCCCCGGCCTCTGCTCACCCGCGCGGCGTGAGCTCCACCCACCCGCCGCCGAACTTCGCCTGGCGGTTGTCGCCCGACGACGTGCCGGTGAGGCGGCGCCGCACCCACGGGGCGACGTGCTCGCGGTAGTACGCCGAGCCCTTCAGCCGCTCGGTCTCGGGGATCTCCCGCAGGTGCCACCACTCCCCCGGCGGGGTGTGGCCGACGGACTCGATCACGCGCGCCGCGACGCGGTGATGACCGCGCGTGTTCATGTGCAGTCGGTCGACCGACCAGAACTCCCCGCCCGCCAGCTCGCGATCGAACCAGTTGTAGGCGGTGACGACGTCGGGTCGCGCCTCGAGGCGCTTCTCGACCGCGTGGGAGAGACGGTCTCCGCGCGCCTCGATGATCTTGCCGAGCGGAAGTCCCGCCGAGGGGTTCGCCCCCGAGAGCACGATGAGCTGCACGCCCTCCTCGTCGCAGCGGCGGACGACGTGGTCGAACAGGTCGACGATGCGGTCGATCCCGGTGCGGGGACGCAGCATGTCGTTGCCCCCGCCGTTGAAGGACAGGTGGGTCGGCTTCAGCGCCAGCGCGGGCTCGAGCTGCTGCGCGACGATCGGCTCGATGAGCTTGCCGCGGATCGCGAGGTTGGCGTACTGGATCGGTTCGCCGGCGGCATCCGCCCAGCCCTGAGCGGCCAGGTCGGCCCACCCTCGGACGGTGCTGTCGGGCAGTTCGTCGCCGACGCCTTCGGTGAACGAGTCGCCGATCGCGACGTAGCGGACGGATGCCATGACCCGAGCCTACGCGCGCGGGCGGTGCAGGCCGTCCCCCGGCACACCCTCCGATTCGGGGCGAATCCTGCAGCCTGGGGCGGAAGGAACCCGCCCCGAACGGCTGAATGGTCTCAAAACCCGCAGGGAAAGACCTACGCCAGCGCCCGCCCGCGCTGCTCGCGCAGGACGAGCGCGGCGACCACCGCCACGGCGAAGAACGCCGCGAACACCACGAACAGCAGCGGCGCTCCCCCGATGCCGAGCAGCGGCGGCACCGCGAGGGGCGCGAGGATCGACGCGATGCGCCCCACACCCGCCGCCCACCCCGCGCCGGTGGCCCGGAGCGCCGTGGGGTACGTCTCGGGCGTTGCGGCGTACAGCGCGCCCCAGGCGCCGAGGTTGAAGAACGACAGCGCCATCCCGGCGGCGATCACCGTGATCTCGCCGGTCGCCGTGCCGAAGAGCACCGCGGACACCGCCGAACCGGCGAGGAACGTCGCGAGCGTCGCGCGGCGCCCCCAGGCCTCGATCAGCCAGGCCGCGACGGCGTACCCGGGAAGCTGCGCGAGCGTGATGATGAGCGTGAAGCCGAACGAGCGCACGAGGTCGTAGCCCTGGGCGACGAGGATCGTCGGGATCCAGATGAACGCGCCGTAGTACGAGAAGTTCACGCAGAACCACAGCACCCACAGCGCCGCCGTGCGGGCCCGCAGCGCCGGCGCCCATAGCGCGCTCACGCGAGGGCGCGGGGCGGGAACGGATGCCGAGACCCCCTCCGTCGAGGCCTCGAGCGCGATGCGACCGGCCGCGGCCTCCAGATCGCGCACGATCACGATCGCCTCGGCGTTTCGACCGCGCGAGGCCAACCACCGCGGCGACTCGGGCAGACCCCACCGGACGATCAGCGCGTACACCGCGGGGATCGCGCCGAGGGCGAAGGCCCAGCGCCAGCCGTCGGCCGAGGACGGCACGACGAGGTAGCCGATCAGCGCGGCGGCGGTCCACCCGACAGCCCAGAATGCCTCGAGGAAGACGATGAGCCGCCCTCGCATCCGCGCGGGAGCGAACTCGCTCACGTAGGTCGACGCGACCGGCAGCTCGGCGCCGAGGCCGAGGCCCACGACGAAGCGCAGCACGAGCAGCGCGGCGAGACCGCCCACGAGGGCGCTCGCCCCCGTCGCGAGACCGTAGACGAGCAGGGTCAGCGCGAAGACGTGCCGACGCCCGAACCGGTCGGCCAGGAGCCCACCCACGCTCGCCCCGATCGCCATGCCGGCGAAGCCGACCGACGCGATCCACGACGCCTGCGTCGGCGCGAGCTGCCACTGCACGCTGAGGGCCGCGATGATGAACGAGACGAGGCCGACGTCCATGGCATCCAGGGCCCAGCCCAGACCGGAGCCGCCGAGGATCCGTCCGTGCCGACGGGTGAACGGCAGGGCGTCGAGGCGTTCGGACACCCGGATGGTGTCGGTGGTCGTGGTCACCGGATGCCGGGAGCGTCGGCCGGCGCGGAGCTGTCGGCGAGCATCTCCTCGACAAGGGGACGCACCTTCGTGCCGTACAGCTCGATGCTCGACAGGAGCCGTTCGTGCGAGATCGACCCGCTCGCGATCTTCATCTGGAAGCGCGAGTTGCCCAGCGCCCGCACGGTCGCCGCGATCTTGCGCGCGACGGTCTCGGGCGAGCCGACGTACATCGACCCCTCGGGACCGACGTCGTGCTGGAAACGCATGCGGTTGTACTCGGGCCAGCCGCGCTCGCGGCCGATCGTGTTGTTGAGCTCGGCGACGCCCTCGAAGGCTTCGTCCCACGCCTGCTCGTCGGTCGCGGCGACGTGGCCGGGCGAGTGCACCGAGATGGGCATCTGCGGCTTGCCGAGCTCCGCGAGCGAGCGGCGGTAGAGATCGGCGTAGGGGCGGAAGCGGGCCGCCGAGCCGCCGATGATCGCGAGCACGAGACCGTAGCCGTAGCGCGCCGTGCGCACCACCGACTCCGGAGAGCCGCCGACCCCGACCCACGCGGTCAGCCCGGTCTCGGTCTTGGGGTACACGTCGGCGTCCTGGAGGGCGGCGCGCGTACGGCCCGACCAGGTCACGGGCTTCTCGGTCAGCAGGTGCGAGAACAGCTCGAGCTTCTCCGAGAACAACTGCTCGTAGTCGGCGAGGTCGTAGCCGAAGAGGGGGAACGACTCGATGAACGAGCCGCGCCCCAGGATGACCTCGGCGCGCCCGTTCGAGATGGCATCCAGGGTGGCGAAGCGCTCATACACGCGAACCGGGTCGTCGCTCGAGAGCACGGTCACCGCGGTGCCGAGGTGGATGTCCTTCGTGCGCGCGGCGGCCGCGGCCAGGACGATCTCGGGGCTGGTGACCGCGAAGTCCTTGCGGTGGTGCTCCCCCACCCCGAAGAACGACAGACCGACCTCGTCGGCCAGGACCGCCTGGTCGACGACGTTGCGGATGGTCTGCGCGTCCGACAGCAGCGACCCGTCGGGGGCGCGGGAGATGTCTCCGAAGGTGTCGAGGCCGAGCTCGAGGGAACGAACGTCCATGGGGTCTCCTTGCATTCGGATGAATGAACTTTACGCGACCGCGGCGTATTCCCCCGCATCGCCGAGGGGCGCCGCCGATGCGACGCCCCTCGGGGAGATCATGCGGATGCCAGAGCCGCGCGCAGCGTGTCGAGACCGACGCCCCCGATGTCGAGCGCGCGGGTGTGGAACTGCTTCATCGAGAAGTCGGCGCCGCGACGCTCCTGCTCCTCGTCGCGCACCTGCTCCCAGATGCGCTGCCCCACCTTGTAGGACGGGGCCTGTCCGGGCCAGCCGAGGTAGCGGTTGACCTCGAAGCGCACGAACTCCTCGCTCATGTTGACGTTCTTCAGCATGAACGCCAGGGCGTAGTCGTGGTCCCACGTCCCGGTGCCGTCGAGACGCGGCTTCTGCAGGTGCACGCCGATGTCGAGCACGACCCGAGCAGCGCGCATGCGCTGACCGTCGAGCATGCCGAGGCGGTCGGCGGGGTCGTCGAGGTAGCCGAGTTGCTGCATGAGGCGCTCCGCGTACAGCGCCCAGCCCTCGGCGTGACCACTCGTGCCCGCGAGCAGGCGCCGCCACGAGTTGAGCTCGGCGCGGTTGTACACCGCCTGCGCGATCTGCAGGTGGTGGCCCGGAACGCCCTCGTGGTAGACGGTCGTCAGCTCACGCCAGGTGTCGAAGGTGTCGACGCCCTCGGGCACCGACCACCACATGCGCCCCGGCCGCGAGAAGTCGTCGGTCGGACCGGTGTAGTAGATCCCGCCCTCGTTGGTGGGCGCGATCATGCACTCGAGGTGGCGGATGGGCTCGGCGATGTCGAAGTGCGTGCGACCGAGCTCCTCGACGGCCCTGTCGCTCGTGCGCTGCATCCATTCCTGCAGGGCCTTCGTGCCGCGGAGCTTGCGGGACTCGTCCTTCTCGAGGAACGCCACCGCCTCCTCGACGCTCGCACCCGGCAGGATCTCGTTCGCGATCGCCTCCTGCTCGGCGACCATGCGCGCGAGTTCCTCGACGCCCCACTCGTAGGTCTCGTCGAGGTCGATCTCGGCGCCGAGGAAGTGCCGGGAGTGCAGGGCGTACAGCTCGCGCCCGACCGCGTCGATCTCGCCCGCCGCGGGGGCGAGCTCCGACGACAGGAACGACGCCAGCGCGTCGTAGGCCACACGCGCGGCGTTGGCATTGGTCGACAGGTCACGAGCGAGGGATGCCGGCAGCTGCCCCTCCTCGGGAGCGGCCTCGCCCACGAACTCGGCGAAGAACCCCGTGTCGGAGGTGTACCGCGCGATCTGGGTCACGACCTCGGTGACCTGGCGGCGAGCCGGGACGACGTCCTCGCTGATCCCCTGACGGAGGGTCGCGATGTACCCGTCGATCGCGCCGGGCAGGGCCTTGAGCCGCTGCGAGATCGTCGACCAGTCGTCGACCGTCGCGGTGGGCATGAGGTCGAAGGTCGAGCGGATGTCCTGCGCGGGAGACGCGATGACGTTCAGGTCGCGCAGGTTCGTCTTGGCCTCGTGCTTCTCGATCATCAGGTCGAGCTCGCGGCCCAGGTCCATCTTGGTGACGGTGTCGATCGCGTCGACGGCGTCGGCGGCGTCGAGGGCGGCCCTCGTCGCGCGCGCCTCGGCGATGAGAGCGTCAGCACCCTCGGGGCTGTAGTCGCCGAACCGCCCGTTGTGCTCGAAACGCCCGATGTAGGTCGCGAGCGTCGGCTCCCGCTCGGCCAGGGTGTCGACCCACGCGTCGGCGATCGTGTCGACCGGCGTGGGGGTGCGTTGTGCGTCAGTCATCCTCCGAGCCTAGGGAAGCCGCGGCCGGGACGCACGCCCCTGGCGCTAGTGGCCCGCCTCGTCCCAGTCGCCGCCTCGTCCGATCTGCACGTCGAGGGGCACCGAGAGGTCGGCGGCGTCGGCCATGCGCGAGCGGACGATCTGCTCGACGGCATTCCACTCCCCCGCCGCGATCTCGACGACGAGTTCGTCGTGGATCTGGAGAAGCACGCGCGAACGCAGCCCCGCCGACGCCAGCTCGTCGCGGATGCGGAACAGGGCGACCTTCATGATGTCGGCCGCGCTGCCCTGGATGGGGGCGTTGAGCGCGGCGCGCTCGGCGTTCTCACGCAGGACGCGGTTCATGCTCGTGAGGTCGGGGAACGGGCGCCGGCGACCGAAGATCGTCTCGGTGTAGCCGTCTTGACGCGCCTGCTCGACCGAGCCGCGCAGGTAGTCGCGCACGGCACCGAAGCGCGCGAAGTACTCGAGCATGAGCTTCTTGGCCTCGGACTGCTCGATGCGCAGCTGCTTCGACAGGCCGAACGCCGAGAGGCCGTAGACGAGGCCGTACGACATCGCCTTGACCTTGGTGCGCATGGCCGGAGTGACGTCCTCCGGCTCGACACCGAAGACGCGCGCACCGACGAAGCGGTGCAGGTCTTCGCCCGAGTTGAAGGCCTCGATGAGCCCCGGGTCGCCGGACAGGTGCGCCATGATGCGCATCTCGATCTGCGAGTAGTCGGCCGTCAGCAGTGTCTCGTAGCCCTCGCCCACCTCGAACGCGGCGCGGATGCGGCGGCTCTCCTCGGTGCGGATCGGGATGTTCTGCAGGTTCGGGTCGGTGCTCGACAGGCGCCCCGTCTGGCTGCCGGTCTGCACGTAGGTGGTGTGGATGCGGCCGTCGGCGCCGGTCGCGGTGTCCAGAGCGTCGATGATCTGCTTGAGCTTCGTCGCCTCGCGGTGACGCAGGAGCAGGTCGAGGAAGGGGTGGTCGGCGCTCTCCTGCAGATCGGCGAGGGCAGCGGCATCTGTCGTATACCCGCTCTTGGTCTTGCGCGTCTTCGGCAGCTGCAGCTCGTCGAAGAGCACCTCCTGCAACTGCTTGGGCGAGCCGAGGTTCACCTCGTGACCGATTGCGGCGTAGGCGTCGCGCGCCAGGGCGTCGGCCCGGGCGGCGAGCTCGTTCGAGAAGCCGGAGAGCTTCTCGTGCGAGACGGCGACGCCCGCGAGCTCCATGTCGGCGAGAGCGGTGAGCGTGGGAAGCTCGATGTCGTCGAGCACGCTCGCTACCCGTTCGGGCAGTTCGGCGCGCTGCGCCTCGGCCACCCGGCGCGTGAACCACGACAGCTGACCCGGCGTCGCGCCCTCGGTCTCGGGCACGAGCTGGGTCGGGTCGGCCACGGGCAGCTTCTCGTCGAGGACGCGCTCGACCAGGTCGCCGAGCGTCTTGTCGGGGAAGCTTGGGCGCACCAGCCACCCGGCGAGCACGACGTCGAAGGCGAGACCGTCGACGGCGAGACCGCGGCGGGCGAGCGCCTTGATCTGCGGCTTGGCATCGGCGAACACCTTCGGCGCATCGGATGCCAACCACGATGCGAGCGCCTCGCCCACGGCATCCGTCCACTCGGTCTCGACCGCGGCGTCGGCCGAGGCGAGGCCGATCGCCGTGGGCTGAGAACCCTCGAGCGCGATGGTGACGCCGACCGGTCCCGCGGCCGCGGCGGCCCAGGATGCCAGGGCGTCGGCGTCGAGACGGGTGGGCGTCGGGGCGGTCGCGGTGGGGCGCTTCTCTTCGACCTCGCCCGCGTCTCCGCCGAGGGCGTCGAAGACGCGCGGAAGGAGCGTGCGGAACTCGAGGCGGGCGAAGATGTCGCGCACGGCCTGCGCGTCGAGCGGGTGCATCTCGAGATCGCCGGGGCCCACCGGGAGCTCGACGTCCCGCAGCAGACGGTTGAGCGAACGGTTACGGCGCACGCCGTCGAGGTGCTCGCGGAGGTTGCCGCCGACGACGCCGGTGATCTTGTCGGCGTTCTCGAGCAGGGCGTCGAGCGAACCCCACTGAGTGAGCCACTTCACCGCGGTCTTCTCGCCCACCTTGGGCACGCCCGGCAGGTTGTCGCTCGTCTCGCCGACGAGGGCCGCGATGTCGGGGTATTGCTCGGGCGGCAGACCGTACTTCTCGATCACGGCGGCGGTGTCGTAGCGCTTGAGCTGCGACACCCCCTGCACGTTGGGGTACAGCAGGGTGATGTCGTCGGTGACGAGCTGGATCGTGTCGCGGTCGCCCGAGCACACCAGCACGTCGAATCCCTGCTCCGCGCCCTGCGTGGCGAGGGTGGCGAGGATGTCGTCGGCCTCGAAGTCTTCTTTGGAGAGGACCGGCACGCCCATGGCCCGGAGGCAGTCCTGCAGGAGCGGGATCTGCCCCTTGAACTCGGACGGGGACTCGCTGCGGTTGGCCTTGTACTCGGCGTACTCGCGCGTGCGGAACGACTGGCGCGAGGTGTCGAAGGCGACCGCGAGGTGCGTCGGCTTCTCGGCCTTGACGAGGTTCACGAACATCGACAGGAACCCGTAGATGCCGTTGGTGTGCTGCCCGTCTTTCGTCGAGAAGTTGTCGACCGGCAGGGCGTAGAACGCCCGGTACGCCAGCGAATGGCCGTCGACGACGAGGAGAGTAGGCTTTTCGGCATCCGTCACCCCTCCAGCGTAACGAGAACCACGGACACTCCCCCGGCCCCGGCCCGATCGAAGGCGATGATGACCTCCACGACTCCCGACACGACCTCCGGACTCGACTGGGCGAAGGCGCGCGGGATGGGCGCCCTCGCCGAGAAGATGGGCATCGAGTGGGTCGAGTTCTCGGTCGAGCGCAGCGTCGCCACCATGCCCGTCGAGGGAAACACGCAGCCGGTCGGACTGCTGCACGGAGGCGCGTACGTCGTCCTGGGCGAGTCGCTCGGCTCGATGGCGGCCAACCTCTACGCAGGCTCCGGCAAGATCGCCGTCGGCATCGACATCAACGCCACGCACACCCGCTCGGCCACCTCGGGGATCGTGACGGGCGTGTGCACCCCGATCCACCTGGGCCGTTCGCTCACCGTGCACGAGATCGCGGTGTCCGACGAGCAGGGGCGCCGCTGCTCGACCATCCGCATCACGAACATGATCAAGGACGCCCCCGCGGCCTGAGCGCGCCGGGTTTCGCTGCGGAAACGAGAAATGGATGCCACTGAGGTGGCATCCATTTCACGAAGAGGTCGGGATCAGGCCTTCTTGGGGGCCAGCTGCTCGATGATCGCCTTGGCGACGTCCTGCATGGTGAGGCGGCGGTCCATCGACGCCTTCTGGATCCAGCGGAAGGCCTCGGGCTCGGACAGGCCCATCTTCTCGTTGAGGAGGCCCTTGGCGCGGTCGACGAGCTTGCGGGTCTCGAAGCGCTCGACCATGTCGGCGACCTCGGCCTCGAGCGTGATGATCTGCTCGTACCGCGCGAGGGCGATCTCGATCGCCGGGAGCAGGTCGTTCGGCGTGAACGGCTTGACCACGTAGGCCAGGGCACCGGCCTCGCTGGCGCGCTCGACGAGCTCCTTCTGGCTGAAGGCGGTGAGGAGCACGACCGGAGCGATGTGGTTCTTGCTGAGCTTCTCGGCGGCGCTGATGCCGTCGAGCTGGGGCATCTTCACGTCCATGATGACGAGGTCGGGGCGCAGCTCCGTGGCGAGCTGGACCGCGGTCTCGCCGTCGCCGGCCTCGCCCACGACGTCGAAACCGTTGTCCCGGAGGATCTCGACGATGTCGAGGCGGATGAGCGATTCGTCCTCCGCGACGACGACGCGTCGGGGGGCGGCCGGAGCGCTGGCCGGAACGGCTTCTTGATCAGTCACGGGACCATCCTACGTCTGCGGGGCCGCGAAGCCCCGGATCGCAGCCCCCATCGCTGGAGGGCTGTCACGGGTACCGGTGGTGGGACTCGAACCCACACGTCTTTCGACAGAGCATTTTGAGTGCCCCGCGTCTGCCATTCCGCCACACCGGCAGGTGTTGCGCTCCCACCCTATCGAGCGGGAACGCCACGACGCGCGCCGGTACGAACCGGCGCGCGTCGTGAGGGGTCAGACTTCCTGGTACCCCGGGGCCGCGCCGTGCACGGCGTCGCCCACGCGGTGCACGCGCAGGTCGTTCGTCGAGCCGGCGATTCCGGGAGGGGAACCGGAGATCACGACGACCTTGTCACCGACCTTGGCCAGGTCGTTGGCGAGCAGGTAGTCGTCGACCTGCAGGAACATCTTGTCGGTGTGCGGCACGTGCTCCACCAGCGTCGACCGCACGCCCCACGTCAGCGCCAGGCGACGGCGGATGCCGGGCTCGGGCGTGAACGCGATCATGGGGATCGTCGAGCGCAGACGCGACATGCGGCGCGCCGAGTCACCCGACTCGGTGAAGACGCAGAGGTACTTCGCCTCGACGAAGTCGGCGACCTCGACGGCGGCGAGGGTGATGGCTCCACCTTGCGTGCGCGGCTTGTTGGTCAGGGGCGCGATGCGCTCGAGACCGTGCTCCTCGGTCGAGGCGACGATGCGCGCCATGGTCTCGACGACCACGACCGGGTAGTCGCCGACGCTGGTCTCGCCCGAGAGCATCACCGCGTCCGCGCCGTCGAGGACGGCGTTGGCGACGTCGGAGGTCTCGGCGCGGGTGGGCACCGGGCTGTTGATCATCGACTCGAGCATCTGCGTCGCGACGATGACCGGCTTTGCCATGCGGCGGGCGAGCTCGACCGCGCGCTTCTGCACGATCGGGACGGCCTCGAGCGGGAGCTCGACACCCAGGTCGCCGCGGGCGACCATGATGCCGTCGAACGCGTCGATGATCTCCTCGAGGTTGTCGACCGCCTGCGGCTTCTCGATCTTGGCGATGACGGGGATGTAGCGTCCCTCCTCGGCCATGATCTCGTGCACGCGCTCGATGTCTTTGGCATCCCGCACGAACGACAGCGCGATGAGGTCGGCACCGGCGTTCAGGCCCCAGCGGAGGTCGGCCTCGTCCTTCTCGCTCAGAGCGGGGACGTTGACGGCGACGCCGGGGAGGTTGATGCCCTTGTTGTTGGACACCGGGCCGCCGACGACGACCTTGGTGGTGACGACGGTGCCGTCGGTCTCGACGACCTCGACGCGCACCTTGCCGTCGTCGATCAGCAGGAAGTCGCCGGGCCGCACGTCCTGCGGGAGGCCCTTGAACGTCGTGCCGACGATCTCCTTCGTACCGAGGATGTCCTCGATGGTGATCTTGAAGATGTCGCCGGGCAGCAGGTCGTGGGGACCGTTCTCGAACTTGCCGAGGCGGATCTTCGGGCCCTGCAGGTCGACGAGCGCGGCGACCGGACGACCGGCGTCCTCCGCGGCCTTGCGCACGTTGGCGAAGTTGGCGTCGTGCACGGAGTAGTCTCCGTGGCTCAGGTTGAGGCGGGCGACGTCCACCCCGGCGTCGATGATGGCGCGAACCATCTCATACGACGACGTGGCGGGCCCGAGTGTTGCGACGATCTTGGCGCGTCTCATCCGTTTTCAAGCTCCGTGAGGATTTCGGGAAGTGGCCGATCGGCCCTTGCCAGCTTAGGCGGGCAGGAGGCCGATGGCGACATCGGTCGGGCGCACCGGCGCGGGAAGCACCGTCTCGCCCATGAGGAAGGTGTCGACCTCGGCGGCGGCCGCACGGCCCTCGGCGATGGCCCACACGATGAGGGACTGTCCGCGACCGGCGTCTCCGGCCACGAACACCCCCGGGGTGGTCGTGGCGTAGGTCGCGTCGCGCTCCACGTTGCCGCGGTTCGTGAACCGCGTGCCGAGCTGGTCCTCGAGCAGGTCGCGCTCGGGACCGGTGAAGCCCATCGCGATGAGCACCAGGTCGGCGGGGATCTCGCGCTCGGTCCCGCTCTTGGGGACACGGCGACCGTCGACGTACTCGGTCTCGGCCACGCGCAGCGCGCGCACCTCGCCCGCGGCGTTGCCGAGGAACTCCACGGTCGAGGCGAGGAACGTGCGCTCCCCGCCCTCTTCGTGGGCGGAGGCCATCTCGAACAGGTTCGGCATCATCGGCCAGGGCTGCTCCGCCGGGCGCTCCGACGGGGGCTGCTTGCCGATCGCGAGGTTGGTGACGCTCAGCGCGCCCTGGCGGTGCGCGGTGCCGATGCAGTCGGCGCCGGTGTCGCCACCGCCGATCACGACGACGTGCTTGCCCTCGGCCGTGATCTGGTGCGGGATCTGGTCGCCCGCGACGGCCTTGTTGCCCTCGACGAGGTACTCCATGGCGTAGTGCACGCCGTCGAGGTCGCGCCCCGGGATGGGGAGATCGCGCGGGACCGTGGAACCGGTGGCCACCACGACCGCGTCGTAGCGGGCCCGCAGGTCGCTCCACGACACGTCCTTGCCGATCTCGACGCCGGCGCGGAAGCGCGTGCCCTCGGCCTGCATCTGGCGCAACCGCAGCTCGAGGTGGCGCTTCTCCATCTTGAAGTCCGGGATGCCGTAGCGCAGCAGCCCGCCGATGCGATCGTCGCGCTCGAAGACGGCGACCGTGTGACCGGCGCGCGTGAGCTGCTGGGCGGCGGCGAGTCCGGCGGGACCGGATCCCACGACCGCGACCGTCTTGCCCGTCAGGCGCTCCGGCGGCTCGGGCTCGACCCAGCCGTTGCCGAAGGCCTCGTCGATGATCGAGACCTCGACCTGCTTGATCGTCACGGCCGGCTGGTTGATGCCGAGCACGCAGGAGCTCTCGCAGGGCGCGGGGCACAGGCGGCCGGTGAACTCCGGGAAGTTGTTCGTCGCGTGCAGACGCTCGATCGCCGCGCGGCCCTCCCCGCGCCACGTCAGGTCGTTCCACTCCGGGATGAGGTTCCCGAGCGGGCAGCCCTTGTGGCAGAACGGGATGCCGCAGTCCATGCAGCGGCCGGCCTGGCGCTTGATGACGGCCGAATCACCCGGCTCGTACACCTCTTTCCAGTCCATGATGCGCACGGGCACCGGTCGACGCTTCGGGAGCTCACGCTCCGTGGTCTTGAGAAAGCCCTTCGGGTCAGCCACCCGTCACCTCCAGAATGCGCTTCCAGACGACGTCACCGTCGGGGTCGAGCCCCTCGGTGACCGCCTCCTGGCGGGTCTGCAGCACGGCGGCGTAGTCGCGCGGCAGCACCCGGACGAAGTTGTCCACCTCGGTCTCGAAGTCTTCGAGAAGACGACGGGCCAGCGTGGAATCGGTCTCCGCGACGTGCTTCTCGAGCAGGTCGCGGAGGATCTCGGCATCCCCCGATCCGAGGGCACCGAGCGCGAGCTCGCCGGATGCCATGGCCTCGCGGTTCACCAGGTCGCGGTCGAGCTTGTACACGTAGGCCTGCCCGCCAGACATGCCCGCGCCGAGGTTGCGGCCCGTGGCGCCGAGGATGACGGCCAGACCGCCGGTCATGTACTCGAGCGCGTGGTCTCCGACGCCCTCGACGACCGCGGTGGCGCCCGAGTTGCGCACGAGGAAGCGCTCGCCCACGACGCCGTTGAGGAACATCTGCCCCTGCGTGGCGCCGTAGCCGATGACGTTTCCGGCGATGACGTTCTCGGAGGCCGCGAACGTCGAGCCGCGCGGCGGACGCACGACGATCGTTCCGCCCGAGAGGCCCTTACCGACGTAGTCGTTCGAGTCGCCCTCGAGGCGCAGCGTGATGCCGGCGGGCATGAACGCGCCGAACGACTGTCCGGCGGAACCCGTCAGGCGCACGTCGATCGAGTTCTCCGGCAGGCCGTGCTCGCCCCGCGCCTTGGTGACGTGGTGGCCGAGCATGGTCCCCACCGCGCGGGCGGTGTTGCGGATCGGCAGGTCGATCGTGAGCTGACCGCCGTGGGCGATGACGTCCTGCGCACGCTCGATGAGCTGCACGTCGAAGTGGTCCTCGAGCTCGTGGTCCTGGTTGCGCGCGTGGCGACGCGGCTCGTCCTCGGCGAAGCGGGGTCCCTCGAGGATCGGTGCGAGGTTGAGGCCCCGCGCCTTCCAGTGCTGGATCGCCTCGTTGGCATCCAGGAGCTCCGATCGCCCGACGATCTCGTCGATCGAGCGGTACCCCAGGGCGGCGAGGTACTCGCGCACCTCCTGGGCGATGAACTCCATGAAGTTGACGATGTACTCGGCCTTGCCCGTGAAGCGCTCGCGCAGCACGGGGTTCTGCGTCGCGACGCCCACGGGGCAGGTGTCGAGGTGGCACACGCGCATCATGATGCAGCCCGACACGACGAGCGGGGCCGTGGCGAACCCGAACTCCTCGGCGCCCAGGAGGGCTCCGATGATGACGTCGCGACCGGTCTTCATCTGACCGTCGACCTGCACGACCACGCGATCGCGCATGCCGTTGAGCATGAGGGTCTGCTGCGTCTCGGCCAGTCCCAGCTCCCACGGGGTGCCCGCGTGCTTGAGCGAGTTCATCGGGCTCGCGCCCGTACCGCCGTCCTGACCCGAGACGAGGATGACGTCGCTGAGGGCCTTGGCGACACCCGCCGCGACCGCACCGATGCCCGACTGGCTCACCAGCTTGGTGTGGATGCGGGCCTTCGGGTTGGCGCGCTTGAGGTCGAAGATGAGCTGCTTGAGGTCTTCGATCGAGTAGATGTCGTGGTGCGGCGGCGGCGAGATGAGCCCGACGCCCGCGGTCGCGTGACGCGTGCGCGCCACCCACGGGTACACCTTGGTCGGCGGCAGCTGACCGCCCTCGCCGGGCTTGGCGCCCTGAGCGAGCTTGATCTGGATGTCGTCGGCCTCGGTCAGGTACAGGCTCGTCACACCGAAGCGACCGGATGCCACCTGCTTGATGGCGCTGCGGCGCTCGGGGTCGAGCAGACGGTCGACGTCTTCTCCGCCCTCACCGGTGTTGGACTTGCCGCCGATCCGGTTCATCGCGACGGCGAGGACCTCGTGCGCCTCTTTCGAGATGGAGCCGTAGCTCATGGCACCGGTCGAGAAGCGCTTGACGATCGCCGAGACGGGCTCGACCTCGTCGATCGGCACGGCGGGCCGCTGACCGGTGCGCAGGCCGAAGAGGCCGCGGAGGGTCTTGAGCTCGTGCGCCTGGTCGTCGATGAGCTGCGTGTACTCGCGGAAGATGTCGTACCGACGCTCGCGCGTCGCGTGCTGCAGCCGGAACACCGTGTCGGGGTTGAACAGGTGCGGGGCGCCGTCGCGGCGCCACTGGTACTCGCCACCGGTCCACAGGCGCTCGTGCGCGCGGGCCGCGGCATCCTGCGGGTAGGCGTACTCGTGACGGGCGGCGTTCTCGGCCGCGATCACGTCGAGTCCGACGCCGCCGAGCTTGGTCTCGGTACCGGTGAAGTACGCGTCGACGAAGTCGCCCGACAGACCCACGGCCTCGAACACCTGGGCGCCCGCGTAGGACGACACCGTCGAGATGCCCATCTTCGACATGATCTTCAGCACGCCCTTGCCGAGCGCGTAGATCAGGTTCTTGACGGCCTTCTCGGGGGTGACGTTCGTGATGAACCCGGCGCGTACGAGGTACTCGACGGTCTCCATCGCGAGGTACGGGTTGACCGCCGAGGCGCCGTAGCCGATGAGGGTGGCCACGTGGTGCACCTCGCGCACGTCGCCGGCCTCGACCACGAGGCCCACCTTCATGCGGGTCTCTTTGCGGATGAGGTGGTGGTGCACCGCCGCGAGCATGAGCAGCGAGGGGATCGGCGCCAGGTCTTTGTTCGAGTCGCGGTCGCTGAGCACGATGAACTCGGCGCCGTCCTCGATGGCCTGGTCGACCTCGGTGCACATCTGCGTGAGCCGCTTCTGCAGCCCCTTGTGCCCGGCCTCGACACGGTAGAGCCCGCGGATCGTCACCGACGAACGGCCGGGCAGGGCCGTGTCGATGTGCTGGATCTTGGCCAACTCGTCGTTGTCGATCACGGGGAAGTCCAGCGTGACCGTGCGGGTGTGGTCGGGACCCCAGTCCAGCAGGTTGCGCTCGGGCCCGAGACCGAGCGAGAGGGAGGTCACGACCTCTTCGCGGATCGAGTCCAGCGGCGGGTTGGTGACCTGCGCGAACTGCTGCGAGAAGTAGTCGAACAGCAGGCGCGGTCGGTCGCTGAGCACGGCGACGGGAGCATCGCTGCCCATCGCGCCGAGCGGTTCGGCACCCCCCTGCCCCATCGGCGTCAGCAGGATGCGCACCTCTTCCTCGGTGTAGCCGAAGGTGCGCTGGCGGCGGGTGATCGAGGCGATCGGGTGCACGATGTGCTCGCGCTCGGGGAGCTCGCTCAGCTTGACGCGGCCCTTGTCGACCCACTCGCCCCAGGGCTGGAGCGCGGCGAGGTCGGCCTTGATCTCCTCGTCCTCGACGATGCGGCGCTGGGCCGTGTCGACGAGGAACATGCGACCGGGCTGCAGCCGACCGCGGCGCTTGATGCGCTCCGGGGAGAAGTCGAGCACACCGGTCTCCGAGCCGATGACCACGAGGCCGTCGGTCGTCTCGGTCCAGCGGCCCGGACGCAGCCCGTTGCGGTCGAGCGTGGCGCCGACGACCGTGCCGTCGGTGAAGATGAGCGCGGCGGGGCCGTCCCACGGTTCCATCTGC
The DNA here is from genome assembly GCA_913774845.1 of uncultured Microbacterium sp. Taxonomy (GTDB): domain Bacteria; phylum Actinomycetota; class Actinomycetes; order Actinomycetales; family Microbacteriaceae; genus Microbacterium. Next base: position 8,551 of record CAJYJO010000025.1, on the reverse strand, counting down.
ATGGAGTGGTAGTCGTAGAAGGCGCGCAGGGCCGGGTCGATCGTGGCCTGCTTCTCGTAGGCCTCGGGGACCATCATCATGATCGCGTGCGGCAGGCTGCGACCGGTGAGCGTCAGCAGCTCCAGGACCTCGTCGAAGGATGCCGAGTCGCTCGCACCGTCGGTGCAGATCGGCAGCAGCGGGCGCACGTCGCCGATCAGCTCGGACTCGAGCTGGGACTGACGCGCCCGCATCCAGTTGCGGTTGCCCTTGACGGTGTTGATCTCGCCGTTGTGCGCGAGCATGCGCAGCGGCTGCGCGAGCGGCCACGACGGGAACGTGTTGGTCGAGTAGCGCGAGTGCACGACCGCGAGCTCGGAGGCGAACCGCTCGTCCTGCAGGTCGGGGTAGAAGGGCTCGAGCTGGAGGGTCGTGACCATGCCCTTGTAGCCGAGCGTGCGGCTCGACAGCGAGACGAAGTAGGCCTCGAGCTCGTGCCGAGCGCGCTTGCGGAGGCGGTAGACGCGGCGGTCGAGCGCGATGCCCGACAGCGCGGACTGATCGCCCGTCGCCGGTCGCGAGACGAAGAGCTGCTCGAAGGCCGGACGCGCCTCATAGGCGAGCTTGCCGAGGTTCTCGTGCTCGACGGGCACCTCGCGCCAGCCGAGCACCTCGAGGTTCTCGTGACGGGCGATCTCTTCGATCCCCGCCTTCATGGCGGCGCGCTCGTCGTGACCGAGGGGCAGGAACACCATTCCCGCGGCGTACTCCCCCACCGGCGGCAGGTCGAAGTCGACCACGGCGCGCAGGAACGCGTCGGGCATCTGGGTCAGGATGCCGGCACCGTCGCCGGTGCCCGCGTCGGAGCCGATGGCACCGCGGTGCTCGAGGTTGCGCAGCGCCGTCAGCGCGAGATCGATGATGTCGTGACCGGCTTCGCCGCGGAGAGTCGCGACCATGGCGAGGCCACAGGCGTCTTTCTCGAACGACGGGTCGTACATTCCCTGTCGGGCCGGGAATGAGCCTCCGACGGTGTCGGAGCGCAGGCTGGAAGCCATATCAACCGTCCTCACGTTGATGCTTCGAATGGGACGACGTCGGCCCAGAGTGTTAGTTCGTGGCGGGGCTGCTTGTGGCGCTGGTGCCGACGGTGTCTTTCGTCGCGGGCGGCTCGCTCACGTCGACGAAGTCAGAGGGGTCGGTTGAGTCTACAGCCCCCGGAGCCTTCGACTCGCGCCCGGGCACGTACGGCGACGGCTCGAGGCCGTGGTGACGACGCGACTGCACGATGAAGATCACGATGCCGAGGATCACGCCGAAGATGGCCGCCCAGACGTTGGTGCGCAGGCCCAGGATGATGTCGCTGGGGTCGACTCGGATGGATTCCCAGACGATTCGGCCCGCCGAGTACCAGACGAGGTAGATCGCGAACTGCTTGCCCCACTGCAGGGTGAAGCGCTTGCCGACGTACAGGATGACCGCGGCGCCGAGCAGATTCCAGATCACCTCGTAGAGGAAAGTCGGCTGGAAAAGAGTGCCGGCTGGCAGTCCGACAGGGATGGCCGGGTTGCCCGCGGCGATCTCGAGACCCCACGGCAGGTCGGTGGGCTGACCGAACAGCTCCTGGTTGAACCAGTTGCCGAAGCGTCCCATGGCCTGCGCGATGATGAGGCCCGGTGCCAGCGCGTCGGCGAAGGTCCAGAACCGGATGCCGGTCCAGCGGCATCCGAGGATCGCGCCGATCGCGCCGCCGATGAGGGCGCCGTAGATGGCGATGCCGCCCTCCCAGATCGCCCACACCGAGCCCGGCTGGGTGATGTTCCAGGGGTTGGATCCCGGTCCGAAGTAGAAGCCGAGGTGCGTGACGACGTGGTAGATGCGCGCCACGACGATGGCGAGCGGCACCGCCAGGAGGCAGATGTCGATGACGACCCACTTCTCGGCGCCCCGACGCGTCAGACGCGCGTTCGTGAGGAAGAGCGCCACGATGATGCCCGCGACGATGCACAGGGCATAGAAGTGGATGCGGAGCGGACCGAGATCGACGTACGAGATGGTCGGGCTCGGGATGCTGGCGAGCACGCCGGAGGCGGCGCTCGAGAGGGCGAACGTCATGCTGTCGAGTCTAGGCGCGCCGCGCGGTGCCCGCGGACAGCTCACGGGCGAGGTCGGAGAGAGCTCCGACGCCGCCGTCGCGAAGCGCCTTCACGAGGGCCGTGCCCACGATCGCGCCGTCGGCGTAGGCTGCGACACCGGCGACCTGCTCGGCGTTGGAGATGCCGATGCCCACGCACGCGTACGTCGCGCCGAAGGACCGCAACCGCTCCACGAGACCGCGAGCCGCGGCATCCAGCTGCGCACGCTCGCCCGTGATGCCCATCGTGGAGACCGTGTAGACGAAGCCGGTGGAGGCGCCCACGATCATCTCGAGACGCTCGTCGGACGAGGTCGGCGCGGCCAGGAACACGCGATCCAGGCCCGCGCGCTCGCTCGCCGCGATCCAGGCGGCGCCGGCGTCGGGGGTGATGTCGGGCGTGATCAGCCCCGCTCCCCCGGCGGCGACCAGCTCGTCGGCGTAGCGGTCGACGCCGTACTGCTCGACGAGGTTCCAGTAGGTCATGACGAGGATCGGCACCTCGGTGCGCGCGGTGACCTCTCGGATGATCGTGAACAGGTCGCGCATGCGGAACCCGTTGGCGAGGGCCGTCTGCGTGGCCTCTTGGATGATGAGGCCGTCCATCACCGGATCGCTGTACGGGGGGCCGAGCTCGATGACGTCGGCGCCCGCCTCGGCCAGCGCGACGGCCGCCTCGATGCTCGTGGCGACGTCGGGGAAACCGGCGGGCAGGTAGCCGATGAACGCGGCGCGACCGTCGGCGTGCGCGGCCTCGATCGCCGCGGCGACGCGCGAGGTCACAGCTCGACTCCCGCTCCGCTGGCGGCATCCGGGGCAGCGGTCACGTCGACGGGCGATCCGGGAGCGGATGCCACGGCCTCGGCGGCCCGCGTCTGCGCGCGGCCCTCGACGGTCTCCGGCGCGTGCTCGGCGTCGTAGAGGTCGAAGTAGCGCGCCGCGGTGTCCATGTCTTTGTCGCCGCGACCGGAGAGGTTGATGGCGATCACGGCATCCGGACCCAGCTCGCGCCCGATGCGGAGGGCGCCCGCGAGGGCGTGCGCCGACTCGATCGCCGGGATGATGCCCTCGGTGCGCGAGAGCAGGCGCAGGGCCTGCATCGCCTCGTCGTCGGTGGCCGGGATGTACTGGGCGCGGCCGATGTCGGCGAGCCAGGCGTGCTCGGGCCCGACACCGGGGTAGTCGAGGCCGGCGGAGATCGAGTGCGACTCGGTCGTCTGCCCGTCTTCGTCTTGCAGCACGTATGTGCGCGCGCCGTGCAGCACGCCCGGGCGCCCCCGACCGATGGATGCCGCGTGCTTCGGGGTGTCGACGCCGTCGCCGGCCGCTTCCACCCCGTAGAGCGCGACACCCTCGTCGTCGAGGAACGCGTCGAACATGCCGATCGCGTTCGAGCCGCCCCCGACGCAGGCGAAGACGGCGTCGGGGAGACGGCCGAGGCGGTCGAGGAACTCGGCGCGGGTCTCCTCGCCGATGATCTTCTGGAAGTCGCGGACCATCGCCGGGAACGGGTGGGGGCCGGCGGCCGTGCCGAAGATGTAGTTGGTGGTCTCGACCGAGGCGACCCAGTCGCGGTACGCCTCGTTGATGGCGTCCTTCAGGGTGCGCGAACCGGTCGTGACCGGGATGACCTCCGCACCGAGCAGGCGCATGCGGGCCACGTTGAGCGCCTGGCGCTCGGTGTCGACCTCGCCCATGTAGATGACGCACTCGAGACCGAACAGGGCTGCGGCGGTCGCAGTGGCCACGCCGTGCTGGCCCGCGCCGGTCTCGGCGATCACGCGGGTCTTGCCCAGACGCTTGGTGAGCAGCGCCTGACCGAGCACGTTGTTGATCTTGTGCGAGCCGGTGTGATTGAGGTCTTCGCGCTTGAGGAAGACCCGTGCCCCTCCCGCGTGCTCGGCGAAGCGCGGCACCTCGGTGAGCACCGAGGGACGACCCGCGTAGTCGTGCAGCAGCGCGCGCAGCTCGGCGTGGAACTCGGGGTCGGCCATGGCCGACTCGTAGACCTCGGTGAGCTCGTCGATCGCCGCGATCAGCGACTCGGGCATGTAGCGACCGCCGAAGTCGCCGAAGAACGGCCCCTTCTGGTCGCGCAGCGTGTGGGCGGGAGCGGTGGTCATGTCGTCTCCTGGAGGAACGCGCGGAGAGTGGCGACGGGGTCGCCGGTGACGAGGGCCTCGCCGACGAGCACCACATCGGCACCCGCGGAACGGTAGTGCGCGACGTCGGCCGGGGCGAGGACGGCGGACTCGGCGATCTTGATCGCGTCGGCCGGGAAGCGGTCGGCGAGGGAGCCGAACAGATCGCGGTCGAGCTCGAAGGTCGAGAGGTTGCGCGCGTTGACACCGATGAGCTTCGCGCCCAGAGCGGAGGCGCGCTCGAGCTCATCGGCCGAGTGCGTCTCGACGAGGGCGGTCATACCCAGCTCGGTGACGAGGCCGTACAGCTCGGTGAGCGTCTTCTGGTCGAGGGCGGCGACGATCAGCAGCACGAGGTCGGCGCCGGACGCGCGGGCCTCGAACACCTGGTAGGGCGTGGCGATGAAGTCTTTGCGCAGCACCGGCACGCTCACGGCCGAGCGCACCGCCTCGAGGTCGGCCAGGCTGCCCTTGAACTTGCGCCCCTCGGTCAGCACCGAGATGGCGGAGGCCCCGCCCTCTTCGTACAGGCGGGCCTGGCGAGCGGGATCGGGGATCGCCGCGAGGTCGCCGCGCGAGGGGCTCGCGCGCTTGACCTCGGCGATGATCTTGACCCGGTCCGCCGGGGCGAGCATCGCCAACGCGTCGCGAGCGGGCGTCTGAGCGAGCGCGTCGCGCTCGACATCGGCGAGCGGACGCGACTGCGCGCGCTGCTCGGCGTCTTCTACCGCCCCGGCCGTGAGATCGGCCAGCGCCATCAGTGGGCCTTCGGGTTGGACTTCGCGCCGTTCGCGCCGTATCCGGCCTTGGTCATGGCCCAACCGACGATCGCACCGACGACGAGCAGACCCACCGACGCCCACACGAGTACCGGCATGTCGAGCCAGAAGAACAGCGTGCCGAGCGTGAAGGCGACGAGCATGATGATCACGGCCGTCCAGGCGGCGGGCGAGTGTCCGTGGCCGGGGTCGCCGATGGGGTTGCTCATGGGGCTCCTAACAGTCGCGCGCGGGCGCGGGGGAAAGCGTCCGCTCAGTCTATCGAAGCCGAGGTGGGGTGCCGGTGCGGTCGTCTCGATGTCGGGGTGTCGCGGTGTTCTGCACCGATAAACGCCTCTGCGAGTGGCAAACGGCGCGCGAGAGCGTTTTTCACTCGCGAAAGCGTTTGTCGCGGCGGATTGAGCGCCGGGCCCGCGAGGGTGCGGCGGGCGCCGGGGCAGGATGGTTCGCCGCGAGGTCGGGCGGTCGCAGGGTCGTGCCGCGAGATCGGGCGGTGGAACGGGCCGCTCCGTCAGGCCGCTACGTTCGGGCGGTGGGGTAAGCCGCTACGTCAGGCGGTGGGGTCGTCGCCGCGCGAGAGGTCGTCCCACGAGTCGATCGCGTCGTGCGGGCGACCCGTGGCGATGCGCGCCTCTTCGGCCGTGCGGTACTTGCGGCTCGCCCCGGAGGCCCAACGACGAGCGGTGACGAGAGTGAAGACGGATGCCGCGAACAGCACGACCTGCGCGATGAGCGTCACCGCCGGCCACGGGGTGAGCGACAGGCCCGAGACGAGCGAGGCCACGGCATCCGTTCCCGAGATGCCCGTGGCATCGGTGACCGTCGCCGCTGTCGCCGAGACGGGAGTCGACAAGAGGATCTGAACGGCCCCGAAACCGACGAACGCCGCGATGAGCACGCCCAGCGCACCGAAGACATAGCGCAGCACCGGACCGACGATCGACAGTGCCGCGCCGAGGGCGAGGGCCGCAAGGCTCAGGGGGGTGAGCACCGGAAGCGCCTCGGCGCCCGGCACGGCGAGCGTCTGCTGGGCGCCGTCGTCGAGGGTGACGTCGATCCATGTCTGGGTCGACGCGATGACGCCGATCGCCCCGGCCAGGAGCATGCCGAGCACCGCCGTCGAACGGGCGCGCCGCATCAGCGCTCCCCCACGACCGGATGCAGGTCGTCGGCGTCGAAGCAGGTGTGGTCGCCGGTGTGGCACGCGGCGCCGATCTGGTCGACCTCGATGAGAAGGGTGTCGCCGTCGCAGTCCAGGCGCGCGCCCTTGACCAGCTGGATGTGACCCGACGTGTCGCCCTTGCGCCAATACTCCTGGCGGGAGCGCGACCAGAAGGTCACGCGGCCGGAGGTCAGCGTACGGTTCAGGGCTTCGGCATCCATCCACCCCATCATCAGCACCTCACGCGAGTCGAACTGCTGGATGACAGCGGGGACGAGTCCGTCGGCGTTGTAGGTCACACGGTCGACGCTCATCGGCGTACCTCGATCCCCTCGGCGGCCATGGCGTCTTTGACCTGTCCCACGGTGAGCTGGCCGGAGTGGAACACGGATGCCGCGAGCACGGCGTCGGCGCCGGCCTGGATGGCGGGCGCGAAGTGCTCGAGCTCCCCCGCGCCGCCCGAGGCGATGACCGGGACCGCGGCGACCTGCCGCATGAGACGGACGAGTTCGAGGTCGAAGCCCTGCTTCGTTCCGTCGGCGTCGATGGAGTTGACGAGCAGTTCGCCCGCTCCGCGCTCGACCGCCTCGCGTGCCCATTCCAGAGCGTCGAGCGTGGTCTCGGCACGGCCGCCGTGCGTGGTCACGACGAACCCGGAGGCCGTGGATGCCGAGCGCTTCACGTCGAGCGAGAGCACGATGACCTGCGCGCCGAAGCGGTCGGCGATCTCGTCGATCAGCGCGGGCCGGGCGATGGCCGCGGAGTTGACGCCGATCTTGTCGGCGCCGACGGCGAGAAGGCGGGCGACGTCCTCGGCGGAGCGCACTCCCCCGCCCACGGTGAGCGGGATGAAGACCTGCTCGGCCGTGCGGCGCACGACGTCGTAGGTCGTGGAGCGCTCGTCGACCGTCGCGGTGACGTCGAGGAAGGTGACCTCGTCGGCCCCCTGGTCGAAGTACAGCTTCGCCAGTTCGACGGGGTCGCCCATGTCGCGCAGGTCGAGGAAGTTCACGCCCTTCACGACGCGCCCCGCGGCGACGTCGAGGCACGGGATCACGCGACGCGCGAGGGTCATCAGAGCCTCGCGGCGAGGATCTCGGTGACGAGGATCGCGCGCGCACCGATCGCGTAGAGCTCGTCCATCACGCGGTTGACGTCGCGGCGCGGGCTCATGACGCGCACGGCGACCCATTCGGGGTCGCGCAGCGGCGAGATCGTGGGCGACTCCAGGCCCGGGGCCACGGCGACGGCCTGCTCGATCAGGTGAGCGGGCAGGTCGTAATCGATCAGCACGTAGGTGCGCGCCGCGAGCACGCCCCGCAGACGACGCAAGAGCGTCTCGGTGCCCTCGACCTCGGTCGGACCCGAGATCAGCACGGCGTCGCTCTCGAGGAGGACCGGCCCGAAGATCTCGAGCCCGGCCTGGCGCAGCGTTGTGCCGGTCGAGACGACGTCGGCCACGGCATCCGCCACTCCGAGCTGCACGGCGGACTCGACCGCGCCGTCGAGCGGCACGATGTCGACGGCGATGCCGCGCTCGTCGAGGAACGCGTCGACGAGGCCCGGGTACGCCGTCGCGACCCGGAGGCCCTGCAGGTCTCCGACGTCGGTGAAGCGGCCGGGGCGCCCGGCGAAGCGGAAGGTCGAGCCGGCGAAGCCGAGCGACTCGACCTCGCGCGCGCCCGGCATGCGGGCGTCGAGCAGGAGGTCGCGGCCGGTGATGCCGACGTCGAGCGCACCCGAGCCGACGTAGGTCGCGATGTCACGGGGGCGGAGGTAGAAGAACTCGACCTCGTTGACGGGGTCGACGGTGTAGAGGTCCTTGGAATCGCGTCGTCCGGTGTACCCGGCCTCCGAGAGCATCTCGGCGGCGGTCTCGGCGAGCGACCCCTTGTTCGGCACGGCGATGCGCAGCATGTCGGGGGCTTTCGTGTTGAAGGGAGCTGGGGGTCGAGAGCGCGGCTCAGAGATGTCGGTAGACGTCTTCGAGCGACAGACCCTTGGCGAGCATGAGCGTCTGCAGGTGGTACAGAAGCTGCGAGATCTCCTCGGCCGCGGCCGCGTCGGACTCGTACTCGGCAGCCATCCACACCTCGGCGGCCTCTTCGACGATCTTCTTGCCGATCGCGTGCACGCCCGCGTCGAGTTGCGCGACGGTGCCGGACCCTTCGGGCCGCTCGACGGCCTTGGCGCTGAGTTCCGCGAACAGGTCGTCGAAGGTCTTCACGGTTCCAGGGTATCGGGTCGGCGGGGGTGGGGCGGTCCGCCGGGTGCAGGGCGGGGCGCCGGGGCCGGGGCGGGGGCGCCAGGGGCGGGGCGGGGACGCCAGGGGCGGGGCGCCAGGGGCGGGGCGGGG
>CAJYJO010000024.1 GCA_913774845.1 uncultured Microbacterium sp. | reverse complement strand
GTCGGTGGAGTCGTCGACGAAGACGACCTCGACCTCGCGACCCGCCAACGCCGCCGCCGTGCGCCGGACGAGTTCGGCGACGTTCGGACCCTCATTGAAGGTCGGAACGATGACAGAAAGATCCATGGAGGCTCGCGATCTGGAGGGGACAAACCGCACCAGCGTAACGGAGGATGCTGAAGATCCCTTCGCGAGGCCCCCTCCTCGGTTCACTTCGAATTTGACGGTCGGTCAACTCAGCGGGTACGGAAGCTGCTCGGCGAGCGAGGGACCGAGCGAGCGAGCGTACAGGCGCGTGAGGTGGTTGTCGTCGCGGTAGACGGCGGTATTGCCGATCACGCCGACGCAGAGATCATCGGGGCACAACCATGGCGTGAGGTCCAGAAGGTGCAAGCCGGCTCGATCGAGAACTTCTGCGGGATTGCGGTCCGCCAGGGACGAGGACCGCGGGACCGCGCACGCGAGCGGGTCCTCCGCATCGGTGACGCAGCCGTACATGTCGAAGGAGAACCGCGGGTTGTCACGGAGAGCCAGCACCTCGATGCCGGACGCATCCATTCGGTCGAGGAACCGCTCGACACCAGGCCGGACGGCTTCCTCGTCCTCTCCCGCATCGGATCGTGTGACGACGGTCATGACGGCGTCGGGAGCAAGATGTTCCACCGAAGCGATGGCGGCCTGACGCCAGTCGTCGCATTGGTCGTCCATCCCCGGCTCATCGAGTCCCATCGAGCACCCGCCCTTGATGAACGAGATCACGCCCCAGCCGTTCGACTCGGCCACGGGCAAAAGCGCCCCCGTCATCTGCTGAGAGTGCGAATCGCCGATGACCGCGATCGTCCGGGAAGCGCGAGTGATTCGTGGCGTCTCGAAGCAGGTCCCCGCGAGGATCTCCTCCGAGGGAGCACGGTCCCCGCCGCAGGGGATCGGCAGATGCACCCATTCGTCATCGAGCAACGTGGGCAGCGGCAGGAGAGGAGCGTCCGCGGGGAGCTCGGCGAGGGAGGCGTCGCGGAGGACCCCGGCGCCCGGGTTCATCGCCTCCGCCTGCGCCGCGATCGCACGCTCGCGCGCCCAGGTCGTCGTCTGCCACGCCCCGACGGGCAGGGCGACCACACTGACGGCGGTCGCGACGATCGCGAGAGGGACGAGCGGAGAGCGGTCGGATCGGCGCCATGCCCGCAGGGGGGCGTCGACGACGCGCGTGACGATGCGCGCAAGTACGAGCGAGAGCCCGACGATCCCAAGGCCCCCGACCAGCCCCACCTCGGCCCGGTCGTTCACGACGAGGAAGGTGATAAGGATGGGCCAGTGCACGAGATACAGCGCATAGGCGTCGCGGCCGAGGGCGCGCAGGGGGCGGGATGCCAGCAGCCGCGCCGGTCCGGTCCCGCCGGCCTCGGGAGCGCCCGACGCCACGATCGCCGACGCGCACAGCACGGGCCAGAGCGCGAGGAAGCCCGGGAAGCCACCCCGCACGTCGAGCACCGCCCCGAGGACGAGGAGCCCGGCGAGCCCGACCCAGCCGATGACCGCCCCGAGCACCCTCCCCATCCGCAGGTGCGGCAGGGCGACCACGAGCAGAGACCCGGCCGCGAACTCCCACAGCCGTGCGCCGGTGTCGAAGTAGGCCGCCTGCTGAGCGGTCTCGGTCCGCACGACCGAATAGAGGAACGACAAGACGAACACCGCACCGAAGACGACGGCCACGACGCGATCGGGTGACCAGCCGCGGCGGCGCACGATCCACTGGCACAGGGCGAGGAGAGCGACCCACAGCACGAACGCCTGCCCCTGGACCGACATCGACCAGAAGTGCTGCAGCGGGCTCAGCGCCTGGGAGCGCGCGTAATAGTCGACGGCATCCACCGCCAGGAGCCAGTTCTGCGTGTAGGTCAGGGACGCCCACGTCTGCTCCCAGACCGGACGCCACATCGTCTCGGGGTAGACCAGCCACACCGTGGCGAGCACGCCGACGAGGGTCACCGCGGCCGCGGGCAGCAGGCGACGGAAGATGCCGAGCAGGTGCGCGACGGGTCGGACCGGCGCGGGGCCGTCCATACGGCGGACGAACCCCCGCGTGAGGAAGAACGCCGACAGCATCAAGAAGACGTCGACACCGCCCGACACCCGTCCGAACCACACGTGGTACGACACGACCAGGAGGATCGCGACGGCGCGCAGACCGTCGACGTCGGGGCGGTACGCCCACCGGTCGCCGTCGGCGACGACGACGCGAGTGCGAGAGGGAGAGGTGGTGGGCGCCGAGCTCACGCCAGCTGGTTGTTCCACATCGAGAGGGCGGAACCGATCGCCATGTGCATGTCGAGGTACTGGTAGGTGCCCAGACGTCCGCCGAAGAACACGTCCTTCTCGCCCTTCGCGAGCTCCCGGTAGGCCAGCAGCCCGGTGCGGTCGTCGGCGGTGTTGACCGGGTAGTACGGCTCGTCGGCGCGCGTGGCGAAGCGGGAGTACTCACGCACCACGACCGTCTTGTCGGTCGGGTAGCGGTCGGCGCGCTCGGGGTGGAAGTGCTTGAACTCGTGGATGCGCGTGTACGGCACATCGGCGTCGGCGTAGTTCATCACGCTCGTACCCTGGAAGTCGCCGATCGGCAGCACCTCCTGCTCGAAGTCGAGCGTGCGCCACGACAGCTCACCCTCGGCGTAGTCGAAGTACCGATCCACCGGACCCGTGTACACCACGGGCACCTGACCGACCGTCGCGTTCTTGTTCAGCGGCTGCGACTCGTCGAAGTAGTCGGTCGACAGCTTCACCTCGATGTTCGGGTGATCGGCCATGCGCTCCAGCCAGGCGGTATACCCATCGACGGGCAGACCCTCCCACGTGTCGTTGAAGTACCGGTTGTCGTAGGTGTACCGCACGGGCAGACGCGAGATCACCTCGGCGGGAAGGTCCTTCGGATCGGTCTGCCACTGCTTCGCGGTGTAGTCGCGGATGAACGCCTCGTACAGCGGCCGGCCGATCAGCGCGATGCCCTTCTCCTCGAGATTCGCGGCATCCTTCGCATCGAACTCCCCCGCCAGCTCCTGCACGAGCGCTCGCGCCTGATCGGGGGTGTAGGCGGCCTGGAAGAACTGGTTGATCGTGCCGAGGTTGATCGGCAGCGGGAACACCACGTTCTTGTGCGTCGTGTAGACGCGGTGCACGTAGTTTGTGAACTCCGTGAAGCGGTTGACGTACTCCCACACCGTCGGGTTCGAGGTGTGGAACAGGTGCGCACCGTACTGGTGCACCTCGATGCCCGTCTCGGGCTCGTCCGCCGAGTAGGCGTTGCCGCCGATGTGATGACGACGGTCGATGACCGTGACCTTGCGACCCGCGGCAGCGGCACGCTCGGCGATGGTGAGGCCGAAGAAGCCCGAGCCGACGATGAGGAGATCCATGAGAGAGGGCTTTCGATTCGGATGCCGGGGCTCACCCCCGAGGGAAACGTCCGCTCGATACTACCCGCGGCGTCTCCGAGGTCCGCTGACCGCGTCCAGCGGCCCCGCAGAGACGGTCCGATACGATGGCGTGTCGAAATGACCGCAGACGGAGAAGAAATCGTATGAGTGAGTGGATCAGCGCGGTTCCGGCGTACCTCGTCGTCGCACTGGTCCTGATCCTCCCGGGTGCGTCGGTCATCGTCGCCGGATGGGGATGGCGAAGCCCTCAACGCCTGCTGCTCGCACCGGCGATCTCGGCCACAATCGCGGCCGTCGCCGCGTCGGTCGCCCCCCTCGTCGGGTTGAGCTGGGGTCTGATTCCCCTCGTCCTGGTCACGCTCGTCGTCGCCGGTATCGGCCTTCTCCTCCGCCGTCGCGCGACCGCGGATCCGCGCCCGCGCGCACCCCGCACGGGCCTGTTCGTCGTCGTCGCCCTCGCTCTCGCTGCCGTGGTCAACGCCGTCATCTTCGCGCGGGCCTTCGGCGCGCCCGGGAACATCGCGCAGCGGTTCGACAACATCGTCCACCTGAACGCCATCGCCTCGGCTCTGCAGAACGGCAGCGCGTCGCCCTTCCAGATCGGGTCGACCTCCGACATCGGCTTCTACCCGAATGCGTGGCATGCGCTGACGACTCTCGGTGCCGAGATGACGGGCGCGACGGTGCCGGTCGCGGTCAACGGCGCGAACCTGGCCATCGTCTCGATCCTGTGGCCCGCGTCCGTGATGGCACTGGCCGGAGCGTTCTTCGCCGAACGTCGGACCGCCTACGTCACCGCCGCCGCCCTCGCCACGGGTTTCGGCGCCTTCCCGGCCCTGTTCTTCAACTGGGGCGTGCTGTACCCGAACCTCGTCGGGTACGCGATGATCCCCGCGGCACTCGCTGCCGTCGTGACGATGCTGCCGGAGCGGGGTGCACCCGCGCTGGTGCGCTCCGCCCTGCTCGTCGCCCTCCTGGCCGGAGGAACGTTCCTCGGGCACCCGAACGCGTTCCTCAGTCTCCTGTTCTTCGCCGCCGCGGTCGTCATCACCTCCGCCGCAGTGAAGGCGGCGAGCGAACGCACGCGCGGATCGATCCTGTTCCTCGCGGCGGCGGTCGTCGGTTTCGGCCTCGCGCTGGCGGCGACCCTCGCGGTCTTCCGAACGGGAGCGGAGCACTCGGGATGGACCCCGTGGCAGCAGCTGTCGCAGTCTCTGGGAGAGGGGCTGTTCGTCTCACCGCGCGGATACAACCCCACCACCCTGATCTCGATCCTGCTGATCGTCGGGTTCTTCGCCGTCGCCCGCCGTTCGCGGTGGCTCCCGGCCGTCATGCCGTTCGCCGTGGCCGTCGCCCTCTTCGCGATCGCCTCCGGGTTGCGCATCGACAGCCCCTTGCGTCAGCTGGTGACCAACCCCTGGTACAACGACTCGAACCGCCTCGCCGCCCTCCTACCACTGGTAGCCATCCCGGTGGCGACCCTCGGCGCGATAACCGTCGTCGACCTGGTCCGGCGCGCCGCGCGCCACCGTCGGACTCCTCGATGGGTCGGCATCGGCGCCGCGGCGCTCGGAGTTCTCGCGCTCTTCTCCGTCGCGACGGGTCCGAACGTGCGCATGGCCCTCGACCAGGTCCGCGAGGCGTACGCGTACACGGACAGCTCCCTCATCCTCTCGTCGGACGAAGAGGCATTGCTGGAGCGCCTCGACGGCGAGACCCCCGAGGATGCGCTCATCGCCGGCAGCCCTCGGACGGGGGCTTCGCTCGCGCTCGCCTTCGCCGACCGGCGGGTGACCCAGAAGCACGTCTTCGGCAGTCCCTCGCCGGAACTGCTGTTCCTCAATGCGCATCTGCGCGACATCGACACCGATCCGGCCGTCTGCCGGACCGTCGATCAGCTCGGCATCGACTACGTGCTCGACTTCGGGACGCAGGACGTCATCGATCCCGCGGGGGCGGCAGCCTTCAGCGGCATCCAGGACCTGTCGCCGGGAACCCACCTCGTCCTCGTCGATGAGCAGGGCCCCGACGCGCGTCTGTTCCGTATCGAGGGGTGCTGACGTGACCCGCGCCACGACGGTCGCCGTCGCCTACGACTGCCTCTTCCCCTACTCGACGGGAGGAGGCGAGCGGCAGTACCGCGCCATGGCGGATGTGCTCGGTCGCGAGGGATTCGACGTCGACTACCTCACGTCGGTGCAGTGGGACGGCGCGACCCCGACCGAAGAGCACTTCCGCATCCTGCCGATCACGCCTCGCCTCTCGCTCTACGACGCGGGCGGGGTGCGCCGCATCCCCGCCGCCCTCCGTTACGCCGCCGCGCTGTTCGCCGCTCTCCTGCCGCGACGGCGCCGCTACGCCGCCGTCATCGTCAGCGGCCTGCCGATCTTCAACGTCTTCGCTGCACGACTCGCGCTCCTGGGCTCGGGGACGAAGCTCGTCGTCGACTACCTCGAGGTGTGGCACCGTCGGCAGTGGGTCGAGTACTCGGGTGCGGTCACCGGAACGATCGCCTGGGTCCTGCAGCGCGCCGCCATCGCCGTGACCCCGCTCGCGACGTGCCACTCGCAGCTGAGCGCCACCCGTCTGCGTCGGGAGGGGCTGCGTCGTCCCCCGCTGGTCAGTCCCGGTCTCATCGACGGCGCCGTCGAGGTCGCCGAGGCCGGGCCCGCGGCGTCGCCGCCCTACGTGCTCTACGTCGGCCGGCACATCCCCGACAAGCGTGTCGAGGTCCTTCCCGCGGCGGTCGCCGCGGCGCGCGAGAGCGTCCCCGATCTGCGTCTCGTGATCCTCGGCACCGGCCCGAGTTCCGACGCCGTCCACGCGGAGGTCAGCAGGGTCGGCGGCGACGCCTGGACCGACCTCCCGGGCTTCGTCTCGGATGCCGATCTCGACGCGCTCCTGCACGGCGCGGTGTGCCTGGTGAACCCGTCGCGGCGCGAGGGGTACGGTCTCGTCGTGGTCGAGGCCAACGCTCACGGCACCCCTGTCGTCCTCGTCGACGACGAGGGCAACGCCTCGACCGAACTCATCGACGCCGGAGTGAACGGCGTCGTCTCCCCCACCATCGACCCCACCGATCTCGCCCGGGCCATCCGGGACGTCGTCGACGGCGGTGACGACCTGCGCCGCTCCGCACGCGCCTGGTACGACACCGCCCTCGACACCCGCACCATCCGCCGCACCGTGGAAGGGATCCTCTCGGCACTGCCGCTGCCGAGCCCCGCCTCGGTGAAGACGAAAGAAGACAGCCCGTGACCACTCCCGCACCGACGGACGTCGAACTGACGATCCTCATGCCCTGCCTCAACGAGGCCGAGACGCTCGAGGTCTGCATCCGCAAGGCACAGGGGTTCCTGGACCGCAGCGGCATCCGGGGAGAAGTGCTCATCTCCGACAACGGCAGCACCGACGGCTCGCAGGCCATCGCCGAGCGACTCGGCGCGCGTGTGTCGCACGCCCCGCGCCGGGGCTACGGCGCCGCGCTCATCAACGGCATCGAGACAGCCCGCGGGCGCTACGTCATCATGGCCGACGCCGACGACAGCTACGATTTCGAGAACCTCGAGCCCTTCGTCGAGCGGCTGCGCGCCGGCGCCGATCTCGTCATGGGCAACCGCTTCCGCGGCGGTATCGCCCCCGGCGCCATGCCCCCGCTGCACAAGTACCTCGGAAACCCGGTGCTGTCGTTCATCGGCGAGCTCTTCTTCAAGCCCGGTATCCGCGATTTCCACTGCGGCCTGCGCGGCTTCAACCGTGCCCGCATCCGCGAGCTCGACCTGCAGACCACGGGCATGGAGTTCGCCTCCGAGATGGTCGTGCGCGCCTCGCTGGCCCGTTTCCGCATCGAAGAGGTGCCCACGACGCTGAAGAAGGACGGCCGCTCGCGCCCGCCGCACCTGCGCAGCTGGCACGACGGGTGGCGTCACCTGCGTTTCCTCCTGCTCTTCGCCCCCCGGTGGCTGTTCGTCTACCCCGGTCTGGTCGCGTTCTTCCTCGGCGCGATCGCCGTGGGCGTGCTGGCCTTCGGCGGAGTGAACGTCGGCGGCGTCGGCTTCGACGTCACGACGATGGTCTACGCGAGCGCCCTGTGCGTGATCGGGTTCCAATCTCTGCTGTTCTTCTGGCTCACCAAGCTGTACGCCACACAGGAGGGTTTCCTCCCGACGAGTGAGCGGTATCGACGGATCGTCGCGAAGTGGTCCGCCGAGCGCGGTCTGCTGATCGGTGTCGGACTGTTCGTCCTCGGCATCGTCATCGGCATCGTGCAGGTCGCCCTGTGGGGCAATCTCGACTTCGGTCAGCAGAACGCGGCGCAGGCCGTGCGGATCGCCGTGCCGAGCGCGCTGCTGATCATCCTCGGCTTCCAGACCGCGATGATGAGCTTCTTCTCGGGCGTTCTCACCACGCCGCGGCGCGAGCAGCGTCCCGAAGCCGTCATCGAGAGCTAGGACGCGTCATCGCCGCCTCCCCGCCCGACGGCCGGGCCACGCGTCGGCGGTTGCTGGGCTTCACCGTCCTACCCGCTCTCGCCGCCGTCTCGCCCCTCGTCGTCCTTCCGTTCCTCGCACGTACGACCGGGCCCGAGGGATGGGCGAGTGCTCTGGCCGGCGAGGCGGTCGGCACGTTCGCGGCGATCGCGCTGGCTTTCGGGTGGACGACCGTCGGTCCGGCGATGGTCTCCGTGACATCCGATGTCCGACGCGGCGAGCTCTACCGCGAGGCGCTCACCGTCCGGTCGCTGACCGCCCTCATCGCGCTGCCGATCATGGCGGTCGTCTGTGCCCTCGTCGCCTCCGACGGACACGCGCTGCTCGCCGTCCTGATGGGTCTGCAGGGCGCGCTCATCGCGATGTCGTACACGTGGTTCGCGGTGGGGCTCGGCGACCCGTGGTCGATCGCTCTTTACGACGCGGTTCCCCGTGTGATCGCGGCCATCTTCGTGGCCGGGGCCATCGGCTTCCTCGGCGCGCCGGTCGAGCTGTACCCCCTGTCCGGCATCGCGGTCACGCTGATCGGCACGGCGCTGTACACCGGGCGGATCCTGCGGCGCTTCCCGGCCGCCTGGCCATCGCGTCGCGGCATCCCGAGCCTGTTCCGCCTCACGGGGCACGTCGCCGTCAACGAGGGTGCTCTGGGCCTGTACTCGTCGGTCCCCGTCCCCCTCGTCACCGCCGTCAGCCCGGGGGACGCCGCCGGTTACGCCTCGGGCGACAAGATGGTCAAGCTCGGCCAGTTCCTTCCCATCACCCTCGCCAACGCGCTGCAGTACTGGACCGCCGAGGTCACCGGAGACGCGCGCGCACATCGCCTGCGCCGCGCACTCGGACTCCACATCGGGATGGGGCTGCTCGGCTGGGTGGCCCTGGGGTCGCTGGGGTCGTTCGTCAGCCTGCTGCTCTTCGGTGAACAGGCCGCCGCCCCTCTCGGGATCGTCATCGTGCTCGGCTTCTCGTTCGCCTGCTACTCGGCCCGCACGTCGATGATCCGCCACTTCCTCTTCCCCGCGAACGCCACGTCCACCGTGATGGTCGCGACGCTCGTGGCCAGCGCCGTCGGCCTCCCCGTGATGATCGCCCTGACCTTCGCCGTCGGCCCGCTCGGCACCGCCATCGGATACGCGCTCACCGAAGCCGTCTCCACCGCGTGGATGATCCGTCGCACGCGACGCTCCTACGTGGAACTCGTCGCCGCTCCCCCGGCCCACGACACCACCCCGAGCCTCGACGGCCCCGACGATAGGATCAGCTCGTGACCCGTGTGCTCGTCGATTTGCTGTTCTTCACCGGCAAGCAGGGCGGCACCGAGACCGTGGCACGCGAGATCTACTCGCGTCTCGCGGATCGCCCCGGCTGGGAATTCGTCGGTTATGCCAGCAGGGAGCTGGTGGCCGCCGGCGCCGACTGGTTCCCGGGCCGACTCATCGATTCGGGCCTGCAGTGCGATAAACGCCCGCAATGGGCCTGGGGCGAGCTCTTCGGCGTTTCCCGTGCGGCTCGATCCGCGGATGCCGACCTCATCCACGCACCCGCCAACTTCGGGCCGCCACGACCCTCAGTACCGATGATTCTGACGCTCCACGACGTCTTGGCCTTCAAGCGTCCGGAGTTCCTCCCCAGCAAGATCGGCGTCATCCCCACGAAGCTCCTCATCGGCGGTGCCGCTCGCGCGGCATCCCACATCGTCACGGTGTCGGAGGCCGCCCGCGCCGACATCCTCGAGGTCACCGGACGCTCCGCCGACGATGTGACCGTCGTGCACCCCGGCGGGTCAGGCGTTCGCGACGACTCGAGCCCGCAGCCCCGGTCGGGCCTCTTCAGCCTCGGCAACCGGATGCCGCACAAGAACTTCCCTCGGCTGCTCGAGGCGCTCGCGCTCATCCCCGAGACGTCGCGGCCCGTCCTGACCATCTCCGGCAGCCATGGCGACGACCCGCTCCGGGCCGTCGCCGCCGACCTCGGCATCGAGAAGTGGGTCGACCTGCGCGGGTGGCTGACGAAGGACGAGGTCGAGAACCTGTACCGCTCGTCGGCGGCGGTGGTCTTCCCCACATTGTTCGAGGGCTTCGGTCTGCCGGTGCTCGAGGGCATGGAGCGCGGCTGCCCGGTCATTTGTTCGGACATTCCGGTTCTCCGTGAGGTCGGCGCGGACGCCGTTCGTTACTTCGACCCGCTCGACCCGGCGGACATTGCCCGACGGATCGAGCAGACGTTGTCGAATGACGATGCACGAGCGCAGATGACCCGGGACGGCCTTGCCCGTGCGCAGAGATTCACGTGGGACGCATCCGCCGACGGCATGATCGAAGCATTCGGACGTCTGTCCCACTGATGCGTTTTCCGCGCTCGACCACGAGCGGCCGTTCCTTCCCGAGGGCCTGCTCGCTTGGTGAGTCCCTGAGAAGCGTCCCCACGGGCGGGCCGTCGCGCGGCGCGAGAGCCTGAGAAAGGTAGAATCTCAAGGATGTCCAATTCACAGGATCAGGCCGCGCTTCGGCTGCGACGGCTGTCGGAGACCCCGCTCCAGCCCGTCGGCGCGATGAGCGGCCGAGGAGCCTGGTGGGGGGCCATGCGTGCCGTCTTCTCGCATCGCGAAATGCTCGGGCTGCTGGTGCGTCGCGATTTGAAGGCGCGCTACAAGGATTCGACGCTCGGCTTCTTCTGGTCCTTGATACGGCCGCTGATCCAACTCGCGGTGTACTTCATCGTGATGGGGCAGTTTCTCCAGGCTGCCAAGAGCATTCCGGACTTCGCCGTCTACGTGTTCGCGGGTCTGTCCGCCATCGGCCTCTTCACCGAGATAGTCGTCGGAGGAACGGGCTCCGTGTTGACGAACGCCGGATTGGTCAAGAAGGTCTACCTTCCGCGTGAGGTCTTCCCGCTTTCCAGCGTCGGCTCGGCACTTTTCAATTTCGGCATCCAACTCATCGTGCTCCTCGGCGCCACCCTCATCGTCGCCAAGCCTCCGTTTCATCTGCAGATCGTCTACTTCGTGCCGGCACTCCTCCTCATCGTCGTCTACGGCACGGCTTTCGCCCTTCTTTTCAGCGCGATCAACGTCTATCTCCGCGACGTTCAGTACCTGGTGGAAGTCCTCACGATGCTGATGTTCTGGGCGAGCCCCGTCGTCTACTCGTGGCAGATGGTGAAGTCGCTCGTGCCGTCCCCGACCGTGCTCGAGATCTATACGAACAATCCCCTCACGCTTGCCGTGCTGGGTTTTCAGCGCGCGTTCTGGGTCGCGGGCGATGCCGTCGAGTGGCCCGGCGATCTGCTCACCCGAATGGGTATTGCCGGCGTGATCGGGATCGCGCTCCTCCTGGTCTGTCACCGTGTCTTCATCCGCCTGCAGGGCAACTTCGCCCAGGAGCTCTGACTCATGTCCTCTTCCGCTGCTGCCCGCGAGAACGGCCTCCGCCCCGAGGTCGCGCGCATCCGAAACGTCTCCAAGAAGTTCACGATCCGCAAGGATTCGTCGATCAAAGAGCGCGTGGTCACTCTGGGTCGCGCCGGGCGCCGTCACAAGAAGGAGTTCTGGGCGCTCCGCGACGTCACCCTCGACATCTACGCAGGCGAGACCATCGGCCTCATCGGACACAACGGCTCCGGCAAGAGCACGCTCCTCAAAGTCATCGGCGGCATCGTCGAACCGACATCGGGGACAGTTGAGGAACGCGGTCGTCTCGCCGCATTGCTCGAACTCGGCGCGGGTTTCCACCCCGACCTGACCGGCCGAGAGAATGTGTTCCTGAACGCATCCGTTCTCGGCCTCAGCCGCGAAGAGACAGAGGCACAGTTCGACGACATCGTCGCCTTCGCGTCGATCGGCGACTTCATCGACACACAGGTCAAGTTCTACTCCTCCGGAATGTATGTGCGCCTCGCCTTTGCAGTGGCTGTGCACACCGATCCTGATGTTCTTCTCGTCGATGAGGTCCTCGCGGTCGGCGATGAAGCCTTCCAGCGGAAGTGCATGGACCGCATCCGTGACTTTCAGCAGCAGGGCCGCACCATCATCCTCGTGAGCCATTCGCTGGATCAGGTGATGGAGTTGTGCGGTCGTTGCGTGCTGCTGCATCACGGGGAGGTCATCTTCGACGGCAAGCCCCCGACGGCAGTCGCGCGATTCCGCGATCTGCTGGAGGAACGTCGCCTGGCCGAGCGAGCCGCCGTCGAGACCTCCGCCCCGCACGCGACGGGGGCTGTGACTGGTGTCAGTGCCGTCGTTGCCGGCCGTGAGCCGGGCGCTGCGCTCCAACCCGGCGACGACCTCGAGATCCGCCTGACCGTAGAGGCATCCCGTCTCGACGAATGGGGTTGCCGCATCCAGATCGACGACAAGATGGGTCAAAAGATGTTCGTCACCGGCACGGACTGGCTTGAGACCCCGGTGCCCCCGATCGACGGCCGCGGAGAGGTCTCGTTCGTTCTGAAAAGCCCTGCTCTCGGTGGCGGCAAGTACTTTGTCAACGCGACCCTCATCGACGATCAGGGGAACGATCTCCACAACATCATGCAGGCGACCTCCTTCAACGTGGAGTTCGACCCGCAGGCCACGGGCTACCTTCGCATCGCCGTGGAGGGGTCGGCGACGACCGGCTCCTGAGAGTCGCTCTCTGGGACGACCGCAGCGCGGTCGTCCCAGAGAGCGTCGTCATTGCCCCTTGGCGGCGTAGAACGCCTCTGTGGCGTCCTTTGACGGGGCCCACCATTGTTCGTTCATGCGGTACCAGTCGATCGTTGCCGCAAGGCCTTCCGCGAAATCGCCGAATCGCGGCCGCCACCCCAACTCACTGCGCAGGCGCTGGGAGTCGATGGCGTAACGGAGGTCGTGCCCGGCCCGATCCGTGACCAGGTCATAGGCGTCGCGCGGCTGTCCCATCGTCTCCAGGATCATCTCGACGACGTCCTTATTGTTCTTCTCGCCATCAGCTCCGATGAGATATGTTTCGCCGATCCGCCCCTTCTCGAGGATCGTCAGGACGGCGGATGAGTGATCATCGGCGTGGATCCAATCACGGACATTCTCGCCACTGCCGTACAGCTTCGGGCGAATCCCTCGCAGCACGTTCGTGATCTGGCGCGGAATGAACTTCTCGACGTGTTGATAAGGCCCGTAGTTGTTCGAGCAGTTGGAGATGGTCGCTTGGATGCCGAACGAGCGCACCCAGGCCCGGACCAGCAGATCGCTGCTCGCCTTCGTCGAGGAGTAGGGCGAGGAAGGATTGTAGGGCGTGCTCTCCGTGAAACGAGAAGGGTCCTCGAGCTCCAGATCGCCGTAGACCTCGTCGGTCGAGATGTGGTGGAAGCGCGTCTCGTGGCGTCGCGCCGCTTCGAGCAGCACGTAGGTCCCGATGATGTTCGTGTCGAGGAATGGGCGCGGGTCGTGCAGCGAATTATCGTTGTGCGACTCGGCAGCGTAGTGAATGACCGCGTCGACCTGCTCGAAGAGTCCGTCGACCAGGGCTTCGTCGCCGATGTCGCCCTGGACGAAACGCAGACGGTCGTCGGGGAGGCCGGCTAGCGAGTCTCGATTGCCGGCGTACGTCAGCTTGTCGAGCACGATCACGTCGTGGTCGGTGTGCGCCAAGACGTGACGCACGAAGTTGGATCCGATGAAGCCGGCTCCGCCGGTGACGAGGAGTCTGCTCATGAAGTACAACGATAGTCGAGGGGCTCCACCGTGTTGGCACGGGCGAGCGCGGTGAGCCAGACTGGGTCAATGCGTGGAATCATCCTTGCGGGAGGTACGGGTTCCCGACTCCACCCGATCACCCTCGGAGTCTCGAAGCAGCTCGTGCCGGTCTATGACAAACCCATGATCTATTACCCGCTGTCGACACTTATTCTTGCCGGCATCCGGGATATTCTCGTCATCACGACACCGCACGATGCGTCGCAGTTCGAACGCCTGCTGGGCGACGGATCGCAATTCGGAGTGTCGATCTCCTATGCTCAGCAACCCACTCCCGACGGGCTTGCCCAGGCATTCGTCCTCGGCGAAGATCACATCGGCGGCGACTCGGTCGCACTCGTATTGGGCGACAACATCTTCTACGGCCTCGGTATGGGAACCCGGTTCCGCAACTACACCTCCCTGACGGGAGGCGTCGTGTTCGGCTATTGGGTGGATGATCCGACCGCCTACGGAGTCGTCGAATTCGACGTGGACGGACGCGTCGTCTCTCTGGAGGAGAAACCCACCCATCCCAAGAGCAATTACGCCGTACCCGGGCTGTACTTCTACGACAATGACGTCGTCGAGATCGCGAAGAACCTGCAGCCTTCACCGCGCGGCGAGCTTGAGATCACGGACGTGAACTTGGAGTATCTCCGGCGGGGCGCCCTGCAGGTAGAGGTACTCCCCCGCGGCACCGCGTGGCTGGACACGGGCACCTTCGATTCGTTGAGCGAAGCAACGGAATTCATTCGCACCGTCGAGCGACGACAGGGGCTCTCCATCGGCTGTCCCGAAGAGGTCGCCTGGCGCCTCGGGTTCCTTTCAGATGACCAACTGCGTGAGCGGGCAGAACCGCTCATCAAGAGTGGGTATGGCACCTACCTCATGAAGGCTCTCGAGCAGGGGCGCTGAACGACTCCGGCATGTCAGAGCGGCTGAACTTCGGACAGCCGGGGGTGTGCTCGGTCTTTTTCTGACAGCTCGACATCGTCGAGAGCGATGGGCCAGTCGATGGCCACGGTCTCGTCCGCCAGGTTCAGGAAGGAGTACTCCTCCACCTTCTCTGCGCTCCAATGATCGTTGACGAGATAGGTGTAGGCAGTGTTCGGCTCGAGGGTCTGATAGGAATTGCCCACGCCACGGGGAACGAAGATCGCCGTGGACGGGTCGAGTTCCGCTGTGAAAACCGTACCGAAGCTCGTACCCGCGCGCAGATCGACCCAGGCGCCGAAGACCGATCCCACCGCGGTCGAGATGAATTTGTCCCACGGCTCAGCATGAATGCCACGTGTTGTGCCGACCGCATCATTGAAGGAGATGTTGTTCTGCACAGGTCCGAAATCGGGTAACCCCAACTCGAGCATCTTTTCGCGCTGCCAGTTCTCCTTGAACCACCCACGGTTGTCGCCATGCACGGGGAGATCGAACAACAGCACCCCCGGAATGGGTGTCTCCCGCGCGGCCAGTTGCTTCCCGTAGCGAATCGTCATCGCGTGTCCCTCCCGAGCGAAGACCCTTTCATCAACGCGTCGATGCGCGTCGAGTCGCCCCAGATCCCCGGAGAGTCGTAGGCCCGGTCGGGGAAGGCGCCGTAACGCAGACGAATACTCAGATCGTTTTCCTGAATGAAGCGTTCGACCCGGCTTGCGAGCGATTCGGGCTTGCCGCTGCACACGTTGACGATGCCGGTCACCCCGTTCGACAGCGACGCTACGGCGATTTGCTTCCCAAGTTCCGCGACGTCGATGAAATCGTAGAGCGTGCGGCCCGTCGTGAAGGGGAACTCAGTATCGCCTCGATCCGCCGCATCGAGGATCTTGGCGAAGATGGATCGATTTCGACGGTCGTCGCCGAGGATGTAGAAGGCGCGCAGCCAGATGTACTCGGCGACGGGCGCCACGGTGAGAGCCGTCGAGCGCCTGAGGGCGTCTTTGGCGATGCCGTAAAGGGTGACAGGGTTGGTGGGGGTGTCCTCGTCGACGGCGCCCTCCCAGTACCCCACCTCATGCATGGTTCCGAGTGAGGCGATCCGCTCGATCCCGACCTCAGCCGCTCCCGCGAGAAAACCATGATGAGCGGACAAGCTCTCGATATGCGACCGGGCATTGTGCACGAAGCCGTCCTGCCAGGCGAGATGGATCACGGCGGACACCTCGGCGGCCGGAGCAATCGACTCGATCAAGAAGTCCGGTGCGAGCACGTCGGCCTCGACGAAGAGAGCGCGTTCGTCGAGCTCGGCCTCCGGAGGACGACGCGACACCGCGACGGGCTGATACCCGAGGTCCGCGACCGCCCGGACGACGTGGGGGCCGACGTATCCCCCCGCCCCGGTGATGAGAACCTGACCGGACATAGCGACCTCTCTCAGCGAAGTGCGCCCACGATGACGAGAATCGCGGTTGCGAGCAGAAGAACGGAAAGGGGGACGAAACGCGTCCGGGTCAATACTCCCGGCCCATTTCCCTGCGGAGCGACGGGCGGGATGCCCCGTATCCGAGCCAACCAGCCGGGCGTCCAGTTCTTCAGATCAAGTGCGGGTTTCTCGATCAGCATGTAGCTGGCATAGGCATAAACGTGAACGACGACGATCACGACAAGAAGATACGGGATCCCCGCTGCGAAGGATGCGAGCCCATACTCCGCGGCCAAGAACATGACAGGCCACCCTGCGATGTAGATACCGTAGGAAAGATCGGCATGACGGTCCCACTTCGAGAGCGCCTTGACGCGCGTTCCGAACCAGATGAGGCCATAGGAGAAGGCGTACTGGCCAAACAGGAACCACCCCCCTTTCCACCAGCAAAGCCCGGCGATCGCCAACATCGCTATGCCGAGCCGGTCATCGAAAGGCACCTTCTCGATGAAGAGCTGCACAAGGGCGCCGAAAGCGAACGGAGCCGCGAGATGAAGAACCTGGGGGTTGGACAGCGTCGTCAGAACGGCACCTAGATCGCCCACGTGTACTGCTTGGAGAGTACTCAGCAGGAGCACCCCGCCCGCGAAGACAGCGCCGATGATGCGGCCGGAGAGCGCCCCGATGACGCCGAGGATCAGGACGCCGAGATAGCAGGCGAACTCGTACATCAGGGTCCACGCCGACCCGTTCCACGTGTCGTAGCCGAGCGAAACGGCGTGGGTCGAGCCGCCGGTACCGGCGATCGCCCACTGCTGGAGAACGAGCGTGAAGTTGTTGTAGACGTACGTCAGGGGTGAATTGACGGGAGCGGAGAGAAACCCGCGGATGGTGCCGTGTTCGTGCAGCCACGCCAGCGGCGCGAGCAGGAAAGCCGTCACGAGGAGAATCAGGAACCAGGCAGGGAAGATGCGCACGACCCGGTGCCAGAGGTAGCGGTAGGGCGACCGAGACCTGAGCATGCTCCGCGTGATGAGCATTCCTGACAAGAAGAAGAAACCGGTGACGGCAACGCCGCCGAGAGAAGTCTCGGCTCCCCACTGAGCACCGATGTCGACACCACCGAATATTCCTGCCACGGGCCCCGCGTGGGAGAAGATGACCATGAAGGCCATCGCCCATCTGAGAAAACCGATCGAGTTGTTGCGGGGGTCGAAGGCCTCGCCGAGAGATTGCATTTTGCTCACAGGCTGAGCGGATACCCGTATCGCTCCGCACCCTCCCACGTCGCTCCCGGGATGTTCGTATACACCGGCTCGGCTCCGCCGAAGAAATCTCTGATGGCACCGATTACATCGATCGAATCGGTATCGATCTCGACGGTGAATCCGCACCACGTCGCAGTGCAGAGCTCGTTGGCCTGCGAACGGATGGCGACGCTGACGACGTGCTCATCGAGGTCGGCCCAATCGCGTGCTCCATCGATGACGCAGTATCCCCACCGCTGGGCGGCCGCCTCGATCAGAGTCCTCACTGCAACGATCTGCGCGTCCTCGAGGACGTGCGATCGCAGGAACCCGTCGACGCTCCAGCGGAACATCGGGGAGCGATGATTAACGATGTGCTGGTTGCTCCAGTCGGCGATATCGCTCTGCGAGACGACGCCCGCCGCGAGCGTCGAGCCCCGACCGGCGTGATAGACGAAGGCGCCTTGAGCGAGCAGGTGGCGGAATCCCGCATTCGTGGCGCGGGCCGACCAATCGGATTCCTCACCGTATCCGCGCCCGAAGACGGGGTCCATGAGCCCGACGCGTGACAGGACGGTCACCGGTACGATCATCGCGAACGAGATACCTGCCGGGATGTCAAGCGATTGCCTGTCGAATCGCGCCGAAAGCGCCTCACCGATGGCGTCCGTCACTTCCTGCGTCTCGATGAACATGTCCGAGCCATTGGGCAGCGAGTAAGGATCGACGTTGGTGGACCAGGCGGTGGCGGAGGCGGCGTTCGGCGCTGACGTGATGACGTCGAACAGGACCTCGACGGCATCCCGTGCGTAGATGACATCAGAATTGGAGACGACGACGTAGTCGTAACCGAGGCGTTGAGCCGTCGCCAACCCGATGTTCACGTTCCTGGGGATGCCCACATTTCGGGGAGACCGATAGTAGGTAGCGCCAAAGTCGTGCGAGACGGTCTCAAGCCACTCGCTGAACCCCGGCTCCGGGCTGCAGTCGTCAAGAACCAGCACATCGAGCTCGAAACCCGCGTGGCCGAGACGCGATATCGACTCCAGCGTGCGATGCGCGAACTCACGACCGTTGTAGAAGGTGACGGCGAGAAGGATCCGCGGGGTCCGCCCCGCGGTCACCGCCCCATCATCCTTCTGGCTCGGCGCGCCATGACGTACAGGGCGTGGTTCTTCCGAAAGACGTGCTCGACTTTGCGACGGGGGTCCATGAGCTGCTTCAAGGAGACGATCTCGATCTGGAGCTTCTCAATCTGCGCCTCCCGTTCGAGCAGGCCCTTTGTGAGCTCGATGACGCGCTTGTTCGCGATCTCCGCGTCGAGCAAAGCCCGATCCAGCGACACCGAGTCGACGACCGCCGCCGTCAGTTCCCTGCTCTGGCCCATATGCCTTCACCTCTCTGGTTCTCGGTCCACACCCGGGCCGCGTCGCAAGACGGCCTCCTCGAGCACGGCGGCACGCGCATCGAATGAGTGCTCACGACGAACCCGTTCTGCGTTTTCTCGCAGCAGGGCATCGGACGGGAAGAGGCGGTCGAGGTCCCCCTCTTTCAGGAGCGCCACAAGTTCCGCTTCGAGTCGATAGGTTACCACCCCCGGTCCGAGGGCATTTTCGAGCCCGTCGACGTACTCGCTGAGGACTCGCCCACCCGCGGCCACGACATCGAAAGGACGCATCGCAGGGAAGCCGGCCTCCTTCATCTCCGCCCACTGATCGTTCAGGACGACGCCGGCGGTTTCGTACATCTCAGGAAGCCTCGAAAGGGGGACGAACGGGGCCACGACGTGCGCCGGTGGGATGTAGGCGCTCCAGTCGGGCCCGTACACGCGAACAGGCACGCCGGCCTCGACAGGAGCGATGACCACGCGCCTCGGTACGTCGCGGGATTTCCCCACGAACACAATCTCGTTGGATCGCGGGAGGCCGCGCGGCCGGAATCGAGTGGCATCCGTGCACTCGAGAAGGGGAAAAATCTCCCGGTCGAACCGACGACTCGCTTCATTGGCCCACCGTTCCGATGCTGCGAAAACGAGGTCGAACTCGTCGAGCTCTTCCTGCGTGATCTCGTGCGGGTGACTGATGATCCACAGAACGCGCACGCCATGCGAGGGGGGGTGCAAGCGCGTCGGTCCCCTCACGATGACGTGCACGTCATCGAACCGACTGGTCTCTCGGAGCGCTGCTTCACGGCGGTCGACGACGGCATCATGGCCTCGGCGCCGGAGCGCGTCCGCCAGGGCTTCGCCGAAGTGAGTATCACCCCACACATCACCCACCGGCCCAGCTAGTGACGCGACTTTGACTGCCCATCTCACCCGGGGTGAAATCCAGCGAAGCGACGGAGCGGAGCTGTTCCACTCGATCGCCTCGAATCCCGCCCTGAGGTAGATCGAGCGCGCGGCGTCGCTGTCCTCGCCCGCCGTCCGAGTATCAATGCCCTGATCGGGCCAGCCGGGGGCGGCAGGATCCAGACGCACACTGATCTGCGGGTCGACCAGTACGGGCATGCGCGGATCGAAAGGCGCCGCCGCTGAGAAGGTGAGTCCGACGGAGTGCGGAGCCTCGAATGACTCCCCGATTCGCCGGACGTCCTCAATCGGGAGCCCCCGGAAGAGAGGAACCCTCACCTGCCCGATGACAGCACCGCCGGCCGAGTGCACGGTGTCATCGGGCGCCTGTTCGACCGGGACGACTGTCCGGCCTGGACGGATCGCCTCGACAAGAGCGCGCATCTGCTCGAGATCGGGCATGACCCGGGGATCGATCGCAACGACTCGACCGGAACGCGGCAGCAAGGAGAGGACTGCCTCCCGCGCATTCGCACCCGCCGGGAACAGCCGGGCGCTAAGGGACGCCGAGGTGGAGAGCGCCGTGATCGCCAGCCACTCGGCCATGTGGAGCCCCAAGCCCACGACGATGACATGGTCCGCGAACGAGAGCGCGGCGTTCAATCGATCTGCCAACCGGGAGTCCGGGCCGGAGGCGACCACCACGACGACGACATCGTCGGGGGCGGGAGACGGGGCGACGCCGATATGGGCGTTGCCGTGACCCCACTCCGCGGCCGTTCGAAGAGCCTGCTCTCGTGTTACGGCGGGCACGTACGGGTGCCACAGAGGCTGGGCGACGGTATTGCGGAGGAAAGAGTAGAAGGCCGGGACGCGCCCTGCTTCGGGGAGGAGGGGGGCAGCGTAGACGTCATCGAAATCGTGTTTGACCGAAAGCCCTCGCCGGAACCCTCCGAAGGCATAAACGAGCGAGGCCTCCAACCGGGACATGGAACGCCGGCCGAGCTGTGCCGCGACATAGTCGCCGTCCACGTCACCCGAGCGAGCCATCGTAAATGCCCACAACATCGCGTCACCGACGCGGACGACGTTCCGAGTGACGGGCCATGAACGCGATCGACGCCAGGCACGACGGAAAAGTCCGAGGGCCCGCGTATGAATCATGCTCATTCCGTCGCCGAAACCGTTCCGCGTTGGAATCTTTGAGAGACGGTGTTGCCACTCTTCGTCGCCGGCGCGATGGGGAGCCCATAAGACCCGGAGGGGCCGCCCGCGGCGTCCCACTTGGCGAAGACAGGAGGCGAAACGACGATTGCGCCCGCCGCAGGTGTCCAGATAATCGCTCCCTTGTCGAATCGCATCGAACACCACGAGCCGTTGCAGGAGTCGGGCCCCGCGGGCAACCCCAGCGACCCCGTCGGACCGCCGACGGCGTTCCACGCATCCAAGTACGCCCCGAACACAGCGACAACTCCCGCGGAGCGTGTTCCGACCAGCAGCCCGCCCTCGAAGATCTGGCTGCAGGTCACCGAGGTGCATGCCGAGTTGGATTTGGGGGCGCCCAGGAAGCCTGCCCCCGCCCCTTTCGCTTGCCAAGGCGCCAGGAACCAGCTCGAAACCGTCACGGCGCCGTAGGTCGGTGTCCAAGCCAGAACTCCGCGTTGGAATGGCTGTGCACAATTCTTCCCATTGCACGTATCCGGTCCCGTGGGCAGCCCGAGGGATCCGGTTTCTCCGCCAGCGGCATTCCATGCGTCCAGGTACGCCCCGAACACGGCCACGACACCAGCAGCGGGAGTCCCGACCAGCAGTCCGCCTTCGAAGACCTGACGGCAAGTGGCGGAGGAGCACGTCGCGTTGCTCTTCGGCGCACCAAGGAAACCGGCTCCCCCGCCCTTCGCCTGCCACGGTGCCAGGAACGCGCTCGAGACTGTCACCGCGCCGTACGTCGGAGTCCAGACAAGAACACCTTTTTGGAAGGGTTGGGAGCAATTCGAACCGTTGCACGTGTCACGCCCCGTCGGCAGACCCAGCGATCCGGTGGGTCCCCCTGCCGCGTTCCACGCGTCGAGATACGCGCCGAACACCGCGACGACGCCAGCTTCAGGGGTCCCCACCAGAAGACCGCCCTCGAACGGTTGGGTACAGGTCACCGAGGTGCAGGTCGCTTCGGCTTTGGGGAACTTCAACAGGCCGGTCTCGAACCCGTACGAGCTCCATGCATCGAGGAAACCCTTCGTCGTGGCCAGTGCCGGCCTGTCAGGGAACGTATCGATCCGAGCAAAATCGAACCGCTGGGAACACTGCCCAGAGGTCGGACAGGATGCGGCGGAAACCGGACCACCAGTCGTGGCCAGCCCCCCGATCGCGAGGAATTTCCGAGCGATTGGCATCGGGACGGTCTGGGCTCTGTCTCCAGCCGAGACGATCAGGCCACCGTCGAACGCCTGGGTGCACCCTGGCGAGCCGCACTCCGCATTTGCGGTCGGGAATCCCATCGGACCGCTCGACATGCCGGCCGCGCTCCAGGCGCCGAAGATGGCGCCGGTCACCGAGAGGGTTCGCGCAGTTGAAACGAAGAATGCCGCACGCGCGAACTGCTGGGCGCAGTTGTCACCCGCGGCCGAACACAGTTCGGGTCCGCGGGCGCCACCCACCGAGATGCCGCCGGCGGCCCGCCATGCCGACTCGATGCGACGGCCCACGAGCGAACCACCCGATGCATCCGCAGCGATGATGCCCCCGCCAAAGGATTGCACGCAAGTGCCGTCGGGGTTGCAGGATGGCGTGCCCGTCGGATAACCCGCCGCTCCGCCCGTGAATCCGAGATTGCGCCACATGGTCTCCACGATCGTGGGCACACCGAAGACGCCTCGGCCCGGAAACCAGAAAATCGTGCCGCCACGGAAAGACTGCTGGCAGTACAGGCTGTTGATGCAGACGACCGCGCTCGTCGGGGAGCCCAGCATGCCTTCGGCACCTCCCAGCGACCTCCACACCGTCGCATACTCGCCGGTCACCTGTTCCGTGACGGGGCTGCCGAACCAGTCGGTGTAAAGGCGCCAGAAGTTGCGATTACCGTATGCGGAGCAGAAATCGCCCGTACCGTAGAGATTGTCGAGCGCGGCCTTGTTCGGCGTGTACGGCGTGTAGATGTAGAGAGCCCTGGTCGCATCGTTCTGAATGTTGACCCGCTTGGTACCGCACACACCGTTCGTGTCCGGAGGCGACGCTTGGTAGAGGATGTTGTTCCATCCCAGCTGATAGCTGAAGGATTTTGGGAACTTGATGTAGATCTGAAACTGTCGGGCAGCGCCATAGATCTGGTAGAAGAAACCAGCGTATGCCGGATCACAAGCCTGGCCCCCATCAGGACATCCCTGCCCTAGGGCCGCACTGTACTGACCGCGCGACGGCGACGTGTCCGTGATAAGTCCCTGCTCCTTCTGGAGCATGACGAGAATGACCTTTGGGCTGATCCCGCACACTTGCGAGACGGTAACGATAAGCCGCGCAGCACTCATGGTGCCACCGGGGAATGCCGAACAATAGTTGTTCGCCGCCAAAGCGGGTGTGTCCTGCGCGGAGTAATCCTTCAAGCACGGCATTGCGCTGCCGGATCGACAATTCGCGACTTTGGAGTTGAGGAACGCCTGCACCTCCTCGACGGTCATGGACCGGGAGTCGAAGAAGTTCTGGTCCGAGATGAGGTAACCATCCTGGAAGTCCGCCGCATCGGCCGCCACAGCGGCAGGAGACGTCGCTGGCGCGATGGCCACGAGCAGGCCGGCGATGACGGCGAACAGGCCGACGACCACCGCCCCGAGTCGACCGATGGAGGAGGGACGGGCCGCCACCCGGCTCACGGTTGATCCACCGTCACTGGCTCGGAGACGGTGGCTGAGGTCCCCACACGGTAGGTGAGCGTCATCGTCCACCGTCCCGTCGGCGCCGTGATCTCGATCAGCCCGCAGTTGACCGCCGCGGGTGTCGACTGCGCGTCAATCTGCCCCGACAGGGTCAGTCCCTCAGAGGTCGCGGTCAAGGTACAGACACCATCCGAGCCGGTCGCACCGGTGACGAGCCCCGAGGCCGAGATCACGCGCCCATCGGCTCCGGAGTTGACAATCGTGACCTTCGTGTCGCCTTGAGCTGTGGGCGACGGATCAGGCAACGCGGGATCGGTGGGGATGGGGATAGGCGAATCCGTCGGCGCCGGCTCTGTCGGAGAGGAACTCGATGCGGTCGGAGAAGGAGTTGTCGCCGTCGGGGGCGGGCTCACCGCGACAGTGGCGGAAGGAGTCGCACACGAGGTCAGGACCAGCAGCGCGCACCCGAGGAGCAGCGAGGCGGATGCACGGTGAATTCGCCGACAATAACGTACTCTATCGCCGATACCTGCAGATTGGTCCATGGGACCAGTATCGGGTGCATGAGCCTGCTTATGCATAACGACACGATCTCCACTGATCGGAAGAAGTATCTCGTGACCTCGAGGCGGGCCGCCGTCAATTCGACGCGGGGACGACGTCTGCCGCGGTGATCGCGTCGACGCACAGCGGAGCGCCGTGAGGGTCGACGACGAGATCGCCGTCGACCGGGTTCGGCAGATAGACGGCAATTCGTCCCTGAGAGGCATCGAGGTCGACGCTCACGGAGCCTCCACTGAACTGGAGTCCCACCGACGCCCCCTCGCTTCGCGAGAAGTCCAGCACAATGAAGGTTCGCCCGCGCGTATGAGCTTCCGGGACCGGGAGCAACGTCGAACCGTCGCTGCATCGGCTTCCGGAGAACTGGACGTCCGGCGAAGCGAGCACGGCGGGCCCAGCGCGACCGTCCTCGCCGACGGTCCAGGCACCCTCCAGAACATTGGTGGTTCGGACGTCCGTCCAACCCAGACTTGGAAGCACCGGGGCGACCATGTCGTAGGGGTGCAGCTGCGGGATTGCGAACTCGCTCGACAAAGGTGTGTCGATGAGGGCTGCGGGGAGAGGATTCGGGAGCTCCGTCCGGAGCGTCTCGATCCATTCGCGTGCCGCGTATCCTCCGCTCGAGCCGATCGCACGGAGCACTCCATTGCTCCAGGACCATGCTGAGAACAAGATGAGACCCGCCGCGAGACCACCGCCGACGGTTCGAAGCACGCGGCGACGGCGATCGGCGGATCGGTCTCGGCGACGGGTATCGGAGGGGGTGGCCCGCGATACCGACATTGCCAACACGGCGGCGACCCCAATGGCCAGCCACAACAGCGCCGAGCTTTCGAGGAGATATCGGAGCTGACGCCCTCCGGCTTCGCCAAGAAGATCCGCGCGACGCGAGAGAACCGCCGCATTCGCCGAGACGGCCACCAAAGCGAAGACCCATACACCGACGTTCGCGCGCGTGCGAACGATGGTCCACACAACGAAAGCCGCCACGAGCGCGCTACTCACGACGACGCGCGGGTCCGTGAACGACGCGGGTTGATCCGCCATGTCGATCCCGAACAGCGATGGGAAGAGGCCACCGAGGATGTTGTGAGCGACGAATCGGATCGAGGTCCCCAAACCCGGCGACGTACCGGACTCTTGCAAGTACGGACCGCGCAGGAAGGCGATCACGTCGATCAGGGACAGCAGAACGAGCCCGATCCAGAGAGGCCACGCGCGCACGATCTCCGCGATGCGACTGCGGGCGGAGAGTCCGCGCCAGACGACCAGCACGAACCAGGCAGCGATGTGAAGAGAGAAGAGAAGGTTCTTCTCGCTCATCGTCAGCGCCAGCGCGTACAAAAGGAGGGCCGCAACGAGATGGCGCGCGCGACGCCGCACGACCCAGCGGGTAGCGCATCCCAGCACCGCCAGGCCCAGCGCCAGCGCCAGGAAGTTGTTCAATGTCGCCGCCCACCACAAACGGACCATCATCGGCCCCAGTGAGAGAGAGAACGCCACGCCCGCGATGACATTGAGCCGCACGGGGCCGAGAACAGCATCGAGGCAACGAACGAGGGCCACGAAGGCGCCCGTGTGGATGGCAGCCGTCAGGACGAGAGCCACGGGCCACGACAAGCCGAAGAGGGTGAGAAAGGCGATCACGCTCGCGATGTACCCGGGCATGAGGTGGCCGAACCACGACCGTGTCAGGGCATCGACCGAAGGCGGATTGAGTTGGAAGTACTCCGCGAAGAACAGATCATCCCGATCGAAGAAGGACCCTCCGGCGACCATCACGGTGATGATGACGATGACGGCGGCAGCGATCAGCAGCTCGCTCCGCCGCCGTGTAGACGTGCAGAATCGCACGAGCATACGCGTGTCCCCCTCGGATTACCCGTTCAGTCTAGGCGAGCTCATCGTCCTGCCCCGCGCCGTTCGAGACCGCGCCATTAGAGTCGAGGACATGACCAGTGCGTCGATGCCCACCGCCGCGGACTCCATCGATCGGGGAGCCTGGTGTCTCTTCCTCGACCGCGACGGCGTCATCAATTCACGAATCATGCACGGCTACGTCCGGTCATGGGAGGAGTTCGAATTCCTTCCGGGGGCGCTGGACGCGCTCGTCACCCTATCCACGTGGGCGCCCCGGATCGTCGTGGTCACCAATCAGCAGGGAATCGCGAAGGGGCTCATGACGCCGTCCGATCTCTCATCCATTCACGCGCGTATGCGCGAGGCGGTCGTCGAAGCGGGCGGCCGCATCGACGCGATCGAAGTCTGCCCACATATGGCAGACGCGGCATGTGCGTGTCGAAAGCCGCAACCGGGGATGGCGCTGCGTTACCTCTCTGCACATCCCGAGCTGGATGCAGCCCGCTCCGTCATGGTGGGCGACACCGATTCGGATATCGAGATGGGGCACCGGCTCAGTGTCATCACCGGCGGATGTCACACAGTGAGGATCGGCGCCACACATGATGTCCACGCTCACGAGACCTTTCCGGCCCTCGCAGCGTTCGCGTCGACGATAGCGACGCCGACACGTTCGCCCCGTCAGGATCAATCCGTGGAATAGCCGAAGGAATCCTCGATCGCTTGCATGAGCGAATGGATGACGACGAGCTCCGCCTCTTGCACGCGGTCCGCCCAGCGGCTGGCGCCGAGTTCGATCACGACGTCGGCGATCTCGCCCAGCGGCGACTGCGCCGTGGCGGAGGAAGCCACGACGATGCCGCCGGCGGCCTTCATGGCCTCGGCCGCCCGCAGGACGTTCGGTGACTTGCCGCTCGTCGACAGCGCAAGCAGCACGTCGCCGGGGCGGGCGAAGGCGTCGACGAACTTCGAGAAGACGTACTCGTAGCCGTAGTCGTTCGCGACGCAGGTGAGGTGCGAGGGATCGGAGATCGCCATCGCCCGCAGCGGGGGGCGGTTCCCGCGAAAGCGGCCGGTGAGTTCTTCGGCGAAATGCTGCGCATTGGTCATCGACCCGCCGTTGCCGCACGCCAGTAGCGTGCCGCCCTGACGGAGCGAGGTGACCATTACCGCAGCGGCGCGATCGAAGGCCGCCCCGAACGCCTCGTCTTGGGCGAGCGCCGCCAGGCGGCGTACGTTCTCGAGCAGGTTCTCCTGCAGAACACCCATGCTGTCTTCCTTCCCGGTCCGATCGGCGTCAGCCGCGGCGGACCTGCTGGCCCTGCGACAGGCGCGTGGTCGACACCCCGTCCAGCAGGTTCACGATATGGACGCGGCCGCCCCAGGCCTTGGCATCCTCTCCGCCAACGACCTGATCCGGGCGGTAGTCGGAGCCCTTGACGATGACGTCGGGCTGGATGGTGCGGATGAGTTCGCGGGGCGTGTCCTCGCCGAACACCGTGACGAAATCGACGTACCGCACGGCCTCGAGAACGCTCATCCGGTCGTTCTGCGGCTGCAGCGGGCGCGACGGACCCTTGAGCCGTGCGGTCGACTCGTCGGAGTTGACCCCCACGACGAGCACGTCGCCGAGCGACCGCGCTTCACGCAGCAGCGACACGTGCCCGGCGTGCAGCAGGTCGAACACACCGTTGGCGAAGACGACGGTCTTACCCGCCTGCTTCTCGACGGCAACGAGCTGGGCCAGTTCCTCCCAGTCTTCGATCGTCCCGGGGCGCTCCTCGGGCGAAGACTCCACCAGGAGGGCTGTGAGCAGGTCGGCACTCGAGACGACCGCGGTGCCGGGCCGGCCGCACGCGATGCCCGCGGCCATGTTCCCCACCTGCACCGACTGCAGGACCGTGAGTCCCGCGGCCAGGCCCGCCGCGATGCCGGCGATCATCGAGTCGCCCGCTCCCGACACATCGGCGACGAGCCGAGCCCGCGTAGGGATGCGGGTCCGCGCGGCGGGCTCGATGACTTCGACCCCGACCGCCGAGAGCGACACCGCGAGCGCGCCGATGCCGTCGACCAGCAGGTGCTCGGCAATGGCGTCGAGTGTGGGCTCGTCGGGCCTCTCGGCGCGAAGACCCGACATCTGCAGCGCCTCGGCGAAATTGGGTTTGACAACGGTGGCACCGCGGTACTTGCTGATGTCGCTCGACTTGGGGTCGACGACCACCGGGATGCCGAGCTCCCGCGCATGATCGATGACGCGGCCCACGAGCTCGTCGCCCAGCAGCCCCTTGGCGTAGTCCGACACCACCACGGCAGTGGCCGACGTGTCGTCGCCGAGAGCCGCGCGCACCGCCTCGAACGCGGCGTCGATGCCGGTGGCATCCAGAGCCGAGGTGTCTTCGCGATCAACCCGCACGATCTGCTGCGCCCCCGCGACCACGCGGAGCTTCTCGATGGTCGGCGCATCGCCGCGGCTCACTCGCGCGGCCGTCACCCCGGCGTCGGCGAGCAAGCGCTCGAGTTCGGCGCCGGCATCGTCGTCGGCCCAGGCCGAGACGAGCGTCGTTCGCACGCCCAGGGCGGCGATGTTCATCGCCGCGTTCGCGGCGCCACCGGCGACGCTGCGGTCTTGACGGACGCGGAGCACAGGGATGGGAGCCTCGGGCGAGATGCGCTCGACCGCTCCGTCGACGTACCGGTCGAGCATTGCGTCGCCGATCACGACGACCCGGGCTCCCTCGAACCCCAGCACGTGCTGGGGGGTGATCGACGCGAGTGCAGACATGGCTGTATCCAGACCTTGGGCGGGTGGGCCGGCGGTGAAACCGGACCGAAAGAGCGTAGCGGACTCAGTCGCGCGATTGCCGGAGCAGGTCCTCGACGGCCTGCGCCACCTCGGTCGGGCGTACCGCTCGGATGCAGTGAGGTTCGGTGGCGACGCACTCGTCGGTGCACCCGTCGGCGGAGTGAGCGGGCTGGAGCAGCGCGTTGCGCGACGACCACGGTCCAAAGCGTTCGGGAGCATTATCGCTCCACGGCGACCCGTCCGCTGGGTGGCACGTCACCACGACAGTGGGCAGATCGAGGCTGCTGGCGATGTGCTGGAGGCCCGAGTCGTTACCGATGAAGACATCGCACCGCGCGATCGCCGCAGCGCTTTCGCTGAGGCTCAGTTTCCCGGCGACATCGACGACGCGCACGCCGTCGCTCTCGAGCGAACTGGCAAGTTCAGCGGCGCGTTCGACGTCCACCTTCCCGCCGAGGATCTGCACCGTGACCGGGCGTTGCCGGGCCAGGGTCATGACAGTCTCCGAGAGATCGTGGAGGGGCCACTGTCGCTTCGCGTCGCGGGCCCCGATACCCAACCCGACGACCAGACCCGGGTCTGAGCCGAGATCGCCGTGCCGCTCGGCTGCGCGAGAATCCGCGGCGTCGAAGAGTCCCGTGCCGACGGCAGGACGAGGCTCATCAAGCCAGGGCACTCCGAGATACTCCGCCACGCGTCGAAGCTGCGCGACGGTCAACAGGGGACGACTGCCCCGCGAGATGACGTCGGTCAGCAACTCGACCTGCGGCCCGAACCAGACAGGTTCGCGATCGGAGACGGGGACGAAGCCGACGACGGAGCGCGCGCGCGATGCGACCGCGAGGTAGCGCATCGGAGTGTCATCGAAATCCCACCGCGGCAGGACCGCCAGGTCGTACCCGCGCACACCGAAACGCCGCAGCGCTTGACGCGCGGTGAGCACCTGCCTCTTGAGAGCCGAGCCCTCGGTGATCGGCGTCCACTCGACGACACGGTCGATGGTCGGCACGGCATGGAACATGGTGGCCGGGCCGGGCTTGAGGACCAGATCGATGGTGGCTTCTGGCCAGTGAGCGCGCATCGCAGCGAGGAGCGTGAGCGTGGTGACCGTATCGCCGATCTCGTCGCTTCGGAGGACCACGACCCGACGCGGAACGGTCGTCGGATCCCAGGACCGGGCGCGCCACGCGCCGAAGAGCCGCGCGAAGAGCCGGGGGCTCAGAGGGTCACGCTTGCGGATCGCATTGATCTGCCAATGGATTCGTCGGTAGAGGTTCATCGGCGAGGGCACCCATCGAGCATACGGTCCGCTCGCCGACACCCTTGACGGCGGGTGGCCGTGGCCCGACCCTCAGCCCGAGCGCCTGGAACGACGCAGCCGCCGCAACCGCGACATCACCGGCTGATGCGCGTCGATCTCGCGCCGGACGTCACCGCGCACGTCTTCGCGCAGGCGGGCGTGCAACTCGTCGAAGCGCCGGTCGATGTGCGCGATGAGCTCGTCCTGCAGCGAGGCGAGATACAACGGCAGGCCCTCTCCCTCGCGCCGCACCCACTCCCCCAGCGCACGGTCGCGCACGCGTTCGTCGTCGTTCGCGTGTGCCTCCGTGAGGGCGAACATGCTGTTCGCGTCGAGGCCGGTGGCATCCGGTCTCTGCGTCCAGAAGGCGAGGGGCTCCCCGGGGAGGAAGCCGAAACCGGCGCGGCGGAGGACCCGGAGGTAGAAGTCCCAGTCCTCCACGGCGTCGAGGGTCTCGTCGTACCAGCCCGCCTCGTCGTGGATCGCGCGGCGGTACAGCACGGAGATCGGTACGGCCCGGTTGATGCGCATCATCTCGCTGAGAGAGATCCGCTGCATGCCGGCCCAGAACGGCGCGCGTCCCACCTCGATCCAGTCTCGGCCGCGCTTCTCTTCGTAGACGATTTCGGTGGGCACCGCGATCGCGGCGTCCGCGGGGTGAGCGTCGAGCCACGCGACGGTTCGCGCGAGGAACTCCGGATGCCACCGGTCGTCGTCGTCGTGCAGCACGACGTACTCGCTCCCGGCGTCGCGCACGCCGAGATTCGCCGCGACGCAGCGGCCGCCCTGTCCGGCGGGAACGTGCCGCACGGAGGTGGCGTCGATCGGGGCCTCGGCGACGACCGTCTCGACCGGTGCGGGGTCTCCCCCGTCGTTCACGACGACGACACGGAAGTCGGTGAACGTCTGTGCGGCGATGTCGGCGAGCGCCCGGCGGAGGAACTCCGGCCGCTGCCGGGTCCGGACGACGATACCGACGCGTGAAGACATGGAGTCGAGCATAGGGGCGGGCTGCGTCACAGCTCCGCGTGCAGCGCCCACACCCGCTCGGCCGAAAGCTCCCAGGCGAACCCCTTCGCGCGGTCGCCGGCGAGAACGCGGAGGCGCTCGGCGTCTTCCCCCAGCGCGCGCGTGAGGGCGGCGCCGAGGTCGTCCGCGGCGGCGAAGGCGGCGGCATCCGCCAGCACCTCGCGGTGCACAGGGGTGTCGAGGGCGACGATCGGGATGCCGACGGCGAGCGCGTCGACCGCGCGCCAGGGCCAGTCGGTGCGGCCGCACGCGGTGACGAACGCCGCGGCGTGCGAGAGGACGGCGGCGCGGTCCCAGCGGTCGAGCGCTCCGCGCGCGTGGATGCGGGTTTCAGGGATTCCCGCTGCCGCGGCGAGCTCGGCGAGGGCGGGTTCGTCACCCTCGGGGACGTCGAGGATGACGACGTCGCCGTCCCACCCCGACGCGACGACCGCGGCGAACGCGGCCTCGAGGCCGTCGGAGGCCGCCGTGCCGCCGGCGAGCACGATCGACGTGGAAGGCAGGTCGAGAGCGCGCAGTCGGCCGACGGCATCCGAGGGCACGCGCAGGCCCGCGGCGGGAGCGCCCTCGATGACGCGCACCTTCTTGACCAGCTTGGCCTTGGCGACGTCGGCGAGTCGCGCGGCCATCGCGTGCGTGGGGACGATGACGGCGTCGGCGTGCTTGGTCACGCGCGACAGCAGGGCCCGGCACGCCAGAATCTCGGCCCGGGGCAGTTCGTCGGGGGTCTCCCACGCCCGCAGCTCCCACAGCGTCACGACGATCTGGTGCGTCTCGTTGACGCGGTCGTGACGCACGAGGGGGGCGAGGGCGGTCGGCGAGTGGATGAGTCCCTTGCCGATGCCGGGGGCGACACCGAGCTGCCAGGATGCCGCGAGCTCGCGGCGGCGCACGGCCAGACGGGTCTCGGAGGTGAGGCCGGCGATCGCCTGCTCCTCGGGAATGCCCGGGGAGGGGACGATCGCCGAGACGTCGCAGCCGCGCGGGGCGGTGGCCACGAGCGCCGCGGTAAGCGACGCGGAGGCTTCGGCGAGGTCGGGAGAGGTCGGGGCGACGAGCTGGTCCAGCACGACGCGCAGGGTCACGGTCACGAGGAGGGTGCCTCCGTCTCGGTCGGCGGGTGCAGCTTGTCCTTCACCATCTGCTTCACCTGGTCGTAGTCGGGGTCGAACTCGTCGACCCCGCCCGCCGGCGTCAGCTCGAGGGTGCCCACCGGCTGGTCCTTCGCCTTCATGGCGAGGTTCACGAGGGTCGGGGCGATGAGCCCCTGCGGCAGGTCGGTCTCGACGATGTTCGTGCCCGCCTTGGCCACCTCCTGGAAGTGAGCGAGCACGTTCTGCGGCGTGGTCTGGGCGAGGATCGCCTCCTGCAGCTCGCGCTGCCGGCGCATGCGGTCGAAGTCGCTCGTGGTGTAGCGCGAGCGGGCGTACCACTGGGCGGTGTCACCGTTCATGTGCTGCTGGCCGGGCTCGACCCATCCGAAGGCCCAATCGTCGACCGGCTGGCCGTCGTAGGCGGGGCCGCCCTTGGGCAGGCGCTCCTTCACGTCGATGTCGACGCCGCCGAGCGCGTCGACCAGGTCGGCGAAGCCCTTCATGTCGATGAGGACGTAGTACGGGATCTGGATCCCCATGATCCCCTCGGCGGCATCCTTCGTCGCCTCGATACCCGGCCCGGATCCCTCGGCCTTCGCGTTCGGGTACAGCTTGGTGCCGTCCTGGCACACCTCGACCTCGGTCTTGAGCTGGTTGATGCCACTCCCCCATCCGCAGGTGGCGTTCGCGTAGCCGGTGTGCCCGTCGGGGTACTCGTCCTGCATGGGGCCGGGAGCGAAGGGGAAGTGCGGCATGTCGCGCGGGATGCCGGTGATCGTCGTCGCGCCGGTGTCGGCGTTGATCGACACGACCGAGATGCTGTCGAAGCGCATCGAGTCGCGCCCCTCGCCGGAGTCGGCGCCCAGCAGCAGGATGTTGTAGTACCCGTCGGAGGGGGGCACGACCGGTGCCGACTCGGCGAACAGCTCCGAGAACGCGTCGCGGGTGGTGCCCGCCGTCTGCGCGGCCCACGCGGCACCCGAGCCCGACAGCACGAGCAGCCCCACCGAGACGATCGCCATCGCGATGCGGGAGAACGGTCCGACCTTGACCAGGCGGACCAGGCGCAGCGTGTCGATCGTCAGCACGATCCACAGCACCGCGTAACCGATGAGCGCGATCTGCACGAGGGTCAAGGGCACCGGACGGAACCACGACAGGAAGTCCGGGATGAACGACCCCGTCGCCAGAGCGAACAACCCGCTGGGCCACAGCAGCGCCGCGAGGCCGGCGACGATGAGCACGGTCCACAGCGCCAGGGTGGCCCCGAGCCCGAACCGGCCGAGCCGGCGGTTGCCCGCGAGCACCTGGGCCGACCCCGGAACGAGGAAGTTGAGCACGACGAGCCACCAGCCGCGGCGCGTCATCACCGCGCTCGACGACGCGTCTGGGTGGCGCAGGGGCCGCTGCTCGACCACCCGCGCCTGCACCCGAGGGCGCGACGCGGCAAGGGTCACAGCGACTCCTTCAGTCGGCGGTTCTTCTCTTCGACCTGCGCCTCGAGGTCGCGGGCGTACGTCTCGACGCGCTCGGCGAGGGCGGCGTCGGAGCTGCCGAGGATCCGCGCGGCGAGGAGACCGGCGTTCTTCGCCCCGTTGATCGACACGGTCGCGACGGGGATCCCGGCCGGCATCTGCACGATCGACAGGAGCGAATCCATCCCGTCGAGGGTCGACAGCTGCACCGGCACCCCGATGACGGGGAGGGCGGTGACGGATGCCAGCATGCCCGGCAGGTGCGCGGCGCCTCCGGCCCCGGCGATGATGGCGCGCAGCCCACGCTCACGCGCCTCGCGCCCGTAGCGGATGAGCTTGTCGGGGGTGCGATGGGCCGAGACGACCTCGACCTCGTGCGGGATGCCGAACTCGGTCAGCGCCTCGCTGGCGGCGTTCATCACGCGCCAGTCGGAGTCAGAGCCCATCACGACGCCGACCACGGGCGTCTCGGAAGAATGCAGCGGCCGGGTCACCGGTCCAGGGTAGGGCGGCTCGCTGGAAGATCGCGGAACGGCGCGCTCAGTCGAAGAAGGCCGCTGCGGCGCGCCCCTCGTACACGACGTCGTCGAGGTCGTCACCGGTCACATTGACGTGACCGACTTTGCGTCCCGGTCGCGGCGCCTTGCCATAGGTGTGGATCTTCGCCGAGGGGTGGGCCTCCATCGCGGCGGGGAAGCGCTCCTCGAGGGTGCCCTCGACGGGGCCGCCCAGCACGTTGATCATGACGGTCCAGGGGGCGACGGGGTCGGTCGACCCGAGCGGCAGGTCGAGCACCGCGCGCACGTGCTGCTCGAACTGGCTGGTCACCGCGCCGTCCTGCGTCCAGTGGCCGCTGTTGTGCGGGCGCATCGCGAGTTCGTTGATGAGGATGCGCTCATCGCTCGTCTCGAACAGCTCGACGGCGAGCATGCCGGTCACCCCGAGCCCCTCGGCGACCGCCACGCCGATCTCGGCCGCCATCCGCTGCACGCGCTGGTCGGCGCGGGGGGCGGGCGCGACCACCTCGGCGCACACGCCGCCACGCTGCACCGTCTCGACGACGGGGTAGGCGCGCACCTCGCCCGAGGGGCGGCGCGCGATCTGCTGGGCGAGCTCGCGCGTGAAGTCCACGAGTTCCTCGACCAGGAGCGAACCGCCGTTGGCATCCTCCGCGAGGGCGGCGAACCAGTCGTCGGCCTCGGTCGCGGCCGACACGACCCGCACGCCCTTGCCGTCGTAGCCGCCGCGCGGCGTCTTCACCACGGCGCGACCGCCGTGCGCGTCGAGGAAGTCCTGCAGATCGGATGCCGAGGACACGGCGGCCCAGTCGGGCTGCGGCAAACCGAGTTCGGCCATCTTCGCGCGCATGACCAGCTTGTCCTGGGCGACGCCGAGGGGCGCGGGACCCGGGTGGACCGGCACGCCCGCGTCGACGAGGGCGGCGAGGACGTCCTGCGGGACGTGCTCGTGGTCGAAGGTGATGACGTCGACGTCGCGCGCGAAGGCCAGGACGGTCTCGGCGTCGCGGTAGTCGCCGACGGCCGTCGCGGCGAGCGCCGCCGACATCCCCTCGTCCTCGGCGAGCACGCGGATCTCGACCCCGAGCTCCACGGCGGGCGCGATCATCATCCGCGCCAGCTGTCCGCCACCGACCACTCCGACTCGCAGCGCCATGCCGCTCCTTCCGTCGGCATCCATTCTGTCGGCACCGCCGCGGGGACGCGAGCCGACGCGGGGTCCCGGTGGCTTCGACAGGCTCAGCCACCCCCACGCGACCCCGCGGACGCCGACGCGGGTCCCGATGGCTTCGACAGGCTCAGCCACCTCCACACGAACCGCGGTCCCTGAGCCTGTCGAAGGGACCGCAACCCACCGAACGCCACCCCCACACGGACCCGCGGACGCCGGCGACGGAACCGCGGCCCGCGTCAGAGGCCGATCGAGCCCGAACCGAAGGCCTGCGAGTCGCGGTGCGCGAGGATCTGATTGACCTCGACCTGGTCGATGAGCGTCTCGTGCACGAGCACCGCGTTCGGGATGTTCTTCAGACGCAGCGGCGGCTCGACGCCGTTCGACAGCGTCAGGGTTCCCGCGCCCCACAGTCGCTGCAGGATGCCGCGGCGCATTTGGATCGCGTACCCGCGCACGTGCGAGATCTCGCGGTGATTCGCGCCGAACGGCCCCGAGCGCTCGATCACGCGGCGCGTGGTGATCGTCCAGGTGTGCGACAGCCAGACGAGGAAGGGCACCACCACCAGCAGCAGCACGGCGGCGCCGGCGGCCGTCAGCAGCATCCAGTTCTCGTAGGGGGCGGGGAGGTTGTCGTAGAAGTATCCGGTCGCTCCCGCGACGGCGATGAGCACGAGCGCCGACCACAGCAGCCGACGCGCGTGCGCGTGCAGCCGCGCGATGCGCAGCTCGGGCGCGGCCTTTCCCGGCGCCGGCGTGCGCGGGCGGCCGATCGAGCTCGACGGCTGGGTCACCCTCTCATTGTGCGACGTCGCGCCGGGAGCGCCCCGCCGCCACGCGGGGGCGGTCAGCGCACGTGGACGACGTCTCCGGCCGAGACGACGGTCTCGATCGTGCCGGCGTCGACGACCAGCCGCCCTTCGTCGTCGAGGCGCGTGGCTGTCCCGGCGA
Organism: uncultured Microbacterium sp.; assembly: GCA_913774845.1. Taxonomy (GTDB): domain Bacteria; phylum Actinomycetota; class Actinomycetes; order Actinomycetales; family Microbacteriaceae; genus Microbacterium. The sequence goes on along the minus strand of CAJYJO010000024.1, from coordinate 2,882 downwards.
GCGTCGAGCCGTCGGGCATCGCCACCGACACGTCCCGGCCGACGGTGGCGCAGAGCTTCTCGATGTCGGGATGCACCCGCTCGATGTCGCCCTTCTCCAGCTCGGCGAGGATGCGTCCCAGCTCCTCGAGGTAGTCCGCGAGCAGCCGATCGTCGTCGCTGTCGACGCCGATCGCGGCGAACGAGGTGGCGGTCGTCACGGGCAGATCGGCGCGCGTCATCCGGGTGTTGACGCCCGCGCCCACGACCACCGTGTCGAAGGTGCCGGGCACCGCCTCGGCGAGGATGCCGCAGATCTTGCCGCCGTCGACCAGCACGTCGTTCGGCCATTTCAGCTCGGCGGTGCTGCCGTGCCCGGTCAGCTGCCCGCGCACCGCGCGCGTCATCGCCGCCCCCGCCGCCAGCGGGATCCAACCGCGCAGCGGCATGGGGATCGTCGAGGCGTCCACGACCACCGACACGGCGAGGGCCGTCCCGGCCGGGGCGGTCCACGAGCGGTCGAGGCGCCCGCGGCCGGCGCGCTGATCGTCGGTGACGAGCAGCGACAGGTGCGGCCATCCGGCGGGGTCGGCGGTGACCGCCGCGACGACGTCGGCGTTGGTCGAACCGGTGGTCTCCACCACCTGAAGGCGGGGGGTGTGCGCGGCGGCGCGGGGGTATCCGTCGGTGGGAATCGGCATGCCCACACCTTAGGGAAACGCCGGGGGCACGGCATCCGGTTGCACGACGGGACTCGACGCCGGTGGCCGCCCCGATGGACGGATGCCACAGCACCTCGCCCGTTCGCTTGTGCGCACCCTCCAACCTCGCCGCCGGTGCGGTCGCTAGGGTGGAATGCGTGACCGACCAGCCCGATCTCTTCACCACCGCCGGCAAGATCGCCGACCTGCGCAACAGGTTCCAGGAGGCGGTCGTCGACGCCGAAGCCGCCGCCCGCACCAAGCAGCACGCGAAGGGCAAGCTCACCGCCCGCGAGCGTCTCGAGATGCTGGTCGACCCGGGCTCGTTCGTGGAGCTCGACGAGTACGTGCGCCACCGCACCACCGCCTTCGGCATGGACAAGTCCCGCCCCTACGGCGACTCCGTCGTCACCGGCACCGGCACGATCCACGGCCGCACGGTCGCGGTGTACGCGCAGGACTTCTCCACCTTCGGCGGCTCGCTCGGCGAGGTCGCCGGCGACAAGATCATCAAGGTGATGGAGCTGGCGCTGAGAAGCGGCATCCCGATCATCGGCATCCTGGACTCCGGCGGCGCCCGTATCCAGGAGGGCGTCGTGGCGCTCGGCAAGTACGGCGAGATCTTCCGGCTGAACACCGCCGCCTCGGGGGTCATCCCGCAGATCTCGATCATCATGGGACCCGCCGCCGGCGGAGCGGTGTACTCCCCCGCCCTCACCGACTTCGTCATCATGGTCGACAAGACCAGCCAGATGTTCGTCACCGGCCCCGACGTGATCAAGACCGTCACCGGCGAAGACGTCGGCATGGAGGAGCTCGGCGGAGCCCACACCCACAACACCCGCTCGGGCGTCGCGCACTACCTCGCCGACGACGAGGACGACGCGATCGACTACGCGCGCGGTCTCATCGGCTACCTCCCCGACAACAACCTCGCCGAGATCCCGGTCTACGACACCCCGTTCGAGTTCGAGACGACGGATGCCGACCGCTCGCTGAACACGATCATTCCCGACTCCCCGAACCAGCCGTACGACATCCACACCGTCATCGACGGGATCGTGGATGCCGCGGAGTTCCTGGAGGTGCAGCCGCTGTTCGCGCCGAACATCGTCATCGGCTTCGGCCGCATCGAGGGGCGCACCGTGGGGATCATCGCCAACCAGCCCTCGCAGATGGCGGGGACCCTCAACATCGACGCGGGCGAGAAGGCCAGCCGTTTCGTGCGCTTCTGCGACGCGTTCTCGGTGCCGATCGTCACGCTCGTCGACGTGCCGGGCTACCTCCCCGGCACCGATCAGGAGTGGACCGGTGTCATCCGTCGCGGCGCGAAGCTGCTCTACGCCTACGCCGAGGCGACCGTGCCCCTGGTCACGGTGATCCTGCGCAAGGCCTACGGCGGTGCCTACATCGTCATGGGTTCCAAGCAGCTCGGCGCCGACATCAACCTCGCCTGGCCCACGGCCGAGATCGCCGTCATGGGCGGCCAGGGCGCGGTCAACATCCTCTACCGCGGCGAGATCAAGCGTGCCGAGGAAGCGGGCGAAGACGTCGCGGCCGTGCGCACGCGCCTCGCGAACGAGTACACCTACAACGTGGCATCCCCGTTCCTCGCGGCCGAGCGCGGCGAGCTCGACGGGATCATCGAGCCCGCGCAGACGCGCGTGTCGATCGCCAAGGCGTTGCGGGCGCTGCGCAACAAGCGCGCGAGCCTGCCCGCCAAGAAGCACGGGAACATCCCGCTGTGAGCGACGCCCTCGACGCCGACGCCCCCCGCCCGTTCGTGGCGGAGGTCGTGCGCGGCACGCCCACCGAGGAGGAGCTGGCCGCGGCGATCGTCGTGGTCGGCGAGGCGTACGTGCGCGAGGTGGCCGAGGCCACCGCTCCCGACGACGCTCCCCGCTCGCGCTGGGAGCTGTCGGCGCGGGGCCTGCGCACGCCCCTGAACCGCACGGCGGGCTGGCACGGCTTCACGGGCTGACGCCCTCGTCGACTGTCCCCCGAAATACCTACAGACGACAGCGGCACAGCCGTCGATACTGGAGGAGCTGGAACGCATCACGCGTTCGGTCGGACCGCTCCTTCGAGCCGGCTCCGGCCGCGCGAACGGTTTTCGGGTAACCGTTCGCCCGGGTGAGGGGCAGGCGATTTCGCTGCCCCTCACTCCCACCTCCCCTGCGGACAAGACCGCTTTCGTCGCCGG
>CAJYJO010000023.1 GCA_913774845.1 uncultured Microbacterium sp. | reverse complement strand
GCCGAGGCCGCGATAAACGCTCCGCCGAGTGAGACACGGCCGGAGGCGCCGTGTCTCACTCGCGCAGGCGTTTATCGCGACTCGTGTCGGCGCAGGAGCCGGGGCCGAGACCGGGACGGGGCCGCGGCGCGGGGGCAGGGGCCGGGAGCCGGGGCCGAGGCGCGGGAGCCGAGGCCGCGATAAACGCTCCGCCGAGTGAGACACGGCCGGAGGCGCCGTGTCTCACTCGCGCAGGCGTTTATCGCGACTCGTGTCGGCGCAGGGTCAGTGGCGGTGGCGGGACGCCGAGGCGCGCAGCGCCTGGATCGCGCGGTCTGGGTCGTCGGCGCCGAACACCGCGGATCCGGCGACGAAGGTGTCGGCCCCGGCCTCGGCGGCCTGGGCGATCGTCGATTCGCCGATGCCGCCGTCGACCTGCAGCCACACGCTCGAGCCGCGCCGCTTCGCCTCGTCGGCGAGGGCGCGCAGCTTGGGCATCGTCTCGGGCATGAAGGACTGGCCACCGAAGCCCGGCTCCACGGTCATGACGAGGATCTGGTCGAACTCGTTCAGGACGTCGAACAGGTTCTCGACGGGAGTGCCGGGCTTGACCGCGACGCCCGCGCGTGCGCCGATCGATCGCAGCTCGCGGGCCAACGCCACCGGCGACGCGGCGGCTTCGAGGTGGAAGGTGACGGATGCCGCGCCCAGCTCGGCGTATGCCGGAGCCCAGCGGTCGGGGTCGTCGATCATCAGGTGCACGTCGAGCGGCACCGGGCTCGTCTCCTGGATGCGGGTGACCATTTGCGGGCCGAAGGTGAGGTTGGGGACGAAATGGTTGTCCATCACATCGACGTGCACGAAGTCGGCTCCCGCGATGCGGGCCAGCTCGGCCTGCATGTTCACGAAGTCGGCGGCGAGGATGCTCGGGTTGATACGCGGGGCGTCGATAGGCACCCGTCCATTATCCGCGCCGCCGCCGAGCGCTGAGACGCCGGGGACTGTCGCTTCGCGCAGCCCCGAAGCGACAGACCCTGGCGACTCACGCGGCGGATCAGCGCTTGCGCAGCAGGGCGATGGACATCGCGTCGGTGCCGTGACGGTGGGGCCACAGCTGGGCGCGGAGCGAGCCGTCGGCCTGGTCGGGCAGATCGATCTCGTCGACCGCGATCGCGCGCACCACCGCTCGCGCGTCGAGCTCCTCCACCGCGGCGCCCAGCTCGCGCTTGACCTCGGCGAGCACACCCGAGGTCTCGGCCAGGTGCGGCGAACAGGTGACGTACGCCACGATGCCCCCGGGCTTGAGAGCCTCGAAAGCGGCGAGCACGAGCTCCTGCTGCAGCGCGGTCAGGTCGGGCACGTCCGCCGGGGTCTTGCGCCAGCGGGCCTCCGGGCGACGCCGCAGCGCACCGATCCCCGTGCAGGGCGCGTCGACCAGGATGCGGTCGTACTCCCCCGGCATCCGGGCCGCGCGCTCGCGCCCGTCCTCCTCGCTCACCTCGACCTCGAGGGGGACGGATGCCACGGCCTGGCGCACGAGCCCCGCCCGCGCGGGGGCGATCTCGTTGGCGTCGAGACGGGCACCGTGGGCGAGGGCCTCGGCCGCGAGCAGGGCGGTCTTGCCGCCGGGCCCTGCGCACAGGTCGAGCCACCGCTCCCCCTCCGCCACGGGCACCGCGCGGCTGAGGGCGTACGCCGCGAGCTGGGAGCCTTCGTCCTGCACGCGGATCCGGCCGTCGCTCTCGCGGATCAGCCCTTCGGGGTCGCCCCCGCGGGTCGTGAAGGCGGTCGGCGCGAAGCGCGCCGGGGTGGCGTCGTCGGGTATCTCGGCGAGCCCCGGGAGCGCGAGCATCGCCACGCGCGGGGCGACGTTGTCGGCCTCGAGCAGGCCCGGGAGCTCATCGGCGCGGCCTTCGGCGGTCAGGGCGCGGCGGAGGGCACGCACGATCCACACCGGGTGCGAGGTCGTGAGTCCGATGCGTTCGTCATCGCTGCGTGCGGCCGCGGCGATGCGCTCCATCCAGTGCCCGGGATTGTCGCGCGAGACGCGCCGCAGCACCGCATTGGCGAAGCCCGCCGCCCCGCGTCCGCCCCCGTGACGGCGGGCGAGCTCGACGGATTCGTTGACCGCCGCGTGCGAGGCCACACGCGTGGACAGCAGCTGATGCACGCCGAGGCGCAACGCGTCGAGCACGGCCGGATCGATGCGGTCCACGGTGCGATCGGCGGCGACGGCGATGATCGCGTCGTACGTTCCGCGGCGGCGGAGCGTGCCGTACGTCAGCTCGGTCGCGAGGCCCGCGTCCTTGGCATCCAGTCCCACCCGCGCGATCGCGTGCGGAAGCAGGAGGTTGGCGTACGCTTCGTCGCCCGAGACGGCACGGAGGACCTCGTACGCGGCGGCGCGTGCACCCTGCACGCTCATGCGCCGAGCACCGGCTCGCTCGAACGGAGTCCACGGAACCAGTCCCCCGCCGACATCGCCCCCTTGCCGGCCGGTTGGACCGACTCGAGACGCAGCGGAGTGGTGCCCGTGCCGACCAGCACGTCTTTCCCGGATGCCACGACCCGACCCGGCGCAACCGGCGGGGCGTCCGCGGTGGCGGCCGCGCGCAGCACCTTGAAGCGGGCGCCGTCGAGCGTCGTGTGCGCTCCGGGCTCGGGGGTGACCCCGGCGATCTGATGCAGGAGGCTCTCGGCATCCCGGCTCAGATCGAGGGCCCCGTCGTCGAGGGTCAGCTTGGGGGCGAGGGTCGGCTCGCCCAGCTGCGGTGTCGCGACGGCGGTGCCGTCGGCGATGCCGTCGACCACGCGCGCGAGGAGGGGCGCCCCGATGCCGGCGAGGTCGTCGAGTACGTCGGCCGACGTCGCCCCGGCGGGCACGTCGTAGCGCTCCTCGGCGAAGACGTCGCCGGCGTCGAGCGCCGCCACCAGCTGGAAGACCGCTGCTCCGGTGACGGCATCACCGGCCATGAGCGCGCGCTGGACGGGCGCGGCGCCTCTCCAGCGCGGCAGCAGCGAGAAGTGCAGGTTGATCCACCCGTGCGCGGGGGTGGACAGGAGCGGCTCCCGCACCAGACCGCCGTATGCCACGATCACGCCGAGATCGGGCTCGAGGGCGGCGATGCGCGCGGTGACGTCGGCGTCGAGCCGGTCGGCCTTGAGGACCGGGATGCCGAGCTCGTCGGCGGCCTGGGCGACCGGCGACGGGGTGAGCACCCGTTTACGCCCGAGAGGCGCATCGCTGCGGGTGACGACCGCGGCGATCTCGTGCGGACCGGCTGCCAGGGCACGCAGCGAGGGGACGGCGACGGCGGGCGTGCCGGCGAAGACGAGGCGCATGGTTCTCCTCAGACTCTCGGGAACGGACGGGCGGAGTGGCACGGCGCTCAGAGGTCGGGCTCGGGGATGTCGAGGCGGACTCTGAGCGTACTGCGCGGCCGGGGCCCGCGATCCTTGCGGGACTTCCGTGCCCGCAGGGCGTCGGCGATCACCCCGGCGCGCAGCGCCTCGGCGACCGCCCGCCCGTGGGCGTAGTCGAAACGCACCAGGGCGCGCGAGGTCGCGACGTCGGGCTCGCTCGAGGTGTCGACCGGGCCGAGCACCGCGAGGGCGTCGAGATCGGGAACCGCCTCGCGGAGGGAGGACAGCAGCGTGTCGACGCTCCGGGCGTGTCCGTCGACGCTCGCCACCCGCACCGCCGGCGGCATCCGGAGGGGCGCGCGGTCGACGAGCTCCGCTCGCGCATAAGCGGGTTGCGTCCAGGTGGCGAGCGCTCTTGCGACGGGACCGGCCACGCCCACGAGGTGCACAGGGGCGCCGGGGGCGGCGAGGGCGGCGGCGTTCGACCACCAGCGCAGGCAGCTCTCGCCGATGCGCAGCGCCTCGTTCTGCAGCATCCGATCGCCGTCGAGGAGGATCACCGCGCGGTACCCGCCGCGAGCGAGCGGCTCGGCCCCGCGCGTGGCGATGACCAGGGCGGGGGCGGCATCCACCTCCGACACCGGATGGGTGCCGTCGGCGATGATCACCCGGGTGTTCGGGAAGGCGCGGCCGAGCTCGTCGGCGGTGCGCTCGCTCCCCGACGACGCCATGCGCAGCTTCGCCGATCCGCAGTGCCCGCAGGTCCAGGCGTGCGCGCTGCGCCCGCACCACGCGCACACCGGAGTGGCACCGGGACGGGCGGCGCGAAGCGGACCCGCGCAGTGCGGGCAGCGCGCCGGACGCCGGCAGTCGGCGCACACCAGCGACGGAGCGTATCCGGGGCGGGCGACCTGCACGAGGACGGGACCCTGGGCGAGTGCTTCACGCGCGGCAGCGAATGCCGACGACGGCACGCGCGACTGGCGCTGCTCGCCCTCGCGCGTGGCGCTCAGCACGACCCGCGGGCTCGATCGGCGGGCCGCCGGCATCTCCCGCACGTATCCGACCTCGACGAGACGCTGCACGTCGGTCGTGCGCGTGTGCCCGGCGAACAGCAGCGCGGAGTGCTCCAGCTCCTGTCGGACGAGCGCCGCGTCGCGAGCGTGCACCCCGGGGGCGAGGGGCTCGGCGAGCAACGAGTCCCCGTCGTCCCAGATCGCGACGAGTCCGGTCTCGTACGCGGGTGCGTACACGGCAGACCGCCGCCCGACGACGATGCACGGCACCGGGGCGAGCGTGCGCAGGTACTGCGCGTAGCGCACCGGGCCCGACTGGTCGGCGTCGTCGCGCACGATCGCCTCGGCGGGCACGAGCTCGGCGAGGGCGGCGAGCACCTGCGCCTGATCGCGGTAGTCCGGCACGACGAGCACGGCGCTGCGCCCGCGCGCGAGGGTGCGCACGGCCGCCGCGGCGAGCAGGTCGGCCCACGCCCCCCGTGGCACCTCGGGGTGCGGACGGGCGGGGGCGTCGACGGCGAGGCGTTCCCCGCCGTCGATCGCCTCCGCCAGTCCCGGATACGGATGCAGCAGCGAGTCGGCGCGCTCCCGCGCCGCGGGAACGACCTCGGGCGCGAGGGGCGAGGGCGCCGCGGCCCAGGCCTTCTCTGCTCGCACCATGCGGCGCGGCACGGCGAGGCGGAGCACGTCGCTCACGGAGCCCGCGGCGCGGTCGGCGACACGGCGCGCGAGCCGGTAGAGCCGCTCGGGGAGGACGGGGGTGGTGGACACGACCGCCTCGACCGCCGAGAGGGGTCGTTCGGTGCCGTCGTCGGCGACCACCTCGATGACGAACGCGTCCATCATGCGACCCGCCGATCGCAGCGGGACCTTCACGCGCACGCCGGGGGCCACGTCGGCCACGAGCGGGTGCGGGACGGCGTAGTCGAACAGACGGTCGAGCTGCGGGACGGGCGACTCCAGCTGCACGCGCGCGACACGGCGCTGGCTCACGCGGCTCCCTCCGGCACGGGGAGACGGCGCTCGCCGCACGTCCGGGACGGCGTCGACCGACGCGGGCCGAACTCACGGGTCGGAGCGGGTCGGGACAGGCCGAGAACGCGCCCGCCGCGACGCTCGGTCGGACGCGCGCACCACGGCATCCGGGAGCCGTCATCGCTCGGGTCGACGCGGACTCCCCCTCGACCGCGCTCCGCGCAGCCCGCCCGCACGATCAGAGTCCGGCGGCCGCGCGCAGCTCGTCGACGCGGTCGGTGCGCTCCCACGTGAAGTCGGGCAGCTCGCGACCGAAGTGGCCGTAGGTCGCCGTCTGCGCGTAGATCGGGCGCAGCAGGTCGAGCTGCTCGACGATCGCGGCGGGACGAAGGTCGAACACGTCGCGCACGGCGCGCACGATCACCTCGTCGGGCACGTGCGCGGTCCCGAACGACTCGACGTAGAGGCCGACCGGGTTGGCCTTGCCGATCGCATAGGCGACCTGCACCTCGAGACGGTCGGCGAGACCGGCGGCGACGGCGTTCTTCGCGACCCAGCGCATGGCGTAGGCGGCCGAGCGGTCGACCTTGGACGGGTCCTTGCCGCTGAACGCTCCGCCGCCGTGACGCGAGGCGCCGCCGTAGGTGTCGATGATGATCTTGCGACCGGTGAGACCGGCATCGCCCTTCGGGCCGCCGATCACGAACGGCCCGGCCGGGTTGATGTAGTACTTCACGTCGGGCAGCTCGAGGCCTGTCTCTGCCAGAACCGGGTCGATGACCGCGGTCTGCACCTGGGCGCGGAGGTCTTCTTGAGAGATGTCGGGGTGGTGCTGCGTCGACAGCACGACGGAGTCGACGGTTCGCGGGGTGAGGCCGTCGTAGCCGAGCGTCACCTGCGTCTTGCCGTCGGGGCGCAGGAACGGCAGCTCGCCGCTCTTGCGCACGGATGCCAAGCGCTCGGCGATGCGATGAGCCGTCCACGCCGCCATCGGCATGAGCTGGGGCGTCTCGTTGGTGGCGAAGCCGAACATGATGCCCTGGTCGCCGGCACCCTGGAGGTCGCGCGGGTCGACGGAGCCGCGCTCGCGCTGCTCGAACGCCTTGTTGACACCGGCGGCGATGTCGGAGGACTGTGCGCCGATCGACACGCTCACCCCGCACGACTCGCCGTCGAAGCCGGTGTCGCTCGAGGTGTAGCCGATGCGGTTCACGACGTCGCGGACGATGGCGGGGATCTCGACGTACGCGCTCGTCGAGACCTCACCGGCGACGTGCACGAAGCCGGTGGTCACGAGCGTCTCGACGGCCACACGCCCGGCGGGGTCGTCGGTAAGGATGGCATCCAGGATGCTGTCGGAGATCTGGTCGCAGATCTTGTCGGGGTGTCCTTCGGTGACGGACTCGGACGTGAACAGGCGCAGATCGGTCAAGACGGCTCCGGGAGATCGTGATCGGGGAACGGGCACAAGTATGCCCCGGACGGCGGTGGGCCGTCCGGGGCATCGTCACATCTGTGAACGAATCACTCCGCGGCGCGAAGGCGCAGCTTGTCTTCGTGGATCTCGTGCAGCGCGATCGTGAGGGGCTTGTCTTCGACCGACGAGTCGACCAGGGGGCCGACGTTGTCGAAGAGGTTGCCCTCGTGCAGGTCGGAGTAGTAGTCGTTGATCTGGCGCGCGCGCTTGGACGCGTAGATCACGAGCTGGTACTTCGAGTCGACCTTGTCGAGCAGAGCGTCGATGGGCGGGTCGATGATGCCCTTGTCACGTCCGGCCATGGGGAACCTCCTGGTTCGGCGGATGGGGTGGATGCGGCGCTCGAGCGCCGAAGCATCCTCTTATTCTAGCCGACGCGGGCTCCGGCTGTGCCGGGCGACGACGGGCGGGTCGGAACGGGACGTTTTCGGGGCGCGGCCCGTGCAAAGGGGTGATCGTCGAACGCCCCGGTGCACGGAACGCGCCCCGGACAACAGCCGGCGGCGCGCGCAGACGCGCTCAGTGCTGCGCTGCGGCGAGGGCGACCACGTCGGCGGCTGCCGAGGTGACGTCCTCGTTCACGACGCGGTAGTCGAACTCGTTCTGCGCGGCGAGCTCCACGCGCGCTGTGCGCAGTCGTCGCGCGCGCTCCTCGGCATCCTCCGTCCCGCGTCCGACGAGACGCTGGACGAGTTCGTCCCAGCTCGGAGGGAGCAGGAAGACGAGGGTCGCCGAGGGGTCGGCCGCGCGCACCTGTCGCGCGCCCTGCAGATCGATCTCGAGCAGCGCCGTTCCGCCCTCGGCGAGCACGCGCTCGATGGGCTCGCGCGGCGTCCCGTAACGGTGTCGGTTGTGCACCGTCGCCCACTCGAGCAGCTCGCCGTCGGCGATCAGACGGTCGAACTCGGCGTCGTCGACGAAGTAGTAGTGCTCGCCGTCCACCTCGCCCGGGCGCGGGGCGCGGGTGGTGGCCGAGACCGAGAGGTGGATCTCGGGGTAGTTCTCCTTGATGTGCGCGGCGACCGTGCCCTTGCCCACGGCGGTCGGGCCGGCGAGCACGATGAGGCGGCTGCGTCCCGCGCGCGGGCCGGGTTCGGGCCACCGCGAATCGAGGAAGCCCTGCATCGCCGTGCGCTGACGCGTCCCGAGACCGCCGAGGCGCTTGACCGGCGAAATGTTCAGCGACGCGAGGATGCGGTCGCGCTTGCTCTCGCCGATCGCGGGGATCGCCGTGAGGAACTCGGTCACGCGCATCGCCCCGGCCGCCGACTGCGGATCGGCGAGAGCTCGCCGCAGCAGCTCCTGCGGCGAGATGACGCGCGTGGAGACGTCGCGCTTGAGCGCGGCGCGCTCGCGACGTGCCTCGACGGCGCGGCGCGAGGCGGCGGCGCGGTCGACCTCGGGCGGACGACGGGTTTCAGCCATTCAGGGACTCCCGGTAGAGCGCGGCGCGCTCGTCGATGCGGGCGGAGAGGCGGTCGGGCCCGACCGCGAGGATGCTGCGGCTCTCGTTGGCGACGACCGCGGACGCGACGTAGCCGAACAGTCGGCCGAGATCGGCCGGCGCGGCCCCCTGCGCGCCGAAGCCGGGTGCGAGGATCGGCATACCGGCCAGCGCGACGTCGCCGAGCCCGAAGGCGGCGCGATCGACCGTGGCGCCGACGACGACCCCCACGGGGCCCAGGGCCCCGGGCGCGCCGATGTTCGCCTGGTTCACGTCGTGCGCGACCCGGGCCGCGACGTGCTCGTGGTCGCCCACGGCGAGGGCGTCGTCGACGATCGCGCTCTGCAGCGCGCGCGCTTCGCGATTGCTCGTCGCCGTGAGCACGAACGCGCCCTTGCCGTGGCGGACCGCCAGCGACAGCGTGTCGCTCAGCGAGTCGGCACCCATGTACGGCGACAGGGTCACGGCATCCGCCTCGAGAGGAGAACCGGGCTCGAGCCAGGCGTGGGCGTAGCCCTCCATCGTCGTGCCGATGTCTCCCCGCTTGGCGTCGGCGATCACGAGAAGGCCGGCGTCGCGGGCGGCGGCCATCACGTCCTCGAGAGCGGCGAAGCCGCGCGAGCCGTATCGTTCGTAGAACGCCACCTGCGGCTTGACCACGCCGACGCGGCCGCGGGCGGCCTCGACCACCCGCAGTCCGAAGTCGCGAGCGCCGGATGCCGTGGCATCCAGCCCCCACGCCGACAGCAGTGCGGCGTGGGGGTCGATGCCGACGCACAGGGCGCCGTGCAGGTCGAGAGCGGCCGAGAGCCGCTGACCGAACGTCTCGCTCACAGGCGTCCCGCGCGATCGGTGGCGTGCTCCTGGAGGCTCCGGACGGCGAAGCCGTCCTTCATCGCTCCCAGCGCGCTGACCGCGGCGCCGAGGACGGCCATCGTGGTGAACAGCGCCTTGTCGGCGGCCACCGCGGCGGCGCGGATCTCGTAGCCGTCGGCGCGGGCCGTTCCGCCCGAGGGGGTGTTGACGATCATGTCGATCTCGCCGGCGTTGATCAGGTCGACCACGTTCTGCTGGCCGGATCCTTGCGTCTCGGAGTACTTCTCGACGACCTTCACACGGATGCCGTTGCGCGCCAGGATCTCGGCGGTGCCCTCGGTCGCGAGCAGCGAGAAACCGAGCTCCTGCAGGCGGTGGGCCGGCAGGATCACGGCGCGCTTGTCGGCGTCGGCGACCGAGATGAACACGGTGCCCGAGGTGGGCATGCCGCCGTACGCGGCCTCCTGCGACTTCGCGAACGCGGTCGGGAAGTCGCGGTCGAGGCCCATGACCTCACCGGTCGAGCGCATCTCGGGTCCGAGGACGCTGTCGACGGTGTGACCGTCGGCGGTGCGGAACCGCTTGAACGGCAGCACGGCCTCCTTGACGGCGACGGGCGCGTCGAGCGGGACGCGGGAGCCGTCCTGCGCGGGCAGCAGACCCTCGGTGATCAGCTCGGCGATCGAGCTCCCGGCCATGATGCGGCTGGCGGCCTTGGCGAGCGGGATGCCGAGGGCCTTCGACACGAAGGGCACCGTGCGGCTCGCGCGCGGGTTCGCCTCGATGACGTAGAGCACGCCGGCGGAGATCGCGAACTGCACGTTCAGCAGACCCCGCACGCCCACGCCCTTCGCGATCGCCAGGGTCGCCTCGCGCACGCGATCGACCTCGGTGCGGCCGAGCGAGACCGGAGGCAGGGTGCAGGAGGAATCGCCGGAGTGGATGCCGGCCTCCTCGAGGTGCTCCATGACGCCGCCGATGTACAGGTCGGTGCCGTCGAAGAGCGCATCGACGTCGAGCTCGATCGCGTCGTCGAGGAAGCGGTCGACCAGCAGCGGCAGCCCGGGTCCGATGATCGCCTGGTCCGCCACGCGCACGAAGTAGTCGCGCAGCGCCTCGGTCGAGTAGACGATCTCCATGCCGCGGCCGCCGAGCACGAAGCTCGGGCGCACCAGCACGGGGTAGCCGATCTCCTCGGCCACGGTGACCGCGCCCTCGACATCGATCGCGGTGCCGTTGCGCGGGGCGACGAGACCGGCGTCGTCGAGCAGGCGCGAGAACAGCTCGCGCTCCTCGGCGAGGTCGATCGCCTCGGGGCTCGTGCCGAGGATCGTGTAGCCCGCGGCCTCGATGCCCTTCGCCAGACCGAGCGGCGTCTGTCCGCCGAGCTGGCAGACGACGCCCAGGATCGTGCCCGACTGCGACTCCGCGTGGAGCACCTCGAGCACGTCCTCGAGCGTCAGCGGCTCGAAGTACAGGCGGTCGCTCGTGTCGTAGTCGGTCGACACGGTCTCGGGGTTGCAGTTGACCATGACGGTCTCGTACCCGGCATCCGACAGCGCGAACGACGCGTGCACGCACGAGTAGTCGAACTCGACGCCCTGGCCGATGCGGTTCGGGCCCGAGCCGATGATGACGACCTTGGTGCGGTCGGAGGGGGTGACCTCGGTCTCGGCGTCGTACGACGAGTAGTGGTACGGCGTCAGGGCCGGGAACTCCCCCGCGCACGTGTCGACGGTCTTGTAGACCGGGCGCACCTCGAGCGCGTAGCGGCTCTCGCGCACCTCGGCCTCGTCGAGACCGCGGATCTGGGCGAGCTGGGCGTCGCTGAAGCCGTGCTCCTTCGCGACGCGGAGGGTGTCGGCATCCAGTTCGTCGGCGGCGCGAATGAACTCGGCGACCTCGTTGATCAGCACCATCTGGTCGATGAACCACGGGTCGATCGCCGTCGCGTCGAACGCCTGCTCGGGCGTCGCGCCCTTGCGCAGCGCCTGCTGGAGCACGACGATGCGACCGTCGGTCGGGGTCTTCGCGATCTCGAGCAGCTCCTCCACCGAGCGCGACTCCTCGCCCCAGTGGAAGCTCGATCCGCGCTTCTCCAGCGACCGCAGCGCCTTCTGCAGGGCGGTGGTGTAGTTGCGGCCGATCGCCATCGCCTCGCCGACCGACTTCATGGTGGTGGTGAGGGTGGTGTCGGCGGCGGGGAACTTCTCGAAGTTGAACCGAGGCACCTTCACCACGACGTAGTCGAGCGTCGGCTCGAAGCTCGCCGGGGTGACCTTGGTGATGTCGTTGGGGATCTCATCAAGCCGGTAGCCGATCGCGAGCTTCGCGGCGATCTTGGCGATCGGGAAGCCCGTCGCCTTCGACGCCAGCGCGCTCGAGCGCGAGACGCGCGGGTTCATCTCGATGACGATGATGCGGCCGGTCTTCGGGTCGACGGCGAACTGGATGTTGCAGCCACCCGTGTCGACGCCCACCGCGCGGATGATGTCGATGCCGATGTCGCGCAGCCGCTGGTACTCGCGGTCGGTCAGCGTGAGCGCGGGCGCCACCGTGATCGAGTCGCCGGTGTGCACGCCGACGGGGTCGACGTTCTCGATCGAGCAGACGACCACCGTGTTGTCGGCGGTGTCGCGCATGAGCTCGAGCTCGTACTCCTTCCACCCGAGGATCGACTCCTCGAGCAGCACCTCGTTGGTGGGCGAGTCGTGCAGGCCCGCGCCGCCGATGCGGCGGAGGTCGGCCTCGTCGTACGCGAAGCCCGAGCCGAGGCCGCCCATCGTGAAGCTCGGCCGGACGACCAGGGGGTACCCCAGCTTCTCGGCTCCCGCGAGCAGTTCGTCCATCGAGTGGCAGATGACGGATGCCGCCACGTCGGCGCCCGCCTCGATGACGAGCTCCTTGAAGATCTGGCGGTCCTCACCGCGGTTGATCGCGTCGAAGTCGGCGCCGATGAGCTCGACATCGTATTTCTCGAGGATGCCGCGCTTGTGCAGCTGGATCGCCGCGTTCAGTGCCGTCTGTCCACCGAGCGTGGGGAGCACGGCATCCGGCTTCTCCTTCGCGATGATCGACTCGATCACCTCGGGGGTGATGGGCTCGATGTAGGTCGCGTCGGCGAAGTCGGGGTCGGTCATGATCGTGGCCGGGTTGGAGTTGACGAGGATGACGCGCACCCCCTCTTCGCGCAGGACGCGGCAGGCCTGGGTGCCGGAGTAGTCGAACTCGCAGGCCTGGCCGATGACGATCGGGCCGGAGCCGATGACGAGGACGGAGTTGATGTCGTCGCGCTTAGGCATTCTTCTTGGTCTCCATCGTCGCGAGAACCATCTCGCGGAAGCGGTCGAACAGGTAGTTGGCGTCGTGCGGTCCCGAGGCGGCCTCGGGGTGGTACTGCACGCTGAACGCGGGGATGTCGAGGGCGCGCAGTCCCTCGACGACGTTGTCGTTGAGGCCGATGTGGCTCACTTCGACCCGGCCGAAGCCGTTCGGGCTGTCGACGACCTCGTTCAGGGGCGCGTCGACGGCGAATCCGTGGTTCTGCGAGGTGATCTCGACGCGGCCCGTGGTCTTGTCGAGCACCGGCTGATTGATGCCGCGGTGACCGAACGGCAGCTTGTACGTGCCGAAGCCGAGGGCGCGGCCCAGCAGCTGGTTGCCGAAGCAGATGCCGAAGAACGGCAGGCCGTCACCCAGCACCGCGCGCAGCAGGTCGACGTGCTGATCGGATGCCGCGGGGTCACCGGGACCGTTGGAGTAGAACGCCGCGACCGGTTCGATCGCGCGGATCTCGTCGATCGTCGCCGACTGCGGGAAGACGTGCACGTCGAAGCCGCGCGCCGCGAGGTTGTTGATCGTCGAGGTCTTCACGCCCAGGTCGAGCACGGCGAGGTTGCCGATGCGCTCGCTCGTCGCCGGGGTCACCTCGACCTCGCTGACCGAGACCTCGGCCGAGAGGTTGCGCCCCGCCATGCCGGGGGCCTCGCGCACGCGGCGCAGCTGCTCGTCGGCGTCGAGGCTCGCGGCCTCGCCCGAGAAGACGCCGCCGCGCATGCTGCCCTCGGAACGGATGCGGCGGGTCACGGCGCGGGTGTCGATGCCGGAGATGCCGACGATGCCGTCTTCGACGAGCGCCTCGTCGAGCGATCGGTTCGCGCGCCAGTTCGACACCATGCGCGAGGGGTCGCGCACGACGTAGCCGGCGACCCAGATGCGACGCGACTCGGGGTCTTCGTCGTTCACGCCGGTGTTGCCGATGTGGGGGGCGGTCTGCAGCACGATCTGGCCCGCGTACGAGGGGTCGGTGATCGTCTCCTGGTAGCCGGTCATGCCGGTGGCGAAGACGACCTCGCCGAGGGTCTCGCCGCGAGCGCCGTAGGCGCGGCCGGTGTAGCGGGTGCCGTCTTCGAGGACCAGGACGGCGGGGTCTGTCGTGATCAGGGCGGTCATGCGTCGCTTCCTGTCGTGGGGAGGAGGGGGCGGATCGCGTCGGCGAGGGCTTTCGCCGAGGCATCCTGGGGTCGGAGATAGGTGTCGACGAGCGTGTCGTCGTCGATACGCCAGGTCACGCGGGTGAGGCCGTCGCGTTCGACCACGCGGTCGATGGCGACGGTCGCCTGGCCGGCGTCGACGAGACGGTCGCGGGTGAGCGCGATGCGGGGCTGGCCCGGGAGGTCGAGGGCGACGCCGGCCGTGGTGACCGTGACGTCGACGCGCGAGCGGAAGCCCAGACCCTTGATGGCGAGACGCTCGAGCGGCTCCTCGTGACGGGTCGTGGCGACGTAGAGCCCCGAGAACGTCGCCATGTCGACGGCGCCTTCGGGCAGCTCCCCCACCGGGGCGATGTAGCGCGCATCGCGCCGCGTTCGTCGCAGCCACGCCCACGCCAGAGCGACGAGGGCGAGCAGGGCGACCCCGGCGATGACGAGGAGGGCTCCCTCGCGGGTCACGCGAGCTCCCCCGGTGCATCGAGCAGCGCACCCTCGGCGACGGTGGGGATGCCGGCGCGCACGGTCCAGCGGACCTCGCCGGGCAGCTCGCGCCCGAGGTAGGGCGAGTTCTTGCTGCGGCCGCGAAGGTCGGACACCGCGAAGGTGCGCGACGGGCGCGGGTCGTAGAGCGTGAAGCTGGCCGGCTGCCCCGCGGCGATCGGCGTGCCGTGTCCGTCGAGACGGCCGATGCGCGCCGGGGTCTTCGACATCACGCGTGCAACATCTGCCCAGTCGAGGAGCCCCGTGTCGACCATCGCCTGCTGGACGACCCGCAGGGCGCTCTCGAGCCCCACCATGCCGTTCGCGGCGGCCGCCCACTCGCAGGCCTTCGCCTCGGCGGGGTGCGGCGCGTGGTCGGTGGCGACGATGTCGATCGTGCCGTCGGCCAGACCCTCGCGCACGGCCATCACGTCTTCCTCGCGCCGCAGCGGCGGGTTGACCTTGTACCGCGCGTCGTAGTCGCGAACGAGCTCGTCGGTCAGCAGCAGGTGGTGCGGGGTGACCTCGGCGGTGACATTGACGCCGCGCTTCTTGGCCCACCGGATGATGTCGACCGAGCCCGCGGTGCTGAGGTGGCACACGTGCAGGCGCGAGCCCACGTGCTCCGCCAGCAGCACGTCGCGGGCGATGATCGACTCCTCGGCGACGGCCGGCCAGCCGGTGAGGCCCAGCTCCGCCGAAACGGCGCCCTCGTTCATCTGGGCGCCCTCGGTGAGGCGCGGGTCCTGCGCGTGCTGGGCGACGACCCCGTCGAAGGCCTTCACGTACTCGAGTGCCCGGCGCATGATGAGCGGGTCGAAGACGCAGAAGCCGTCGTCGCTGAAGACGCGGACGCGCGCGCGGGAGTCGGCCATCGCGCCGAGCTCGGCGAGGCGCTCGCCCTTCTGCCCGACGGTGACGGCGCCGATCGGCTGCACGTGCACGTAGCCGGCGGCTTCGCCGAGGGCGAGCTCCTGCTCGACGACGCCGGCGGTGTCGGCGGTGGGCGAGGTGTTCGGCATCGCGAACACCGTGGTGAATCCGCCGGCGGCGGCGGCGCGGGATCCGGTCAGGACGGTCTCGGATGCCTCGAACCCGGGCTCGCGCAGGTGCACGTGCAGGTCGACGAGGCCGGGCAGGGCGATGAGCCCGTCGGCGTCGACGACCGTGGCGCCGACGTGCGACAGGCCGGTGCCGGTCTCGGCGATGACGCCGCCCTGGACGAGGAGGTCGGTGGCATCCTGACCCTCGACGCGCGCGCCGCGGACCAGAAGGGTCTGGGGGGTGGCGTGGCTCATCGAAGGTCCTCTTTCTCGGTGTCGGGCCGTTCTCCTGCCAGCAGCAGGTACAGCACGGCCATCCGCACGGAGACCCCGTTCGTGACCTGTTCGAGCACCGTCGAACGAGGCGAATCGGCGGCTTCGGCGGAGATCTCCAGACCTCGGTTCATCGGACCGGGGTGCAAGACAATGCTAGCGGGCGGCAGCGCGTCCAATCGCCGCGCGTCGAGGCCGTACCGGCGCGAATACTCCCGTTCAGTCGGGAAATACGCGGCAGACATGCGTTCGAGCTGGATGCGCAGCATCATGAGGGCGTCAGGGCCGGCGGCGATCGCGTGGTCGAGGTCGTAGTCGATCTCCACCGGCCAGCCGCTGACGTCCTGCGGGACGAGGGTGGGCGGAGCGACCAGCGTCACGTGCGCGCCGAGGGTGTGCAGCATCCAGACATTCGAGCGGGCGACACGCGAGTGCAGCACGTCACCGACGATCGTGACCCGGATGCCGTCGAGGTCGCGGCCCCGACTGCCGTCGCCGAAGAGGCGCTTGCGGATCGTGAAGGCGTCGAGCAGCGCTTGCGTGGGATGTTCGTGCGTGCCGTCGCCGGCATTCACCACGCCCGCGGTGATCCATCCGCTGGTGGCGAGGGTCCGCGGGGCCCCGGAGGCGCCGTGGCGGATGACGACGGCATCCGCCCCCATCGCCTGGAGCGTCTGCGCCGTGTCCTGCAGGGACTCGCCCTTGCTGACGCTCGAGCCCTTCGCCGAGAAGTTGATGACGTCGGCGGAGAGGCGCTTGGCGGCGGCTTCGAACGAGATGCGCGTGCGCGTGGAGTCCTCGAAGAAGAGATTCACCACGGTCTTGCCGCGCAGCGTCGGCAGTTTCTTGACCTCGCGGCGCTGGGTGTCGGCCATGTCCTCGGCGACGTCGAGGATCTCGAGGGCGTCTTCGCGCGAAAGGTGCTGGGTGTCGAGGAGGTGCCTCATGATTCGATCGTCACCTCTTCGACGCCGTCGATCTCGGCGAGGCGGACGTTCACACGCTCGTCGCGCGCGCTGGGGAGGTTCTTGCCCACGAAGTCGGGACGGATCGGAAGCTCGCGGTGACCGCGGTCGATCAGGGTCGCCAGGCGGACGGCCGCGGGGCGCCCGATGTCCTGCAGGGCGTCGAGGGCGGCACGGATGCTGCGGCCCGAGAACAGCACATCGTCGACGAGCACGACGACCTTGCCGTCGATGCCGCCGGCGGGGATCTCGGTCTTGCGCGGGGCCCGCGTGGGGTTGCGGTGCAGGTCGTCGCGGTACATCGTCACGTCGAGCGAGCCGACGGGGACCTGTACGCCGCCGAACTCGCTGACCAGGGGGCCGATCCGGTTCGCGAGCGTGACCCCGCGGGTCGGGATGCCGAGGAGGACGAGTCCTTCCGGACCCTTGTTGGACTCCAGGATCTCGTGCGAGATGCGCGTCAAAGCGCGGGCGATATCGGCATCGTGCATGACGGTGCGCGTACTCATCCGCTGCTCCCTTCTCCGCCTCACGGGACGGGGTTAAAGGTTGCTGTGGTTCTGCAGCCAGCTTAGCGGGTGAGCGCGGGTGACGGAGGTGTGTGCGCGGCGGGGGGGTGGGTCGGTGGCGGAGGACCGTACGGCGCGGGGTGGCTGACGGGGCGGGTGCGTCGGTGGTGGAGGGAGGAGATCCCGTGGAGGGAGGACGAATGCCGAGGGCTCGATCCTCCGCTCCCGGAATCTCCTCCCGCGGGCACCCGGCGCCGGCTCAGCCCGCGGCGACCTCGGCCGCGGCGCGCTCTCCGCTCGGGGTGGTGCGCACGCGCGACGACCGGATCGGGTGACCCGTCGTCGTCAGGCAGCGACCCGTCTCGAGGTCCCACTTCCAGTCGTGCAGCGAGCAGGTCAGCACGCCGTCCTCGATCTTGCCGGTCTTGGTGAGGTCGGCGCGCAGGTGCGGGCAGCGGCGCTGCACCGTCCAGTCGCCGATCTCGGCATCCTCGGTCTGGTCGGACTGCTCGGCGTACCAGTTCTCGACGTACTCGATGCGGTCGCGCGAGAGGCACTTGAGGAACGTCGTGAGGAACTCGTTGAACTTGCCCGAACGGCCGACCTCGAACTGCATCGACAGGAAGATCGAGTTCGACCAGTCGATCTCGTGGTCGCGGATGTTCGTCGAGACGAGATCGGCGGGGATCGTGTACCAGTAGATGCACTCCTCGCCGGCGTACTCGCGCACCTTCGCCTTGGGGAAGTCCACGACCAGGTCGAGCTCGCCGATGCGGAAGCGCACCGCTCCCCCGACGCCGTTGCGGATGGTGCGGGCGCGTCGCAGCAACGGCTCCCACCATTCCTTGATCGCCGCGAGCATCTCCGCCGGCGGGAGGATCTCGGCGCGAGATGCCTCTTCGGCCTGGATTTCGCCCTGGCGGCTGTCGCGCTGCTCGGCGAGGTAGTTCCACTTGTCGCCGAACACGCGCTCGATCTCGTCGTCGGAGTAGAGCGTCTGCGTCACGGTGACCTCGGAGCCCCGCACCTCGACCTCGGTACCGGGCAGGAACAGGTAGCCCTTCTGGTCGGGCCGCTGCTCCTTCATGTGAGCGAGGAACTCGCGCTGATCGGTGAAGATCGAGTCGTTCTCGAGGCCCGTGCCGTTGTAGCGGAACAGCTCTTCGCGCAGGAACATCGGCGGACCGGCCATGGGGAAGACGTGCTCGGCGTCGACCTTCTCGATGTAGTACATCGCACGCTTGTTCTGGGCGTCGCGCTTGAGCTGCGCGAAGTTCTGCTTGGCATCCTGGGGCAGGTCGTAGACCATCGGCCACCAGATCGCGCCCGAGACCTGGGTGAAGTACGCGTCGGGCTTGCCGAAGGTGAACAGCTTCTCGAGATCGAGGGGGTGGGAATCGTTCTGGTTGAGGACAGATGCCGTGCCGTCGTCGACCGACAGCGAGGAGTCGCCGATCGGCCCGTCGGAGGGGGCCCGCAGCGGAGTGACCATGAGCTTCAGGTCGCCGAACTGCAGCGGGACGCCCGCCTCGGTGCGGATGAGGTTCGTGTAGCCGAGGGCGATGAGGTCCTGCTCGAGGTCGTCGGTCGGGTACTCGGGCAGGAGGACCTTGATGTCTTTCGACACGTACCGCTCGAGCAGCGCCGGGTCGAAGTGGTCGCGGTGACGGTGGGAGATGTAGAGGAAGTCCGCCTTGCCGAAACGCTCCCAGTCGAGGGCGCGGTTGTCGGGGAACGGGAACCACGAGCCGAAGAAGCTCGGACCGAGGACGGGGTCGCAGATGATGCTGCCGCCGCGCGTCTCGATGAACATTCCCGCGTGGCCGAGGCCGGTGATCTTCATGCCGCTCCTGTGTCGTTGGCGAACCCGAAGAGTCTACGCGGGCGCGGCTGGACGGGTTCGGGGAGAGCGGGCGGGTCGCCGAAGTCAAGCGCCCGCTCGCCACACCGCCGATGGCTACCGTGTGGGCGTTGGAGATCCTCCTCTTGAAAGGCCACGCCATGCCCCTGGTCATGATCGACACCGTCCGCGGCAGCTACGACGAGACGCAGTTGCGCACTCTTCTCGATGCGGTCCAGGATGCCGTCGTCGAGGCGTTCGACGTCCCCTCGACCGACCGCTACCAGATCCTCACCCAGCACGAGCGGTTCGAGCTCGTCGCCCTCGACACGGGCCTCGGGATCGACCGCAGCGAGAAGCTGGTCATGGTGCGGGTCGCCTCGAAGGCACGGGCGGAGGAGGCCAAGGTGGCCCTGTATCGCAGCCTGGCGCGCACCCTGCACGAGCGGGTCGGCGTGGAGGGGGCCGACCTCGTGGTGAGCATCACCGAGAACGGGGATGCCGACTGGTCCTTCGGACACGGAGAAGCGCAGTTTCTCACGGGGGCGCTGTAGCCGGGGCGGCGGCGGACCGTCACCCGCTCCGCCCCCGGCTCACGGACCCAGCAGCCCCCGGATGTCGTCGGCGTCCAGCGCCGCGGCGAACGCCTCGCCGTCGTCGATCACCGCGTCGGACAACGCCGCCTTGCGGCGTTGGAGGGCGAGCACCTTCTCTTCGATCGTGCCGGCGGCGATGAGGCGATAGACGAACACGCTCTTGGTCTGGCCGATGCGGTGCGCGCGGTCGATCGCCTGCGACTCGGCCGCGGGGTTCCACCACGGGTCGAGGAGGAAGACGTATTCGGCCTCGGTGAGGGTCAGACCGAAACCGCCCGCCTTCAAACTGATGAGGAACACCGGGGCGTCCCCGCCCCGGAACCCGTCGATCACGTCTCCGCGGCGGGCCGTCGACCCGTCGAGATGCGCGTACGCGAGCCCGGCGGCATCCAGGCGTTCCGCGGCCAGGTCGAGGAACGACGTGAACTGGCTGAACACCAGCGCCCGGTGCCCCTCGGCCGCCACCTCGACGAGGCGCTCGAGCAGCACGTCGAGCTTGGCCGAACCCAGGTGCGCGTCGCGCTCGTCGACCAGCCCCGGGGCCAGCGCCAGCATGCGCAGCAGCGTCAACGAGCGGAAGACGATGAAGCGCTGCCGGTCGAGGTCGTCGAGCAGACCGAGCACCTTCTGCCGCTCGCGCTGCAGCACCCGCTCGTACACCGCCCGGTGAGCCGGGCCCAGCGGGACGGCGATCTCCTGCTCCTGCTTGAGGGGAAGGTCGGATGCCACGACGTCCTTCGTGCGACGAAGGAGGAACGGCCGCACCCTCCGGCGCAGACGGGCCAGCGTCTTCTCGCGGTGGGCCCCGGTCGCGGCGGCGGACAGCGCGGTCGGGGCGTCGGAGGGGAGCCTCTCGATCGCGCGCGTGTAGTCCTCCCGGAACTGCCGGATCGAGGGGAACAGACCGGGAGCGGTCAGTGCGAGCAGCGCCCACAGGTCGTCGAGTCCGTTCTCGATCGGGGTGCCGGTCGCGGCGAAGACCGCATCCGTGTGCAGCGCCGCGATCGCCCGGTGGATGCGCGTCGCCGGGTTCTTGACGAACTGCGCCTCGTCGAGGACGACCCCCGCCCAGTGCGGTGAGGCGAACTCGTCGGCATCCGTTCGCACGACCCCGTAGGGTGCGACCACGACGTCGACGCCGGCGGCGATCTCGGAAACGTGTTGCGAGCGACGCACCGCGGTGGCCTCGACCACGGCGACCCGCAGCTCGGGCGCGAAGCGCGCCGCCTCGTCGCGCCACGTGGGCAGCACCGAGGTGGGCGCGACGACGAGCCAGGGCCTCTCGTCGCCGAGAGCGCGCGTGTGCGCCATCAGCGCGAGCAGCTGCAGCGTCTTGCCGAGTCCCATGTCGTCGGCGAGGATGCCGCCGAGCCGGTGCGCGTGCAGGAGCGCGAGCCAGGACAGTCCCTCGCGCTGATAGGGGCGCAGATCGGCGCGGAACCCGGGCGGTGCAGGAATCTCCGGGACCTCGGTGACGTCGCGGAGCGCGCGGGCGAGCGCCCGCCACTCCCCCGCGGCCTCCGACTGGTCGGCGAGGTCTTCGAACTCGGCCCACAGCGTCAGGTGCGTACGCGGAAGCCGTGGACCGGTCGCCCATTCGTCGAGCGCGGCGGCTTCGTCGAGCAGCTCACGCAGCCGCTGCAGGGAGGGATGCGACAGCGAGAACCAGGCCCCGTCCGACAGCTTGATGCGCGTCTGGCCGCGCGACAGCGCGCGGAAGAGCACGCCGAAGGGGATCATGCGGCCGTCGATGGTCACCGTGATGCCGAGGTCGAGCCAGTCCCGGTCGAGCGACTCGACCAGCGTGATCCGCAGGGAGGGGTCGCCGCGCAGCTCGCGGAACGTGGGCTCGGCGCCGGTGGTGCGCACCCGCACCTCGTCGAGCACGTCGACGGCGGGGAGCACCCGCGTCGCGAACACCGCGGCGTCGGCGTCGCGCAGGGTCGCGCTCGCTGCGATCGGCAGATCGGAAGCCGCCATCCACGCCGTCTCGAACCGTTCCCCGATCTGCGCCTCGGCGCGTGCGTCGCGCTCGACATCGTCGGCGTCCGAGCCGTAGGCGACGCGGTACCCGCCGGGATACGCCCACGTGAGGCGGAACGTCACGACGTCGCCGTCGTAGGCGACGTCGACCTCGAGGGTCGGGCGCGCCGCCGGCGGCGGCGGGACGCCCGCACCCACCGACAACGGCGCGCGCCGGGCGAGCCGGGGATAGACCTCGGCCACGAACTCCGCGGCGTCGGACGCGGGCACGTCGACCGGCCCCTTTCCCAGCAGCGACGGCAGCGGATCGGGCAGCACGACCGCGGCGAGCACGACGGGGACGGGATCGACGTCGATCGCGAACGCGAACAGCCCGGAGTCGCCGATCGCGCGCGCGTGGGCGGCATCCGTCGGCTCGCCGTCGATCTCGAGGGCTGCCGACACACGCAGGGCTCCCCCGGCGACCGCGTCGAGGGCGACCCGGGCCGTGGTCTCACGCGCCAGTCGCACGCGCTGTTGAGCGTGCATCGCGACCAGAGGGATGCCGAGCCCCTCGGCCGCCGCGAGGTGCGGCCACAGCAGCGGGGAGTCGACCGCATCGAGGGCCACGGTGTCGCCCGACGGCGCGAACGCGCCCGCGGTGCGCAGCGCCTGCGCGAGCGCATGGAGCTCGGCGAACCACCGCGCCTGCGCGGGATCGAACCGTCCGGTGGAGCGACGCACGACATCCCACGTGGCGTCGGCGCGGATCCACGCGTCACGCGCGCCGCGCACGAGGGGCCGGGCGACGAGCTGCAGATCGTCCCGGCGTTTCGAGAGCGACCGCGGCGTGACCGGCACCACCGCGCGCGCCTCCCACCGCGACGGATCGTAGGCCTCGCGCTGACGCAGCTCGATGCCGAGGGCGAGCGCCTCGAACGCGGGCCGCTCACCCGCGGGGACGAGATCGCGCCACGAGGTCACGGCGTGATCCTGCCGCTGACCTCCGACATCACGGCATCCGTCGCCGTGAGACGACGCGACGCGACCGCCGACGAATGGTCCGGGCCGCGTCGGGACACGTCGGGAGGGATCAGGACGAGCGCGCGATCCGCGCCAGCACGCCGTGGACGAACGAGCCGGAGTCGTCGGTCGAGAACTCCTTCGCCAGCTCCACGGCCTCGTCGATCGCGACGGCAGTGGGCACCTCGTCGTTGTAGAGGATCTCCCACGTGCCGATGCGCAGCAGGGCGCGATCGACGGCGGGCATGCGCTCGAGCGACCAGTCCTTCGAGAACGTGGTGATCTGCTCGTCGATCGCGTCGCGGTTGTCGATCACGCCGTCGACGATGTCGCGGGCGTACAGCCACGACGTCTCACGGGCGGGCTCGTTGGCCGCGCGCTTGGCCTCGGTGGCGAGCATGATCGGCAGTTCCTCGCCGCGCACATCGGCCTGGAAGAGGATGTCGAGGGCGCGCTTGCGCGCCTTGGTGCGTGCGCTCAAGGTCAGCTGATGCGGCCGAGGTACTCGCCGGTGCGAGTGTCGACCTTGATCTTCGTGCCGGTCTCGAGGAACAGCGGGACCTGCATCTCGTAGCCGGTCTCGACGGTGGCGGGCTTGGTGCCGGCCGAGGAGCGGTCGCCCTGCAGACCCGGCTCGGTGTAGGTGACCTCGAGCACGACCGACGGCGGCATCTCGATGTAAAGCGGGTTGCCGTTGTTCAGCGCGATCTGCACCTGCTGGTTCTCGAGCAGGAAGTTCGCCGCGTCGCCGACGGTGGCGGCGCCCACGGTGAGCTGGTCGTAGTCGGCGACGTCCATGAAGACGAAGCCCTCGCCGTCGTTGTAGAGGTAGGTGAAGTCGCGGCGGTCGACGTTCTCGAGGTCGACCTTGGCGCCGGCGTTGAACGTGCGGTCGACGACCTTGCCCGACATGACGTTCTTCAGCTTGGTGCGCACGAACGCGCCGCCCTTGCCGGGCTTGACGTGCTGGAACTCCACGACGCTCCAGAGCTGACCGTCGATGTTCAGGACGACGCCGTTCTTGATGTCTGCGGTGGATGCCATGAGTGCCGATATTCCGTTTCGTGAGTCGAAGTGGGCGAGAGCCCGACGTCAGAGTCTACGTGATCCGCGCCGTCAGCCGTCGGCGCGGCCCGCGATGACCTCGACGAGCAGGTCGACCGCCTTCGCGTACCCCGGTACGCCCTCGCCGATCACGTGCACCGAGGCGACGTCCTCGATGTACGAGAAGTGCCGGAAGCTCTCCCGCTCCTTGATGTTCGAGATGTGCACCTCCGCGACGGGGAGGGCGACGGATGCCAGCGCGTCGCGCAGCGCGACCGAGGTGTGCGTGAGGCCACCGGCGTTGATCACGATGCCGGCGCAGTCGAGCCGGGCGTCGTGGATCGCGTCGATGAGCACTCCCTCGTGGTTGCTCTGGATCGCTCGGAGCTCGAGGCCGTGGCGTTCGGCCGCCTCGGTCGTGACGCGTTCGACGTCGGCGAGCGTGTCGCGGCCGTAGATCTCGGGTTGACGCGTGCCGAGGAGGTTGAGGTTCGGACCGTTCACGAGCAGCAGGCGGCGGGGCGTGGTCATGTCGGGCACGCTATCAGCGCCGTCGCTGCGCGGCGAGGCGCACCGGTGCCGTCCCCGCGCCGTACCCCGCGTACGCCTCGACCCGCTCGACGAACTCGAGGAAGACTTCACCCAGGGTGCGCGTGTAGAAGTGCAGGTATTCACCCGTGGCATCCCGGTCGTAGCCGAGGTGCAGCTCGCGGAGCTCGTCGACGGCCTCCTCGCCCAGGTCGAATCGGGCGGCGATGTCGTCGTAGTAGTTGCGCGGCATGGCGAGCGGGACGAAGCCGCGGGCCCGGGCATGGCGGGCGAGCGATCGGGCGTCGGAGCACGCGAACGCCACGTGCTGGGGCAGGGCCGCACCGGCGCGCTCCCCGGCGAGGATGGGCGGTGCCACGTTCAAGGGGAGGCGCACCTCCCCGGCCGGCGACACGAGCACCCGACTGGCCACGAGCCCCTGCGGTCCGGGCACGTCGGTGCTGCTGTCCACCCGCAGAGCGAAGCCCGCCGTGTAGAAGAGCGTCGCCTCCTCGATCGCCTGCCACGGCTGTGAGAGGCTCACGTGATCGACGCGCGTGATGACGGTGGGCCGCTCGGGCTCACCGTGCTCGAACTCCGCCACCCACGCCGGCTCCCCCTCGTCGGAGGCCTGCGCCCAGTAGACCTCGGTGCCGTCGGGCGTGATCGCGCCGTCGAGTCGTTCCTCGTGCGCGTAGGTGCGCCGGTAGGCCCGCGGCACCCGCAACTCGCTCATGCGCAGATCGACCGCCTCCGCGTCGTCGACCTCGAGACCGATCGCGGCCAGCTGCGGCTCCCATCCGCGCGCGTGCTGCTCGTTGAGCACCACGCGCGCCGCGCCCGCGGTCCACAGCTGCACGGGCTTGGTGCGGTGCCGGCCCCGCGGGGTGAAGCCGAGCTGCGCGAGCAGCTCCTCCACCTCGGACGTGTCCTCGGCCTTGATCTCGACGAAGTCCACCCCCGAGGGAGCCGCGGAATCCGGGAGCATCTCGAGATCGTCGCGTCCGGCGGCATCCGGGAACACACGGGCCACCGCGTCTTCGAGCCATCGGAGCGACCGACGGGCGTGCCGGGCCGTGCGGTAGGGGTCGGTCTGACGGAAGGTGTCGTTGAACACCTCGAGCGACCACGGGCCGTCGTAGCCGGCCGCGACGATGCGCGCGGTGAAGTCGGCCAGGTCGAAGTCGCCCTCGCCGGGGAACAGGCGGTGGTGGCGGCTCCACGAGAGCACGTCCATGCGCAGTCGCGGCGCGTCGGCGAGCTGCACGAAGAGGATCTTCTCCCCGGGGATGTCGGCGATCCCGGCCGGATCGTGACCGCGCGAGAGGATGTGGAACGAGTCCAGGCACACGCCGACGGCGGGGTGATCGGCGAGCTGCACGATGCGCCAGGCCCGCCGGTAGTCGTCGACGAAACGCCCCCACGCGAGGGCTTCGAAGGCGATCCGGATGCCGTAACCCGCCGCCAGATCGCCGAGCCGCCGCAGCTGCCCGGCGGACACGTCGTCGTCGTCGATCGTCGCGGTGGCCACGTTGCTGCAGCACAGCACGAGGTCGATGCCGAGACGGTTCATGAGACGGAACTTCGCCTCGGCGCGGCGCAGGACCTTCGCGAACTCCTCGTCGTCGACGCCCTCCACGTCGCGCAGGGGCTGGTACAGGTCGAGACTCAGGCCCAGACGCCCGGCGAGCGCGGCGATCTCCTCGGGGCTCTCGGCCGCCGCGAGCAGGTCGGGCTCGAAGATCTCGACGCCGTCGAATCCGGCGTCCGCGCACGCGCGCAGTTTGTCGGCCAGGGTGCCGCTGATGCAGACGGTCGCCATCGAGGTCCTCATGGCGGCCGAATGTACCAGTTGGTACAAACGCCGTCCACTATCCTGGCCCGATGGTCGAGGCCCGCCGTGACGCCGAACGAACGCGCTCCGAGCTGCTGGCGGTGGCGACCGAGGTCTTCGCCGAAGACGGCTTCTCGGGCGCCCGCGTCGACGACATCGCCGCCCGCACGCGCACGACCAAGCGCATGATCTATTACTACTTCGGCAGCAAAGAGGGCCTCTACCGTGCCGTGCTCGAAGAGGCGTACCGCGGTATCCGCGCGGCCGAACGCGCGATCGACGTCGATCACGCCGATCCGGTGGATGCCATCCGCGCCCTGGCCGAGCTCACGTACGACCACCACGTCGGACACGACGCGTTCATCCGCCTCGTCGCGATCGAGAACATCCACCGCGGCAGCTTCATCCGCCAGATCGAGGGGCTGCGCACCCTGTCGCAGCCGGCCAAGGGCATGCTCGACGAGATCCTGGAGCGCGGGCGCGCGGCCGGCACCTTCCGCACCGACGTGGATGCCATCGACGTCCACCTCGTGATCAGCTCCTACTGCGTGTTCCAGGTCGCCAACCGGTACACCTTCGGGCACCTCTTCGACGTCGACCTCGCCTCGGCCGACCGGCGCCCGCACCTGCGCGCGGTGATCGGCGACGTCGTGGTCGGCTGGCTCACCGCGCCGTCGCGCTGAGCGCACCCGCGCGGATCGCGGCGTCGCGCCCGAGGCCCCTGCTTTCCGCGGCCCGTCGAGCGCGTCGAGTGTCCACGACCCGCCGCATCCTGGGTCGGCGACAAGGAATGTCCCGCACACGGAACCCTTGGACCCTCACGCCGCACCGGCCACGACCCGGGGCCGTGGCATCCAAAATTCGGTCGTTGACACCGCTCGCACGTCGTGGTTTGCTCTGAACGTACCGGTTAGTACATACCCGGCTCGCGGAGACGAAGGAGTACCGTGATCGACGCGCACCCGTATCTCGTCGGCCTCATCGGCACGGGGGTCCTGCCCTCGCTGACCCCGCCGATGCACATGGCCGAGGCCCGCGCCCTCGGCCTCACCTACGTGTACCGTCCCCTCGACCTCACCGCGTCGGGGATCGACCCCGACCGCATCGGCGAGGTCCTGGCCTGGGCGGAGCGCCTGGGGTACGACGCCGTCAACGTGACCCACCCGTGCAAGCAGAGCGTCCTCTCCCACCTCGATCGCATCGACCCGGTCGCCGCCGCTCTCGGCGCGGTCAACACCGTACTGTTCACCCCGTCCGGACGCGTCGGGTACAACACCGACACCACGGGCTTCGCCGCCGCGTTCGCGGAGGGGCTTCCGGATGCCGAGACCCGCCACGTCGTCCAGCTCGGGGCAGGAGGTGCCGGCTCCGCCGTCGCCGATGCGCTGCTGCGTTCGGGTACCGGCCGGTTGAGCGTCGTCGACCTCGACCCCGCCCGCGCCGCGGGACTCGCCGACGACCTGCGCACGCGGCATCCGCTCGCCGTCGTCGACACGGCGTCGCCCGCCGACCTCGCGACGGTGCTCGCCGACGCCGACGGTCTCGTGCACTGCACGCCCGTGGGCATGGCCGAGCACCCGGGTCTCCCGCTCGATGCCGAGCTGCTGCGCCCCGACCTGTGGGTCGCCGACATCGTGTACCGGCCGCTCGACACCGAACTCCTCGTCACCGCGCGCGAGCGCGGGTGCCGCACTCTCAGCGGCGGACGCATGGCGGTCCACCAGGCCGTCGACGCCTTCGCCCTCATCACCGGGACACGACCTGATCCCGCGCGTATGACCGCCCACTTCCTCGACCTCATTGCCGCCGACATGCCCGTCGACCCGGCCCTCGCCCGCTAAGGAGCATCCGTCCATGACCACCACCGCAACGACGCGGAAGACTCCCGTGAGGGCGGCCGCCGCCAGCTTCATGGGCAGCGCCGTGGAGTACTACGACTTCTTCCTCTTCGGCTCGGCCGCCGCCCTCATCTTCCCGACGGTGTTCTTCCCGTCCGGGGACCAGGCCGCCCTCGTGATGTCGTTCGCGACCTTCGGCTTCGCGTACGTCGCGCGGCCGTTCGGCGCGATCATCCTCGGTCACTTCGGGGACCGGATCGGGCGCCAGAAGGTGCTGATGTTCACCCTGCTGCTGATGGGCCTGTCGACCTTCGTCATCGGCTGCCTCCCCGGCTTCGCGCAGATCGGGTGGGCCGCTCCCGCCCTGCTCGTGCTGTGCCGCCTCGCGCAGGGCCTGTCGGCCGCGGGCGAGCAGGCCGGGGCCTCGTCGCTCACGCTCGAGCACGCCCCCGACTCGCGCCGGTCGTTCTTCACCTCCTGGACGCTCACCGGAACCCAGGGCGGGCAGATCCTCGCCGCGCTGATCTTCATCCCGGTGGTCGCCCTGCCCGATGAGATCAAGTTCTCCTGGGGCTGGCGCGTGCCGTTCTGGCTCAGCGCGGTGGTCGTGGTGGTCGCGTTCTTCATCCGCCGGAGCCTGCACGAGACGCCCGAGTTCGAGCAGGCGAGGGCGGAGGGACAGATCGCCCGGATGCCGCTCGTCCCGCTGCTGAAGAACCACTGGCGCGACGTGCTGCGCGTCATCTGCTGCGCGTTCATCGCCGCCGTCTCGACCGTCTTCGGTACCTTGGCGATCGCCTACGGCAAGGAGCAGGGTCTGGACGCGAGCATCACGCTCTGGCTCGTCGTCGTCGCGAACGTCGTCGCCCTGCTCACGCAACCGCTCTTCGGCCGGCTCGCCGATCGAATCGGCCGCAAGCCCGTCTTCATCTACGGCGCGCTGTCGTCGGCGGCGTTCATGCCGTTCTACATGCTCTCGATGGGCGCCGGCAACAACCTGGTCACCTTCGCTCTCGCCATCCTCACGTTCTCGTGCGGCTACGCCGCGGCGAACGCGGTGTGGCCCTCGTTCTACGGCGAGATGTTCAGCGTCCGCGTCCGCTTCTCGGGCATGGCGATCGGCACGCAGCTCGGCTTCCTCATGGCCGGTTTCGCGCCGAGCATCGTCGCCGCCCTCGGCGGCGGATCGGCGGGCGGCTGGGTCGTCATCAGCATCTTCACCGCGGTGATCGCCGTCATCGCCTCGGTGAGCGCCCTCACCGCCCGCGAGACGAAGGACGTCCCCACCGACCAGCTCGGCCTCGCCGCCGAGCGGCGCGTGCCCGCCACGGTCTGACCGGCGCGACAGAGCCCCGTCTCCTCCGGGAGGCGGGGCTCTCTCGTGTGAGCCGAGGAGGCGCGGCTGCGAACAGATGCGGACCACGGCACCAGAAGCGGACCCACACGCCCCACCCATCCGCATCCATCGCACGCGACCGCATCCGTCACGCCGCCCGCACCCACCCACCGCGGGCGCCCCGTGCGGGTCAGAGCGTGCGGAGAGACCGGCTCATCGCGAGCTCGGCGCCGATCGGCCCCGTGAACGTCTCGCCCGTCGGCACGAACCCCGCGCGCCGGTAGACGGCCTGGGCGCGGTGGTTGTCGACGTGCACCTCGAGGCCGAGCGTCTCGAATCCCTGGTCGGCGGTCCAGCGCGCTGCGGCGTCGAGCAGGGCGTCGATCGCACCGGTGCCCCGCGCTTCGGGAGCGACGAACACGCCCACGACGTCGGCGCGCCCGATCGTCGACGACCGGACCGCATCCTCGACCTGGCCGGGCTTCTTCACCAGCACGGTCACCGACCCGACCCACTCCTCGCCGTCCTCGGCGACGAACATCGCCGCCGATCCCCCGTCGGAGCCGCCCGCCGCACGCTCCGCCCAGAACGCCTCGTCGCGCGCGAGTTCCTGCTCGTACGTGGTGAGGAAGGCGATGGATGCCGCCGGGTCGCTCACGGCGCGAAGCCGAAGGTCGCGGACGCGCTCGCCCTCGTCGGCCCGCACGCGGCGCACGGCGATGGTCATGCCGAGATCCCGGCCGCCCTCGCGGGACGCAGCACCGAACGCCGTGCGGCGATGCTCACGCACCGACCTCCTGGTAGGCCGCGAACAGCAGCGACTCGTCGGGCGCCTGCAGCACGGTGGGCCGGGCGAGATCGTCGAGCACGATGAAGCGCAGCATGCTGCCGCGGCTCTTCTTGTCGCGCTGCATCGTCGCCTTCAGCGTCTGGAAAGCCCCGGCGCGGTAGGTCGTGGGAAGCCCGAGGGACTCGAGCACCGTGCGATGGCGCTGGGCCACGTCGTCCGAGAGGCGCCCCGCGAGTCGAGAGAGCTCGGCGGCGAACACCATGCCGACCGAGATCGCCGCGCCGTGGCGCCAGCGGTAGCGCTCGGCGTGCTCGATGGCGTGGCCGAGGGTGTGCCCGTAGTTCAGAACCTCGCGCAGCCCCGCCTCGCGCAGATCCTCTCCGACGACGCGCGCCTTCATGTCGATCGCGAGCTCGATGCACCGGCGGAAGGCGTCACCGCGCGGGTCGACGATGTTCTCGGGGTCGGCCTCGATGAGGTCGAGGATCTCGGGATGCCAGATGAACCCCGCCTTGACGACCTCGGCGAACCCGGCGGTCGCCTCGTTCTTCGACAGGGTGTCGAGCAGGTCGAGGTCGCAGACCACCGCGAGCGGGGGCCAGAAGGCGCCGACGAGGTTCTTGCCCTCGGCGGTGTTGATGCCGGTCTTGCCGCCCACGGCCGCGTCGACCATGCCGAGCACGGTCGTCGGCACCTGCACGAGGGCGACACCGCGCAGCCAGGTCGCGGCGACGAACCCGGCGAGATCGGTCACCGCTCCCCCGCCGAAACCGATCACGGCGTCGGTGCGGGTGAAGTCGGCCTGCCCCATGACCTGCCAGCAGAACGCCGCCACCTCGACGCGCTTGCCGGCCTCGGCATCCGGGATCTCGGCGAGCAGCACCTGCCGGTCGCCCATCAGGTGCGCGCGCAGCTGCTCGGCCTGCTTCGCGAGCGTCGGCGGGTGCACAACGAGCACCTTCTGCGCGCCCGCGGGGAGCACCTCGCCGAGCGACGCGAGCAGACCGCGTCCGATCGTGATGTCGTAGCCGGACTCGCCGGCGACGCTGATGGTGGTGGTGTCGGTCATGCCGTCTCTCCGGCCGGCACACGGCGTGCCCAGGCCACGATGTCGTCGACGACCCGTGCGAGCGGGCCCGAGGAGGTGTCGAAGGTGATGTCCGCGGTCTGCTCGTAGACGGGGCGGCGCTCGTCGAAGATGCGCTTCCAGCGCGCGACCGGGTCTTCCCCGCCCAGCAGCGGGCGGTCGTCGCCGTGGATCCGGGATGCCACGACGTGCGGCGCCACGGTCAGCAGCACGACGCGGTGCGGGGCGAGTCGCTCCCGGGTGAGCGGATCGAGCACCGCTCCCCCGCCGAGCGCGACGACGCCCCCGCGCCCCAGCGCCTCGACGACCGCGTCGCGCTCCAGGGCGCGGAAATGAGGCTCGCCGTGGGCGAGGAACAGCGCCGGGATCGGTCCGTGATCGCGCACGACGAGCTTGTCGGTGTCGGTGAACGTCGTCCCCAGCGCGCGTGCCACGCGTCGACCCACGCTCGTCTTGCCGGCCCCCATCGGTCCGATGAGGACGACGGCGGGCGCGGGGACGGCGTCAGGCGAGGTCATGCGCGAGCAGCGCGGCGTCGGACGCGTCGGTCGTGCGCAGGGTCTCGGGCAGGTGTGCCAGGTACGTCTCGAGGTTGCGACGCGTCTCGGCCACGTTGTCGCCGCCGAACTTCTCGAGCACCGCATCGGCGAGGGTCACGGCGACCATCGCCTCGGCGACCACGCCCGACGCGGGCACGGCGCACACGTCGGAGCGCTGGTGGTGGGCGGCCGCGGTGTCGCCGGTGGCGACATCGACCGTGCGCAGGGCCTTCGGGATGGTCGCGATCGGCTTCATGCCGGCGCGCACGCGCAGCACGGTGCCGGTCGACATGCCGCCCTCGGTGCCGCCCGCGCGGTCGGAGGAACGGGTGATGCCGTCTTCGGTGGCGAAGAGCTCGTCGTGAGCCTGCGATCCACGCCGGGTCGTCGTGAGGAAGCCGTCGCCGACCTCGACGCCCTTGATGGCCTGGATGCTCATCAGGGCCTGGGCGAGTCTGGCATCCAGTCGACGATCCCACTGCACGTGCGAGCCCAGCCCCGGCGGCAGGCCGTAGGCGAGCACCTCGACGACACCGCCGAGGGTGTCTCCCGCCTTCTTGGCGTCGTCGACCTCGGCCACCATCGCGGCGCTCGTGTCGGCGTGGAAGCAGCGCAGCGGGTCGGCGTCGAGACGGTCGACGTCGTCGGGCGTGGGGAGTGCGGCGTCGTCGGGGACGCGCACGGGACCGATCGAGAGGGTGTGGCTGACGAGCCGGATGCCGAGCTCGTTCAGGAACGACCGGGCCACCGCGCCGAGGGCGACGCGGGCCGCCGTCTCGCGGGCCGAGGCGCGCTCGAGGATGGGACGGGCCTCATCGAAGCCGTACTTCTGCATACCGACGAGGTCGGCGTGGCCGGGGCGGGGACGCGTGAGGGCGGCGCCGCGTCCGCGCGAGCGGTCGGACAGCTCGACGGGCTCGGGGCTCATGACCTCGGTCCACTTCGGCCATTCGGTGTTGCCGATGCGCAGGGCGATCGGGCTGCCGATCGTGAAGCCGTGGACGATGCCCGTGGACAGGGTCAGCTCGTCTTCTTCGAACTTCATGCGCGAGCCACGGCCGTAGCCCAGGCGACGACGCGCCAGTTCGGCGCGGATCTGCGCCGACGAGATGGGGACGCCGGCCGGCATCCCTTCCATGAGGGCGATCAGCTCGGGGCCGTGGGACTCGCCGGCGGTGAGAACGCGAAGCATGCTCCTAGTCTCCCACGAGCACGGCGCGCATTTCGGCCAGCACCGCGTCCTCGTGATCCAGCGGCCGTGCCGGGTCGCCGCCCACGAACACGCGCACCTGCAGCAGGGCCTGATGCAGCAGCATCGCGAGTCCGTCGTGGGCGGCGACGCCCGCGCGCTCCCACGCCCGCGCGAGGGGGGTCGGCCATCCGCCGTACACGACGTCGACGAGCGGGCCGGACACGGATGCCAGGTCCCCGCCGAGACCGCCGAGGTCGGTGCCGCCGGGAAGGGCGGCGAGGGTGGCGTCGACCTCGTCGAGGTCGGGAGCGTCGAGGGGCCGGACGCGGACCTCGACCCCGAGCGCGGCGCCGAGGACCCCGAGGGCGCTCGCGGCCTCCGGCCGTCGGGCGCGCACCTCGATCGCGACCGCTCCGGCCCGTGCGGCCGCCACCAGCGCCGAGGTCGCCGTCGCGCCCGCCCCCAGGATGCGGATGCGCTCGGGCGCCCGGACGCCGATCTCGGCGAGGGCCCGCGCGAGACCGCCGACGTCGGTGTTGTAGCCGCGCGGCCCGTCGTCCGCGAGCAGGTAGGTGTTGACGGCGCCCGTCAGGCGGGCGTCGTCGTCGAGGGTCGCCGCGTGGCGCGCGGCGACGTGCTTGAGCGGCATGGTGAGCGACAGCCCACGCCAGACGGCATCCAGCCCCTCGACGGCGTCGACGAACTCCGCCTCGGCGACCTGGCGGCGCCCGTAGTCCCAGTCGAGCCCGAGCACACGGTAGGCCGCCGCGTGCAGCCGGGGCGACCGCGAATGCGCGATCGGGTCGCCCCAGACGGCCAGGCGGGCTCCGCCGGTCAGCATCCGCCGTCGGGGTTCTCGCGGCACCACGCCCGGAACTGCTCCACGGCCTTGAGCTGGTCGTCGTACGTGGTCGAGAACACCGTCTCCCCGGTTTCCAGGTTGACCGTCGTGAAGTAGTACCACGTGCCGTCGACCGGGTTCATGGCCGCGTCGATCGCGCGGTCGCCCGCATTGGCGATGGGCCCCACGGGCAGACCCGGGTACTTGTAAGTGTTGTACGGGTTGTCGCTGGTGAGCGCGTTCTCGCTCGACGACGAGGATCCGGCATCCAATTCGTCGGCGCCGTACTGCGCGGTCGAATCCATCTGCAGAAGACCGTGGGTCTCGACGTTGTCGGGCTGCAGACGGTTCTCGATCACGCGGCTGACTTTGTAGAAGTCCTCGCTGCTGCGCGCTTCGCGCTCGATGATCGAGGCGATCGTGAGGATGCGCTCGCGATCTTCGACGGGCACGCCCGCCGAGTCGAGGGACTGCACGGTGCGCTGCACCATGCGCGAGATGACGTCGGTGGCGGTGACGCCCTCGTCGAAGTCGTAGGTCGCCGGGAAGATCCAGCCCTCGAGGGTCGAGGCGGTCACCCCGTAGCGGCTCGGATCCGCCACCGCCGCGTCGAGATCGGCGCGCGGGATGGAGAGCTGTTCGGAGATGAGCTCGAGCGACTGCTTCAGCGTGAGTCCCTCGCGCAGCTGCACCGAGTAGTCGAGACGGTTGGCGGGGTTGCGCAGCGCGTCGAGCACCGCCGCGGAGGTCATCTGCTGCTGCAGCTTGTAGACGCCCGGCTGGAAGGTGAATCCCACCGCATTGTCGACCATGTACTTGTACAGCGAATTCGACGCCTTGGTGACGCCCGCCTCGAACATCTTCGGCGAGACCGACTGGCCGGTGTCGCCGGAGACGATCGTCACGCGCGCCTCCCCCGTGGCCAGACCCGCCTCGTAGTCGAGCGGCTCGCCGTTGCCGAGGAACGCCTGGATGCGGTCGCCGTACGTGTTCCACAGGGCCACCCCACCGCCGGCGATCCCGCCGAACAGCAGCACGACCACCGCGAAGGCGATCCAACCGCCCAGACGGCGCCGCCCGCGGGGAGCCCGCGGAGCCGTCTCGCCGATGACGTGCGTGGTGGTCTGACCGGTGAAGAGGTCTTCGAGGGATCCGGATGCCGCCGGGCTCGACGCCGAGGAGGCGGTCGCCGCCCCGGCGCCCACGAGCGCGGGTTCGCGGACGGGGGCTTCGGTGCGTGCGCGCTCGGGGCCGGGGGCCGCGGCGGCGGGGCGCTGGTCCGTGGCGGGGCGCTGATCTGCCGCGGGGCGCGGCGCGGCGGCCGGGCGCTGCGGGGCGGAAACAGGACGCTGATGGCCAGTGGGACGCTGGTCTGCGGCGGGACGCGCGGCGCCCGGGCGCCTGTCGGCGGACGAGGTCGGGGCCGCGGTCGGTCGGGGGGCGGCCTGCGCGCCCGCGCCCGACGGGCGGGATGCCGAGGCCGACGACGAATCCGCGCGGCGCGCCGCGTCGTACCGCGCCGGGGGCGCGGCATCCATCGACGGTTCGGGAGCGGTCGATCCTTCCTGGGTCTGTCGCGCGGCACGCGCAGCCCGACGCGACGGAGGGGCGGTGTCGGTCCCGGGGGCGGCGTCGCCGGACGGGCGCGCACCGGTGCGCGGGTCGGGAAGTCGACCATAGAGGTCGGCGAACGGATCGCTCTCGGGGGGCTGGTTCTCGGGCATGTCAGGCGGGCTCCTGTCCCGGTGATACGGCGGGTCCGGCCGGCTCACCGGACTGTCGCTCCACGTCGAGCGCCTGCTGCAGGAGGACCACAGCGGCGACTTGATCCACAATGCTACGAGACTCGCGCTGGGAACGCCCTGCCTCCCGCAGCACGCCGTGCGCCGAGACCGTGCTCAAGCGCTCGTCGACCAGCCGGACCGGCATCGGAACCGCCGCCGCCAGCGCGGCCGCGAACGCCCGCGCGTCGGTCGTCGAGGCCGTGTCCTCTCCGCGCAGGTTGAGCGGCAGCCCGACCAGGATCTCGAAGGCCTCGTATTCGGCGGCCAGCGCCGCGAGGCGCCGAATCGGCTCCCCCTTGCGGGGCACCGTCTCGACGGGAACGGCGAGCACCCCGTCCGGATCGGATCGGGCCACGCCCACGCGGGCGCGCCCGACGTCGATGCCGAACCGGATGCCGCGCCGGAACGCGCTCACGCGGTGGTCGCCCGCACGTCCGCGACGATGCCCTCGAGCGCCTGCGGAAGAGCCGCGGCATTCGTTCCGCCGCCCTGGGCGACATCGGGACGTCCGCCGCCGCCACCGCCGAGCACACCGGCGGCGGTCTTCGCGAGGGCACCCGCAGCGAGGCCGCGCTCGCGCGCGGCGTCGTTCGTCACGACGACCACGGTGGCCCGCCCGCCGGCGACCGAGGCGAGGGCGACGACCGCGGGGGCGCTGCCGAGACGGTCGCGCACCTGCAGGGCGAGTGAGCGCACGTCGTCGGCCGAAGCGCCCTCGCCGAGGCTCTCGGCGACGACGCGTACGGTGCCGACCGAAACCGCAGACTCGACGAGCTGCGGCAGGCGACCGGTGAGGGCCTGCGCCTCGAACGCGGCGATCTTCTTCTCGGCGGCCTTGAGGCTCGCGGCCAGTTCGGCGATGCGGGTGGGCAGCTGCTCGCGCGGGGTCTTCAGGCTCGAGCTGAGCTGAGAGACGATCGCGCGCTCGGCGGCGAGGTCGCGGAAGGCGTCGAGGCCGACGAGGGCCTCCACGCGGCGGTTCGACGCGCCGACCGACTGCTCGCCGACCAGGTTGACCAGGCCGATCTCGGCGCTGCGCGACACGTGGGTGCCACCGCAGAGCTCGCGCGACCAGGGCCCGCCGATGTCGACCATGCGCACCGTGTCGCCGTACTTCTCCCCGAACAGCGCCATGGCGCCGGCGGCCTTCGCCTCGTCGAGCGACATCACGCGCGTGGTGACCTCGAGGTTGTCGCGCACCGCGTTGTTGGCGATGTCCTCGATCTCGGTGCGGGTCTCGGGCGAGAGGGCCGAGCCCCAGCTGAAGTCGAAGCGCATGTAGCCCGCGCGGTTGAGCGAACCGGTCTGCGTGGCGGTCTTGCCGAGCGTGTCGCGGATGGCCGCGTGCACGAGGTGCGTCGCGGTGTGCGCCTGCTGGGCGGCGTGGCGGTTCAGCGCGTCGACGACCGTCGTCGCGGGGGCGCCGACCGACACCTCGCCCGTGGTGACCTCGACGGTGTGGCTGACCAGGCCCGGAACGGGGCGCTGGACGTCGAGCACCTCGAGCTCGTACCCGGGGCCGACGATGACGCCCTTGTCGGCCACCTGTCCACCGGACTCGGCGTACAGGGCGGTCTCGGCGAGGATGACCTCGGCGATCTGCCCCTCCGACGCGCGGTCGGTCCCCTGCCCCTGAACCAGGATGCCGAGGACCTTCGACTCCGTCTGCATCTCGGTGTAGCCGGTGAAGACCGTCTCGCCGTGCGCGCGGAACTCGCGGTACGCGCTCTGGTCGGCGATCGCGCCCTTGCGGGCACGGGCGTCGGCCTTGGCGCGGGTGCGCTGCTCCTGCATGAGCGTGTCGAACGCAGCGCGGTCGACCGACAGCCCGGCCTCCTCGGCGATCTCGAGGGTCAGATCGATGGGGAAGCCGTAGGTGTCGTGCAGCAGGAACGCCTCGGAACCCGACAGGGTCGTGCCGCCGCCGTTCTTGGCCTCGACGACCGACTGGTCGAGGATCGCGGAGCCGGCGGCGAGGGTGCGCAGGAAGGTCTGCTCCTCGGCGATCGCGTACGCCGAGAGACGGGCGTAGTCGGCCTCGACCTCGGGATACGACTCCTTCATCGCGTCGCGAGAGGCCGCGAACAGCTCGGGGAAGGTCGCGCCCTCGACGCCCAGCAGACGCATCGAGCGGATCGCACGACGCATGATGCGGCGCAGGATGTAGCCGCGGCCCTCGTTCGAGGGGGTGACGCCGTCGGCGAGCAGCATGAGCGAGGAACGCACGTGATCGGCGACGATGCGCAGGCGCACGTCGTCTTCGTGCGATTCGGCGCCGTAGGCCTTGCCCGCGAGCGACGCTGCCAGGTCGAGCACGGGGCGCACCTGATCGGTCTCGTACATGTTGTCGACGCCCTGCTTGATGAACGCGATGCGCTCCAGGCCCATGCCGGTGTCGATGTTCTTCGCGGGCAGCTCGCCGACGATGTCGAAGTCGTACTTCGAGCGCACGTTCGTGATCTCGTACTGCATGAACACGAGGTTCCAGATCTCGACGTAGCGGTCGTCGTCGGTCGCGGGACCTCCGTCGATGCCGTAGGCGGGACCCCGGTCGAAGAAGATCTCGGAGCAGGGCCCGGCGGGACCGGGAAGGCCGGTCGACCAGTAGTTCGTGTCCTTGCCCAGGCGCTGGATGCGCTCCTCGGGCAGATCGGTGAGCTCGCGCCACAGGGCGTGCGCCTCGTCGTCCTCCTCGTACACCGTGACCCACAGGTCCTTCGGGTCGAAGGCGAGGCCGCCGTCCTCCTCCGCGGAGGTCAGCAGCTCCCACGCATAGCGGATCGCGTCGCGCTTGAAGTAGTCGCCGAACGACCAGTTGCCCAGCATCTGGAAGAACGTGCCGTGGCGCGGCGTCTTGCCGACCTCTTCGATGTCGTTGGTGCGGATGCACTTCTGCACGTCGGCCGCCCGCGGGTACGGCGGCGGCACGACGCCGCTGAGGTACGGGATGAAGGGCACCATGCCCGCCACGGTGAAGAGCAGGGCCGGGTCGTCGGTGACGAGCGAGGCCGAGGGGACGATCGTGTGGTTCTTCTTCTCGAAGAAGTCGAGGAAGCGCTGGGCGATCTCGGCGGTTTTCATGGCGGGTCTTTCCGTGGGCGTGCGGTGGCCGGCCCCCGCGCGTCGGGGGCCGGATGCCGGGGAGTCAGTCGGAGGAGGAGACGGCGTTCTTCGCGGTGGCCGCGGCGTCGCCGACGACGTCGGTGGCGCGGTCGACGGCGGAGGCCGCGACGCCCTTCGCGTCGTCGATGATCTCGGCCAGGCGCGTCTCCTGCTGGTGGTACGCATCGCTCATGTGATCGGTGAACTCGCCGATGCGCGAGTCGAGCTGCGCCAGCAGCTCCTGTCCGCGGGGGTCCTTGTTGACGAAGTGGGCGGCGACGAAGCCGCCGACGATACCCAACGCGAACCAGACGAGGCTTCTCACGATCACCACTTCTTCCTCGATACGACGCCGCGGTCGCGGCATCCCCCATCGTAGGCGAGGGCCCCCGCGGCGCGCGCGTCGACGGACCGGATGCCGCTCGCTCGTCGCCCGGGGACGAGAAAGGGCGCCGGGAGAACCCGACGCCCTTCTGCGCTCGCTGGGATCAGCGGGCGGCGTAGTACTCGACGACGAGCTGCACGTCACACGTGACGGGCACCTCGGCGCGCTTGGGGCGACGCACGAGCTTCGCCTGGAGCGTCGACAGGTCGACCTCGAGGTAGCCCGGGACGGGGGGCAGCACTTCGGCGTGCCCGCCGGCGGCGGCGACCTGGAAGGGCTCGAGGCCCTCGCTCTTGGGCTTGACGTGGATCTGCTGACCCGGCTTCACGCGGAACGACGGGCGGTCCACGAGCTGGCCGTCGACCAGGATGTGGCGGTGCACGACGAGCTGGCGGGCCTGCGCGGTGGTGCGGGCGAAGCCCGAACGCACGACGAGGGCGTCCAGACGCATCTCGAGCAGCTCGACCAGGTTCTCACCGGTCAGGCCGTCGGTGCGGCGGGCCTCGTTGAACGCGATGCGCAGCTGCTTCTCGCGGATGCCGTACTGCTCGCGCAGACGCTGCTTCTCGCGCAGACGGACGGCGTAGTCGCTGTCGGCCTTGCGCTTGGTGCGGCCGTGCTCGCCGGGAGCGTAGGGACGCTTCTCGAGGTAGCGGGCGGCCTTGGGGGTGAGGGCGACGCCGAGGGCGCGCGACAGACGCACCTTGCGGCGGTCCTGAGACTTCGTGGTCACGAAGTTCTCCTTCCGATGACGCGGCCGCGCCTTTCGCGGCTCGCGGGCGTATCGCCCCCTTCCGCCCGATCCGGAGCGCACGCCGGGGCGCACCGGAAGGTGATCACAGG
Organism: uncultured Microbacterium sp.; assembly: GCA_913774845.1. Taxonomy (GTDB): domain Bacteria; phylum Actinomycetota; class Actinomycetes; order Actinomycetales; family Microbacteriaceae; genus Microbacterium. The sequence goes on along the minus strand of CAJYJO010000023.1, from coordinate 45 downwards.
AAGGAGGGGATGCCCGAAAACCCTGTTTCGAGCCGGTTCATGCTA
>CAJYJO010000022.1 GCA_913774845.1 uncultured Microbacterium sp. | reverse complement strand
TCGCCAACGGCTCCGGCTCGCCCGACAGGTCGTTGATGACGGCTGGTCCGTCGCTGCGGCCGCCAGCTACTTCCGGGTGTCGTGGCGCACTGCTCAACGGTGGGCGCGCCGCTATGTCGAGATGGGCGAGGTGGGCATGCTGGATCGCTCATCTCGTCCGCACTCGAGCCCGAACAAGACACCGCGGCAGCTGGTTCGCAAGGTCGTGCATCTGCGGTGGAAGCAGCGGCTGGGACCAGTCGGGATCGGCGCTCAGCTGGGGATGCCCGCCTCGACCGTTCACGCGGTCCTCGCCCGGTGTCGGATCAACCGGCTCAGCCATATCGATGTCCGCACCGGGGAGCCCGCTCGCCGCTATGAGCACGAGTATCCCGGCTCGATGATCCACGTCGACGTGAAGAAGCTCGGCAACATCCCCGACGGCGGCGGCTGGCGCTACGTCGGCCGGTTCCAAGGCGACCGTAACCGCGCGATCACCGCGAGACGCACCGGCAAGCGCGGCATCGCTGGAGACATGATCACCGGGACCGCGTTCATCCACACGGTCGTCGACGACCACTCCCGCGTCGCTTACGCCGAGATCCACGACGACGAGACCGCCGCCACCGCCGTCGCCGTTCTGCGTCGCGCGGTCGGCTGGTTCGCCGCGCGTGGTGTCATCGTCGAACGCGTGCTCTCCGACAACGGCTCTGCCTACCGGTCCTTCGCCTGGCGTGACGCCTGCACGGAAATGAACATCCGACCGAAACGGACTCGCCCCTACCGGCCGCAGACGAACGGGAAGATTGAACGCTTCCACCGCACTCTCGCCGACGGCTGAGCCTACGCCCGGCACGACAACTCCGAATCAGCCCGCCGCAACGCGCTCCCGACCTGGCTGCACTCGTACAATCACCACAGGCCCCACACCGCGATCGGCGGCCACCCACCCATCAGCAGATTGACCAACCTGCCTGGGCAGCACACCTAGCACGTGCCCGAAAGAGATTTTCGACGACAGGAACGACCGGGCGTTGAGCGCGACATGAACCACGCCACTTCGGTCGTAGCGCACTACGACCCGGCCAAGCGAGCAGCTGCCGAACAGACGCTTCAGAAGCTTGTGCGCGTGCAAGGCGTCGCGATGATCGCGCTCGGCGTGCTGTGGGGACTCATCACGTCGCTACCTATAGTGGTCATGGCCGCGGACGGCCAGATCGAGGCCGCGCTCGTGCTCGCCCCAATGCTCATCGTTCCGCTCGCCATCGGCGCGCTGGGTGTTCGTCAGATCCGCCGACGGCCCCGCTTGCCCGAGTTCGCGGTCGCGATCACCCCAACGAGCGTGCACTTCCCCGCCCTCGAACGACCGTCGGGGTTCGCTCCTCGGGTCCGTGCCGAGGAATGGGGCCGCGAAGGAACGACCGCAGAGCTCCGTCCGGCATCCGGTGTGCTGCGGACGGCCGTCGTGGTCTTCACCCGGCGGGACGGGCGTAAGCTGCGGCGTCGCACGGTTTCCGCCGAGAACCTCGACATCAACCCGAGGATTCTCGTCGATGCGCTCGGGAGTTCGCCGCTCGCATAGTTGTGGTCTTCTTGCGTCTGCGGCTGTCGTGGTCCCGGCCCGAACGCGGAGGTCATGGCCGCGACGAGACGAACAACCGGGTGGCCCGCGCGGCTTCGCGTCAGCTCCCCGCGGAGTCCGTCAGGAACTCCGGCCGAACCTCGGCGACCCCGTCGAGCTCGATCCGCAGTCGCGCGACGAGGGCGAGGCCCTCGTCCTCCCACCCGTCATCGACGGCGTCCTCCGTGCGCATCGACCAACGGGCGTTCCAGTCCCGCAGGTCCGCGCTCAGCTCAGGAGAGAGACCCAGAGCCGCGCCGGTCAGGTGGTAGTCATCGCTGAAGCTCTCCCAGAGGGGCTCGCCGTCGGTCCATTCGGGGAAGACGCGGATGACGCGCAACCCGTTCGGCAGCACCAGCGGGAGACCGCGCTTCGACCGCGCCATGAGGTAGCGGTCCTGCATCTGACGGCGCCGGCGCCACTCGCGCGCCGAGCCGGGGGCGTCGGTGTAGTCCATGCCCGAGAGCCACAACAGGCCGGGGAGCCCCCGTTCGTCGCGCTCCACCAACGCCAGCGACCACAGGAGCTCGTCGCCGCGCGACATCGCGTGCGCAGCCTCCAGGGCGTCCTCGACGGTGGCATCGGTCAGATCGAACGTCGTCACGGCGTTGTCGGGACCATCGAAGGTCCAGATCCGATAGCGCGCGTCATCGCGCTCCCAGGTCGAATCGCGGTGGTCGGAGGGGCGCCGTGCACGTCAGGCGCCGATCGCCGCCCGCGCCCGTCGCGCGAGATCGTCGCCTCCGATGCCCGGCCAGCCGTGCAGCCCCGTCGTGTGCGAGGCGGGCAGAGCGTCCGCGCCCCACACGGCTCCGGCGAGCGACCCCGCGATCGCCGCGACCGTGTCGGTGTCGTTGCCGCCGCGGACGGCGCGCTCGATAGCCTCCAGTGGGGTCGATGCTCCCGCGACGGCGGCGAGGGCACCCTGGAACGCCCGCACAATCCAGCCGTTCGCCTGCTCGAAGTCGCGGGGGTGTCTGCCCTCGGTCGCGTCGATGAGGTCCGCCCAGCGCTCGCGTCGCTCGGCGGGCACGAGGTCGAGATGCGCGCGCACGTCCAGCTCTCCGGTCAGGATGCCGTGCCGGATCGCCCCGCACCAGAGCGCGCACGCGTCGAGATTGTCGTCTTCCCAGTGGGTCAGCCGGGCGACGGCGCCCGCGGCCCCGGCAAGCTCCTCCCCCGGCCGATCCAGGTAACCGAGGGCCACCGGTCCTGTACGCATGAGGGAGCCGTTCCCGCCACTGCGACCCGTGGTGTCGTGCACGGCACGGGAGGCCGCGGTGATGGCATCCAGTCGTCCGTCGGCGGGGATGCGCGAAAGCACCTGGCGCGTCTGCGCCCCCACGTCGAGGGCGTCGCGCGCCCACTCCTTCCACCGGCGGACGATGGTCTCGAGCGAGGTGGCGTCGTCGAGCCGGTGACCGGCGGCGAGCTCGTCGAGGATCGGGACGGCCATGCTCGTGTCGTCGGTCCACTCGCGCTCGCCGTGGCCGAAGCGCCCGCGGCCGAAGGCGGGTACGACGTCGTCGGCGAGGGCCGGGCCGAACTCGTACGCCGATCCGAGGGCGTCTCCCGCGGCGGACACGAGGACGGCGCCGACCGCGCGGTCGACCTGGGCGGGGGAGAGGGCGGTCATGGAGCCCAGCCTAGGAGGGCGCTCGCTCAGATGTCGCTGAAGTCGTCGCCCGGCAGGATGATCTGAATGACGGCATCGCCGTCGAGGACCAGCATCACGTACTCGCGACCCACTTCGCCCGGCCGCTGAAGCGACTGCGTGCCGGGAACGTCACGGGTGTCGAGGCGCAGTTCCGTGGCATCGAAGCCCTCGGTCGCGCCTGCCGCGACCGCCTCGGCCCGAGTGGATCCCACACCGATGCCGCCCGTGGTGACGACAGGGTGGCCGGCGACCGTCGGCTCGGACACGCGGACGGAGGCGCCGTGCGTGGATCCGTCATTCGGAACGGTGACCGTGAGGCCGGGCCAGTCCAGGGCTGTCTCGTCGAGAGTGCCGCCGTAGGGCCCTTTCACTGCCGACTGCGTTGGAGCGGAGCCGAGGGCCGCCGTCCACGCATCGACGGCATCGATCGAATAGTCGAGTGTCGAGCCGGCGGCGATGGAGGCGCTGTCGAGTTGCACGATCAGCACGGCGTCACTCGCCGGCGCTGCCGTGTCAGAGCCGGGCGGCGCCGTCGGCGTCGGCTTCACGGTCGGCGTGAACGCCGGCTCGGCCGCGCCGGTCGGCGTCGGTTCCGCGGCCGGCTCCGGCACGCAAGCGCTGAGGGTCAGGGCCGCGGCCAGAGCGATCGTCAGGCAGGGAGTGGTTCGCCGCATACGCGAACGCTATCGACCGGATCGACGCCGCGGCAACGCGCCGGGACACGTTCGATGGTCGAGACCTCGGCTGCTCGGCATCCGCTCCATGCGTTCTCATCCAGCGGGAGCTGGAGCGGCGCTCAGCCCAGGTCCGCGGGATGGGTCAACCGCCACCACAGCGACGGCTCCTCGATGGCGCCGGCGATCTTCACGCTGGACGTCGCCGTCTCGGGTCCGGCGGTCCAGGTCACCGTGCCGACCACCTCGCCGTCGGCGAAGCTCTGTGGGGTGGTGGTGTCGAGCGCTACGGCGACGGGGGTGTCGGACCAGGTGCGCAGCGACGCGTTCTTGGCGAGGACGAGCGTCGCTTCGGCGCCCCATGGGGTCGAGATGGTGCCGATCTCGTCGCCCGCGGTGCCGAGAGGGAGGACGTGGAAGCCGTCTTTCACGCTCTGCAGGAACGAGAGCACGTCCTGGTCGGTGCTGTCGTGGGTCTCGCCGCCCAGACGCGCGCCGGTGAGGCGCAGCGGGGCGCCGATGCCGACGTCCAGCGACGCCGTGAAGAGCAGGTTGAAGGTGCCCTCGCCGAGGTTGCCGGTCTTCAGGCCCGAGATTCCGAGCGTGCCGATCAGATCGTTCGTGTTGCTGATCGCCCCGAGGCCCTCGATCACCGCGGAGGGGGTGGCGACGATCGCGGCGATCACCGGGTTGGCGGCGGCGAGACGTCCGAGGGCGAGAAGGTCGCTCGGTGTGCTGGTGTTGCGCGCGTCGATGCCGGTGGCATCCACGATGCGGGTGTCGTTCAGGCCGTTCTCGCTCAGCCACGACCGGGCCGCCTGCACGTACGCGCTCTCGGAGCCGAAGCCCCAGCGGGCGATGGCGACCGCGTAGTTGGCGGCGGAGGGCAGCAGCATGGTCTCGAGGGAGTCGTGCAGCGACAGGCGGAGCCCGTCGGGCATGCGCGCGACGACGGCGCCCTGCACGTAGAACTGGTCGTACAGGTCGGTGTCGGCGTCCGTGTACGCGATGGTGGGTCCGGGATCGCCCGGGCCGTCGAGCGGGTGTGCGTCGAGCACGACCAGCGCGGTGATGAGCTTGGAGATGCTCGCGAGCGGCCTCGGATCGTTTCCTCCCGCGGAGGCGAAGGTGCCAGCGGCATCCGGGCCCAGGTAGTCCTGCCCGCCCTCGACGCTCACGAGCATCGATCCACCCGACGGCAGGACGAGGGATGCCGCGGCCCCGGCGTTCGCGGTCGGCGTCTGCGAGGTGACGGTAGGCGCGGGCAGCGCGGCGGCGGAGGCCCACCAGACGTATCCGCCCCCTCCGCCGAGGGTGAGCAGCACCAGGACCAGGAAGACGACGAGGGCGACACGACCGGCCCGGCCGCCTCGCGGGGGTTCGTCCGGGGCGTGCTCGAGGAGGTCGCCGAAATCAGCGAGGGTGCTCACGACAATTCCTCCGGGGTGCCCACCTCTCGAACCTAATCGCAGAACTGCCTCACCGTGAGCTGAATTTCAAGCCCCCCTTTCCGCTCGGCGTCGGCGACTTACCGTGTACGCACATCGGGAATTACCCGAAGACCACACGGGAGGAGCCGACTATGGGACTCGACGACAAGATCAAGAACGCCGCGGAGAACATTGCTGGCAAGGCGAAGGAAGCCGCGGGCAAGGCGACGAACAACGAGCGCCTCGAGGCCGAGGGTCAGGCCGACCAGACCAAGGCCCACGCCAAGCAGGCCGGCGAGAACGTCAAGGACGCCTTCAAGTAAGTCGCCCTCCTCGAAATGCCTCGACCCGCACGGGTCGAGGCATTTCGTCTGTTCGGATAACACCTCGATATCGCGATGACCGGGTATCGGTCCGGCGGCCGGGATAATGGCGACATGACCGCTGCCGTTCCCACCGAGACGCCCACGCTCGTCTCGGGCACCCCCGTCGTCCTCCGCGCCCACGGCTATGAAGCCGCGATCGCGAGCGTCGGCGCCTCCCTCCGCTTCCTCACCTTCGAGGGCCGCGACCTCGTCGTGCCCTTCGAGGCCGATGAACTGCGCCCCGCCTACCGCGGGACGACGCTCGCCCCGTGGCCGAACCGCGTCGTCGACGGCATCCACCGCTTCGACGGCGTCGAGCACCAGCTCCCGCTGACCGAGCCGAATCGCGGCCACGCGCTGCACGGGCTGCTGTCGTGGGTCGATTGGAACGTGTCCGACGCCTCAACCGACGCGGTCACGCTCACCGCGACCGTGCCCGCGCAGGCGGGGTATCCCTGGTGGCTCGTCGTGTCGACCACGTACCGACTCGACGTCGACGGTCTCACCCAGACCGTCCGCGCGACGAACCTGTCGGACACGCCCGCACCCTGGGGGACCGGCCCGCACCCGTATCTGGTCGCCGGCCCCGCGGCCCTCGACGAGTGGAGCCTGCACCTCCCGGCCGACACCGTGCTCGAGGTCACGCCCGACCGCCTGTCGCCGGTGGCGCTGGCATCCGTCGCCGTCGACGCCGACCGTTTCGACTACCGGGATCAGCGCGTCCTCGGCGCCGTCGAGATCGATCACGCCTACACCGGTCTGATCCGGGATGCCGACGGCCGCGCCACCGTGACCGTCACCGATCCGACGGGCACGGGCGTCGCCATGAGCTGGGGGGCGGAGTGCTCCTGGGTGCAGATCCACACCGCCGACCTCCCCGCCGGCCCCGGAACGCCCGGGCACCGTGCCGGGCTCGCTGTCGAGCCGATGACCTGCGCCCCCGACGCGTTCAACGACGACCGGTACGACTTCGCCACCGGCGTCGTCTCGCTCGACCCCGGTGCCTCGCACGAGGCCGGCTGGACGATCTCGGCGCGCTGAGACCCGTAGAACGACAGAACCGCCCCGGCGTCAGCCGGGGCGGTTCTGTCGTTCAGCGGGTCAGACGACCTGTGCGCCGCACATGCCGCAGTCGCCGCCGGCGGAGACCTCGACGAAGCAGTCGGGGCACATCGCGCGGGTGGGGCGGTCGGTCAGGGGCGTGACCTTGGGGCCGGTCGTGCGCCGTTCCCTAGGAGCTGAGGCCGCACGGGCCTTGCGCGCCTCGAAGGTCGGGGCGGGCGGCGGGGGAGCGGCGACCGGCTTGTGGGCCTCGCAGTAGAAGCGCACGAAACCGCCGTGGTGCTTGGGGTGGCGGTGCTTCACGGCCCACAGCTCGGTGCGCTCGTACAGCGGACCGTCGGTGCCGCACGCGACGCAACGGGTGGGCTCGCCGGGGACGACGTCGGCGACGAGGACGGGGGCGTCGAAGCGGATGGCATCACGCCAGTCCTGCGACGAAACGATCTTCATGGGGGACCCTTCTTCGGCGGTTCGGGCCGCCTCACCGTCAACGGTACGCTCCTCCCCACCCCCGCGGGGGCTGATCGTGCGTGCAGAGGGTGGACAGTGCCGCGGGGCCCCCCGTTAGGTTGGAGGAAGATCCGTACCGCCTCGGCGGTACCCGTCGAAGGAGAAGCATGGAACTCGCCGCCTTAGGAGCCGTCGGAGTCATCGTCGCGATCGTGGTGGTGGTCGCGATCGTCGTGATCGCCGTGCTCGCCCTGGTTATCCGCGGGTGGTACCGCGTCGCGAAGGCCGACGAAGCCCTGGTCATCGTCGGAAAGCGTCAGAAGGGGGCCGACGGCGAGTCCTCGCGCATCACGGTCATCACCGGCGGCGGGGCAATCGTCAACCCGCTCACGCAGCGCGGCGAGATGATCTCGCTGCGGGCGCGCCAGATCAAGATGGAGCCGACGGCGCAGTCCTCCAACGGCGTCACCGTGAACGTCAGCGGCGTCGCCCTCGTCAAGATCGGGTCCGACCCCGAATCGGTGCGTCGAGCGGCCGAGCGCTTCGCCTCGCAGGACAAGGCCATCGAACAGTTCACCACCGAGCAGCTCGAAGGTGCGCTGCGCGGCGTGGTCGCGACCCTGACGGTCGAAGAACTCATGCGCGACCGCCAGCGCCTGTCCGACCAGATCGCCGAGGGCATCAAGGCCGACCTCTCTTCGCAGGGACTGATCCTCGACTCCTTCCAGATCCAGGGCGTCACCGATACCAACGGCTACATCTCGGCGCTCGGTGCCACCGAGGTCGAGCGCGTCAAGCGCGAGGCCGAGGTCGCCCGCATCAACGCCGTCCGTGAGATCCGGGCACGTCAGATCGCCACCGACGAGGCCAACCTGATCGAGCAGACCAAGCTCGACAAGAACAGCGCCGCGGCCAAGGCCGAGGTCGGCCGCGCCAACGCCGAGGCCGAGCAGGCAGAGGCCCTCACCCGCGCCGAGCGCCGCCAGGCCGTTCTGCAGCAGGAGGCGCAGAACACGCAGGCTCGTCTGGAGTCCGAGGTCAACCGCGTCGCCGACGCCGACCTGTACCAGCGCCAGAAAGACGCCGACGCCGAGGCATACGCGCAGATCAAGGCCGCCCAGGCACGCGCCCAGATCGCCGAGCAAGAAGCAGCTGCCGTGCGCGTGCGCGCCGAAGCCGACGCGCAGTCCGTGCGTCTGGCCGGTGAAGCCCGCGCCGAAGCCATCCGCGCCGAGGCCGAGGCCCTCTCCCAGAACCAGGAGGCCCTCCTCGCCCAGCGCGCACTCGAGGCTCTCGTGCCGATGATGGCCGAGTTCGCCAAGGGCTACGACCGCGTCGGCAACGTCACCGTGCTCGGCGGGGAGGGGGCGAGCGGCCACCTCGCGACCGAGTCGGCGACGGGGCTGCGGTCGTCTTTCGAGGCCGTGAAAGCCGCGACCGGAATCGACCTGACGCAGATCATCCAGGGTCGCGCCGTCGCCGACGCATTCGCCGATTCGGCTCGCCGACCCTCGTCTGCCGCGTCGGCTGACGCGCCGACCTACCCGGCGCCCACCACCGCGCCGACCACGACCGACGACTGAGACGCGGTCGCCGTGCCCGAAGCCCCGGAGGTCGAGGCACTCGCGCAGTTCCTGCGCGAGCGCCTGACCGGTCATGTCGTGACCGGGACCGAGCTGGTGGAGGGACGGGCGCTGAAGACGCGGGGCCGCCCGCTCGATGAGCTCGTCTCGCGCTCGGTCACCGCGGTGACCCGGTACGGCAAGCACATCGACCTCGACCTCGGCGGCGTGCATCTCTCGCTCGGCTTCGGGCGGGCGGGCTGGGCGACGTGGCGGGAGGCGGGCGCGCCGGAGGTCGCCGACGCCGTGCCCACGGCCGCGGTGATCGCGAGGATCGCCTTCGACGACGGCATCCTGGGGATCACCGATGCGGGCGACTGGCTCTCCGTACACCTGCACGTCGTCGACGCCGCCGACGAGGTGCCCGCGGTCGCCAAGCTGGGACCGGATGCCGCAGACCCGGCGTTTTCGCGAGAGATGCTCGTGATCGCGCTCGGCGGTCGCCGCAAGCAGCTGAAGGCGCTGCTGCAGGAGCAGGAGACCATCGCGGGGATCGGCAACGCCTACTCCGACGAGATCCTCTTCGCGGCGCGACTCGATCCGACTTCGCACGCGTCGACCCTCTCCGACGATGCGGTCACGCGCCTCTGGCGGGCGTTGCGCGACACCCTCGACGGGGCGGTACGCGATCGCCGTGGAGTGCCGATCGCCGAACAGAAGGCCGCGAAGGTGGCCGCGATGCGCGTGCACGGGCGCACGGGCGAACCGTGCCCCGGGTGCGCGGGCACGATCGAGGAGATCCCGGGAACCAAGGGCGGCGGTCAGTGGTGCCCAGCCTGTCAAGGCGGCTGAGGCGGGCGCGGCGCGAGTGACGCGGCGGACGCACGGGAAAGGCCCCGGACCGGAGTCCGGGGCCCTTCGTCGAGACGTGCTCAGGCGGTCTGGCCGGAGTGCTTCCCCTCGGAGACTTCCTCGACCAGCTTCGCGTTGAACGCGGGCAGGTCGTCGGGGTTGCGGCTCGAGACGAGGCCCTGGTCGACGTGCACTTCCTCGTCGACCCAGGTCGCGCCGGCGTTGCGCAGATCGGTCTGGAGCGTCGGGTAGCTCGTGAGCGTGCGGCCATCAAGGACATCCGCCTCGGTGAGGATCCACCCGCCGTGGCAGATGACGGCGACCGGCTTGTGCTGGTCGAAGAACGCGCGCGTGAACGACACGGCATCCTTCACGATGCGGATGTCGTCGGCGTTCTGCACGCCGCCGGGCAGGACGAGGGCGTCGAAGTCGCCGGCGGAGGCGCCCGAGACGGCGAGGTCCACGCTCTGCTCGTGTCCCTTCTCGCCGGTGATGCTGCCCTCGCTCGGCGAGACGAGAACCGCCTCTGCGCCGGCCGAGGTGACGGCCTCCCACGGGCTGGTCAGCTCGCTGTCTTCGTATCCGTCGGTGGCCAGGAACGCGATGCGCTTGCCGGTGAGGTCAGTCATGGGAAGCCCTTCTTTCTCGATCGGGGATGCTCCCACGCTAAGAACCCGTCGCGGACCGGGAACGGGGGTTGCGGATGCCGCGCCCCGGCGTTAGCGGGAGGCCCCGGCCCGCGCAGCCACGCGCGGGCGTAGCATGGAGCGCATGTCCGGTGACACCACGTCTGACACGATCTCCGCGTCGAAGCCGCTGATCCCGCTGCTGAACGCCCCCGCCGTCGAGAACGAGACCGACGAGAAGCCCTCCGCGTCGCAGTGCTGCGGCGGCGGTTCCTGCTCTCTCTGATCTCGCTCTTGCGCGCGTCCCCTCGTGACGCCGCCGGCTCGTGACGTTCGGTGCCGTTCGCGGTGAGGGGCTACGGCCTCCGTTCTGGCTCATGCTGACGCGCCGCGACCGGCCGTCCGGCTCCCGCAACACCTGCGGCCACGAGGTCCGTCCTCTCCCGGCGTGACGCTGCTCGCGGCCGCGCCCGTGCGTACCGGGGTCAGTGTGCGCTGACGGGCGCCTCGGCGTCGTCGGCCTCGGCGGGCTTGCGCACGAAGCACGCGAGGACCACGGCGGCGGTGGCGATCACCGCTCCGACGAGGAACGACGCGTGGACGCCCGCCGCGACCGCGCCGGCCTGGTCGGCGCCGCCGGCGACCGCCATGCTCGAGAACACCGTCATGATCGCCACGAAACCGGCTGTGCCCGCAGCCCCGGCGACCTGCTGGGCGGTGCCGACCACGGCGCTGCCGTGGGAGTACAGGCGGCGGGGGAGCGAGCCGAGCGCCGAAGTCATCAGCGGCGTGAACACGAGACCGAGCCCGAGGTTCAGGGCGAGGTACACCGTGACGATCCACCACACGGGGGTGCTCTGGTTGAAGGTCAGCGCCATCGTCCACAGGACGGCGGCCGCGATCAGCATCCCGGGGATGACGAGGGGCGTCGGACCGAAACGGTCGAAGAGGCGTCCGACGATGGGAGCCATGACGCCCATGAGCACGCCGCCCGGAAGCAGCATGAGGCCGACGGTGAGGCTGCTGAGGCCGAGCGCCTGCTGCAGGAAGATGGGCAGCAGGATGAGCGAGCCGAACAGCGCGGCCATGACGATCGCGACCAGCGGCACGGCGAGACGGAACGACGAGCTCTGGAACACGCGCAGGTCGAGCAGAGCGGAGTCGGAGCGCTGCAGGCGGAGCTGACGGATGACGAAGACGGTGACGAAGACCGCGCCGACGGCGAGGGGGATCCACACCGGCACGGACGAGTGACCGGACGCCGACTCCCCGATGGCGCTGAGGCCGTAGACCAGCCCACCGAAGCCGATCGCCGACAGCACGACCGAGAGCACGTCGAATCGCGCGTCGGGCCGGGTCTCGGTGACGTTGCGGACCCAGCGGGCGCCGAGAGCGATCGCCACCAGGGCGATGGGCAGGATCAGCCAGAAGATCGCGTGCCACGTGAGGGCCGACAGGATGAGACCGGAGACCGTCGGGCCGACCGCGGGGGCGACGGCGATGACGATGGTGACGACGCCCATGACGCGTCCGCGCTTGTTCGCCGGGACGAGGTTGAGCACCGTGGTGAAGAGCAGAGGCATCATCACGCCCGTGCCCATCGCCTGGATGATGCGGCCCGCGAGCAGCACCCCGAACGCCGGCGCGAGCGCCGCGACGAGGGTGCCCAGGGCGAACACGCCCATCGCGCTGAAGAACACGACGCGGATCGGAAAGCGCTCGAGGAGGAAGCCGGTCAGGGGGATGACGACGGCCATGGTCAGCAGGAACGCGGAGGTGAGCCACTGGCCGGTAGCGGCGCTCACGCCGAAGTCGGCCATGATCGCGGGCAGCGCGACCGACATCGTCGTCTCGTTGAGGATGACGACGAATGCGGCGACGACGAGGAGGGCGATCACCGGCCCGGGGCGGCGCGCCGACGGCGACGGAGCGGACGCGGCGCTCTCTCGAGCGACGGGGATGGTGCCGGTGGTGGCCATGACGAGGTCCTTTAGGTGCGGGGGGCTTCGTGGCGCCACGGAGGGCGACTGCGTCGGACACAACGGGCGCGCGGCCCCGGGTATTCCGACATCGAGAGAACGGATGGAACGTCATCCGCTAGCGACCCTACCGAGGGTCTCCGACATCGTCGCCCCGGGACTCGATGTCGGTGGACGGACGTAGGCTGACGAACATGAGCATGGGCGGTGTCGGCGGGAGCATGTTCCGCGGGGTGGATGCCGACTCGCAGCGCCGCCGCAACGCCGAGGCCCCGCGGGTCGCCGATCTCGGACGCCGGGTGGTCGAGCTCTTCCGGCCGTACCGGTGGCGCATCGCTCTCACCGCGCTCCTGGTCGTCGTCGGCGCGGCCGTCGCGGTCATCCCGCCCCTCCTCGTGCAGCGCATCTTCGACGACGCCCTCTTCCCCGTCGACGGATCGAGTCCCGACCTGCGACTGCTGGCGATGCTCGTGAGCGCGATGATCGGGCTGTTTCTGCTCTCGGCGGGGCTCAACGTCGGGCAGACCTGGCTCACGGCGACCGTCGGCAACCGCGTCACCGGCGACCTCCGCACGCGCCTGTTCGAGCACTTGCAGGGCATGGAGCTCGGCTTCTTCACGCGCACGAAGACCGGGGTCATCCAGTCGCGGCTGCAGAACGACGTCGGCGGCGTCTCGGGCGTGCTGACCAACACGGTCACCAGCATCCTCGGCAATGCCGTCACCGTCCTCGCCTCGCTTGTGGCGATGATCCTCATCGACTGGCGGCTCACCCTGATCGCCGTGGCGCTCATGCCGTTCCTCATCTTCGTGCAGCGACGCGTCGGGCAGGTCCGCGCGCGCATCGCCGGAGAAACGCAGGAATCGCTGTCGGAGCTGTCGGCGATCACGCAGGAGACGCTGAGCGTGTCCGGCATCCTCTTGTCGAAGTCCTTCAACCGTCAGCGCACCGAGTCGGCGCGCTTCGACGCCGAGAACGACAATCAGGTGCGCCTGCAGGTGCGCCGTGCCATGAGCGGTCAGGGCTTCTTCGCGGTGGTGCAGGTCATCATGTCGAGCGTTCCCGCGGTGATCTACCTCGTCGCCGGCTACCTGATCGGTGGCGGAGCCGGAGCGATCACGGCCGGGACGATCGTGGCGTTCACCACGGTCCAGGCCCGGCTGCTCATGCCGCTCATGGGGCTCATGCGCGTCGCTCTCGACCTGCAGACCTCCTCGGCGCTGTTCGCGCGCATCTTCGAGTACCTCGACCTCCGCCCGGCCATCGTCGACGCCCCCGACGCCCTCCCGGTCTCGGCCGCACCCGGACCACTGGGACGCATCGAGTTCCGCGACGTGGAGTTCCGCTATCCCGATGCCCCGGCCGGCGCCCGCCCGACCCTCGACGGGGTCTCGTTCACCGTCGAACCGGGCCAGCACGTCGCGTTCGTCGGGCCCTCGGGCGCGGGGAAGACGACGATCCTGTATCTCACGCCGCGCATGTACGAGGCGAGCGGGGGAGCGGTGATGTTCTCGGGCGCCGACGTGCGCGCCCTCGACCGGGCCTCGATCATCGACGAGATCGGCATCGTGTCGCAGGAGACGTACCTGTTCCACGCGACGGTGCGCGAGAACCTCCGTTACGCGCGTCCCGACGCGTCCGACGACGAGATCGAGGCCGCCTGCCGCGCGGCCAACATCCACCACGTCATCGCCGGCTTCGAGGCGGGGTACGACACGGTGGTGGGCGAGCGCGGGTACCGGCTCTCCGGCGGCGAGAAGCAGCGCATCGCGATCGCGCGCGTCCTGCTCAAAGACCCGCCGGTCCTCCTCCTCGACGAGGCGACGAGCGCGCTCGACACCGTGTCGGAGCGCATCGTGCAGGAAGCGCTCGAGACCGCCGCGCACGGCCGCACGACGCTGTCGATCGCGCACCGCCTGTCGACGGTGATCGGCGCCGACCGCATCCACGTGGTGGACGCCGGCCGGATCGTCGAATCGGGCACGCACACCGAGCTGTTGGCCGCCGGCGGGCTGTACGCGAGCCTCGCCGCGGAGCAGTTGGCAGCCTCCTTCGTTCTCGCCGAGGAGCAGCACGACGCCGCGGGCCTCGCCCGCGCAGCGCTCCCCGGTCGTCGCGCCGACGAGGCGCCGGCCTGAACCGCATCGCCTCCGAACCGCCGCCGTCCCGTGACGGCCGTGCGGTCGCTCAGGCCGGCAGTGACGCCAGGAACGCCTCCAGCGCGATTTGGTACGCCGCATCGGGGTGCGTCTCGGCGATACGCAGCAACGGCGGCAGGTCGAGCGTGCGGATGAGGGCCGCGCGTTCGCGCACGGCCGCGTCCGCTCCCGCGGCCCGCAGAACGGCGATGCCCTCCGCGAGCGCCTCGAGGTAGTCGCGAAGCACCTCGGTCTCGGCGAGGCGCTGCGTGATCGAGCCCCCGTCACGGCGCTGGCGCCACTCGACGATCACGTCGGGGATGACGTCGAAGGTCTCGGCCCGCGTGTACATGCGCTGCGCGAGCACCTGGTCCTCGTAGTAACGCCCCTCGGGGAAGCGCAGGTCGTGGTCGTCCCAGAAAGACGTGCGGCTCATCTTCGACCACGCGACGATGTTCCCGGATGCCGCGGGGTGCTGAGCAAGCGTCGTCCGCTCCCGTGCCGGGTCGGTGGCGGCGGCGACCCAGGGCTGCACGTCGCCCGCCGTGTAGGTGGGGGTGTCGGCATCCGGTCGCAGACGCACGTACGCCCCGACGACGAAGCTGCTCCCGGTGCGGTCGAGCGTGTCGGCCAGGCGTGAGAGGGCGTCGGGGCGGAGGCGGTCGTCGGCGTCGAGGAACGCGGTGTAGGGGGTCTGCACGAGACCGAGGCCGGTGTTGCGCGCGGCGCCGAGGCCGCGCTGCGTCTCGTGCCGGGCGAGGCGGAACCGGGGGTCGGCGGCTGCCGCGTCGGCGAAGAGGCGTCCCGTGTCGTCGGTGGAGGCATCGTCCACGAGCACGGCCGACCAGTGCTCATGCGTCTGCGCGCGCAGGGAATCCAGCGCGTCGCCGACGAACTCGGCGACGTCGAATCCCGGGACGATGACGGTGACCGCGGTGGAGCTCACCCGCGAGATCCTACGGCGGTCACGGCGGCAGCGACCGCATCCGCCACCGGAGCGAGCGAGGCGGAGAGTCCGTGCGGCAGGGTGAAGCGCACGGCGGTGCGCGCCTCGTCGTGCGACACCCCGAGGGCCAGCAGCACGTGCGACGCCTCGTCGCTGCCGGCGGCGCACGCCGATCCGCTCGACGAGACGACCCCGCGGCGTTCGAGTTCGAGCAGGACGGTCTCGCCGTTCGTACCGGGGAACACGAAGCTCGCGGTCGCCGGGAGGCGGCGTTCGGGATGACCGGTGAGTCGTGCCCCGGGGACGAGCGTCAGCACACGGGCGATGAAGGCTGCACACAACGCCCCCACCCGGGTGCGCTCCGTCTCGCGCTCGGCCTCGGCGAGGGTGAGGGCGGTGGCGATGGCCACCGCACCGGCGACATCGGGCGTTCCCGAGCGGCGACCGCGTTCCTGACCGCCCCCGTGCAGGAGCGGTTCGAAGGGCAGGCGCCCGCGCACGGCGAGGATGCCGGTCCCCTTGGGGGCGCCGATCTTGTGGCCGGCGACGGTGACGGCATCCGCCCCGAGGCCGGCCAGCGGCAGCCATCCGGCGGCCTGCACGGCGTCGAGGTGCAGGGGGATGCCGCGGTCGTGCGCGACGGCGGCGAGGGCGGCGGCATCCTGGACCGTGCCGACCTCGTTGTTGGCGTAGCCGATGCTGACGAGGGCGGTGTCGTCGCGTACGGCGTCGGACAGGGCCACGGGCGTGAGCGTGCCGGTCTCGTCGACGGGCGCGAGATCGACCTCGACGCCGTGCAGGCGGGACAGGTAGTCGGCGGAGGCGAGCACCGACTCGTGTTCCAGGGCCGTGGTCACCAGGTGGCGTCGCTTCGAACCGAGCACGATGCCCTTGATGGCGGCGTTGTTGGCCTCGGTGCCCCCCGAGGTGAACATGACGTCGCCCGTGCGCATCCCCAGCACCGCGGCGACGCGCGCGCGGGCGTCGTCGAGGGCAGATGCCGCGGCCGCGCCCACCTCGTGCTGACTCGACGGGTTGCCGAACACGCGCGTCAGGTACGGCGCCATCGCCTCGAGCACCTCGGGGCGCACGGGCGTGGTCGCGGCGTTGTCGAGATACAGGCTCACGCCGAGATCCGGATGTCGAGCCCCAGGTCGATGG
This sequence comes from uncultured Microbacterium sp., assembly GCA_913774845.1. GTDB lineage: Bacteria > Actinomycetota > Actinomycetes > Actinomycetales > Microbacteriaceae > Microbacterium. The sequence goes on along the minus strand of CAJYJO010000022.1, from coordinate 21,966 downwards.
CGGATGCCGAGTGGGTGAGGGCGCCGACCGAGATGACGTCGACGCCGGTCTCGGCGATCGCCCGCACCGTGTCGAGGTTCACCCCTCCCGATGCCTCGACCTGGGCGGCCCCGGCGATACGGGCGACACCGGTGCGCAGGTCGTCGAGCGAGAAGTTGTCGAGCATGATGGTGCCGACGCCGGCGGCGAGCACCGCGTCGATCTGGTCGAGCCGGTCGACCTCGACCTCGACGTGGGTGGTGTGCGGGAGTCGGGCGATCGCGCTCTCGAGCGCCTGCGTGATCGACAGCCCGCTCGCCGTCAGCACGGCGAGGTGGTTGTCCTTGGCCATGACCGCGTCGGACAGCGAGAAGCGGTGGTTGTGGCCGCCGCCGTCGCGGACGGCCTGCCGTTCCAGGGCGCGCAGGCCCGGCGTGGTCTTGCGCGTGTCGACGATGCGCGCCCCGGTGTGGGCGACCTCGGCGACGTAGTCGGAGGTGAGGGTGGCGATCCCCGACATGCGTTGCACGAAGTTCAGACCGATGCGCTCGGCGGTGAGCACCGCGCGCGCGGGGCCGGAGACGACGGCGAGCGTGTCCCCGGGGGCGAACCGCTCGCCGTCGGCGACGAGCTGCTCCACCACGATCGACGCGTCGGTGAGGGTGAACGCCGCGGCGAACACCGCCGCACCGCTGAAGACGCCGTCGACGCGTGCGACGAGTTCGGCGCGCGCGGTCGCCGACGCGGGGATGAGGGCCTCGCTCGTGAGGTCGCCCCAGGGGGCGTCCTCCTCGAGGGCGGCCGAGACGACGCGGTCGATCGTGGAGCGGTTCAGCATGCGAGGGCCTCTCGGGCGGGGGGAGCGGATGCCGCGACGGCGGCGAGCGGCGCCGACATGGCCGTGTCGGCATCGGCGCGGAAGTGCGCGCCGACGGACGCGGTGCGGGAACGCGCCGCCTGGACCACGTGCGCGGCGACGAGCAGCAGGTTGTCGTCTTCGATGCCGCGTGGCGTGGTGTTGTCTCGCCAGGCGGCGAGGATCCCGGCCGCGCGGTCGAGGCCCTCGGCATCCCGGACGAGACCCGCGTCGGCCCACATGAGCTGCTGGAGTCGCGTCCTCGAGAAGGCCGGCGCTTCGGCGACCGGAGCGGTGAGGACCGCGGGGGCGGCGGGGGCCATCGGCCAGCCGCGGTCGCGCGCGACGGCGTCTCCGGCCCGGGCGCCGAACACCGCCCCTTCGAGGAGCGAATTGGATGCCAATCTGTTCGCGCCGTGCACACCCGTGCGCGCCGTCTCGCCCACCGCGTACAGTCCGGGCACCGTCGTGCGTCCGTCGAGGTCGGTGACGACGCCGCCCATGAGGTAGTGCGCCGCGGGGGTCACGGGGATCGGTTCGCGACCCCAGTCGAGGCCGCGCTCGCGCACCGCGGCGTCGATCGTCGGGAAGCGCTGCGCGAGTCGTTCGGGGCCGAGGGCGGTGGCGTCCAGTCGGACGGGTCGTCCGCCCTGCGCGGCCATCGCCCGAGCGTTCGCGCGGGCGACGACATCGCGGGGGGCCAGCTCGCCGTCGGGGTGGGAATCGAAGGCGAACCGGCGGCCGCTGTCGTCGATCAGCACGGCGCCCTCTCCGCGCACGGCCTCCGACACGAGGAACGGCGCGCCCACGGCGAGCGCCGTCGGGTGGAACTGCACGAACTCGAGATCGGCGACGGCCGCGCCCGCTCGGATGGCCGCGGCGATACCGTCGGCCGTCGCCCCGAGGGGGTTGGTCGTGTGGGCGTAGAGCTGACCTGCCCCTCCGGTGGCGAGGATCACCGCGTCGGCGTCGAGGCGCTCGCCGTCCTCGAGCTCGACTCCCGTGACACGGCCCTCGGTGAGGGACAGGTCGCGCAGCAGCGCGTGTTCGCGCACCGCGATGCCGGCGTCCCGCACGGCTTTCCCGAGCGCGGCCTGGATCGCGGCGCCGGTGGCGTCGCCGCCGGCGTGCAGCACGCGGGGGAGGGCATGGGCGGCTTCGAGTCCGCGGGCGAAGTCACCGTCGGCTGCTCGGTCGAACGCGACCCCGCGGGCGACGAGCTCGGCGATGCGCTGCGGCCCCTCGCCGACGAGCACGTCGACCGCGGCGGGGTCGTTGAGCCCCGCGCCGGCCGTGAGCGTGTCGGCCGCGTGCGAGGCGACGGTGTCGGACGCCGAGGTCGCCGCGGCGATCCCGCCCTGCGCCCACCGGGTGTTGGTGTCGGGCAGAGCGCCCTTCGTCACGACCGTGACGCGGCATCCGTTCTCGGAAGCGTGCAGCGCCGCCGTGAGACCGGCGATGCCGCTGCCCACCACGACGACGGCGGTCATTTCACGGCGCCGTTCGGCTTGGCGGCGAGCATGCGCTCGAGCGCGGCGGTGGCGGGCTGGGCGACGTCGGCCGGGACGGTGATGCGGTTGACGACCTCGCCCGCGACGAGCGACTCGAGCACCCACGCGAGGTAGCCGGGGTGGATGCGGTACATCGTCGAGCAGGGGCAGACGACCGGATCCAGGCAGAAGATCTCGTGCTGCGGGTACTGCGCGGCCAGGCGCTGCACGAGGTTGATCTCGGTGCCGATCGCGAAGGTCGTGGGCTCGGTCGCCGCGGCGATGGCCTTGCGGATGATGTCGGTGGAGCCGGCCTCGTCAGCGGCATCCACGACGTCCATCGGGCACTCGGGGTGCACGATCACGCGGACGCCGGGGTGCTCGGCGCGGGCCTTCTCGATCTGGTCGACGGTGAAGCGGCGGTGCACCGAGCAGAAGCCGTGCCAGAGGATGACGCGGCTGTCTTCGATCACCTCGGCCGTGGAGCCGCCGAGCGGCTTGCGCGGGTTCCACATCGGCATCTGCTCGAGGGGCACGCCCATCGCCTTCGCCGTGTTGCGGCCCAGGTGCTGGTCGGGGAAGAACAGCACGCGGCGGCCGCGCGCGAACGCCCACTCGAGGACCGTCCGTGCGTTGGACGAGGTGCAGACGATGCCGCCGTGGCGGCCGACGAAGCCCTTGATGGCGGCGGAGGAGTTCATGTACGTCACCGGGATCACGGGGACCAAGCCCTCGGCATCCGGGGTCTCGAGGTCGCCGAGCACGTCTTCGAGCTGCTCCCAGCACTCCTCGACCTGGTCGATGTCGGCCATGTCGGCCATCGAGCAGCCGGCGGCGAGGTTCGGGAGGATCACCGCCTGCTCGGGACGGGAGAGGAGGTCGGCGGTCTCGGCCATGAAGTGCACGCCGCAGAACACGATCGCCTCGGCCTGCGGCTGCTCGAGAGCGGCGTTCGCGAGCTGGAACGAGTCGCCGACGTAGTCGGCGTGGCGCACGACCTCCTCGCGCTGGTAGAAGTGCCCGAGCACGACGACGCGATCGCCGAGCGTCGCCTTCGCGGCGCGGATGCGGGCGTCGAGCTCGTCCTCGGAGGCGTCGCGGTACTGCTGCGGAAGCTCGCCCTGGCGCGGGGCGCCGGTGGGGATGACGTCGCCCATCGACGAGCCGGGGCCGTAGCCCGGGCGCGTGTCGAAGTCCCACGGGCCGGTGGCGAGGTCGGTCGTGCAGGTCGAGTTGGTCGACGCGCCCGAGACGATCGCCTGGATCGCGTGATCGACGCTCGGGTCGATCGCGGGGCGGGGCTGCAGGGTGATGAGGGTGGCGGCCATGGGCGTTCCGATCAGTGACGGGAGGGGAGCGGGCCGCGGTCGGCGAACTCCACATCGCGGTTGTAGCGGTACAGACGGGCGGGGCGGTGGCTTCCGGTGCGGAAGCGGTCGGTCGGGATGAGCGTGTTCGACGTGTCGACCTGGCGGCGGAAGTTCGCCGGGTCGAGGCGCTTGCCGAGGATCGACTCGGTCACCTCGCGCAGGTCGGCGAGGGTGAACTCGTCGGGCAGCAGTCCGTGCGCGATACGGCTGTAGCCGACCTTGTTCCGCAGGCGCCACAGCGTGTACTCGACGATGTCGTTGTGGTCGAAGGCGAGCGGCGGGAGGTCGGTCGCGTCGAACCACTCGACGTTCTCGGGAGCGTCGCCCTGGCGCGCGTGGGCGGCGACCTGCGCGTCGACCTCGTCGGAGCGCAGCAGCGCCCAGTACACGATCGACACGACCCGCGTGGGCGAGCGATCGACGGCGCCGAACGCGTAGAGCTGCTCGAGGTAGCTGGGCGTGAGACCGGTCGTCTCGGCGAGGGTTCGGGATGCCGCGGCGTCGAGTCCCTCGTTCGCGTCGAGCCAGCCGCCGGGGAGCGCCCACCGTCCGTCGAAGGGGTCGCGGGTGCGACGCACCAGGGGCAGCGACAGCACGGGTTCGTCGTGCTCGTCTCGGCGCACGCTGAAGATCACGGTCGACACCGCGACGCGCACGTCGGCGTCGCGGGTTTCGGGCTCGGGGGTTCTTGTCATGGTGACCATATCTCTGGGGACGATCTTAGTGTCATGTGGACTCGAAGGGGTAACTTCGCGGGCGGTCGCGGTGCGCGGGTGGCCCCGGGCCACTTCTGACGCCCCGGGGCCACCGGCGGCCGGGGTTTGCGACGCTGCGGCGAGGTTCGAGCTGGGCCGTATGACGAGGCCGCGTGCGCGGGGTGGCCCCGGGGCCACTTCCGACGCCCCGGGGCCACGGGCGGCCGGGGCTCGCGACGCTGAGGGGAGGTTCGAGCTGGGCCCCGTGACCAGGCCGCGTGCGCGCGGTGGCCCCGGGGCCACTTCCGACGCCCCGGGGCCACGGGCGGCCGACCCCGCCGCCGGCCCAGCGCGTCGAAAGGGTTCTCCCAGACGTGCGCCCTAGCCTCGGTGAGGACTCAGGAGGTTCGATTGCCGATCGTCGACATCGTTCTGATCGCCCTTCTGGCGATCGCACTCATCGTGGGCCTCTCGCGCGGGTTCCTGGCCACGATCGGCTTCTTCGCCGGGCTCGCGGTCGGCGCGGTCGCGGCGTACTGGGTCGTCCCCTTCATCGGGCAGTGGGTCACGGCGCCCTCGTGGCGCGGGCCGGCGATGATCCTGGCCGGCGCCCTGCTCCTCCTCCTCGGCTCGGGACTCGGCAGCGCTCTGGGCGGGTTCTTCCGCCGCGGCGCCGATCGCATCCGACTGCGCGTGCCCGAGCGACTGCTCGGCGGCGTGGTCAACGTCGCCGCCGCCGCTCTGGCCATCTCGTTCGCCGCCGGGTCGATCACCCCCGCCGGTGTCCCCGTCGTCTCCGCCGCACTCGGTTCGTCCGGGGTCGTTCGGACCATCGACGAGCTCACGCCGCCCCCGGTGCGCGGCGCTCTCGCCGACCTTCGCGGTACCGTCTTCGCCGAGGGCATACCGCGTCTGGGTGAGCTGATCCAGATCGGCCCGGTGCCCAGCACCCCCGAGATCGCTCTCGACGACCCCGCGTTGACGCAGGCCGCCCAGTCGGTCGCCCGCATCTCCGGCACGGCCTACGCCTGCGGTGTGACCTCGAGCGGCTCCGGGTTCGTCGTCGCTCCCGGCCGGGTCGTGACGAACGCGCACGTCGTGGCCGGCGTCGACACCCCGCTCGTCGAACTGCCCGGACGCCCTGCCCGGGAGGGCCGCGTGGTGTACTTCGACCCGATCGACGACATCGCCGTGGTCTCCGTCGACGACATGGATGCCGCGGCGCTGCCCGTCGTGTCGACCCTCGGCGTCGGATCCGCCGCCGTCGTGCAGGGATACCCCGGCGGAGGACCCTTCACCTCCGGCAGCGCGCAGGTGCTGCAGGAGGGCACGGTGCCGGTCCCCGACATCTACGACCAGTCCTCCACTCCGCGCGACATCTACGCGCTCGCCGCCATCGTGCGCCCGGGCAACTCGGGCGGTCCGCTGCTCACCACCTCGGGCGAGGTCGCCGGGATCGTGTTCGCCCGCTCCGACACCGACGACAACGTCGGTTACGCCATGACCCCGGCCGAGCTCGACCCGGTGCTCGCCCAGATGGATCAGCTGTCGGCGCCCGTGGCATCCGGGAGCTGCACGCGGGGCTGACGCCCCACCGGCCGCGGGCGCGCGTTCCGGACGGCGACCCGCACGCGGGAGCTCACGCGATCGCGGCGGCGGTGACCACCTCGCGGAGCTCGTCGCGACCGCTCACGCCGAGCTTGCGGTAGACCGCGGCGAGGTGGTTCTCGACCGTCCGATGCGACAGGCCGAGGCTCGGGTGATTTCACCGGGTGAAGTTCATTCCAGGACTCCGCTGCCGATGCGCCTCGTGTCTAGGCTCTTGCGTGTGGGGGACATTTCCCTTTCGGTCGACGAGGTGCGGTGGGTGGCGTCGAAGATGAACGACGTCGTGCCGGACCTGTCGCAACTGCGGGGTTTCTCCGTTGCTGACCAGCCTGACCTGAGCCGCGCTCTGGCGGAGTTCGTCGGGTGCATGAATGACTGCACCGCTGAGCGTCGGCGCGGTGTCGACGCACTCGTGACCGGACTCCGTGAGGTGGCGGACATGTTCGAGAGCATGGATGCCGACGCCCAGGCCGACGTGCGGGCGCTGGGTGCCGTCCAGGGTTGGGCCGTCGAATGACCGCCGAGCTCGGAAGCACTCGGGATCCGTCCCTGCTCGTTCCCGGTGACGTGGGCGAGCTTCACCGCGCTGCAGCCGCGTGGCGGGCGCGCGCTGAGAGCGCGCAGGATGTGGGCTCGGCGCTCCACTCGATGCGAACGGTTCCCGATTGGACCGGTGAAGCGGCCGCCGCGTACGAGACCCGCGCGGGCACGGTGGCATCCGGGTGGACCGCCATGGCAACAGCGTTCCGAGCTGGCCAGTCCGCGCTCGAGGATGTGGCGGCCGCCATTGACGCGGCGCGCGCCAAGGCGGGAGACGCGATCGATCTCTGGGACCGGGCTGACGTTCTCGATGCGGCAGCGTTCCAGGACGCACCTGCTGAAGCGTCCGGCTGGCTCGGGCCGGATCGACGGGCTTTCCAGGGTTCTGGAGCGCGCGCGGAAGCGCGAGCGCTTCTTGCCGATGCGCGCGCTGCGCTCAGCAACGCAGCGCAGCGGGCCGCGGCGGCACTCCGCGCCGCCATTGCTGTGCCCGGGCTCGGCGCGGACGAGTGGGCGGCTGTTTTGATCGGCTGCGCGAGCCCCAGCCAGGTGCTCGACGCACTCGCGGGCGCGGATGCGGCCAGCCTCGCGACGCTTCTCCGGGCGCGACCGAGCCTCGCCGCTGTCCTCGCCCAGGCGGAGCCCTCCGCGGTTGCACCCTGGTGGGCGGAACTCGATGACTCTCAGAAAGAGGCTCTCATCCACGCGGCTCCCGCGATTATCGGCAACCTCGGGGGAGTGGCCTACTCAGCTCGCGACGAGGTGAACCGCATCTGGCTCGAGGATCAACTGGCGGATGCGCGCGCCGCCCTGGCCGAGGCGGAGAAGCCCCCGACGTACGGCGAGATCCTCGGCGGTTACGCCGCGGCCCAGGCATATGCCGAGCGGCTCAACCAGGCCCGTTCCCGCGTCAAGGGGCTCGAGGACATCGAGTCGTCGCTGGTGTCGCCCGACGGGAAGGCGCCGAGATTTCTCATGTCGCTCACCGCAGATTCTCCACCCCTCGCGGCTGTGTCCATTGGGGATCTCGACATCGCCGACGACATCACCTACGCGGTGCCCGGCATGGGGACGACAACGGAGGGGATGGGGGACTGGGTCCGTACCGCTCAGAACATTGCCACGCTCCAGGACCAAGTCGACAGCGGAAGACAGCATGCTGTTGTCGCCTGGGTGGGATACGAGACGCCTCCGGTGCCTGTAGCGCAAGGAGGATTCGACGTCCTGGGCATAGAGCTCGCTGAAAAGGGCGGACGTGCCCTCGCCGCGGATCTGTCCGCGCTCGACAGCATTCGACCTGGTGCTGAGGTCAATGTTGTCGCGCATTCCTACGGCACAACGACGGCATCGATCGCGCTGAGTCAGGGCGAGGCGCAGGTCGATTCGTTCGTCACGCTTGGTTCAGCTGGCCTTCCGCCGGAGGTGGATCAGGCCGGGAAGCTCAAGGCTGAGCACGTATTCGCGGGTCAGGCCCAAGATGTTTGGGTGATCGATCCGGCGGGAGGCGACCAGTGGGCTTGGACCGGACGTGCGTCCTGGGCGCACCCTGTCAACCCGATCGATCCGAGTTTCGGAGCACATACGTTCAGCGTCGCAGGCGAGGGTACTCAGCTACCGGTAACTGATCATGGTGTGAGCACGGCTGCAGGCACCGGCTATCTTGACCTCCGTACGGAGTCACTGAGAAATGTGGCTCTGGCCACCACGGGGCAGGGCGATCAGGTGTCCTCTTATGTGGCCCCCGGGCCCACCCCACTTCAGCGAGCGATCATCGAAGGGTTGACCAGTGGATAGGCGCACGCGAGGACATGCAGGCCGTGCCGTTTGCGCGGCTCTGGCGAGCTCGATGGTGATCATGTTGTCGTCGTGTGCGACTTCTGAGGGAGACACAATGAGTCCTGAACAGGCCCGCGACACGCTTGTATCCACGGTGGAGGAGACCTCGACCGTGCTCGATGTTTCAGGCTGGGCGTGGACAGGGGCCCCCGAAGTCGGCAACTGTGGAGACCGGCCGGGTGAACGCGCGAACTACAACTACGGTTACAGCGCGCCACCGCAGTCCAGGGACTTTGCGGCAGACGCGCACAAGGTCGCAGAGCACTGGAAGTCACTCGGCATGGAGGTTCGCGTTGTAGACAGGCCGTCGGTCGTCGTGTACGCAACGGGCGGACCCGTTGAGGGTTTGTCCTTCTCGACTGGGCCCGGTAATTACTACATCGTCGGTACCTCGCTGTGTGTTCCGGGTGACGCCTCAGAACTGCGCAAAAAAGACAACGGCTGAGCTTTCAACCGGCGCCTTGGTGGCGCAGAAAGATGGGCGTACGTGACGTCGTTCAGGGCATCCCTCGCTGTCCGTGGTGCAGCCTCGTCCGTCACCGTCCTGGTCGCCGGTCTCCTTCTAACGTCCTGCGTGGCCTCACTCGAGGCCACCGTGAGCGCGGATGAAGCGCGTGACTCTCTCGTCAGCACGGTCGAGGACAGCGCCGCGCAGATCGGTGTCGCGGGGCAGACGGAGTCGCTTCGAAACGTGGCCCTCGCGACGACCGGTCACGGCGACCTCGTTTCTCCCTAGGTGCCGCCGGCTCCGACTCCGCTGCAGAAGGCGTTGATCGAAGGAATGACGAATGGTGTTGCGGACTAGTCGCCCGGTACTTCTTCCCGCCCTAGGGGTGCTTGTGGGGCTCTCGTTGATTGGCCTGTCCGGCTGTGCGCAATCGAAGGAAGACAAGATGACTCCTGCCGAAGCTCGTGATGCTCTCGTCACCACCATCGAAGACAGCGCAGCCAAACTCGATGCCACCGGATGGAACCGCGATCACGCGCCCGAGGTCGGCGATTGCGACGGCCCGCAGGGTGAGCGGGCCAACTTCACCTATGGCTACGGCGCGCCTGCTCCCGATAGTGATCGAGGTGCGGACGCCAGGATCATCGCGGACTATTGGACGTCGCTCGGTATGCAGGTGCGAGTCGTCGATATCCCCTTATACGTCGTGTACGCGTCCGGCGGCCCCGTAGCGGGCTTGTCCTTTTCGACGGCTCCCGGGGATTACCACATCGCCGGCACCTCTCTCTGCGTCCCCGGCGACGCCGCCGAGCTCCGCAAGCAGGACAACGGCTGAACATCTCACGGCGCCCGCTGAAGCTCCGCTAGGCTGACCCCACAAGTCCACACCGGCCCCATGATCGATGCGGGAGAGCTCCGGCGAACGCAGCCGGGCACCGAAGGAGCAAGCCTCCCCGCCAATCTCTCAGGTACGCGTACCGCGTCGATCGGGCCACTCTGGAAAGAGGTTCGGGATGCCACGTCCCCGAACCCGCCGACGGTGAAAGCCCCGCGATCCGCGCGGCGAAACTCTCAGGCCCATGACAGAGGGGGAGTTCTTCAGGCGCCGTCCGGCGTCTGTCCGTCATCGCGAACGGCAGAACTCATGACCGAAACCCCCGCTCCACCGCGCACCTCCCCGCTGAATGATCGGCACGAAGCCCTCGGCGCCTCGTTCACCGACTTCGGCGGCTGGAACATGCCCGTGCGCTACACCTCCGACCTCGCCGAGCACCGCGCCGTGCGCGAGGCCGCGGGCCTGTTCGACATCTCGCACATGGCCGAGTTCCTCGTCGCCGGCCCCTGCGCCGCCGCGTTCCTCGACTACATGCTCGCCGGGCGCCTGTCGACCATGAAGATCGGCAAGGCCAAGTACTCGCTCGTGCTCGCCGAGAGCGGCGGCATCGTCGACGACGTCATCGTCTACCGCACGGGCGAGCACAGCTTCCTGGTCATCTCGAACGCCGGCAACCGGGATGCCGTGGCCGCGGCGTTCGATACCGCGCAGGCGACGTGGCGTCCCGCGTCGGACGCTTCGACGGGCTCAACGACCGACGCTCCCGCCGCCACCGAGGTCCCTGAGCCCGCCACCGAGGTCCCTGGGCCCGCCACCGAGGTCCCTGAGCCCGCCACCGAGCTCCCTGGGCCCGCAACCGAGGTCCCTGAGCCTGTCGAAGGGACCGGAACCCCCACGTCATCCGCGTCGACAGGCTCGTCGACCGACGCTCGCGGAACCCTCACCATCGACGACGTCACCGACGACTACGCCCTCATCGCCCTCCAGGGCCCCGAGGCTCGTGGCATTTTGAGCTCGACACCGGGGGTCGAGATCACCGGCACCGCTCTCGACGCGCTCGGCTACTACGCCTGGACCGACGGCACGTTCGACGGGGCACCGCTGTTTGTCGCCCGCACCGGGTACACCGGCGAGGACGGCTACGAGCTGATGATCCCCGTCGCGCACGCCGTCGGCCTGTGGGACGCTGCGCTCGCCGCGGGTGCCGACCGCGGCCTCGTGCCGTGCGGTCTCGCCGCCCGCGACACCCTCCGCCTCGAGGCCGGCATGCCGTTGTACGGCCACGAGCTCTCGCGCGACATCGTCCCCGCGCAGGCCGGCCTCGGCCGCGTGGTGGCCGCCGACAAGGAGACGTTCGTGGGCAAGGCCGGACTCTCGTCGGCTCCGGCCGACGCCCCCGTGCTGGTGGGCCTCGTCTCGGAGGGCCGGCGCGCGGGCCGCGCCGGATACTCCGTGCTCCACGGCGACGACACCGTCGGCGAGATCACCAGTGGGGCGCTCAGCCCCACCCTCGGCCACCCCGTCGCGATGGCGTTCGTCGCCCCCGCGGCATCCGCCCTCGGAACCGAACTGTCCATCGACGTGCGCGGAACCCGTATCCCCGCGACCGTCACCGCTCTTCCCTTCTACCGGAGAAACGCATGACCGACCTCACCGCCCTCAGCTACACCTCCGAGCACGAGTGGATCGCCCTGGAGGGCGACATCGCTACCGTCGGCATCACCGACTTCGCCGCCGACAAGCTCGGCGACGTCGTCTTCGTCGAGCTGCCCGGCGCCGACTCGGCCGTCTCGGCCGGTGACGTCTGCGGCGAGATCGAGTCGACCAAGTCGGTCGGCGAGCTCTACGCGCCGCTGACGGGAACGGTCGTCGAGGTCAACGACGCCGTGGTCGACGACCCCTCGCTGGTCAACGCCGAGCCCTTCGCCGGCGGGTGGCTCATCAAGATCCGCGTCGAGGGCGACCTTCCCTCCGACCTGCTCGACCGCGCCGCCTACGAGGACCTCACCGCATGAGCACTCTCCTTCCTCCCCGCACGGATGCCGGGACCCCGGCCGCCTTCACCGACCGCCACATCGGCATTGGTGCCGACGCCCAGGCGCACATGCTCGAGGTCGTCGGCTACGACAGCGTCGAGGCGCTCGTCGAGACCGCCGTCCCGGCATCCATCCACGTCCAGCCCCGCGCGACGAGCGACATCCCGCCCGCCGCGACCGAGGCAGAAGCGCTCGCCGAGCTGCGCGAGCTCGCCTCCGCCAACCGCTCGGCGCGCCCCCTCATCGGCCTGGGCTACTACGACACGTTCACGCCGTCGGTGATCGCACGGAACGTGCTCGAGAACCCCTCCTGGTACACCGCCTACACGCCGTACCAGCCCGAGATCTCGCAGGGACGCCTCGAGGCGCTCATCAACTTCCAGACGATGGTCACCGACCTGACGGGTCTGGCGACGGCGAACGCGTCGATGCTGGACGAGTCCACGGCGGTCGTCGAGGGCATGCTCGTCGCCCGACGTGCGTCGAAGGCGAAGACCGACGTCTTCCTCGTCGACGTCGACGCGCTTCCGCAGACCAAGGCGCTGCTGCATCACCGCGCCGCAGCCGTCGGCATCCGGATCGCAGAGACTTCGTTCGCCGGTGACCTGCCCGAGGCGTTCGGCGCCTTCGTGCAGTATCCCGGTGCCACCGGTCGCGTGTGGGACTTCTCGGCCGTCGCCCAGGCGGTCCACGCCAACGGCGGCCTCGTCGTCGCCGCGGCCGACCTGCTCGCGCTCACCCTGCTGCGCTCGCCGGGCGCGCTCGGCGCCGATGTCGCGGTGGGCACAACCCAGCGCTTCGGTGTTCCGCTCGGCTTCGGCGGTCCCCACGCGGGCTACATGGCCGTGCGCGCGGGTCTCGAGCGCCAGCTCCCGGGGCGTCTCGTCGGCGTGTCGCAGGATGCCGTCGGCCACCCCGCCTACCGCCTGTCGCTGCAGACGCGCGAACAGCACATCCGTCGCGAGAAGGCGACGTCGAACATCTGCACCGCCCAGGTGCTGCTCGCCGTCATGGCCGCCATGTATGCGGTCTACCACGGCCCCCAGGGGCTCAAGGGCATCGCGACGCGCGTTGCGCAGAAGGCGGACGCCCTGGCATCCGCTCTGCGTTCGTCCGACCTGCACCTCGTGAGCGACGCCTTCTTCGACACCGTGCGCGTGCACGTGCCGGGCCGCGCGCAAGACGTGGTCGACCGCGCCCGCGAGCGCGGCTACCAGCTGTTGTGGGTGGATGACGCGACGGTGGGCGTCTCGGTCGATGAGACGACGACGGATGCCGATATCGCCGAGGTGCTCGCGGCCTTCGGGCTGCCGGCCGAGGAGCTACCCGAGGGCGTGGCCCTGCGCGGCGTCGATGAGGCACTGCGCCGCGACGACGACTACCTCACGCACCCCGTGTTCCACGCGCACCGCAGCGAGACGGCGATGATGCGGTACCTCAAGTCGCTCGCCGACCGCGACTACGCGCTCGACCGCGGCATGATCCCGCTCGGCTCGTGCACGATGAAGCTCAACGCGGCGACCGAGATGGCCGCGGTCTCGTGGCCCGAGTTCTCACGCGTGCACCCGTTCGCTCCCGAGGCCGACGTGCTCGGCTACCTCGAGATGATCGAGCAGCTCGAGCGCTGGCTCGCCGAGGTCACCGGCTACGACGCGGTCTCGCTGCAGCCGAACGCCGGGTCGCAGGGCGAGCTCGCGGGCCTGCTCGCGATCCGCGGCTACCACCTCGCGAACGGCGACACCGAGCGCACCGTGTGCCTCATCCCATCGTCGGCGCACGGCACGAACGCCGCGTCCGCGATCCTCGCCGGCATGAAGGTCGTGGTCGTCGCGTGCGACGAGGCCGGGAATGTCGACCTCGACGACCTGCGGGCGAAGATCGCGCAGCACGCCGAAGCGCTGTCGGCGCTGATGATCACGTACCCCTCGACGCACGGGGTGTACGAGCACGACGTGCTCGAGATCACGCGGGCCGTGCACGACGCCGGCGGACAGGTGTACGTCGACGGAGCGAACCTCAACGCCCTGCTCGGCTTCGCGCGCTTCGGCGACCTCGGAGGCGACGTCTCGCACCTGAACCTGCACAAGACGTTCGCCATCCCGCACGGCGGCGGCGGCCCCGGCGTGGGCCCGGTGGCGGCGAAGGCGCACCTCGCGCCGTTCCTCCCCTCGCACCCGTTCTCGCAGCGCGCCGACCACGCCGGAGGGACGTTCGACGGCGGCCCGATCTCGGCCGCCCCGCACGGCTCCGCCGGCATCCTGCCCATCTCCTGGGCCTACGTGCGCATGATGGGCGCCGAGGGCCTCCGTCAGGCGACGGCCGCTGCCGTGCTCTCGGCCAACTACATCGCCACGCGTCTGCGCGAGCACTACCCGGTGCTCTACGCGGGGGAGGGCGGGCTCGTCGCGCACGAGTGCATCCTCGACCTGCGTCCGCTCAAGGAGCAGACCGGAGTCACCGTCGACGACGTGGCCAAGCGCCTCATCGACTATGGCTTCCACGCGCCGACGATGTCGTTCCCGGTCGCGGGCACGCTCATGGTCGAGCCGACCGAGAGTGAAGACCTCGCCGAGCTCGACCGGTTCGTCGAGGCGATGATCGCGATCAAGCACGAGGCGCTCGCCGTCGCCGCCGGGGAGTGGCCCGCCGACGACAACCCGCTCGTGAACGCGCCGCACACGGCCGAGACGGTCGTCGTGGGGGAGTGGGAGCACCCGTACTCGCGTGAGACCGCCGTGTACCCCGTGCGCTCGCTCATCCGCGGTAAGTACTGGCCCCCGGTGCGCCGCATCGACCAGGCGTATGGCGACCGCAACCTCGTGTGCTCGTGCCCGCCGCCGGAGGCCTTCGCGTAGACCGCGCTCGCGTCCGCGCGCGCCCGTCGCGTCGCTTCCGTCGCTGTGCGCGTCCGCTGACGCGATAAACGCCCTCCCGAGTGAGGCACGCCGCAGCATGGCGTGTCTCACTCGCGGGGGCGTTTATCGCGTCTCAGCGCGCGGCGGTGCCGTCGCGTGTCCCGCGCGCGGGGCGTCTCCAGCGTCCGCGCGCGCAGGGGGGACGTGCGCGCGACGCCCCGGGATCGCACAGGCGGCGTTTAGTACAGTTCCCCTGTGCACCACGGCCTGACGGATGATCCTCGACCGACTCGACGACGCGGTCACCGCGCGCGCCTGCTCGCTCTCCTCGCGGCCGCGGGCATCGTTCTCGCGGGCTGCTCCGCCCCCGAACCCGCGCCCGCCCCCCAGCAGGAAGCGCGAACGAGCCTGACCGTCGGCGTGGTGGGGTCGCTCACGAGCTTCAACGCGGCCAGCGCCACCGGCAGCACCCCCACGAACCGTGCCGTCTCGGCGCTGCTCGACGAAAAGCTCGGGTCACTCGACGGCAACCTGCAGGTCGTGCCGAACAACGGTCTCGGCCGCATCACGCGCGTGCAGGGCGATCCCCTCAAGGTCAGCTACGAACTCTTCACCGACCGGGTCTGGTCCGATGGCACGCCCGTCACGCTCGACGACCTGCTGTTCGGATGGGCGGTCACCTCCCACTTCTTCGACGACGCCACGTACGACGCCGAGGGCAACGTCGTCTCGGGAACGCGCTACTTCGACACGGCCGCTCCCGCCGACCCCAACGCGCGCACGTCGCGTCCGATCCTCGACCGGGCCGACGACACCCTCACCCTGACCTACGACTCGCCGTTCGCCGACTGGAACCGGCAGTGGTTGCTCGACCGTCCCGTCCACGTGGTCGCGCAACGCGCCGGCGTCAGCGTCGAAGACCTGCTGAAGGCGATCCTCTCCGTGCCGGAGGGCGACCCGACGGCGCCCGTCGAACCGAATCCCGTGCTGACCGCCGCCGCCGCCGCGTGGAACACGGGGTTCGACATCGCGGCCGGATCGATGCCCGACCCCGCGAGCGTCGTCTCGGCGGGTCCATGGACCGTCGCCGAGGCGACGGCCGACACGCTGCGGCTCGCCCGACGCGACAGCTATCGGGGCGACCACTTCCCGGGTCTCGAGGGGCTCACCGTGCGCTTCTTCCCCGACCGCGCCGCGCAGCTCTCGGCCCTCGAAGCCGGACAGGTCGACATCGCCAACGTCGGCGACGTCGACGTCGTCGAGCAGAAGACGCTCACCGACGCGGGAATGACCGTGCAGGTCGGCCCCACCACACAGACGCTGCACCTCCGCTTCGGTGCGGGCACGGCATCCGATCTGCGTCAGGCGATGACGCTGGCGGTCGACCGCGCCTCTCTGGTGAGCGAGGTGCTCGGCGCCGTCCGGCCCGACGCGCAACCCCTGCAGTCCTTCCTCTCCTCGCCCGCGACGGGGGAGCTGTACTCCTCGCTCATCTCGGGCAACGGCGCGCCGGGCACCGGTGCCGACGTCGACGGCGCCCGCAGAGCCCTGGGCGATCGCGCCGCCGTGCTGCGCGTCGCCTACGACGGCACCGACGACGTGTCGGCGATGGTCTTCTCCCGACTGGTGTCGATGGGTGCCCGCGCGGGGATCGCCGTTCGAGCGGCGACTCCGGAGGACACCCCGGATGCCACTCTCTCGTGGGTCGGAGAAGACGAGAGCCTCTACCGCTCGGCGCGGGACCGCATGGCCGAGGGCATCGACGGCCCCAACACCGACGAGCTGTTCGACGAACTCACCGTGCACACCGACCCGGTCGACGTGCTCGGCGAGGCGAGGGACATCGACCGCTCCCTGTTCTCGGTGTACGCGGGCATCCCCCTGCTCGAGCGCACCGGTGCGGTCGCCACCGCCGCGGGCGTCGGGGGAGTGGGCTACACGTCCGAGCCCGACGGCATCCCGCCGGCGTTCTGGACCTGGTCGCCGCCGCAGCCCTGAGCCTTCGCCGGCGTCAGGAAGCCGGGGGCGCGAAGATGGCCGGCCACCAGGCGGCGGCGAGCGGATAGCCCACGAAGGCGACGATGTCGATGATCGTATGCGCGACGACGAGGGGCATCACGCGTCCCCAGCGCTTGTAGCACCATCCGAAGACGAGCCCCATCACGACGTTGCCCAGTGCCGACGGCCATCCCTGATACAGGTGGTAGCTGCCGCGCAGCAGCGCCGTCGAGACGATGATGCCCGTCCACGACCAGCCGAGGCGCCGCAGGCGGTCGAAGAGGAAACCGAGGAAGATGACCTCCTCGGTGAGCCCGGCCCGCAGGGCCGCCAGGATCAGCAGCGCGATGACCCACCACGACGAGTCCAGGGGAGCGGGGACCACCGTGATGCTCTGTCCGATCGCACGTCCGATCGCGTAGACCCCGATGCCGGGGGCCCCGATGAGGACGACCAGGGCGATGCCCTTCGCGACATCGGAACCGAAACGACGGAAATCCAGACCGATGCGTCGCAGCGCATTGTTCGCGGGCTCCCACAGCAGATAGACCGCGAGGGCCACGAGGGCGAGCGAGAAGAAGATGTCGAGGAATTGGTAGATCGCATCCCACAACGGCTCCGCGCTGCGTGAGGGATTGAGCTGCGTCTGCTGCTGGGAGATGGGCGCCCGCGTCGTCGCGCGCACGAACGAGACGACGGAGTAGATCGCTGACTGACCCACGCTGACGAGCAGGAGGAGGGCGATCTCCCACCAGAGGCGGGTGCGGGAGAACCGGTCCGAGCGGTCGAGGATCGGAGGATATGTCCAGTCGGCGAGGCGGGTTGCGCGCAGCGACTTGTCAGATTGCCACATCCGGAGCCTTTCGAGTAAATCCTCTGTAACGTTTTTGCGAGAAGTTTGGGGCACCTGGGTAAACGTGCCTAGTGTGTTCTCATCCTGCCCGAACGGATTGTCACGAGCCTCGTGCTGCGTGAAAACCTGGCACGGGCGACGATCATCCCTTCCCTGGAGGAACTGTGAAGCGCAACAAGATTGCCCTCTCCGGTCTCGCCCTGCTGGGAGCTGTCGGGCTCATGCTCGCCGGCTGCTCGGGCGGCGGAGACAACGGCGGCGGCTCGTCATCGGGCGGCGACGCCTCGGCGATCATCCGGACGAACGGCTCCGAGCCGCAGAACCCGCTGATCCCCACCAACACCAACGAGGTCGGTGGCGGCAAGATCCTCGACTCGATCTTCGCGGGTCTGGTCTACTACGACGCCGACGGCGCCCCCGTGAACGACATGGCGGAGTCCATCGTCACCAACGACGCGCAGAACCTCACCGTGACCCTGAAGAAGGGCCAGAAGTTCACCGACGGCACCGAGGTCAAGGCCGACAACTTCATCAAGGCCTGGAACTACGGCGCTCAGCTGTCGAACAACCAGCTGAACAGCTACTTCTTCGAGGACATCGTCGGCTTCAGCTACGACGCCGACTCGGAGCTCACCGGCCTGAAGAAGGTCGACGACTACACGTTCACGATCGCTCTCTCCAAGCCCGCCGCCGACTTCGCGCTGCGCCTGGGCTACTCGGCGTTCTTCCCGCTGCCCGACTCGGCCTTCGATGACATGGCCACCTTCGGTGAGAACCCCGTCGGCAATGGTCCGTACAAGCTCGCCAGCGACGGCGCGTGGCAGCACAACGTGCAGATCGACCTCGTCAAGAACGACGACTACCAGGGCGGTCGCACGGTCGCGAACGGCGGCCTGACGGTCGTCTTCTACGCCTCGCAGGACGCCGCGTACGCCGACCTCCTCGGCGGCAACGTCGACGTGATCGACGCCATCCCGTCCGCCTCGCAGGCCACCTTCGAGTCCGACCTGGGCGACCGCGCGGTCAACCAGCCGGCCGCCGTGTTCCAGTCCTTCACCATCCCCGGGCGCCTCGCGCACTTCGGTGGCGAAGAGGGCAAGCTGCGTCGTCAGGCGCTGTCGATGGCCATCAACCGCGATGAGATCACCAAGACGATCTTCCAGGGCACCCGTACCCCGGCCAGCGACTTCACCTCGCCGGTCATCGACGGCTGGTCCGACTCGCTCACCGGCGCCGACGTGCTCAAGTACGACGAGACCAAGGCCAAGGAGCTGTGGGCCCAGGCCGACGCCATCTCGCCCTGGAGCGGTACCTTCCAGATCGCGTACAACGCCGACGGTGGGCACCAGACCTGGGTCGACGCGGTGACCAACTCGATCAAGAACACCCTCGGCATCGACGCGTCGGGCGCTCCGTACCCGACGTTCAAGGAAGCCCGTTCGGCCATCACTGACCGCAGCATCCAGACCGCCTTCCGCACCGGTTGGCAGGCCGACTACCCCGGTCTGTACAACTTCCTCGGACCGCTCTACGCGACCGACGCCTCGTCGAACGACGGCGACTACTCGAACGCCCAGTTCGACCAGCTGCTGGCCACCGGCATCGCCGAGACCGAGGTCGACGCGCAGAACGCCGACTTCCAGAAGGCGCAGGAGGTCCTGCTCCAGGATCTGCCGGCCATCCCGCTCTGGTACTCCAACGTCACCGGCGGCTTCGCCGAGGGCGTGAACAACGTCAAGTTCGGCTGGAACTCGGTTCCGCTCTACTACGAGATCACGAAGTAACCCTTCCGATCTCAAGCCGCGAGGCGGTGACGGACTCGTCACCGCCTCGCGGTCTGCCAGCCAGGCCTCATCACGACGTGTGATAGAACGGCACGGGCCCTTTCAGGGTCCGGCCCCCCAGAAACGTCGGATGAGGCGTTTCCCACGTTCGAAAAGAGAGCGGATGCTCGGCTACATCCTCAGACGTCTGCTGCAGGTGCTCCCCGTATTCTTCGGGGCCACGCTGCTGATCTATTTCATGGTCTTCGCCATGCCCGGAGACCCGATCCTGGGTCTCTTCGGCGACAAGACCCCCGCGCCGCAGGTCGTCGAAGCCCTGCGGGCGCAGTACCACCTGGACCAGCCCTTCATCGTCCAGTACTTCCTCTACCTCGGCGGCATCTTCCAGGGCGACCTGGGCACGACCTTCTCGGGTCAGTCCGTGAACGAGGTGCTCGCGCGGACGCTCCCCGTCACCGCGCGTCTGGCCGTGATGGCCCTCGCGATCGAGTTCGCCCTCGCGATCGTCGTCGGTACGATCTCGGCGATCCGCAAGGGCAAGCTGTTCGACAACGTCGCCCTCGTCGTGGCGCTGCTGTTCGTGGCCCTGCCCATTTTCGTGGCGTGCTTCCTCGCGCAGTACTTCCTCGCCGTGCAACTGGGGTGGTTCCGACCGACCGTCGGCGCTCAGAACAACTGGGGCGACCTGCTGCTCCCGGCCATCGTGCTCGGCTTCAGCCTCTTCGCCACGAGCATGCGCCTCATGCGCGGGTCGGTCATCGACACGCTCAACCAGGACTGGGTCCGCACGGCCTACTCCAAGGGGCTCTCGCGCCGTCGCGTCATCCCCGTGCACGTGCTGCGCAACTCGCTCATCCCGGTCATCACCAACTCCGCCACCAACTTCGGCGTGCTGCTGGTCGGTGCCACCGTGACCGAGGGCATCTTCAATATCCCCGGCGTCGGCAACACCCTGTACCAGGCCACCATCCGCGGCGAGGGCCCCACGGTCGTCTCGTTCGTGACCGTCTTCGTCATCATCTACGTGCTGGTCAACCTCGTCGTCGACCTTCTGTACGGCCTCCTGGACCCGAGGATCCGCTATGTCAAGTAGTCACTTCCCGGCGCCGCACTACGTCGCCCCCATCAAGACCGAGACCATCTCGGTCGACGCCGTCCGCGTCGCCGCGCGCAAGAGCAATCTGTGGCTCGACGCGTGGCGCGACCTGCGTCGTCGTCCGACCTTCTGGATCGCGCTGGCCGTCATGGCCGTCGTCATCCTCATGGCCGCGTTCCCGACCCTGTTCACGCAGGTCCCGCCGAACAACGACTGCCAGCTGTCCAACAGCAACGGCGGCCCGACCGCGGGTCACATCCTCGGATTCACCTTCCAGGGCTGCGACACCTTCTCGCGCATCGTGTGGGGTGCCCGCACCTCGCTGTCGGTGGGTCTGCTCGCCACAGCCATCGGCACGATCATCGGCCTCATCATGGGCTCGCTGTCGGGCTTCTACGGCGGATGGCTCGACGCGGTGATCTCGCGCGTCGGCGACATCTTCTTCTCGATCCCCTACATCCTCGCGGCGATCGTCGTGATGAGCGTGTTCTCGCAGTACCGCAACGTCCTCACCCTGGCCGTCGCGATCGGCGGCTTCGCCTGGGCGTCCACGGCGCGCGTGGTGCGCGCCGAGGTGCTGCGGGTGCGCCAGGCCGACTACGTCGCCGCGTCGCAGGCGCTGGGGCAGTCGCGCTTCAAGACGCTGCTCACCCACGTCATCCCGAACGCCATCGCCCCGCTGCTCGTGGTCACCACGATCAGTCTCGCGGCGGCCATCGTCGCCGAGGCGACGCTGTCGTTCCTCGGTGTCGGCCTGGGCGGCGACACCATGTCGTGGGGTAACGACATCAGCCAGGCGCAGCAGTCGCTTCGCGTCGCTCCGGCAGCGCTCATCTGGCCGTCGCTGGCGCTGACCCTGACCGTGCTGGCGTTCATCATGCTGGGCGAACTCATCCGAGACGCCATCGACCCGAGAGCGAGGGCCCGCCGATGAGCGACGCCACCATGACGCCGCTGCTGTCCGTGCGCGACCTCAAGGTCGCCTTCGAGGGGCAGGGCGGCTCCCGCGAGGTCCTGCACGGGGTGAGCCTCGATGTCTACCCTGGCCAGACGGTCGCGATCGTGGGCGAGTCCGGCTCGGGGAAGTCGACCACGGCATCCGCCGTGATCGGTCTGCTCCCCGGTACCGGTCACGTCACCGGCGGCAGCATCGCGCTCGACGGACGGGAACTCACCGATCTGACGGCGACGCAGTTCGAGTCCGTGCGCGGCAAGGACATCGGTTACGTCCCGCAGGACCCGATGTCGAACCTGAACCCGGTGTGGAGCATCGGTTTCCAGGTGAAGGAGGCGATCCGTGCGAACGGCATCGCCACCGGTCGCAAAGAGGTCGAGAAGCGCGCCATCGAGGTGCTGAAGCAGGCTGGTCTGGCCGACGCGGAGCGTCGCCTGCACCAGTACCCGCACCAGTTCTCCGGCGGTATGCGCCAGCGAGCCCTGATCGGCATCGGCCTCGCGGCCGACCCGAAGCTGCTGATCGCCGACGAGCCGACCTCGGCCCTCGACGTCACCGTGCAGCGCGTGATCCTCGACCACATGGCATCCCTCACGCGCGAGCGGGGCACCTCGGTGCTGCTCATCACGCACGACCTGGGTCTGGCCGCCGAGCGCGCCGACACCATCGTGGTGATGAACCAGGGCGAGATCGTGGAGTCGGGACCGAGCCGCGAGATCCTCGAGAACCCGC
>CAJYJO010000021.1 GCA_913774845.1 uncultured Microbacterium sp. | reverse complement strand
TCACCGAGCAGGTCGGTGGCCTTGCCCTTGCCTTCGTCGCCCCACTGGACGCCGACGATCACGATTCCGGGCATGTGCGCTCCTCGCGTCTGATTCCGGCGGTACACCCCATCCTATCGAGCGGGTCCGACACGCCCGCGCGGACGCTAACGCGTGAAGGTGCTCGTGATGTCGTGCCACGCGATCGACGCGGGGACCTCCGCTCCCTGAGCCAGGGCGAGCACGAGGTCCGTGGCATCCCGATCCGTCAGGATCTCGTTCGGCAGGACACGGAACGAGCGCGTCGCCCCGGGCAGCTCGACGAGCTCTCCTGCGGTGCTCGCCGAGGTCGCGGCGACGGCGTGACGGAAACCCGGAGGCGCCTCGGCCGGCGTGCGTCGCTCGACGGTGAGTCCGTCGCGGCCGCCCGCGTACTGGAGGTAGTCGTGGTCGCCGGAACTCAGGATCGCGAAGGCGGGACCGCGATGATCGGAGATCCAGTCGATCGATGCCGCGAGCAGCGCCGGACTCGGATCGGCGTGGTCTCCGCCGTTGTCGACGGTCAGGCTCGCGCCCACCAGGAGCGACGACGAGAAGGTGCGCTGCGGATCGGGCCGCCAGAGCATGCCGTCGGTGGTGCTGACGTCCTCGAAACCCCACCCGTGTTCGGCCGCGAGGCGGTGCACGACCGCGGTGACGTCCTCGGCGTCGAACCAGGGCACCGAGAGGGACAGGACAGCACCCTCAACCCCGTAATCGGCGAAGTGCCCACCGCCCTCGACGAGCTGGTCGGGCGCTTCGGAGAGGGGCCGGTAGAACTGCTGCAGGAGTTCGACCGCCCGATCCACGATCGGGCTCGGCCCCTGCGCGCGAGCGCCCTCGTCGAGCCAGACGCGGAGGTCGTCCCGCCCGACGGGCGCGGCGGTGGGGTCGAAGACGAGGATGTCGTAGCTCACGTCGTGCTCCCGGGTCGAGGTGCGACCACCCTAGCGGCCGTCCTCGATCGCCCAGGAGGAGGATCCACACCGCAACCCCTCCCTCGGCCCCCGGCCGCTCACTAGCCTGGGGCGATGCAGAGATCGCGCGGGTGGGCGACCGGGTGGAACGCGGCCCGCGTGGCGGTCGCCGCGCTCATCCTCGTCGCGGTGGGGGCGCAGTTCGCCTCGTCCGTCGCGGAAGCCGTCGCCCGGGGCCGCGACGTCGCCACGGTCGTCGCGAACTTCTTCAGCTTCTTCACGATCCTGTCCAACGTCTCGTCCGCGGTCGTGATCGCCTGGCTCGGCCTGCGCTTCTTCGCGCGAGGGCGCCGGCTCGACGTCGACCCGCCCGCTCTCGCCACGGCCCTGGCATTCGTGTCGACGTACATGATCGTCACCGGAGTCGTCTACAACCTGCTGCTGCGCGGCATCCCCCTCCAACCCGAGACGGTCGGCTGGTCGAACGAGGTCATGCACGTGTGGGGTCCGCTGTTCCTGCTGCTCGACGTCGTCCTCGGGCCCACGCGTCGACGGCTGCCCTGGTCTGCGGCCTTCGCCGCGGCGATCTTCCCGATCGTGTGGATCGTGTACACGCTGGTGCGCGCGCCGCTCATCACCAACCCCACGACGGGCGCCCCCTTCTGGTACCCCTACCCCTTCCTCGACCCGAGCACCGGCGGATGGGGGAGCGTCGTGTTCTACATCGTCGTCATCGCCGTCGCGATCGTCGCCCTCGCCGTCGGGGTGATCGCGGTCGGGCGGGCACGCGGCATCCGGATGCCGATCGACCAGGCGCCCGCGACGCGTCCTCCGGCCTGACGATCGCCGCGAGACGCCTTACCCTGTAACGCGTGCGCACTCGCCTGATGTCCGCGGCCCTCGCCGCCTCCGCCCTGCTCCTGCTCGCCGGTTGCGCCGGCGGAACCACGACCGAACCCGCCCCCGCGGCGAGTGCGAGCACCGCACCGCAGGCGACGGCGAGCGCCGCCTCGGGCGAGTGCTCGTACACCGCCTCCGGACAGCCCGCCGTCGACGTCACGCCTCCCGCCGAGGGCACCGAGCGCCCCACGGGAACGGTCGAGGCGACGCTGGAGACCTCGGCCGGGGCGATCCCGATGACCTTGACCGGCGAGCGCACCCCCTGCACGGTCGAGAGCTTCGTCTCGCTCGCGCAGCAGCAGTACTTCAGCAACACCGAGTGCCACCGCCTCACCACCCAGGGCATCTTCGTGCTGCAGTGCGGCGACCCGACCGGCACGGGTCGCGGCGGCCCCGGGTACCGCTTCGACGACGAGCTCGACGGCACCGAGACCTACCCGGCGGGGACGGTCGCGATGGCCAACGCCGGGCCCGGCACGAACGGTTCGCAGTTCTTCCTCGTCTACGCCGACTCGAAGCTGCCGCCGAACTACACGGTCTTCGGCTCGATGTCGCCCGAGGGGCTGCAGGTCGTGAAGGACATCGCCGCCGCGGGAACGGCGGGCGGCTCTCCCGACGGTGCTCCCGCCACCCCGGTGACCATCAGCGCCGTCACCGTCGGCTGACGCCGGCCGGCGCGACGAATCGGGACGAGGCACCGCGCCGCCCTAGAATCGAGGGCATGTCCAAGGTCTTGCAGTCCCTTCCCGTCGGCGAGCGCGTCGGCATCGCCTTCTCGGGTGGTCTCGACACCTCCGTGGCCGTCGCGTGGATGCGCGACAAGGGCGCCGTGCCCTGCACCTACACGGGCGACCTCGGTCAGTACGACGAAGACGACATCGCCTCGATCCCCGGTCGCGCGACGCAGTACGGCGCCGAGATCTCGCGCCTGGTCGACTGCAAGACCGCGCTCGTCGAAGAGGGCTTCGTCGCCCTCGCCTGCGGTGCCTTCCACATCCGCTCGGGCGGACGCACGTACTTCAACACCACGCCGCTCGGTCGCGCCGTCACCGGCACGCTGCTCGTGCGCGCGATGAAAGAAGACGGCGTCGACATCTGGGGCGACGGCTCCACCTACAAGGGCAACGACATCGAGCGGTTCTACCGCTACGGCCTGCTCGCCAACCCCGCGCTGCGCATCTACAAGCCGTGGCTCGACGCCGACTTCGTCACCGAGCTCGGCGGGCGCAAAGAGATGAGCGAGTGGCTCGTCGCCCACGACTTCCCCTACCGCGACAGCGCCGAGAAGGCGTATTCGACGGATGCCAACATCTGGGGCGCCACGCACGAGGCCAAGACCCTCGAGCACCTCGACGTCTCACTCGAGATCGTCGAGCCCATCATGGGCGTGCGTTTCTGGGACCCGGCGGTCGAGATCGAGACCGAAGACGTCACCGTCGAGTTCGAGCGGGGCCGCCCCGTCGCGATCAACGGCGAGCGGTTCACCGACCCGGTGGCGCTGGTGCGCGAGGCCAACACGATCGGCGGACGCCACGGCCTCGGCATGAGCGATCAGATCGAGAACCGCATCATCGAGGCGAAGTCGCGCGGCATCTACGAGGCCCCGGGCATGGCGCTGCTCTTCCTCACCTACGAACGCCTCGTCAACAGCATCCTGAACGAGGACACCCTCGCCACGTACCACGAGCAGGGTCGCCGCCTCGGTCGCCTCATGTACGAGGGTCGCTGGCTCGAGCCGCAGTCGCTCATGCTGCGCGAGTCGATCCAGAAGTGGGTCGGGTCGACCATCACCGGTTCGGTCACCGTGCGCCTGCGCCGCGGCGAGGACTACACGATCCTCGACACCGTGGCATCCGGGATGTCGTACTCGCCCGAGAAGCTCTCGATGGAGCGCGTCGGCGACGCCGCGTTCGGCCCCGTCGACCGCATCGGCCAGCTCACCATGCGCAACCTCGACATCGCCGATTCGCGCGCGCGGCTCGAGCAGTACGCCGGCCTGGGTCTGATCGGCGGACCGACCGGCGAGCTCGTCGGCGACGTCGCCGCCGGTGGCGCGCGTGAGATCGTCGAGCCTGCAACGCCGGTGGACGCCGCCGACGAGCGCCTGGCCGAGGCGACGGATGCCGCGGGCGAGGGCGCCGCATTCGACGCCGGCACCGACTGACGGTCCCCCCCCCCCCCCCGACAGAGCCCGCGTCGCGCGTCTCGCGTGAGTAGCCGAAATTGGTCGCTTGCGCGGTGTCCCAGGCGACAATTCTCGGCGCCCCAGCCCGTCCGCACGCGAGGTCCCTGAGCCTGTCGAAGGGACCGGAACCAGCCTCGCCCGCGTCGGCTTCGACGCGCTCAACCACCTCAACCTGAACGCGGCGCATGAAAGTTGCACACGAGCGTGCACTTTCGGCGTACACTGGTCGTCCGTGAGCACCCCGACCCGCCGTGACGCCGTCAAGAACCGCGCCGGCATCCTCGACGCCGCGACCGCGGCCATCGGCCACGACCCCCGCGCCTCGATCGACACGATCGCCCGTCGCGCCGGTCTGTCGCGCCGTGCCCTCTACGGCCACTTCGACGACCGCGAGGCCATCATCCGCGAGGTCATCGCCGCGGGCGCCGCCCGCTTCAACGCCATCGCCAACGGGATCGCCGACGCCGACTCCCGCATCGCGCTCGCGCGCCTGGCATCCGAGCTCTGGCGCGAAGCGGCCCACGTGCAGGCCGCGGCCGCCCTCGCCCTCGACGACGCGCACCTGCCCGAGACCTCCGCCGCGCTGGCGCCGCTCCGACGCCGCATCGACGCGATCGTCCGCCGCGGCCAGGACGCCGGAGAGCTGCGCACCGACCTGCCCGCCCCGACCCTCGCGCGCCTGCTCGAAGAGACCGGCCGCATGGTGGTCGCGAGGGTGGATGCCGGCTCCTCCACGGCGCGTTCCATCGCGGTCTGCGCGGTGCTGGGCATCGCCGGGCTGTCGTGGACCGAAGCCCGCGCCCTGCTGGAGCAGCACCCCGACCTGGAGGCGCAATGAGGATCGTCGTCGATGCGGTCACCAAGGGCCGCAGCGCGCTGCCCGAGACCTCGACCGCCTACGAGACCGGCAGCGCGACCCTGGTCGTCGCCGAGACCGAGCAGCGTCCTACGGTGCTGGGCCTGGTGGCATCCGGTCGCATGAAGGTCGACGCCGGGACGGTGACCATCGACGGTCGCGTCGATTCCTCGTCCATCCGTCGACGCGTCGCGCTCGTCGACGCGCCCGTGGTCTCGGAGCCCGAGTCCAACGTCACGGTGACCGGCGTGGTCGCCGAGGAGCTGATGTTCGCCGGACGCGCGCCGAACCCGTTCGCGGCCACGCGCTGGCTCGAGGGCATCGGGCTCGAGTCGCTCGCGAGCGTCGCCATCGGCAACGTCGAGCCGGCGGCCCGCGTGCGCCTCCCGCTCGAGCTCGCCGCTCTGCGCAGGGACGTCGAGGGACTGGTCCTCGTCGCGCCCGACCGCCACGGCGGCGAGCCGCTCGCCTGGTGGCGGATCGCACAGGAGTTCGCCGAACGCGGATACGCGGTGCTGGTGGTCGCCGGCCACGCCTCGAAGACCACCATCGACGCCCTCGACGACACGGCGGAGGCCGACCGATGAAGATCCCGCAGATGATCACGGCCGAGCTGCGGCGCCTCACGTCGACCCGCATGTCGGTGATCGCGCTCGTCGCGCTGCTCGCGGTGCCCATCCTGTACGGCGGCCTGTACCTGTGGGCCAACCAGGACCCCTACGGCAACCTCTCCAGCGTCCCCGTCGCCCTCGTCGTCGATGACCGGGGAGCCGAGGTCAACGGCCAGCAGCGCAATCTCGGCGACGAGGCGGCCGAGCAGCTCCTCGACAGCGACACGTTCGAATGGCACCGCGTCTCGTCCGACCAGGCCGACGCGGGCCTGCAGGCCGGGGACTTCGACTTCGTGGTGACCCTGCCCGCCGACTTCACCGACGCCGTCGCCTCGCTCTCGAGCGCTGCGCCCCGACAGGCCGACATCGAGCTGCGCACGAACGACGCCAACAACTACCTCGCCTCCACGATCGGCTCGCAGGCCGTCGCCCGCATCCAGGCGTCGGTGGCGCAGAAGGTCGTCGACGAGGCGGGTCGCACCCTGCTCGACGCCCTGCACACGATCCGCGTCAAGCTCGTGGATGCCACGACGGGGGCGACGCAGCTCGTCGATGGTCTCGCGACGGCGAAGGAAGGATCGTCGCAGCTCGCCACCGGTTCGACCACGCTCGCCGACGGCGCGTCCGCTCTGGCCGACGGCACCTCTCAGCTGTCGACCGGTGCGAACCAGCTGCGCGACGGCACGGCGCAGTTGCGCGACGGATCGGCGCAGGTGGCCGACGGGGCGCAGCAGGTCGCCGGGGGCGTCGACCGCATCGACGCCGCCGCCCAGCGGGTGGGCTCCGCCGCCGACGATGCCGCAGCCCAACTGCCCCAGGCCCGCGCCGACATCGCCCGAGCCCTGACCGATGCGGGCCTCGACTCCGCCCGCGTCGACGAGATCCTCTCGCGCCTCGACCCCGTCGGGGACCGCCTGACCGCGGCGAACCAGCGGGTGCAGGACACCGTCGATCAGATCGACCGGCTCGACGCGGGCGCCCGTCAGGTCGCCGCCGGCAGCGCGACGGTCGCCTCGGGTGCGGCCAGCGCGGCCGACGGCGCCGCCGCCCTCGCCGCCGGCGCCGGGAGCGCGGCATCCGGGGCGGCCCAGCTCCGCGACGGTTCCGCCCAGCTGCGCGACGGCGCCAGCCGGCTCGACGACGGCATCGGGCAGCTCTCCAGCGGCGCGACGCAGCTGCGCGACGGTCTGTCCGCGGGCGTCGACCAGATCCCCGACTCCGACGACGCCACGCGTCAGGCGCAGGCCTCGGCCATCTCCGACCCGGTCGCGGTCGGGACGAGCTCGGTCACCAAGGCGCAGAACTACGGCGCGGGTCTCGCACCGTTCTTCGCCGCGCTGGCCGGGTGGATCGGCATCTACGCGCTGTTCCTCATCGTCAAGCCGGTGTCGAAGCGCGCGGTCACGGCGCTGCGCTCCCCCGTTCGGGTGACCCTCGCCGGCTGGCTCACGCCCGCGGGCCTCGGAGCGCTGCAGATGGTCGGGCTGTTCACCGTGCTCGCGATCGCGCTGCAGTTCTCGTTCGCGAATCCGGCGGCGGCGCTCGGCATCCTGGTGTTCGCGTCGGCGACGTACGCGGCGATCGTGCTCGCCCTCAACGTCTGGCTCGGGTCGGTGGGCCAGTTCCTCGGGCTCGTGCTGATGGTGCTGCAGCTGGTCACCGCGGGCGGCACCTTCCCGTGGCAGACGCTCCCCGGCCCGCTCGCCGCCCTGCACCACGTGCTGCCGATGGGGTACGTGGTGGATGCCATGCGGCAGGTCATGTACGGCGGAGACGTCTCACGGGTCGGTCCGGACCTGTTGGTTCTCGGCGCGTGGATGGCCGGCGGAGTACTGATCGCGGCGATCGGCGTCACGCGCATGACGCACCACCGCACGCTGCGCGACCTGCAGCCGAGCCTGATCGGCTGAGCCCCGTCTCCACGCGTGAGTCGCCAAGACCTGTCGCCGCGGAGGGATCCGGGGCGACAGAATCTGGCGACTCACGCGCGGTGGTGCGTCAGCTCACGCGGCGGCGCAGGCTCCAGGCGATCGCTCCGCCGACCAGCAGGAAGGCTGCCAGCAGCGCGCCGCCGAGGGCCGGCTGCGCACCGGTGGCGGCAAGCGTCCCCTTCGCGACGACCGTCAGGGGCAGGCGGGCGATCACGGTCGCGTCGGCGCCGGTCACGACCACCGTGTGCGCACCGACGGCGAAGTCGGACGGGACCCTCACGTCGAAGGTGACCCGGCCCGCGGCGTCCGCGGCGGGGATGCCGGTGATGCGCACGGGCTCACTGCGCAGTTCGGCAGACACCTGCTCTCCCGGCTCGAGTCCGCTGACGGTCACGCGCACCGCGCCACCGCGCTCGACCGACGAGGCCGACAGCGTCGCCTGAGGCCGGGCGACGGGCCCCGTCGTGGGAGCGGAGCTCGACGTCGGGCCGGCGGTGGCCGTGGGCTGCGCCGTCGGGGTGACCGTGGGTTCCGCGGTCGGGGTGACCGTGGGTTCCGCCGTCGGGGTGACCGTCGGCTCCGCCGTCGGGGTGGCCGTCGGCTCCGCCGTCGGGGTGACCGTCGGCTCCGCCGTCGGGGTGGCGGTAGGCGTCGCCGTCGGGCTCACCGTGGGCGTCGCGGTCGGCGAAGCCGTGGGGCTGCTCGTCGGCGTCGGGCTCGTCACGACGACCGTCGCCGTCACACGGATCGCGGTCACCGAACGCGGCGTGCGGTCGGCGGCGTTCCACGCGGTGGAGCCGTCACGACCCACCCAGTCGTTGTCGTTGGCGCCGAGGCTGCGCACCGTACCCGTGACGACGTAGGAACCCGCCTGGGAGGTGTCGACACCCGTGGTGTCCCAGTCGACCGGCAGTGACGAGACGCCACGACCGTACGCCGTGGTCACCTCGGCCGTCTCCGGCAGTGCCTTCTCCACGTCCGCACCGGTGCGCACCTCGGTCGAACCGAGGTCGGTCTTGACCGCCGCGACCGCATCGGCCGCACGCACGCGGTCGTAGTCGGCGCGCGTGAGATCGAGGATGCCGCCGTGCTTGGTGTGCGGAGGCATGTAGTAGTCGGCGCTCTGCAGCACCGAGAAACCGGCATCCAGATCGTTCGTGGTCATCGGCTTGTACCCGACGGTCGGGATGACGTCGACGTAGAGGTACCACTGGTCCGCGTCGTTGCGCTTGAACCCGGCCGGTCCTTCGACCCCGCCGGCGTTGCCCCCGGCCCAGGATGCACCGATGCGTTCCTGCACGCGCGTCCACGCGGTGCCCGTCTTCCACCACGTGGGCGAGGACGTGGCATCCATGTAGATGCCCTTGCCCTGGGCGTTGTCCTTGGTGACGCGGTAGGTCTTCCCGTCGTGCTGGATGAGGGTGGTGTCGATGGTCTCTCCGCCGTCGTCGACGAAGACACCGCCGTAGGCGTAGGAGGCCTGCGTGAAGTCGGACGTCGATCCCCACAGGATGCGGCTGTAGCCCGGCTGGGTCGCCCCCTGGTCGTAGAGCTTCGACGCCCAGTACACGACGAACGAACCGTTGCCCTGCCCGTCGAAGTCCGGCACCCACGTGGCCTCGGGTGCCCACGCCATTCCGAGTCGCGGCGCGGGCGGTGCCACGTCGAGCTGGCGCGGCGCGGACCACGTGACAAGGTCATCGGATTCCCAGACCACGAGCTTCGTGCTGCCCTGGCTCGACCAGTAGCACCACTCGGTGCACCCGTTCGAGCCGCGGTCTCCGCCGAACACGCGCAGGTCGGTCGCGATGATGTAGTAGGTGCCGGTCTGGGGGTTGCGAGTGATGTACGGGTCGCGCACGCCGGTGGTCCCCAGAGCGGATGCCAGGATCGGCTTTCCGCCGTTGAGCGGGTCCCACTGCTCGGCGTTGTTGCCGCGCGAGACGTCGAGGTAGATCTTCTCGGCGTAGCCCTGCGCGTCCTCGATGAAGTGCACCATGAGGTAGCCGTAGGGATCGTCGGCGGCGGCCGCGGGCTGCACACGCGCGGTGATCTGCCGCGTGGCCTTCACCCCCCGCACCTCGGCGGTCGCGGTCAGAGCGACGTCGCGGCTCGGCTCGCCCGCCGCGGGCTGTGCGAGGGTCAGCGTCCGTCCGTCGGCACCGATCGCCGCCGACGTGTCGGTGGTCGACCAGGTGACGGCACCGCCCGCGTCGGGCAGAGTCGTGACGGAGTCGCTGATCGCGATGGGGTCTTCGAGCTGCTCGAGGGTCCGTGCGGCGTACCCCGCGACGGCGGAGGCGTGCTGCTGGGCGTCGGCGTCGCTGACATCCGCGACCTCGCTCGCGCTCAGCGCCCGGTCGTACACGCGGAAGTTCGACACGGCGCCCTTGAACAGCGGGTCCGGCCACGGCGAACGCCCGATCGCGTTGAGGCTCTGGTCGGCGATGGATGCCGGAGTCAGGGCGGTCTGCGTCGTCGCGGCGAGTGCGCCGTCGATGTAGAACGACAGCGTGTCCTTCGCCCCGTCGAGCACGGTGGTCAGGGAGTACCACCGGTCGGCGTCGAGGTTCATGGTGGATCGCGCGTTCACCTCGCCGCCACCGGACGCGGTGGTGATCGCGGAGCGGGCGGAATCACGGACGCTCGTGAAGAAGTAGGACTGGTTGCTGTCGTTGCCGATGTTCCAGAGGAAGTTGAACGAATTCTTCATGCTCGCGTCGATCTTGACCTCGGTCGTGATCGTCGCGGCTTCCTCTCCGACCAGGAGGTTCTGCGGGAGGCGGACCCAGTTGCCCGCTGAGCCCTTCGCCCCACCGGTGAGCGTGAGCGCGCCATCCGCCCACTGGGTGTCGGCGGCGTTCTGGACGACCGCAGCACCGAAGGCCGATCCCGCGGCCGTGTTCGCGACCGACGCACCGGTGGTCTGATCGAAGCGGTACTCGGCGATGAGCCCGCCGTCCGGCGCGGCGGGCACGGCAGCGATCGCGGGGACGACCGTTCCCGCTCCGATCATGCTCAGGGCCAGGGTCGCGGTGAGCGCGAGGCGTCGTCGCCCCCGGCGGCGGGGTTCGGGGCGGGGCGGGCCGACTCGGGTGGGGTCCATCGTCACGTCCTTGTCACGTCGCGGGCGGCGCCGTCGCTCGCCCGTCCGCGTCGACTCTATTGTTAGCGTTCACAATCTGCAAGCTTCCCTCGCTGGATGACGACGCTGACGTGATCGGCGTCGCCGCGGGAGGACTCTTGCTCTTCGCGCCCGGCATGGTGGCCGCTGCCGCCCGGGGCCGGCGCCGAGAGGCGGCGAGCGCCGCACGGTGACCGCTCGTGGCCCCGGGGCCACACGGCACGCGCCCCACCCCCACGCGCACCCCCACCCGTCAAGACCCGCCCGCCCTGCGGCCTCCGCCCCTACAGTCGGAGCACGCCGACCGAACGGATGCCATGGCCGCCCGCAACACGCGCCTGATGCGCTGCACGCCCGACGACCTCTTCGCCGTGCTCTCGGACGGCTGGCTCTACCCCGTCTGGGTGGTGGGCGCCGCGCGCATGCGCGACGTCGACCCGCAGTGGCCCCGGGAGGGCACGCGCCTCCACCACTCGCTGGGCGTCTGGCCCGTCATGATCCACGACGAGACCGAGATGGTCGAGTGGGATCCGCCGCGTCGGATTCGGCTACGGCCGGAGGCCGGCATCCTGGGTCGCGGCGTCATCCGCATCGACGTGCGTCCGCACGGCGACGGGATCGCCGTGACGATTGCGGAGGAGCCCATCTCGGGTGCGGCCGCCCTGCTGCCGTCGCTGCTGTGGAAGCCGATGCTCGTGCTGCGCAACCACGAGTGCCTCAACCGCCTGGCGTTCCTCGCCGAAGGGCGACGCGAGGAGCGGGAACTGCGCGAGCTCGACCACCGCACCGAGACCCCCGACCCCGACGAAGGGGCGGCCTCGCCGCAGGCTCGCGCCGACGTGCGCGACGCGAGCGTCTGAGCTCAGCTCTCGGGACGCGAGGCCGCACCGGTCGAACCGGGCTGCTCGGTGCTGTGACGCAGCTCGTCGACGTAGAGGTTCTCTTCGTCGGTGGTGCGATTGCGATAGGCCGCTCGCCCCACCATGTGGGCCGCGAGGGGCGCGGTCGCGAACTGGATCAGGACGATCGGGATGCCGAAGGCCAGCGCCTCCCACGATCGCAGGCTCAGTTCCACGGCGATCACGATCAGCAGCACGCCCAGCACCTGCGGCTTGGTCGCCGCGTGCAGGCGTGTGGGAACGTCGCGCCAGCGCAGCAACCCGATCGTGGCGGTCAGACACAGCACCGCGCCCACGAGGACGAGGACCAGGGCGATCGTGTCGAGCACGGTCTCGATCGTCATCTCGGGTTCTCCTTCCGCGCGACGAAGCGGGCGACGGCGATCGAGCCGAACACGCCCACAGCGGCGATGATGAGCATCGCCGGGAGCGAACGGGTGTGGTGATTGATCACCATGTCGGCACCGAGAATGCACACCACCTCGGTGAGCAGGACGTCGGCCGCGACGGCGCGGTCGAGGATCGAGGGGCCGATCACCAGACGGATCAGCGCGAGCACGGCGGCGACGGCGAAGACGACGAGGATCACGACGACGAGAGCGGTGGTCACAGCAGGGTCCTTCCGTCGCGCGGCGATCCGGGGGCGTCGTGCGCGGCGATGTTCGCGCGCAGCTCCTGCAGCTCTTCCTTCGAACCGACCGCACGAGTGATGCGCGCCTCCCAACCGAGCACGACCCGCCGCTGGTGTTCGAGGTCGGCGTCGCTGCGGATCCCGATCGTGTGCAGGTAGAGCGTGCGATTCTCGCGATCGACGTCGACGATCAAGGAACCCGGGATGAGGGATGCCGTCACCGCGGTGTGCGCCATGATCACGTCGTCGTCGACCCGCAGGGGGACCGCGATGATCGCCGCCCCCGGCTGACGGCGCACGTCGAGCACCTGCCACGCCACGATGAGCGAGCCCTTCACGACCGCGCCGAGGAAGGTGACCACGAACACGAGGCCGTACCAGAGGTTGATGCGACCCGACAGCTCGACCGGGGGCAGACGGAAGACCCGCGTGACGAAAACCGCCATGACGAGGCCGGTGAGGAAGGCGAGCCAGGTGAACTGGCCCCACAGCAGCATCCACAGGGCGACCAGCCACACAAGGAACGGCAGCTGGTGCAGGAACAGCGAGATCTGCGAGCGACGGCTGGGACTCATCGTTGACCCGCCTGTTCCTGGATCTGCACGAGGCTCACACCGTCGGTGATCGTGATGCCCGCCCGCAGGCACATGTCGAGCAGGGGGCCCGCGAAGACGGTCAGTGCCACGGTGACCGCGACCATCCCCACGGTCGCCAGTGTCATGATCCGGGGCGTCGTGCGACGCTCGGTCGAGATGGCCGCGGCGGGGGCGTTGCCGAGGTAGGCGATGCGCTCGGTCGTCTCGGCGGAGTCGTCGTCCTCGCGCCAGAACGACAGGTTCCA
This sequence comes from uncultured Microbacterium sp., assembly GCA_913774845.1. GTDB lineage: Bacteria > Actinomycetota > Actinomycetes > Actinomycetales > Microbacteriaceae > Microbacterium. Next base: position 46,838 of record CAJYJO010000021.1, on the reverse strand, counting down.
CGCGCGCATGAGGGCGTACAGCGTGAGGATCGACGTCGCGATGCCGCCGACGATCAGCACCATCATCACGGGAGTGCCGACCTGGGCCGCGGCGTCGAAGAGGGCGTACTTGCCGATGAAGCCCGAGAACGGCGGAAGGCCGCCGAGGTTGATCGCCGGGATGAAGTAGAGCACCGCCAGCACCGGCGCGGCCCGCATCAGCCCCTTGACCTTGAGGATGGACGTGCTGCCCGCCCGGCGCTCGATGAGGCCCACGGCCAGGAACAGGGTCGTCTGCACGATGATGTGGTGGACGATGTAGTAGATCGTCGCCCCCACCGCGAGCGGCGTGTTGATCGCCAGTCCGAAGATCATGTAGCCGATGTGGCTGACCAGCGTGAACGACAGGATGCGCTTGAGCTCGGCCTGAGCGACGGCGCCCAGGATGCCGACGATCATCGTCGACAGCGCGACCATCATCAGCAGGAAGTTGAGGTCGTTGTCGACGAAGAGCTGCGTCTCGGTACGGATGATCGCGTAGACGCCCACCTTGGTGAGCAGGCCCGCGAACACCGCCGTGACGGGGGCGGGGGCCGTCGGGTAGGAGTCGGGCAGCCAGAACGACAGCGGGAAGACGGCCGCCTTGATGGCGAAGGCCAGCAGCAGCATGAGGTGCAGGATCGTCTGCGTGTCCTGGGGCAGCAGCGACATGCGCTCCGAGATCTGCACCATGTTGACCGTGCCGAGTGCGCCGTACACCATCGCGATCGCGGCGAGGAAGAGGATCGACGACACCAGCGACACGACGATGTAGACCACGCCCGTGCGGATGCGCGACTCGGTACCCCCCAGGGTGATCAGCACGTACGACGCCACGAGCAGGATCTCGAAACCGACGTAGAGGTTGAACAGGTCGCCGGCGATGAAGGCGTTGAAGATGCCCGCGCCGAGGATGAGGTACGCCGGGTAGAAGATCGAGACCGGGGTGTCCTCGTCGTTGTCGGCCGCGCCCTGACCGATCGAGAAGAGCAGGACCGCGAGCAGCACGATGCTCGTGACCACCACGAGCAGGGCCGCGAGCACGTCGACGTAGAGCACGATGCCGAACGGGATGTCCCACGCCGCGATCGCCACCGCGAGGGGGCCGTTCGTGTCGACGGCGACGAGCAGGATCGCGCCGAGCACGAGGACGGCCGTGAGAGAGGCGACCGAGACGACGATCTGCGTCTTCTTGCGACGCCCGAAGATGAGGTTGATCGCCGCACCGATGAGCGGGATGCCGACGAGGAGGGGCACGAGGGCGCTCACGAGCGATCACCGTCCTGGGGGTCGCTGCGGTCGTCGTCACGATCGTCGCGGCGCACGGCGACGCGGTCCACCGGGGCGTCGTCGACCAGAGACGACAGGTCGCCCTGATGCAGCACGCGGATGGGCGAGGCGACGTCACCGACGAAGTCGGTCGTGACGTCGTCGTCGTCGGAGCGGGACTCCTCGTCCATCGCGTCCTCCGGCTCGTTCGCCGTGCGGGCGCGCAGCGCGACATCGTCGGCGTCGTCGATGACCGTGTCGGCCTGACCCAGCTGCCAGGAGCGGTAGATGAGGGCGAGCAGGAACGCCGAGATGCCGAAGGTGATGACGATCGCGGTGAGGGTCAGGGCCTGCGGCAGCGCGTCGGACATGTCGGCGGCATCCGTCTCGCCCCCGTCGTAGAAGGGCGCTCGTCCGGGCGCGCCCATCACGATGAGGAGCAGGAGATTGGCGGCGTTGCCCAGCAGGAGGAAGCCGATCAGCACGCGCGTGAGGCTGCGTTCGAGCATCGCGTAGACACCGCACGCGAAGAGCACGGCCATGACGATGACGAGGACGAGCGAGATGGTCACGAGTGCACCACCTCGGCGTCTTCGGGCAGCTGCGACTGGCGGTCGACCTCGGCGCCGAGGCTGCGGAGCACGTCGAGCACGAGGCCGATGACCACGAGGTAGACGCCGATGTCGAAGATGGTGCTGGTGACGAACTCCCCGTGCCCGATCAGCGGCAGGTCGCCCTCGAAGGTGAAGCTCTGCAGCGGTGCGAAGCCGAAGAGCATGGGGACCAACGCGCACAGCACGGCGATCGCCATGCCCGCTCCCAGCAGTCGGCCCGCGTCGGTGGGCGCGGCGGCGCCGAGCTCCCACCGGCCGCCGGCGATGTAGCGCATGACCAGGCCCATGCCCGCGACGAGACCGCCGGCGAAGCCGCCGCCGGGCAGGTTGTGCCCGGCGAACAGCAGGTAGAGCGAGACGATCATGATCGAGTGGAACAGCACCCGGATGATGATCTCGAGCAGGATCGACCGGTTCTCGGGCTGCACCTTCGCGCCGGAGACGAGCCAGGCGCGCGGTGCGCCCGTCTCGCCGGCACGCTGGGCCCGCACGCCGCTGTCGGTCTCGACCAGCGGGCGCCGACGCCCCAGCCCCACGCGTGCGCGGGCCGTGCCCGAGCGGCGGGCGAGGTTGTCGCTGCGGTTGGTGATGAAGACGAGGGATGCCACGCCGGTGGCGGCGAGCACGAGGACCGAGAGCTCGCCCATCGTGTCCCATCCGCGCAGGTCGACCAGCGCGACGTTCACGACGTTGCGGCCGTGGCCGATCTCGTAGGCGAGCGGCGGCCACGCGAGGGAGATGGGGGCGTCCTGCCGGGCGCCGGTCGCGACGATCGCGACCAGCGCCATGGTCAGACCGACACCGGCGCCGAGGACGGCGCGCGCGAGCGGGGCGACCGACTCGTTCTGCTCGCCCATCCGAGCGGGAAGGCGCCGCAGCACGAGCGCGAACACCACGAGGGTGACGGTCTCGATCAGCACCTGGGTGAGGGCGAGGTCGGGGGCGCCGCTGGTGGCGAAGAGCACCACCATGCCGAGACCGGTCACCGACACGAGAGCGACGCCCGTGTAGCGCTTGCGGGCACGGACGGCCAGGATGCCCGCGGCGATCATGATCGGCGCCGAGATCAGCTGCGCCGGCGACTGCCAGGCGTCGAGCTGCGCGCGCCACTCGTCGGACGCGAGCAGGGCGGAGCCCTCGGCCACGACGAGCACCACGAAGATCGTGCCGACGTAGAACGGCAGCGAGCCTCGCTGGAAGCGGGCGGTGACCCATTCGGACGAGTGGTCGATCCCGCGCAGCGCGACGTTGTACACGTCGTTCGCGGTGAAGGGCAGCACACGACGCCGCTTGTGCAGCTGCGTCTTGCGCACGACCCAGAAGATGCCGGCACCGAGCGCGAGGGTGCCCAGTGAGATGAACAGGGCGGGCTCGAGACCGTGCCAGAGTGCCAGGTGATAGGGGTACTCCGGCGCCGGAACACCCGCGGTGGAGGCGGGCAGGCCGTCGGCGTAGGGTGCGAGCCAGCGGTCGACGATCGGCGAGAGGAAGCCGAGGGCGAGCGTGATCGCCGACAGCAGCACCGGGGCCGACAGGAAGCCGATGGGCGGGTCGGGCCACTCGGTGGTCTCGACGTCGCGCTTGGTCCCGTACGCGCCCCACAGGAAGCGGATGCCGTACGCCGCCGTCAGGGCGGAGCCCAGGACGATGCCGGCCAGGGCCACGATCCCCCAGGCCGCCCCGCCCTCCGCCTCGTGGAGCAGAGCCGTGAGGGCGGTCTCCTTCGCCGCGAATCCGAGCGTGGGGATCACGCCCGCCATCGAGAAGATCGCGATGAAGGATGCCGTGGCCATGACGGGAGCCTGGCGACCGAGGCCGGAGAGCTGCCCGATGTCTCGGGTGTTCAACTGCCGGTCGATGACGCCGACGACGAGGAAGAGGCACGACTTGAACAGCGCGTGGCTGAGCAGCAGGGCCACGCCGGCGAGGGCGGCATCCCTCGTTCCGTACCCGAGCATGACGGTGAGGAAGCCGAGCTGGCTCACCGTGCCGAACGCGAGGATGCGCTTGAGGTCGCGCTCCCGGAGCGCTTGGAAGCCGCCGAGCAGCATGGTGAAGACGCCGAGCGCGATGAGCGTCGGCCGCCAGAAGGGCGTGTCGGCGAAGCCGGGCGCGAGACGCGCGACGAGATAGATGCCGGCCTTCACCATGGCCGCGGCGTGCAGGTACGCGCTGACCGGGGTGGGCGCGGCCATGGCCCCGGGAAGCCAGAAGTGGAACGGGAAGATCGCCGACTTGCTCAGTGCGCCGACGAGAAGGAGCAGCACGGCGACGTCGACCACGGTGCCCGTCGGGGGGTCGGCCAGGATCGTCGACAGGCTCGACGTGCCCGACTGGACCACGAGCAGCACCACGCCGATGAGCATGACGAGCCCGCCGAGCGTGGTGACCAGAAGGGCCTGCAGGGCGGCTCGGCGACTGGCGGAGCGGCTGTGGTAGTACCCGATGAGCAGGTACGACAGCACGCTCGTGACTTCCCACAGCATGACCAGCACGACGAGGTCGTCGGTGAGCACCAGCCCGTACATCGCCCCGGCGAACCCGAGCAGGACCGCCGAGAACTGCCCCACGCCCTGGGTCTTGCCGCGGAAGTACCAGCGGCAGTAGATCATGACCAGCGCGCCCACCCCGGTGACGACCAGGGTGAGCAGCCAGCCGAGCACATCCATGCGCATCGACAGCGAGACGTCGATCGCGGGGATCCAGCGATATTCCTCGAACGGAATGTCGCCCCCCAGCACAGCCGGCGCCTGGGCGACGGCGTGCGCGAAGGCAAGGATCGGGAGGACCGCGGCCACGTAGAACGCTCGGGCTCCGATGCGGGACACGAGCCACGGCAGGACGAGGGGGAGAACCGCGAACGCGCCGAGGAACAACAGCATGGTCGTGCCTCCTCGGGGTCGACGGGTGGGTGCCCGGGCTCGTGTGGGGGTCGGACCTATTCTATGCGGAGCATGAGAGTCCGCGCGTCGCGATCCCTCATGTGGTAGTCGGAGGGCCCGTGGTCGTCCCCTCGCGGAAGGTGCAGTGCAGGTCGAGACCCGACGGCGTCGCGTCCTCGAGCATCGCCGCGACCGCCTCCCCCGCGGCGCGCCCCTTGGCGGTCGCGGGCTGCACGAGCGTCGTGAGGACCTGCGGGGCGAGACCATCGACGACGACACCGTCGAACCCGGTGACGCTGACGTCGTGCGGCACCCGGAGCCCGCGCTCCTCGGCCGCGCGGATGACGCCCGCCGCCAGCAGGTCGCTCTGCGCGATCACCGCGGTGGGGCGGCGGTCGGGGTCGGCGAAGATCGCGCGCCCGGCGATCGCGCCCTCGTCGATCGAGCTGGTGGCGGCCGAGATCGCCGGAGCGTCGGGGAAGACCGAACGCGCCCCCGCCAGTCGGTCCGCGGTCACGTCGACCCGCACCGCGGTGCCCGGATCGATCCACCCCCGTCGGCGAGACGTGTCGACCGGGAGGGTCACGATGACGACGTCATGGTGCCCCAGGGCTTCGAGATGCCGAGCGGCCGCACTCTGGGCCTCGGCGTTGTCGAGGAGGACGCGCGGGATGCCGGCACCCGCATCGCCCTCGACGACGACGACCGGGATGCCGCGGCCGCGGACGATCTCGAGGGAGTCGCGCATGCGCGGGCTGCAGCCGATCAGCACGGCGGCGTCGATGGGAGCGGTGTGCAGAGACGGTTCGCTGACCGTCTCACCGTCGTCGCGCAGGAGCAGGAGCGCGGCTCCGAGTCGCGATACCCCGTCGGCGAGACCGTCCATCATGTGCGTGGTGACCGGGTCGAGGAAGGCGGTGCCGAGGTGTTGGTCGAACACGACGCCCACGATGCCCGAGCGTCCCCGACGCAGCGAGGCGGCCCGCGGGTCGGGGCCGGTGTAGCCCAGGTCGGCGGCGGCCGCGAGGACGCGCGCCCGGGTCGCCTCGGAGGTGGGCGTCTTGCCGCTGAACACGACCGACGCCGTCGACGGCGAGACGCCGGCCTCTCGGGCGACGTCGCTGATGGTCGCGCGACGGGTGCTCACGCGCTGATCGTACCCGGGCGTCGCGTGGCGTGCCGAATCGATTCGATCAACGTCGAATCGATTCGGTACAGTGTTCGCATGATCGCGACCCTGACCCGCTCGCAGCTCGTGCGCTGGCACGTCGCCATCTGCGCCATCTTCCTCGCGAGCGGCCTCAGCATCTCGACCTGGGCCTCCCGGGTGCCCGCGATCCGCGAGTCGCTCGGCATCGAGAACTCCGGCGTCGGCCTGCTCCTGCTCGGGATGGGCGTGGCATCCATCATCGGCCTCTCGGTGGCCCCGGCGGTCATGGCACGGATCGGGGCGCGTTCCGGGATGCTCCTCGCCCTCGTGCTGGTGGGCGCAGGTCTCGCGATCATCGGCTTCGGTGCCGACACCTTCCAGCTCTTCGGGGTGGCGCTCACGGGCCTCGCGCTGTTCGGCTTCGGCAACGGCGCGGTCGACGTGATGATGAACGTCGAGGGGGCCGCCCTCGAGAAGGCCACGGGCCGCACGATCATGCCCCTGCTGCACGCCTTCTTCAGCTTCGGCACGGTCATCGGCGCGGGACTCGGCTTCGTGGCGGTCAGCCTCGGCATCCCGGTGATCGCCCACTGCGTGGCGATGGGGATCGTCATCGTCGTCGTGGCCGTCGTGTCGGTCGCGAACGTGCCGCGCGCCGAGGTGGCGATGGACGCCCCCGTCGCTGAGGAGCGCACCCACTGGCGCGAGCGCCTCGCCGTGTCGCTGCAGGCCTGGCGCGAGCCGCGCACGTACACGCTCGGCGTCATCATGCTCGGCATGGCCTTCGCCGAGGGTAGCGCCAACGACTGGCTCCCCTCCGCCGTGGTGTACGAGCACGGCGCTCCCGAAGAGGCCGGCCCGGCGGTGCTTGCGGTGTTCTCGGTCGCGATGACCGTCGGTCGCATCGTCGGCGGCCCGGTGGTCGACCGACTGGGCCGCGTCATCGTGCTGCGCGTGCTCGCCGGCACCGCGGCCGCGGGTCTGCTGCTGTTCATCCTCGCCCCCTACGGCCCCCTCGTCTTCGTGGGCGCGGCGCTCTGGGGCCTCGGCGCCTCGCTCGGCTTCCCGATCGGCATGTCCGCCGCCGCCGACGACCCCGCCAAGGCCGCGTCCCGCGTCGCGGCCGCCGCGACCATCGGCTACGTGGCTTTCCTGTGCGGCCCCCCGATCCTCGGCTGGATCGGCGACCACATCGGGCTGCTCAACACGCTGCTCATCGTGGTCGGACTGATCGTGGCATCCGGTCTCTTCTCCGGGGCCGCCAAACCCCTCGTCGTGACCGCCCCCGCGGAAGAGCCCGCGCGACGCGATTAGGCTCGTCGGGTGCGTCTCGTCATCGCCCGTTGCTCCGTCGACTACACCGGCCGCCTCAACGCGCATCTGCCCCTCGCCACCCGCCTGCTCGTGCACAAGGGCGACGGCAGCCTGCTCGTGCACTCCGACGGCGGATCGTACAAGCCGCTGAACTGGATGAGCCCCCCGTGCTCGCTCACGCTCGAGCAGCCCGATGACGTCGACGTCGAAGACGGCGTGATCGAGCGGTGGCGCGTCACGCACGCGAAGACCGGCGACGCGCTGCTGGTGCGCATCCACGAGATCATCCACGACACCGCCCACGACCTGGGCGTCGACCCGGGCCTCATCAAAGACGGCGTCGAGGCCGATCTGCAGCGGCTGCTCGCCGAGCAGGTCTCGGTCGTCGGAGACAACCTCACGCTCGTTCGTCGCGAATACCCGACCGCGATCGGCCCGGTCGACCTGCTGCTGCGCAACGACGACGGGCCGGGGACGGTCGCGATCGAGGTGAAGCGTCGCGGCGACATCGACGGCGTGGAGCAGCTCACGCGCTACCTCGAGCTGCTGAACCGCGATCCGCTGCTGGCGCCGGTCACGGGTGTGTTCGCCGCGCAGGAGATCAAGCCGCAGGCACGAGTGCTCGCGACCGATCGCGGCATCCGCTGCCTCACCCTCGACTACGACGAGATGAAGGGCGTGCAGTCCGGCGCCCCGCGTCTGTTCTGAGCCGCATCCGTGCAGGGAGCCGAGCATCCGCGCTCCACGCCACCAGGTCGGCCATCTGACACCGCCTCCACACCGCCGCTCCGACCGGGCGGGCGACCGCGCCGGTAGCGTGGACGCATGCCCGTACGCTCTCCCTTCTCCTGCGTCCTGTGGGACGTCGACGGAACGATCGTCGATGCCTCGGAGGGGATCCTCCGCCGTCTGACCATCACCCTCGAGCACCTCGGCCGCACGCCGCCGACGCGCGGCGAGCTCTCGCGGTGGATCGGTCCGCCGATGCTCGACTCCTTCCAGGTCAACGTGGGCATGACCCCGGAGCAGGCCACCGAGGCCGTCGCCTTCTACCGCGGCCTCAATAAGAAGGAGGGGTACACGGTGAGCGCCCGCCTCTACCCCGGAGTGGGTGAGCTCGTGCACGACCTGCACGCTGCCGGTGTGCCGCAGTCGACGGCGAGCTCGAAGCCCGAGGTGCAGGTCGTCGCCCTGATGGACCACTTCGGCCTCGCCCCCTCCCTCGAAGCGATCGCCGGGGCCTCGCTCGACGAGCGAACGCTCGCGACGAAGGCCGACATCGTGCGCGAAGCGCTGCGTCGCCTCGAGGCCGTCGGCGCCGACGTCTCCCGTCCGGTCCTCATCGGCGACCGCCACCACGACGTCGAGGGCGGGGCGGATGCCGGAGTGCCGGTGATCTTCGTGCGGTGGGGCTTCAGCTGGCCCCACGAGTCCGAGGGCGCACAGGCGGCGGTCGACGACATCGACGAGCTGCGGGCTCTGCTGCTGGTCGACGACACGGCCGACGCGCGTACCCCCGCCGGTGCCTGACCTCGGCTGGGTGGTGCCCGCGGCGGTCGCGCTGGCGATCGCCGCCGTTCTCGCCGTCGTGATCGTGATCGCGGTGCGCCTCACCCGGCATTCTCCTCGGGCCCGGTCCCAGGCGGATGCCGCCGTGGCCGAGGCGACCGCGGTGCTCGTGCGTGTCCATGACGCCGTCGACGAGCTCGACGCGGCTTTCGACGGCGCCGACGTCCCCGACGCCGTGGACGTCCCCCCGCAACTGCGCCGCGGGCGGACGGCGGCGCAACGCGCGCGCGACCGCGGTTTCGTCGACGTGTCGACCCTGCGCGCTCACATCGGTGTCGCGGCACGGCGTCGCGATCAGGCGCGGGCGGTGCGGTCGGGTCTCGAGACGCAGCTGGCCCGCATCACCGTGACGCGGACGGATCTGGCCGAGTGGGTGCGGACGAACCGCACGCCGGAGCAGCTCACCGCCGCCGCACGGCGCCGCCGCGACGAGATCGTCCGGGCCGCGGGCGACCCCGAGCCGTTGCTCGAGAGCCTTCGCGCGCGCTTCGACGCCGCGGACTGGGACGACGCCGCGGCGGCCGCTCGAGCGGCAGCCGACGCCCTCGACGAGGCCGACGCCGCTCTCGCCGACCGTGCCGACCTCGAAACAGCGACCTCTGCGCTGACGCGCGCCGCGCGAAGCCTGCGGGCGGTCGAGGACGATCACCGCGCTGCCCTGCAGGCCGCCGAGAACGCCGCCGCCGAGATCGCCGCGGCCCGGGCCGAACTGGCGGACGCCCTCGAGACGACCCGCGCACGTCCCGAGACATGCGCGCCCGACGCCGACGAACGACTTCGTGCGGCGAGTCGGACGCTCGAGGCCGCCGCCGCCACCTCGGACCGACGTCCCCGCCACGCCGTCGCCACCGTCGCCCACGTCCGCGAGGTGCGCGACGCCGCGGTGGGGGCGGCCGTCGGCGAGCGCCGACGTCTCGAGGCGGCGCGGACGGCTCTTCCGGGTACCCTCGCCTGCGCCCGCGCGGCGCTCGCCTCGGCCGAGGCCCGCGACGAGGCCCGAGCGGACGGCCGTCCGACGATCGACGAACGCCTGCGCCTGGACGAGGCCCGCCGTCACCTCGCCCGCGCACGCGCCGCGGCCGACGCCACCGAGGCGCTCTCCGCCGCGCGCGCGGCCTGGCACGCTGTCGACCCCGGTCGCTGACGGCTCCGTCCCTCGGCCGCGCGGAGACCGTGCCCTATCGTGAGCGGCATGGGGGAGAAGACCACGGCCGTTCGCCTGATCGCGGCGGCCCGACGCGTGCCGTTCACGCTGGCCCTGGCCGGCATCCTGATCCTCGTCGGCCTGCTCTCGAGCGGGCTGTGGCGTCCCTTCACGGAGTCCGAGCTCTTCCCCGCCGTCGCCTACGGGCTGCCCGCCCTCGAGGAGGGCCGCTGGTGGACGCCCGTCACCGGCACCTTCTTCGTCACGACGCCCTGGGTGTACCTCGCCGGCGTCCCCGCCTTCGTGGGCATCGCCTTCCTGGAGCTACGGCGCGGCTCGCGTGTCGCCGCCGCGTACTTCGCGGTCGGCCAGCTGTTCTCGGTGCTGGGGGCCGTGGTCTTCCTGTGGCTCGCCGCGCTATCGCCCTGGCCGTGGGCGCAGGAGCAGGCGGCTGCGCTCGACGTGGGTCCGTCCGGGGGTGTGTTCGCGTGTCTCGCGGGCGCTCTCGCGCTGCTGCCCTCCCCCTGGCGGCTGCGCGCCTGGACCGTGTTCATCGCCGCGCTGTCGGTGGCGCTCGTGTACTACGGCTCGATCGCCGATCTCGAGCACGCCCTTGCGGTCGGCCTGATCCTCGCCGTCGACCGATCGCTGCGCCCGCAGCGCGTGAGCGTGCGCGAGCAGCGCCTGATCGCCGTCGTCATGCTCTGCGCCCTGGGCGCGATCGAGATCCTCGGCTACTTCGCACCGATGACCGGACCCTTCGGGTACTCCGCGGCCACGTCGGGCTCGTGGATCGACGTCGCGGTGAACACGATCGTCGTGCTGATCGTGGCCACGGCCCTGCGCCGCGGTCGCCGATGGGCGTGGGTCGTGGTGCTGGTCTACAGCGCCCTGAACCTCCTTCTGGTCCTCCTGCTCATCGGCATCCTGTCGCTGTCCGGGGCGACCGGTCTCGAGCAGGATCTGGATGCCGACGTCACCAGCGTCCTGGCGTCCTCCACGCTGTGGATCGTGGCGTCCGTCTATTTCGTGCTGGTCCGCGGCGCGTTCCGCGCTCGGCCGAAGGCGGCGCTCGGGGAGAACCCGCCGCCGTCCGCCGGCGACGCGAAGGCGCTCCTGCACGCGTCGGGCGGCGGGACGCTGTCGTGGATGACCACGTGGGAGGGCATGACGTACGCGCGCTTCGGTCGCGGCATCGTCGCCTATCAGCGGCGCTCGGGGGTCGCGCTCGCGCTGGCCGACCCACTCGGACCGCCCGAGACGCGGCGCGACACCGTTCGAGCCTTCATCGACGGTGCGGAGATGGCGGGCCTCGCCCCGTGCTTCTTCAGCGCGGGAGAGCAGACACGGGCGGCGGTTCCGAGCGGCTGGCGGAGCATCGTGGTCGCCGACGACACCGTCGTCGACCTGCCCGGTCTGCAGTTCACGGGCAAGGCGTGGGGTGCGGTGCGCACCTCGCTGAACCGCGCGCAGCGCGAGGGCATGACGTTCCGCCTGTCGCGGCTGAGCGACGAGACGTGGGGCGTGCGCCAGCAGCTGCGGGCCATCTCGGAGAGTTGGGTGGGCGACAAGGGGCTGCCCGAGATGGGCTTCACCCTCGGCACCCTGCACGAGGCGACCGACCCGGAGGTCCGGCTCGCCCTCGCCGTCTCCCCCGACGGCGACGTCGACGGCTTCCTCTCGTGGCTCCCGGTGTACGGCGAGAGCGGGATCCGCGGGTGGACGCTCGATCTGATGCGCCGCCGCGACGGCGGCTTCGGCCCCGTCATGGAATACCTCATCGGAGCGTCCGCGCAGCAGTTCTCGGCGGAGGGTGCCGAGGTCATGTCGCTGTCGGGGGCGCCGTTGGCACACGAGTACCCCGCGGATGCCGGCGCGATCGCCGCTCTGCAGACCCGCATGGCCGAGCTGCTCGAGCCGGTCTACGGCTTCGCCTCCCTGCACCGGTTCAAGCAGAAGTTCCACCCGCGCTACGAGACCATGTACCTGCTGTACCGCGACGAGGCCGACCTCACCCGGATCGGCGCGGCGCTCACGCGGGCCTTCCTGCCGCACGCGACGCTGCGGCAGTTCGCCGCGGCGGGCGTCGACCTGGTCCGCCAGGAGCGCTGACGCGGACCGCCGCGCACGTCGACGGCCCCGACCGGCGGACGCACGGTGGCGGTCCGTCCGGCCGGGGCCGGGGTGACGTCAGAGAGCGCGGATGTTCGACGCCTGCAGGCCCTTGGGGCCCTGCTCGACGTCGAACTCGACGCGCTGGTTCTCCTCGAGCGAGCGGTAACCGCCCGACTGGATCGCGCTGTAGTGCGCGAAGACGTCCTGGCTACCGTCGTCGGGGGCGATGAAGCCGAAGCCCTTCTCCGAGTTGAACCACTTGACCGTACCCTGCGTGCTCATCGTGTAGCCGTTTTCCGCTCGAGTCGGCGCCGAGCGCGCCGATCTGTGCCCCCACGGTAGCCGGACGCCTGCACGGTCGCACGAGTCCGTGACACAAACGTTGCGCCGCACGAAATGGTGGTTGTCGGCCCTTAAGCCCATACGACGCCCGGGCTGAGCATGGCTCGAAGCCCGGGCGTCGACGGATCCCCCCGGATATGTCACGCGAGGCGTGACGGCGATCACTTTACCCATGCCGGAGCCCGCGCGCGACACGAAAACGAAGAATCAGGCAGTTATGTCCATGTTCTGTGATAAACCATGGCCGTAAGATCCGCCTGATGGACGAACGACGGCGCGCATCCGCCCTCGTCGATGAGGCCTACCGGCTCCTCGGCGAGGCCATCGTCGACGGTCGGCTGCAGCCCGGCGACCGCCTGCGCGACGTCGAGCTCGCCACCCTCATGGGCATCTCCCGCACGCCCGTGCGCGAGGCGCTGCAGAAGCTCGAGCGCATCGGTCTCGTCGAGGTCGCGGCCAACCGTTACACCCGCGTCGCCGCGCTCACCGAGCGCTCTCGGACCGACATGCGCGAGTACGCGACGCACACCATCGCGGGGGCCATGCGCGTGGGTCTCCAGCACGGCGAGACCGACGAGCTGGAGGCCGCCGTCACCCTCGCCTCCGCGATGCGGGATGCCGACACCTCCCGCGCCTATGTGGATGCCGTGCTCGCTTTCTACACCCACATGGTGGCCATTTCGCGCAACATCGTCTTCGCCAAGGCTCTCGACCAGACGGGCCTGGTGCTGCGACGCAATCTCGAGGGGTGGCAGAGCATCGGTGACGACACCCGCGCGACGCTCTTCCGCCATCTGCTCGACCAGATCTCGCGCCGCGACGCGAACGGCGCCACCTGGACCTTCCTCGCCCTGCACGGTTTCGCCTGAGCGCACAAGGACGTGGGACGCGTGCCGGTGCCCTCGCTACCGTGACGTCATGGCCCACATCGAGCTCCGCCCTCTGACCGACGCCGATCGGGATGCCGCCTTCCAGGCGGTCCACGACAGCAGGTCCGCGTGGCCGAACGCCGTCGGCGGGGACCGACCGGCCTTCGACGGGTGGGTCGACCGCGACGACGTGGACGCGCAGGTCATCGTGCAGGACGACGACGTGGTGGGGGTCGCCGCAGCCATGGACCGGGGCGACGACCGCGAGATCCTCCTCGCCCTCGTGCCCGGGATCGGCGACGAGGCACCATCCGAGGCGCTGCGTCTGCTCACTGCTCAGGAGGCCGAGCGTCCCCTCTACGCGTGCGTCGCGGCCGACGACGATCCCTCGCACGACCTGCTCGCGCGCATCGGGTTCGTCGAGCACGAGCGCGACGGCGACGACGTCGTGTACGTCCTCCCGCCGACGCTAGAGTGACGCGGTGCCGACGACCGACGATCATCCCGACCGAGACGCGGTCGACACCGCGGGCTTCACCCGCATCCTGAACCGCCCGCGTTCCATGGTGACGTTCGTCGCCATCGTGTTCGCCGTCACCCTCGTGCCGTCGCTCGCCGACCCGATGGCCGCTCTCCTCCAGGGCGATGTCGTCTGGGGCTACCGCTTTCCCCTGGCCGCGGTGATCGCCGCGGTGGTGCTCGGGTGCGCCGTTCAGAGCGCGTTCCTCCTCCTGTCGCCGCGGTTCCCCGTCGGGGCGGTCCTGGGCACGACCGCGTGCTACCTCGGACTGATCGTGGGCGTCGAAGTGCCGCGCTGGCTGGGCGCCCTGCCGCTGGTCGTCGCCGTGGCCGTCTTCTTCCTCGCGGCGCAGCGGCGGGCTGCCGTCGCCGTCGTGTGGACGGGCGTGGTCATCGGCGCAGCCGTCGGCATCCTGTCGCTCTGGTCGTGGGCGACCGGCGCCCCGCTCGCCGTGACGAGCAGCTTCGTCCTGAGCTCGGGCCTCGCTTTCGCCGCCCCCGTGTCGGGCGCGGCCGCGCTCGGCGTGTGGTGGGCGCGGCGCATGAGCTCCCTCCGCCGCGCCCGGGAGGAGTTCGCCGCCGCCGAGGCTCGTCACGAGAGCGAGATCGAGCACGCGCGGACGCTGGAGCGGGCCCGCATCGCGCAGGAGCTGCACGACGTCGCCGGGCAGCACCTCGCGGGTCTGCTGTCGCTCGCCGACGCGGCGGTCGACATCGACGGACAGGATGCCGCGCAGGCGACGGCCTTGATCGGCGAGATGCGCGCGGAGGGCCGCTTCGCCTCGGCGAGCCTGTACGCGGCGCTGCGCGATCTGCGCGCCGAGAACGGCTCCGCGGTCGGCCCGACTCGCGACCTGCGCTTTCTCGACGAGCTGATCGAGTGGTGGAGGGCGCGGGGGATGGACGTCTCGTCCCACACGCATGGCGAGGTCGATGACCTGCCCGCCGTCGTCTCCGCCACCGCTTACCGCGTGGTGCAGGAGGCGCTCACCAACGCGTGCAAGCACGCGGCCGGCGCCGCCGTCAGCGTCGAGGTGACGGCGGCGGAGCGCGACGTCCGGGTCAGCGTCGCCGATGCGGGTGGCGAACCTCGGCTCGCGGGCGGACGAGCGGCCGGACTCGGCTGGGGCCTGAGCGGTCTCGCCGAACGCGTCGATCTGCTGCACGGCTCCTTCCGCGCGGGCCCGGCCGAGACCGGACCCGGCTGGGCGGTGGTCATGGAGGCGCCGCTGGCCCTGTACGACGACGCCGATGCGCCGGTCCGCTCATGACGGCGACCACGGACGACATCCGGGTGCTGATCGTCGATGACAACCGCACGGTGCGTCGCGGCATCCGGATCCGCCTCGAGCACGCTCCCGGCATTCGCGTCGCCGGCGAAGCGTCGAACGGCCCCGACGCCATCGTGAGGGCGCGAGCCGAGAAGGCCGATGTCGTGCTCATGGACCTGCACATGCCCGGGATGAGCGGTATCGAGGCCGCCCGCGTGATCACGCAGGAAGGACGAGGGGGATGCCACGTCATCCTCCTCACCAGCGAGGTGTCCGACGCGTTCGTCGTCGAGGCGCTCGAGGCGGGCGTCAGCGGCTACCTGCTCAAGGGGCACGACAGCGATCAGCTGCTCCCCGTCATCCGCGGTGCCGCCGCGGGCACGTCGACGATCTCTCCGCTCGTGGCGCCCCGGCTGATCCGTGAACTCCGCGATGCCCGTCCCGAGCCGGCGGAGCCCGCGCGGCTGGCCCAGTTGACCGCTGCCGAACAGCGTGTCGTCGGTCTGCTTAGCAGCGGGGTGACCGCGACGGAGGACATCGCGCGCCATCTCTCGGTCTCGATCAACACCGTGCGCAGTCAGACCGCGTCCGCGCTGCGGAAGCTCGAACTCGCCGACCGCACGCAGCTCGCCCTGTGGGGCGTGCGCAACGGGCTCACGCGGCGCGATCCCTCATCCTTTCGGATGAAATAGCCCGGGCCCCCGGTCCCGTCGCCGCCGTCGTGGCGCGGTCGGGCGCGGCATCCGGGGTCCCGTCGGAATGCGAGAGCGACGAGACTGACGCCGCGAGCTTCGTGCGGGACCGGACATTGGGGGGCGGCCCCGCACGGGGCTCGCCGTCGCGCGGTGCCTTGCGTCACCGAGCGGCCCGTGTTGGGCTGGGGCGATGACAGCGCAGTGGTGGTGGGCGGCACTGGTGCCCGTGGGGGCGGCACTCTGGGTCTGGTCGACCGTGGCGACCGTCCGCGCCTACCCGGGCGAACGGATGCCGTTATGGGCGACGCCGCGCAGGGCTCCGGCGAGCGCTGTGGTGCTGCGCGGGGCCGGCCTGGGACTCGGGGTGCTCGGCATCCTGATGTGCATCCCTCTGCTCGCACCTGGATTCTGGGGATCTGTGGCCCTCGCGACGGTCGTCCCCGTACTCTTCTTGGCGATCTACCTCGGCGTCATCCTGCAGCACAACGCGCGCGTGGCCGGCGCCTGACGGACCGTCACCGCAAGCGCTTGGCGGCCTTGCGGAGCTTCTTCACCGCTTTCGGCACACCGTCGAGCTGCTGCTCGGCGCGGTCGTGAGCCCACGCGCTGACCGCGTCGTAGGGCGCCGTGGACTCCTGCGCCGTGAAAGCGCGCGCACGTAGCCGGCGAGCGCGGTCGGCGAGCAGCAGATCGTCGCGGTGCTCGCCGAGCAGCTTGTGCACGCGCTTGGCCGCTCGGCCCAGTCGCTGGACGTCGCCGCCAAGCATGCCGGGGTTGGCGGCGTCGACGGCTTCCGCCAGATAGCGCAGTCGGCGCGCGGCCTTGCGCACATCGTGGAAGCGATCGAGCGAGCCGTCAGCGGCGGACACCGCGCGCGAGACCCGCTTCGCCTCCCGGCGCACGAGACGGCGCACGACCTTCGCGCTCTTGGCGTCAGGATGCTCGACCTCGAGCGTCAGCCCCGCCTCGCGGACGAGCTGCCTGCGGCGGTGGCCCTCGTCGGTCTGCGGCTCGGCCGCGATCCGCTCGTGCAGGTGCCGGTACGCGGCCCGCTCGTCGCCGACCAGCCTCCGCCGGGCGTCGGCATCGTCGATGCCGAGCGCGGTCAGGGCCTCGTCGGCGCGCTCCGCGCGCACCTCCGCGTCGCGGGCCTCGCCAAGGGTGCTCCCCCACCGCTTCAGCGACCGACGCAGCTCTCGCGTCTCGCCGGGGTCGGTGACTCGGCGCACCACCGACAGCACGGTGCGCAGGCGCCGCACCCGCGTGCGATGGCGATGCACCCCATCGGGTTCGTCGCGCAGGGCCTCCGCCTCGGTCGAGGCGACGTCGGCCGAGGCGGACTGCACGAGGCGTCGGACCAGGGTCTGAGCGGAGACGGTGTCGCGTGGCATCCGCTCACGCTAGAGCGGCGGGGCGCCGCCCAACGTCGGGGTTGACGAACACGAAAGGCCCGGGACGCGGTCCAACCGCCCCGGGCCTTTCGATGACGAGGTCAGCGCGCGGCGCGACGACCCACGATGAGGCCGTAGATGAGCAGCACGATGATCGAGCCGCCGATGGCGAGCAGCCACGTCTGGATGGAGAAAAAGTCCTGCAGCGGAGCGTTGAACAGGACGCTGCCGAGGAAGCCGCCGAGCAGGGCACCCACCACACCGAGGACGAGCGTGATGAGCCAGCCGCCACCCTGCTTACCGGGGAGGATCAGCTTGGCGATGGCGCCGGCGAGCAGTCCGAGGAGGAGAAATCCGAAGAATCCCATGATGTGTTCCTTTCGCGAGTGTGAACCGATGCCCGCTCGAGGCGGGACTCTCGTTGCATCCAGCTTCCTCCCAGGTACGCGAAACCCGAGGTGGGTTGCGCACGGGTACTTTCTTGTGTTCTTTTTCGCGCGAGGCGGTCCCGGATGCCATCCCCGCGCCCTCGCCGACATCGTCAAGGACAGGCGAGCTCGTTCTCCCCAGAGATATTCACAGCCCCTCTCGCCGTCCTCGCTTCCGACCCCGCCGGGGTGATCGAGGCGTGAGATCGGCGGAATTACGCCTGTGTAGTTTCGAAGATGTGATCGGTTTCCGAGTTATCCACACGATCCACTCACATGATGGGGACCCTTTCGCACAAGCTCTCCACAGAGTTATCCACAGTTGTGGGAAAACTGCTCGTCGATCCGTCGCGTCCGAGGAGAGCGCTCGGGGCTGCGATCAATCGAGGCCCAGGGTCGCCGCCGCGGGATCGGTCGTCGCCGACGCGACAACGACGACGGCGTCAAAGGCCGCGGCATCCACTTCGACGTCGAGCCACGACGCCGCACTGGCTGCGGCAGATCCCCCGACGACTCGTCCCGCCACCTCCCTCGCCTGGTGCAGGAGCTCGGCAGCGGCGGGGTCGATCGCGTCCAGCAGCGTCGCAAAGGGGGCGAGACTCGGCTCGATCGTCAGGGAGTTCGGCAGATCGACGCCCAGCACCCTCACCCGACGATGACGCGGCAGCGGTGCACGCAGACCGACGAGAAACGTCCCGTAGAGCGCGAACGTGAGCGGCCCGACGAGCGATCGAAGCTCCTCGGTCCGCTGTCCCGAGAGCCAGTCCTCGACCAGAGGCGCCTCGTCATGGCCGATTTCGAGGGCCAGGTCGTCGACCCCGAATTCTCGGACCAGCGCTGCCACGATGTCGGCGCGCGCGTCGCTGAGCTCGTCGATGAAGTGGGCCGACTCGCCCACGGCTATGACGCGCGCATTCGAGAGGATCTCGCGCAACGCGATGTCGTCGAGCGGGTGCTGCGCATCCCAGGCTGCGACGCTGAAGGAGGGGGCCGCGGGCGCGGCGGAGTGAGAAGTGGTCGACATGAGAGAGCTTTCCTTGAGTGAGAACGGCATGCGAAGGAGACCGGCGAGCCGGTAGGGGACGACGCAGTGCCGTGTCAGAGAAGGATGCTTGCGATCACCCCCCGATGATAACGACCGAGGCGGTGACGGAGCAGGGCCACGACGCACCGCGCGAACCTTCCCCACCGCCTGTGCACGCGCGGCTGCGCGGAGCCTCTAGCGGTGGGGCCCAACCCCACACGGGTCCGCAGCCCTCCCGCTCCCGCAGACAACGTCGCGCTCTTTATCTATGCGCGATCCCAGTTCGTGGCGCGGGCTCGCGGAAGGCCCATCGCGCGACGGACAGCCCGTCGAGCTGGTCATCGTCCGGTCGCGGGCGAGGGGTTCAGAGCTGCTCGCACTCCATCACCGGCGCGGTGATTCCCGGAGCGGTGTGGATTAGCCCGATCCCGGCGACCCCGACGCCAGCGAGCACCTGCGGTTGTCTTCGCGGTCCGCACTCTCCGGAGTGCCGACATCCCCGCCGCCGTCTCTGCATATACGACCAACGAACCGCGGGAAGTCCAAGGCCGATTGCGCGAGTTACTCGGTGAATTGCCGTTTTCCCGCGACCGCGAGTTTTCCTAATGGTGCCGAGCCGTGCAAATTGAGCCATCTTGGTCGGGTGCGGGTGTGGGCCCGCATTGTGCGGATGTGAAGGTCTTTGTGAATGTCGCGAATTTATTACTAACGCGCTTCAGTCGAGCCTCAGACGGCGGCTCGAGGGTCGCCCGCGTCGATTCTACCCGCGGAAAGACGAGGGACTCGCCCTCCAGCCAGCGCAGCCTGCGCGGGGGATGCGAGTACTAGAAGAAGACGAACGAATGGTAATGCCGAGATTTGACGGTCGTCCGAAAGGATGAAAATCGCTAATAGAACACCGGCGGGTTTCGCGTGAATCCGTTCGAGAAGGCTTCTGCCCAACGTTGGCCAGCCATATCAACGCCTACCGTCAGGCTTGTGCTCCAAGGGGGGCACGCAAGTAAGACAGCGTTTCGCTAAGTTAGGACATATCTGATGAAGATGAGGAAGACGCTTGCGGCGGCGGTTGTTCTGGCTGCTCTGGCAGTGGGATGGGCGGCGCCCGCTTCCGCTGCAACGACCGAGTCCCTGGAAGAAGTGACGTTCTCCCAGGAGGTGCGCGATCACGCAGCTAACGCCACCAGCTTCACCGTCGAATCGGTCAAGCCGGCGACGGTGTCGCGTGCAGCTGCCGCCCGGGGTTTCCAGGCGTCCAGCGTGCAGCCGAACACTCGCATGCCGCAGGTGGTTGCCTCATGCCGCAACCCGGGCGGAACGTGCTCGTTGTCTCGTTCGGTTCAGACCTCGGCGACGATCAGTGGCGGCGGCGGGGTCAGCTTCGGTGTCGTCAACGCTAACCTGGGCGGTTCGTACTCGCAGTCGCTGACTCTCGGTGTCTCGTGCAACTCCCCGACTCTTGGTCAGGGCCAGGTGTACAACGCCTACGTCCAGGGCACCTTCGTGATCTTCACGTACAACGGTGCCAGCGGCACCGCGTTCCTGCCGACGGGCATCGACTGCCGCGTGCAGCGAGGCTAATCACGACGAACTGGACGCGCCGGCCGTCACGGCCCACACCGAACCGGCCGGCGCGTCTTCAACACGCAAAGACATTCGAACGCCCACTCCGGAAAATTCGTCCTGCAAGACGACCACCTGTGGCTCATCATCACAGAGAAGGACCACAGAAGGACTGCCATCGATGCTGATGCGGGCCTCGCCTGCCGGCCCATCGCACATAGCGTAAATGGACGTTCTCCCCCGATCCCCGGCAAGCTGCACGGTGCCTTCCCGCGTCGCCCCTCCCAGACCCGACAACCCGCCATACGGGGTGTGTCCTTCACCGCGCAGCGTCACATCCAGACGCCCGGCGAGAGCAGTAGCACCGCTGAGGTCCTCAACCGATGTCGCCTCGGTCGCCACACACGAAGTCACGGCAAGACACAGCACCGGCACGGCGACAAGAACGGTGATGAGCCTTTTCATGCGTCCCACCCTAAGCGCGCGCAGAAACACCTCGTCGTCCCCTCCCTTCCCGCTGCGCGCTCCGGGTGGGCAGTACGCGAGCGTATCTACAGGCCATCCGATCGCGTATAGCAGAGTCGCCGCCCGACCGTCGTGTGACCGTCATGCGAGCCCGCCTTGGCAGCGCGCCCGACGAAGGGAGTGCGGCCATCGCGCTCTACCTCACCGCCCCCTCCGACCCCGGAACTCGTCCGAACAGATGAATCCGGGTTCCCGAATTCGGCGCGTCATCAGCTCTGCGCGGACCCTTGGCCCGCCTCCCCAACTGCCAGGCACGCTCGCTGGCATTGCGGCGAACGATCTGGCTCACCGCTGCGTATGAAGCAAGGTGGTGCGTGTGATGCATCCTGACAATCCTTGCGTTGCAAGGTACTGTGCGATGCATGGTGTCAGACGAAAAGATCTCCTCGAGCCTGCGGAAGGGCTTGGCGGAATTCTGCGTGCTGGCGATCTTGCGAAGCGGGTCGACTTACGGCCTGGACATGGCCCGACGCCTTGAGAAGGACGGTCTCATCGCGGGGGAAAGCACGCTGTATCCACTCATGACCCGGCTGCAAGCCTCGGGTCTCGTTGAGAGCGCGTGGACGTCGTCACCATCCGGGCGCCCGCGCAAGTACTACACGCTGTCGCCGACGGGCGTTGAGGCTCTCGAATCTTTTGAACGCATCTGGCCGCCGCTGCGCAATGCCGTCGACCGGACTTTGGGCGAGGAGACCGCGAATGAGACGTGACACAACACCCCCGGTCGCCGAGCGTTGGCTGCGGCGGGTACGCATCGCTTCCTCGTCACTCAGCCGCCCTCAACGTCGGGAGCTGCTTGGCGGCCTCCGGGCGCACATCGACGACGCCCTCGACAACGGTGAGGACCTCGAGCTGACCCTGCTCCGGCTGGGAAGCCCCGAGGAGGTCGCCCGGGAGGCCGAGGAATCCCTCGACGGCCCCAGTTCACTTCGCCGAGTTCGCTGGGTGTGGGATGGGCCTCGGACGCTGTCGGTGACGGCGCTTGGTCTTACCCTGTTCGGGTTTCTTCTCGTTGCCTTCTGGCCGACGGGCAACCTCACCTCAACAGCAGATGGCGCGACGGTCTTTGTGACACGGATTGGGCCCATAAGCGTCGTGTTCTGGAGTGTTCACTTCTTCCTGACCATGACGCTGGCCATCGTGGGCTCCGTCGTAGGCGTCGCTGCTCGGAAGTCGCGCTTGCAATGGACCTACGCGGCCGCGGCCGCGGTTGGCGTTGCCGCAGCGGTCGGCGTCGCATCCTGCAACGCAATGCTAATCCCCGCTGCGGCAGCTGCTGTCGGTGCCGCCCTGTATCTGCGGGTGCGACGCGCTCGGGTCTCTCAAAGCGTGGCTTCGAATGAGGCGTGAGGATCAACGGTCTATGAGTTGGATCAGGTGGGCCTCGTGCGGGGCGCTGTTGCTCGTGGCGGGCGCCGCAATTGCCTGGGCGGGATTTACGGTGTTGCGTCCGGCCGAGGACCCTCTCGCCAGCGCGGTGAATGAGACCACCGCGGTCGTTACGAAGGGACAGGTCGGCGAGGCGCTGACGGTCAATACCTCCGCTCAATGGCAGACGACGCCGGCGGGTGCCAATAGGGCGGCGGGCATCGTCACCAGCCTCAGTGTCACCGCCGGGCAGAGCGTCGCGGCTGGGGACACGGTCTACTCGGTCGGGTTGAGGCCCGTGGCAGTCGGCGCGGGGACCATCCCCATGTTTCGTGACGTGGGGCGCGATCTCGAAGGCCCCGATGTCGCACAGGTGCAGCAAATGCTGTCCGACATCGGCCTATACCGGAACGCCATCGACGGCCAGGTCGGTGTGGGCACGGAGCAGGCCATCAAGACGTGGCAGAAGAAGCTTGGTGTCGAGCAAACAGGTGTGGTGCAGGCCTCCGACGTGATCTTCTTGCCGACCTTGCCCGCGCGTGTGGCTTTGAGCACCGACATCGCGGTCGGTGCCTCCCTTGCAGGTGGCGAACCTGCTATTTCCGTGCTCCCGGAGGCCCCTGACTTCACAGTCTCGGTAGCCGAGTCTCAGGCCGCGCTCATCGCCGACGGAATGCGCGTGGACATCACCGCCCCAGACGGCGGGACTTGGCAGGCCCATGTTGCGGGGCGGACCAGGGACGCCAGCAATGCGCTGGTGAGCATCACGCTCAGCGGACCCGATGCACGAGAAATATGTGCGGACGCCTGTCCGGCCATCCCCATCACCGGACAATCGCAGCTGCTATCAAAAGTCATCCTGCAAGAACCTGTCACCGGGATGGTCATACCCAGCGCCGCCCTTCAGACGGACGCAAGCGGAAAGGTAGAGGTAGTGCTCGAGGACGGCCAGCGCGTCCCGGTGACGGTCACGGCATCCGCCCGCGGCCAGTCCGTCGTCCAGGAGCTCTCCGAGGGCCAGAGGGTGAAGGTGTCCGCCAGTGCCTCTCGCTGAGCCGGTCACATCTGCAGGCACCACGCCGCCAGCGTTGCTTGAAGCGCGGGACGTGGAGTTCGGTTACTCGACCGCGGCACCGCTCCTGAGCGGTTGGTCGGCGCGGTTCACCGGTTCGACAATGACCTCCTTGACCGGCCCATCGGGCCGCGGGAAGTCGACCCTGCTGTACATCCTCGGCCTCATGCTGAGACCCACCGCGGGGCACATTCTCCTCAACGGCGAGGAGGTTTCCGATGGGGGCGACCGTCGACGTTCGATTACGCGTGCCCACCGTTACGGCTTCGTCTTTCAAGATGCAGCACTCGATCCCACACGAACCGTGCTCGACAACGTCGTCGAGACCTCGCTTTACCGAAAGGCTTCCCGCCGTGACGACGAAGCTCGGGCGGAGGAACTGTTGCGGCAATTCGGAGTTGAGGCACCGTTGCTGCGACGCCCGGGCCAGGTTTCCGGCGGCCAGGCGCAACGAATCGCGCTGTGTCGGGCCCTACTAAACCGCCCCGACGTCATTCTCGCGGACGAGCCAACCGGGAATCTCGACCCGATAACCGCGGATCTGGTCGTCAATGCGCTGCGGCAACGTGCCGACGAGGGTGCCGCCGTCATCATCGTCACACACTCGCCGGCCGTCGCCGCACAGTGCGATGTGGAGATAAAACTCTGATGTTGGCGCTGCTGCGAGAGGCCGTCCTCACCGCCCGCTCATACAAGACGGCGTCGGTGATCACTGTTCTCACCATCGTCGCCATGATGGTTGCGGTCATGTTGACTACCGGACGCTCCGTCGGCGCCTCCAACAGCGTCCTCGGCACCATCGATTCAGCGGGCTCACGTTCAATCCTCATCCGCGCAGATAGTGATGCCGGGGTGACCAGCGACGTCGTCGCCCGCCTCCGCTCACTCGCAGACGTCGAATGGGTCGCAGCGTTCTCGCCGGTAACAGACGCCACCAACGCCGCGATCCTCGACGGGCCCCGCGTCCCCTTGCGCTACATCTACACGGATTCCACCGGCGCGCTGGGTGTTCCGGCCTTGCACATCAAGCAGGTACCGTCCGCGTGGGCATCGCCACAGGCATTGGATCTTCTGGGCATGGACCAGCCCGCCGGCGCCGTTACCGAGGTTCATGGCCGCACTTTTGGGGTAGTAGCCGAATTGACCACCCCGGACTATCTGAAGCAGTTCGAACCGCTTCTGCTTGCCCCGCGAGACGCCAGCGCCAATGAGACTGTCGGCACAATTATCGTCATTGCTAACGCCCCTGAAACGGTCGGGGCAGTCAGCTCTGCTGCCCTCTCGCTCGTGGCGCCTGAGAACCCGGCCTCCGTCACGGTACAAACCAGCTCTGCGCTTGCTGATCTGCGCGCGGTCATTGAGTCGCAACTAGGTTCCTTCTCTAAGGGCCTCGTGGTGGCGCTCTTGGGGCTGGCCGGTCTAGTTATCTCCGTGGTGCTGTACGGGCTTGTGATGATGCGCCGCAAGGACTTCGGCCGACGTCGCGCGCTCGGGGCGACGCGGGGACTCATCGTCTCACTCATCATTTTGCAAACCGCGCTATTGTCCGCGCTCGGAGCAGCTGTCGGCGTCGGCGCCTCGCTTGTCATTCTCGTTGCCGGAGGCGACCCGTTACCTGACGCGCCCTTCGTCGTCGGCACCGCGATCCTCACCGTTGCCGTATCTGTCGGAGCCGCCGTCCTCCCCGGAATCGCCGCAAGTCAGCGCGACCCGATTCGCGAACTCCGCGTCGCGTAGCCCCTATCCATTCACCTCTTGGAGGAACTATGAAAGCGCAGAAGACCACCTGGACGCGTGGCGCATTCCTGCTCGTCACAGCGGGTGCGCTGGCGCTGGGTCTGTCCGCGTGCGCACAGGAGACGCCGGTCCCGGAAGTCAGCCCGCCCGCCTTGGATTTTGATGCCGGTTCCCGTCCCAACTTTGCGACCGACATGATTTCCTGCCTCACGGCGAACGGGTGGCCCGTCTCGACCGGTACCGATGGTGGTTATCGAACCGGGACCATCCCGCCCGAGCAGTTCGATCTCTACACTGCAGATGCAGATGCGTGCGCAACCCAATTCGGGTACGACCAGCTGCCGCCGACGTTATCCGACGAGCAGATCAAGACTGTGTTTCCCCACTCGCTTTGGGAGTGGAAGTGTCTCAGCGACAAAGGCTACAACCCTGACAAGCCGCCGTCCGAGCAGGCCTATGTCGACGCTTACCATCAGACGGGTGGGTTGTGGTCGGCGTACTCCCAGTACACCGGGACGCTGAGCGACGATGACCTCACAGCCCTCCTCAGCGCCTGCCCCCGCAGCCTTTGAGGCGCACAACAGAAGGGTGGACGCGCTCACGCGTCCACCCTTCCTCTCGTCGAGACGTCAGAGCAGACGGCAATCCTGACCCTTATCCGTGAGCGATCCGGAGTAGGTCGCCCGGCCACCATTGCTGAAATTCTCACCCGCGTTGGTCAGCTTGACGCGTGTGGTCCGGCTGCTGTTGTACCAGGAGTCGGTGCGGTTTCCGCCGGGCGCGTAGATGGTCAGCGCGAGAGTGCCGACGGAGGCGCCGTAAATTGCCGGGCGCAGCGCGGACGCGCACACCTGCGACGAGTAGCTCGCCGTCGCTGCCTGGGCGGGAGCAGCAACCCCCAAAGCCATCAGTGCAGCCGCAGCCAGGCCAAGCCCGGCGAGGGTTTTCTTGCGCTTCATGATTTCTCCTTTGTACCAGCCGGATGCTGTCGGAAAAAGTGAACCGCATGTGGCGGTCATTTCCGTAAGGTGTCTCACCCGCCACGAATAAAGGCCCGGCCAGGGCCAGTAAATTGACGACATGTCGGCGCGTCGAAAATAGACAGGAGAATTCATCCATTCAGACGAAAAGTATTTAGCTACGGCCGTCGTGCGGTCAGAACAATCATAGGCCGTGCAACTCGATAGCCGCGAGAACGCGCGGAATTGATCAGCTGGCACAGCCGCAGTGTTTTCGAACACTACGCACCCATGTCCCCCATTTGGCTGACACGAGACTCGCCGGTTCGCGATAGCTTTCCGAAGTTGAAGCCGCACCCGTTCTTCTCGACTAACGTCCGAAATTCACGTGATCGACGAGGTTGTGCCGAGTGGACCATTCAGACTGGGAATCGAATGAAACTATGCTCTCTGCGCTCGCGCACGCTCACCGCCGCTGTCCACCTTTGGCGGCGGTGTTGAGCACCACAGATGAGGTGACAATTTCGCTTGGAGAGCAATACACCTCGGAAGCAACTGTCACGCGAGACGGGGCAGTGCTTGGCACCACAGTCGATGGCAGCTTCCGCGATGTCGGGTTGCGAGCCGGCTCTTCCTACACATACGAAGTTGAGTCCGCAACAGATACCTCCGGTGCAGACACTCCCGGCAGCCTGCTGGACGCATCCGCGCCGGTGACAGATCCAGACACAATGTCCCTGTCGATCACGGCGCACACCCTCCCGGCGGCTACCACCGCTCGAGCGGCGTTGAATGCCAATGTGACCCCGTACGCCGTACCGACTCAGCAACTCAATCAGTGGGTGCACATGACTTACATCCCCCAGGAGACGGTCCCCATCGCGTGGTATCAAGGCATGACCTGTAGCGGCGCGGAAGCCTTCAAGGGCGACAACCGCGGCGACCGCTCACCTTCCAACTTCGATCTGCCGTCGCACCGAACCGCGCTGCGAGTGGCGGCGAACTGGCAGAACCCCGCCCCTTGGAATCTCTACTGGGAGAAGAGCACCGGGGTCACCCGGAAGGTTGTGGGCGGATCGGTTGTCGAGACGAAGCAGGCTAATCCCGATGGAATCCAGGTCCTCGACACGTGGGTCAGCGGCGGAGTGGCTCACTTTGATGTGCGTCATGATGTCGCGGACCCGTTCTGCACTGTGGGCAGCGTGAAATACCGCGAGACCGTTCAGATCTGGCGCGCGGGCTCGGTCGCTGTAAACGGCCGACACAACAATGTCCCAAACCATGAGTCTTATGCCTCGTACAACTACAACACCACGGGCGAGCAGCGTTGGGTGAAGGTCTGGAACTTCAGCGACGCCAACTACTGGTGCCTCCTCGGTTGGGTGGCCACCTGCGACAAGTCGTACACCGCCTCGAGGAACTTCTGACGTTAGATTGGGACAATGGAGACTCGTCAATCCGACACACGGCCGGTAGGAATTTTGGCTCCTATGGCAGTCGGATTGGCGAGTCTCTTCATTACCACGATATCGCTATTCCTTTTCTTCGCCACCCTGGGATACGTAACACCCCTTCCAAACCTGGGCATCCTGACACTCTTTTTGAGCGCAATGGTTGTCGTGTCCGCCCCCCTCTCGAATTTTCGAGTGGTGGGTAAGCGGCTCTGGTGGCTTGTCCCGGCCTTCGGCGGCTTTCTTATGCTCGGCTTCGTCTTCTTGACGGACGGCGGTTGGGCTGGGGCGCTGGCGGCCAGCCTTGTCATTCTCGGTCCCTGCGTATTGTGGGCCCTGTGCTGGCAATTCCTGATGCGGATATCTCGAAAGTATCGGACGACGACGTGACAGCAGCGGTGCCAGCAAAGCCATGAGTAGTCAATTCTCTCTCACCACCTCCCTGTCGATGCCGCCATCTGCCGCGTTTGATCTCGCTAGGGATATAGATGCACACGTCGCAACCATGAAGGATTCTGCAGAGAAAGCGACTGCAGGAGTGACGACGGGCCGAATTGGCCATGGCGAGGAGGTCACGTGGCGTGCGCGTCACTTGGGGGCCTGGTTTTCTTTGACGGTTCGCATCACCGACTTTCGACGTCCGGATGTGTTCGTAGACGAGCAGGTATCCGGTCCGTTCAAAGCGTTCCGCCACGAGCACCGTTTCGTGGCTGACGGCAGCGGTGGCACGCTCATGACCGACACCGTGACCGTCTCGTCACCCGCATTCGGGGTGGTTGCAGGAAGGGTGATTCTCGTCCCGTATCTGCGGGGCCTGATCGCTCGCCGAAACGCCCAGCTCGCCGCCACGTAGGACAAGGTCCGTGCTCAGCCGGCGAGTCGCGTGATCGCGTTTGTCGGGGCGTGAATGCGCCCGCACCCACGCCCCTTGGCACATCAGCGGCAGAAACCCGTCGACGTACTGCTGTAGCACGCGCCCATGCTGAACGAGCTCGCGAACACCGCGTCTCGCTCGTTCTCACCGCGATCTAGGTTCTGCAACGAAAGTATGAACCCCACTGATCTCACCTCCCCCCTCGCTCAGGACCCCGTGCTGGGGCGCTTCGACCGGGGGGAGGTCGAGAAGCGGCAGGGTTGCTGGAGCCTGTCGACGAACTCGGGAGAGTGCCCAGAGGACGCCGGCGGACCCGGTTGCGAGATCGCAAGAAAGGCGCAGCAGGTGCTTGCCGGGGAACCCCATGCCAACGGGTCGAGACACAGCATGCATGCGCAGATAGGACCGATGTCGACCCATTTGCAATTCGCGGCCGGCCGAAGGGGGAGCCTGATCACGCAAAGCATCCGACGCAAGGATGAGCCCCGCTCGACCTTCGAACAGCCCCGGTTCGAGAACGAACTCCGGGGACACGGCCCGGCAAAGGCCCGGCAGTACTGACGCGCTGTCGAACGTCGGATCTCGACGGGCTAGTTCGAGTATCACCGTCGCAATTCCTGCTGAACCCGCACCGAAATAGGGAAGGAGGCGCCACCCCTCGTTGACGAGCAGACCACCGTCTTCCCCCACCACACACCGCTCGAGGTCGCTGCGCACAGCCGCCCCCGCCAACTCCAGCAGCTCATCACTCCCGCACAAGTCGTACAAGCGCATCGCGAGCAGAGCGACCCCCGTGGGGCCGCGCAGCACACCACTCAATCCTGTCGCGAGTGGTTCAGAGCTGCGGTTTTGCCAGCCGTTTGACCGCTCGGCCAATTCGTCGAAGATTGCCCGAGCGGTGCCCACCAGCTCTGGGTGGTGTGTGTGTGCACGAAGATAGGCCAGCGCCGTCCCGGCGGGCCCGCTGTACAAACCAGGTGCATCCCATCGCAGTCGGGCTTCAAGACTCCGCCCCAGCAGTTCTTCGGCCGTCTCGGAGCGACCCAGCAGCGAAAAAGCGGCTCCGGCACCGGAGAGGCCATCCATGAGGCCCGCCCTGGGCTGATCCGCCATGCAGGCACGTTCGGCCCATTCGATGAGATGGTCGGGAACGTCGCCCTGCTGTGCGTGTAGCGCAAGGATAGGCCCGAGGGCGCCGTGGGCGAGCGCGTAGCTCGGCTCGGAGAACTGCGCGGGGTCTCCCGGCCAGAGGCGGTCTGAGCGTTCTGGCGTCGCATCGGCGAGGAGCTGTTTCCGCACAGCGTCGATGTCAATGTCAGCCTGCCCTGTATTCAGCTCATCGCTGGGCCGCTTCCCGAGATCGTCCTCGTCAAGGTGGAAGCGATCTCTCGCCCACAGGGACAAGTGCGCCGCCTTGTCAGGGTCCAGGTCTAGCAGGGGCGCCAACGGCGCGAAGATCGACAGTTGGACGCGGCGGAGGGAGAACAGATCGGCATCCACCCCGCGCACGTCAGGAGGAGCGGTGTATCCCGGCGAGCCGATGACGGCACCAGAGGGAGCGTGCGTCGGAGTCGCCATCTCAAAATCGATCAGGACGACACCCCCGTCGTCGCTCACCAGGATGTTTCCGGGGTGAAGGTCACCGTGACGGAAGCCGGCCTCATGTAGTGCGAGCACCGCCAGCTCGAGACGCTGGCTCACGTCCGTAGCCCACGCACGGTAATCAGCTATCTCGTCGGAGGAAGCGTCGGCCTTAATGAGCGGATGCCGCGCGACGATTGCCTGCTGCAGAGGCTTGCCGGTCTCCCGACGCAACAGGAGATAGTGGTGGCCGTGGACCTCGAACTGTCGAAGCAGCGAACCCGTCTGCGAGTTGTCAGCAAGCTGGCGGAGAACTGCGGCTTCGTGCAATGAACGCTCAATCGCGTCTCGCCCGTCCGGGGTCACCCCGGCGTGCGGACGGGCTTCTTTCACGACGACATCACACCCGTTGTCGATGCCGGTGTAGACCCCACCCGCATTGGAGTGATGTAGCGCTCCGGTGATAACGGGGAAACCTTCGGGAGCCGGTGCGTCCAATGCGTCGAGGAGTGGCTTCAGGAGTTCGGGGATTCTGACCCACGGCGGCAGGCGGAACACGGGTAGGCGCAGATCGGGAACGAGATGCCCCTTCGGGTGACGGATTGCGGGCACGCGGCCGTCGACGCCGTCTACGAAAAGACGGTGGAATCCTCCGTACCGGACGAAGACTGGTCCCTTCGACCAGCGCAGATCGGAGAGGACATGAGGTCCCTTCAGGTGGTCCGTTTCGTCTCCCAAGGCGTGGAGGGCCTCGTTGAGCTGCCCCTCTGTGGAGGTATAGATGGTGACGAACTTTCCTGAGCTGGCACGGTTCGCGTCCTTGGCGTTGGAAGCCGCGAGCGCAGACGAGTCCGGCAGATGTTTGAACGGCAGCTTGTGACGCACGCAGAATCGTCCTGCAATTTGCAGGAGCTCTTCCGCCTGGGTTGCCGTAGTGCTGAGGTGCACCTTCCACCCCTGCTCGGGAAGCACTAGCAGGGGCGGGGCGTAGAAGACCCAGGCTCCGTCCTCGTGCTTCGTCCACGACTCTGGAGTTGCGACGGCGTATTGAGTACTCATGGCCCGCAGAACGCGAGCGGGGTGGTCATAGAACACGGGATCGGCGCGCGCGAACGTGGGATACAACGAGTCCATCGCGACCACCCGCACCGTTCTGCGCCCGTTCGAGCGACGGGAGAAATGGTGCGCCGCGCAGACTGGGCCGACGAGCGCTGGCTTCGGTCGCTAAACGTCCTCCAACCTTCGCAAAATGGTCCGTTCATCGGGACCTCGTTGCATCACAGGTGTCGACGCCAGGCGCGGCGCGGGCCGCGAATTGAACGACTAAGTTCGTCCTTTTGGACGAGTTCCAAGCAGGTGCCGGTAACGTGCGCCCCAGAGAGCGAGCTGCGTTCGATCTGCCGCGTCGATCTTCTTCAGCGCGGACTGAATGTGTGAACGAACCGTGTTGACCGAGACCTTCAGCTGGGTAGCGATGGCTTCATTCGTCGTCACGCCCCGGCTGAGCAGATCTACCACGCGCGTCTCGGCGGGGCTGAGGGAGCGGAGGCGTCGCTGGTCATCGTCGGACGCGCTGTACTGAGCAAGCTCCTGGAGAACGGGGGCCGCGACGCGAGTGGAAACGAGGGCCTCACCCTGGTGGGCGGCACGGAGAGCGTCAATCATTTGAGAGCTGTCATGCGTCTTGAGAAGGTACCCGCTTGCACCCTCGGCCAGCGCCCGAAGCACCAAATTGTGCTCTCCATGGCTGGTGAGAACAACGACTTTGGTGGCCCCCTCCGTCTCACGCACGAGAGCGCGCGTCGCTTCGATGCCGGACATGCCCGGCATCTCAAGGTCCATCAGGACAATGTCGGCTTTCTCAGCGAGGGCCCCGCGTACAGCGTCCCTGCCGGTCGCAGCTTCGCCGACGACGACGATTCCTTCCGCGTTCTCCAGCCTCAGTCGAACACCACGCCGGAATGGCCTGTTGTCGTCCGCGATGAGAACGCGAATCACCTCAGGCGTGGTCATCTATCGCTTCCCCCTGGCGGGGGAACGGGATCTGCACGGTGAACCTCCAGCCGCCCGCACCTTCGGCCGACGAGTGCAGCTTGCCATCAACGAGGGCGAGCTTGTCGCGCAGACTGTCCAATCCCCAACCCAACCCAAGCTCTTCCTCTGCCGCCCGGCGCCAGTTAGCGGGACCATTCACGACTGTCGCGTCCAGGCGACTGGAGGTCACACGGACAGTCACATCCACCGGCGCTCCGGGCGCGTGTTTCGCGGCGTTTGAGAGCCCCTCTTTCACCGCTCGGTAGGCCGTCGTTGACACAACGACAGGGAGGAGTCCAAGCTCGCCCTGGGCTCTGAGGGACACCTTCATTCCGCGCTCAGACCAGAAGTCAATAAGCGCGTCGATCCGCCGCAGGTCCGGAGTGGGGGATTGGGTGGCCGTGTCGACTGCCCGCAGGTCTCCGAGTGCCCCATACAGGCTGGCGGCCGCGTACCGCCCTTCCGCCCGCACCTCCTCGATGAGTTCGAGAGCCTGTGCGGGTCGAGCCGGTGCCAGCTCCAACGACGCATCACACAGGGAAACCAGGCCAGCCAAGTGCTGACCGGCGACATCATGCAGCTCTTGGGCAATGCGCCCGCGCTCGGCGTTGCGAGACTCCTCGACAGCGCGCTCTCGCTCCCGCTCGGCGTCCTGAGCTCGCTTGCGAGCGGCCTGGGTCCTCCGCTCGTGGGCAGACCACAGCAACCCCAGCCCAACAGCCGCCACGCTGACCGAGACCAGGCCGCCACCCTCAGTGAGAACAAAGCTCAGCACCGCAGATGGCGGTAGACCCGCTTCTTGAGCCCAGAACGCCAGTACAGCCACGGCAGCGACCAAGACCACGGAGACGGTAAGTGCCGCGCGCCCCGCCGGACCGTAGCTCCCGAGAGCGAACATCGAGATGCCGATCACCAAATGCATCGGCGCTACCCAAGTCGGAACGTTCAGGCCGATGGCGACGATCAAGTAGCAAGCCGACGTGCCGACGACGCTCAACGCTGGATGAGAGGCGAGCTGCGAGGCCGCGACTGCCTGTAGTAGGCAACCGAGAGAGACGAGGGAGATAACAACTAAGGGGGGCCAGATATGCCCCCACTGGCCGCTTCCACTAAGGACCGCGAGCAAAGGATCGCTGCAAACGGGAATGACAGTGGCGAGGAAAATCAACGCCGCCGACAACGGCGAGCGAAGCAGCGATGTCACGGGCCCATCCGTCACCCGGGAGAGAAGTGAACGACTCTCGGGCGAGGTTTCAGCGATGGGCTGAGCGTCTAGGGAACCGCCCGAGGTGCGCGCGATGGTCATCAGGGCAGCAGTTCCGACGCGGTCACGTCCAGAGCTTCCGCTAGACCGTAGACAGTCGTCATGCGCGGATTCGATATAGGACCGTCGGAACGAGACGATCCCCGCCCTGCCTCGAGCAGCTGCATGTGGTTCTTCGAGATACCAACCTTGTGCGCAAGTAATTCTTGGCTTATCCCGCGCTCCCTACGCATTCTGCGTATCGTGTCACCGAACTGTTGCGCATCTGTTGCTTTCCAAACCACTTAAAGATGGTCATGTGCAAAGGGGCGAGAGTCGACCATCTATAGGCGGATTAGTTCTCAGTTTCACAGCAAGGCGAGAGTGGGTTGATCGTCACCCCTCAATTCCGCCGGTGCGCGAGTGAGGTAGATGAGTCCGTTGTCGATGCCAGCAGCCCGTCGAAGTTGATACTTCGGGTCGATGGCGGCCAGGTCCGTGTCGAGCCGGTGCAGCACTTCCCATCACCCACGGGGTACTTCGACATGAGGCCACCACCCCGGGGGTATGCGCCTCAGTAACGGTGAGAGCAGTGCAGCCGTGATGACCGGTTCTGGATCCTCTTCCGGATCCACGATGCTCATCGGAGAGCGCGTCCGCGTCTAGTAGTCGCTCGCGCCCGAACCGAACATCAGTTGCAGAACGAGCCCCGGAAGGGGCTACTCGTGTTGATCCGGCGAAGTTGCGGGGTGCCCGGGCGAGCTGCGCGTGGGCCATCGGCGGCGGAAACGACGAAGCCGGCCAGGAAAAAAACTCCTGACCGGCTACGTTTTGCGATTTGTAAAGAGCTGCCCTACTGAAAAAGTAAGACCGCCTTCTGTGCGCGAGGGGGGACTTTCCCTCCGCCTCCTCCACCCGCCGCTGCGCGGCGCGCGGAGCCTCTGGCGGTGGGGCCCAACCCCGAACGGGTTCGAGCCCTCCCGCTCCCGCAGACAACGACGAAGGCCCCCGGGATGAACCCGGGGGCCTTCGTCGTTCTGTGCGCGAGGGGGGACTTGAACCCCCACGCCCTTGCGGGCACTGGCACCTGAAGCCAGCGCGTCTACCTATTCCGCCACTCGCGCGAGACGCGACACGGATGCCACGAACTCAACTTTCCGAGGATATCACGGTCGGAACCCCCTCAAGAAACGCGAGCACCTAGCGCATCCATGACCTGTCCAGCCGTCCTGGCTACGATGTGCCTACTGGTCTGCCTGCCTGAAGGAGTCTCGTGGGGCTACTCGACAGTTTCGAGAAAGGTCTCGAACGCGCCGTCAACGGTGCGTTCGCGAAGACCTTCCGCAGTGGCATCCAGCCGGTGGAGATCGCGTCGGCCCTGCGCAGCGAGCTCGACAAGAAGGCCGTCGTCGTCACGCGCGACCGCATTCTGGCGCCCAATACGTTCGCCGTGCGCCTCTCCCCCGCCGATGACGAGAAGATGAGCGCTCTGGGCTCGACCCTGGTGTCCGAGCTCGATGCCCTGGTCAAGAAGCACGCGCGTACGCAGGGCTACTCGTTCGCGGGCCCGGTCGCCATCTCCATCGAGCGCGACGACTCGCTGTCGACCGGCACGCTACGCGTCGACTCGCAGACTACCGAGG
Source organism: uncultured Microbacterium sp. (assembly GCA_913774845.1). GTDB lineage: Bacteria > Actinomycetota > Actinomycetes > Actinomycetales > Microbacteriaceae > Microbacterium. Next base: position 12,177 of record CAJYJO010000021.1, on the reverse strand, counting down.
GCCGCATCGCCTGGCGCGGCGTCGTCGACATCGACGGCACGCGACACCCGCTCACCGGCGCGCGCACGGTCATCGGCCGCGGCAGCGACGCCGACATCACCATCCCCGACGCGGGGACCAGCCGCAAGCACGTCGAGATCCTCTGGGACGGCGAGCGCGCGATGGTCCGCGACCTCGGCTCCACCAACGGCACCACTCTCAACGGTCGCAAGGTCTCCGAGGCGGCGCTGCCGCCCGATTCGACGATCTCGATCGGCCGCACCAATATCGTGTTCCGGGTGGTCGCGCAGGCGCAGCCGCCGCGTCGTCCCGCTTCGGCGGGCGACGCCACGAGCATCTTCGACGTCCGGGAACGGGGACCCCACTCATGAGTCAGCTGACTCTCCTCCTGCTGCAGGGCGGGTTCCTCGTCCTGCTGTGGTTCTTCGTCTTCGGCGTGGTCTACTCGCTGCGCGCCGACCTGTTCGGCGTGAAGGTGCGCAAGCTCCCGGAGCCGGCGGCATCCCCCGCTCCGGCATCGCCGGCACCCGTGGCCTCGCCCGACGCGGTCACCACGCAGGTCAAGCGGCCCGCAGCTCCCGCGCCGAGCCCGGCGGGGGGCCTCGCGACCACCTCGACCGTGTCGCGCATCGTCATCACCAGCGGCCCGAAGGCAGGTCTCGAGCTGCCCCTGGGTACCGAGCCGCTGACGATCGGTCGCTCGAGCGAGTCGGGCCTGGTCATCCGCGACGACTACACCTCCAGCCACCACGCTCGTCTCGTCCTCTGGGGGGAGCAGTGGATGCTGCAGGACCTCGACTCCACGAACGGCACCTCGCACGACGGCCAGCGCGTGGCCGCCCCCGTCCAGGTGAAGGTGGGCGCGCCCATCAAGGTCGGTGCGACGACGTTCGAGTTGAGGAAGTAACCCTCACCCATGGTCTTCCAGGGCTCGAGCGCCGCCATCTCCCACACGGGCAAGGTGCGCTCCAACAACCAGGACTCCGGTTACGCCGGGTCCAACCTCTTCGTGGTCGCCGACGGTATGGGCGGTCACGCGGGAGGTGATGTCGCGTCCGGCCTGGCGATCACGCGGCTGACCGAACTCGACCAGCCGTTCCGCACGCCTGGAGAGGCCGAGCAGGCGATCCGCGACGCACTGTCCGACACGGCGTCCGAGCTCATCGACACCGTCGCCCGCCGCCCCGAGCTCGCCGGCATGGGCACCACCGTGAGCGCGCTCGTGATGGTCGACGACTACGCCGTCATCGGCCACATCGGCGACTCGCGCATCTACCTCTACCGCGACGACACGCTCACCCAGATCACCGCGGACCACACCTTTGTGCAACGCCTGGTCGACTCGGGACGCATCACACCTGAGGAGGCGCGCTACCACCCCCGGCGCTCCGTGCTCATGCGCGTGCTCGGCGACATGGACCCCGACCCCGAGGTCGACAGCTTCATCATGCCGACGCAGGACGGCGACCGGTGGCTGCTGTGCTCCGACGGACTGTCCGGCGTCGTCGACGACGACCACACCGCCAAGACGCTCGCCCTCGGCATGCCTCCGGCGCGCACGGCCGACGCCCTGCTCAAGCAGGCGCTCGACGGCGGCGCCCCCGACAACGTCACCGTCGTCCTGGTCGACGTCGGCGGACAGCACCCGGTGTTCATCGGAACGCCCGCGATCGTCGGCTCCGCGTCGAACCCCAGCGGCGTCGTGGTCCCCGCGGCCCGCCCGAGCCGCTCGAGCTGGCTGCACCACGCGCGCCAGGTCGCGAACGAGCCCACGCACTTCGAGCCCGCCGCCGAGTTCCTCGAGGAGCTGATCGAGGAGGACCGCCGTCGCGCGCGTCGGCGCCGCCTCGGATGGCTGGCGGCCCTGCTCGTCGTGTTGGCCGGCATCGGCGTCGCCCTGTTCGCGGGCTACAACTGGACGCAGACGCGTTACTTCGTGGGCGCCGACGACGACTCGGTCGTGATCTACCGCGGCATCCAGCAGTCGATCGGGCCGATCTCGCTCTCGACGCCATACGAAGACACCGACATCGTGCTCGCCGACCTCTCGGACTTCGACCGCCAGACGGTCGAGGCCACCATCTCGGCCCGGTCGCTCGCCGACGCCGAGCAGATCGTCGACCGCCTTCGACCCGCAGCGGAGGGAAGCGGATGACCGACCAGAAGCTGACCAGATCCTCCGGCGGCGAGGTGTCGACCGACACCGCCGTCATGCGCGCGCTCAAGAAGATCCGGATGCCGGCCACCCAGCGCAACCGCGAGCTCGGCCTCCTGGTGTTCGCGATCGCCGTCTACGGATCGGCCATCGCCCTCGTCCAGCTCGGCGCGACCGGGGCCGTCGAACCCGGCTACCTGATCCTCGCCGCCGTGCCCGCGTTCCTCGCCCTGGTGATGCACGTCGTGCTGCGCCTGCGCGCGCGCGACGCGGATCCGTTCGTGCTGCCCATCGGAACGGTGCTGACCGGTCTCGGCATCGCCATGATCTACCGCATCGACCTCGCCCTGCAGTCGAGCGGATGGGATGCCACGGGCAACCGCCAGATCGCCTGGGCGGGCCTGGCGATGGTCGCGGCCCTGGCCGTGCTGATCTTCGTGCGCAATTACCGCGTGCTGTTCCGCTACACCTACCTCTTCGGCCTCGTCGGCATCCTGCTCCTGCTCCTGCCGTTCGTGCCGGGCCTGGGTACCGACCAGAACGCCGATGTGTGGGTGTCCCTCGGCTTCGTGTCGTTCCAGCCGGGCGAGCTCGCCAAGATCTGCCTCGCGATCTTCTTCGCGGGCTACCTCGTCCGCACGCGCGAGAGCCTCACCTCGACCGGCACACGCTTCCTCTTCATGACGTGGCCGCGCGCTCGCGAGCTCGGCCCGGTGCTGATCATCTGGCTCGTCTCGCTCGGCATCATCGTGCTGCAGCGCGACCTCGGCACGGGTCTGCTCATCTTCGGCATGTTCGTCGCGATGCTCTACGTCGCCACCGGCAAGACGAGCTGGGTGCTCATCGGCCTGGTGCTCGTCGCGAGCGGCGCCTTCCTGGCATCCCGTGTTCTGCCCTACGTCAACGGGCGCTTCGCCAACTGGCTGAACGCGTTCGACCCCGAGGTGATCGATCGCGACGGCGGCAGCTACCAGCTGGTGCAGGGCATCTTCGGGCTGTCGCACGGCGGTCTCTTCGGTACCGGTCTCGGTCAGGGCCGCCCGTACATCACGCCCCTCGCGCAGAGCGACTACATCGTGCCGAGCCTGGGCGAGGAGCTGGGCCTCGTGGGCCTGTTCGCGATCCTCGCGCTGTACATGGTGTTCACCAGCCGCGGCATCCGTGTGGGCCTGGCCGGTCAAGACGATTTCGGGAAGCTCCTCGCGACCGGCTTCTCGTTCACCATCGCGCTGCAGGTGTTCATCATGGTCGGCGGCGTGACCCGCGTCATCCCGCTGACCGGTCTGACCACGCCGTTCCTCGCCGCCGGTGGCTCCTCGCTCATCGCGAACTGGATCATCGTCGCGTTCCTGCTGCGCATCTCCGACGCGGTGCGCAGCCGTCCCCGGGTGGTGATCGGCTGATGAGCACCGTCCCGTCCGTCCGCACCCGAACCCCGGAAGAGGCACCGTGACCAAAGAGCTCCGACGCCTCAGCATCGTGATGCTCGCGATGTTCCTGGCCCTGTTCGCCTCGACGAGCATCATCCAGGTCGTGCAGGCCAACGCCCTCACCGACACCTCGGGCAACACCCGTGCCCTCTACGACTCGTACGAGATCCAGCGCGGTTCGATCATCGCCAGCGGGACCCCGATCGCCTCGTCCGTGCCGTCCGACGACGTCTACAGCTGGCAGCGTCAGTACACGGATGCCGAGATGTGGGCGCCCGTGACCGGCTACATGAACCCGGTGCTCGACTCGCGCACCGCGATCGAGGCGGCCGAGAACAGCGTGCTGAGCGGCTCCGACTCGAACGAGTTCTTCTCGCGCATCGACCGCGCGATCACCGGTCAGGCGCCGCGCGGATCGAACGTGGAGCTGTCGGTGAACGCCGACGTGCAGCGCGCCGCCTGGGACGCCCTCGGCGACCTGCAGGGAGCGGTCGTGGCGATCGAGCCGTCGACGGGACGCATCCTCGCGATGGTGTCCAAGCCCAGCTTCGACACCAACGCCCTCGCCTCGCACGACACCACCGCCGTCGACGCTGCTTATCAGCAGCTCGTCGCCGACGCCGCCAAACCGCTCGACAACCGGGCTATCGCCGGCGACCTCAACCCTCCCGGCTCGACCTTCAAGCTCGTCGTGGCTTCGGCTGCTCTGGCATCCGGTCGCTACACACCGGACTCGTCGTTCCCGAACCTCGCCGCCTACACCCTGCCGCAGTCGACGAACGTCGTCAGCAACGCCGGCGGCGGCACCTGCGGCGGCGGTGACACGGTGACCATCGCGACGGCTCTGCGCCTGAGCTGCAACATCCCCTTCGCCGAGCTCGCCGTCGAACTGGGCGACGACGCCATCCGCGCCGAGGCCGAGAAGTACGGTTTCAACTCCTCGTTCTCGATGCCGCTCGAGTCCACGGCATCCACCTACCCCGCCTCCCCGAACGCCCCGCAGACCGCGCTCAGCGGCTTCGGACAGGGCGACGTGCGCGCGACCCCGCTGCAGATGGCCATGGTCTCGGCCGGCATCGCCAACGGCGGCGTCGTGATGAATCCGCGCATGGTCGACCGCGTCATCGAACCGAATCTGTCGGTCGCCTCCGAGGGCAGCAACAGCGAATTCGGTCGCGCGCTGGACTCGGGCATCGCCGCGCAGATGGTGTCGATGATGACGGCGAACGTCCAGGACGGCGCGGCGTCGAATGCAAGAATAGACGGGTACCAGGTGGCGGGTAAGACCGGCACCGCGGAGAACGATTCCCGTCCCTACACTCTCTGGTTCACCGGCTTCGCCCCGGCGGACGACCCGAAGGTCGCCGTCGCGGTGGTGGTCGAAAACGGTGGAGGCCAGGGGCAAAGCGGGAGCGGCAACGAGATCGCCGCCCCGATAGCGAAGAAGGTCATGGAGGCGGTGCTGGGTAAATGAGACCGACGCAGGGTGTGACCTTCGGAGGACGCTACGAGCTCGATTCGCGGATCGCGATCGGCGGTATGGGCGAGGTCTGGGAAGCGACCGACCACGTCATCGGACGTACCGTCGCCATCAAGATCCTCAAAGACGAGTACATGGGCGACCCGGGCTTCCTCGAGCGCTTCCGCGCCGAGGCCCGCCACGCCGCGCTCGTCAACCACGAGGGCATCGCCAGCGTGTTCGACTACGGCGAGGAGGACGGCAGCGCGTTCCTGGTCATGGAGCTCGTCCCCGGCGAAGCCCTGTCGACGATCCTCGAGCGCGAGGGCTCCCTCTCCACCGACAAGACCCTCGACGTCGTCGCCCAGACGGCCGCAGCCCTGCAGGCCGCGCACGCCGCCGGCCTCGTGCACCGCGACATCAAGCCGGGCAACCTGCTCATCACTCCCGACGGTCGCGTCAAGATCACCGACTTCGGCATCGCGCGCATCGCCGACCAGGTGCCGCTGACCGCGACCGGTCAGGTCATGGGAACCGTGCAGTACCTCTCGCCCGAACAAGCGTCGGGCCACCCCGCCTCTCCCGCGACCGACACGTACTCGCTCGGCATCGTGGCGTACGAGAGCCTCGCCGGCAAGCGCCCCTTCACGGGGGAGTCGCAGGTGGCGATCGCGATGGCGCAGATCAACGAGCAGCCCGCGCCGCTCCCGCCGACCGTCGCGGTCCCGGTGCAGAACCTCGTCATGGCGATGATCGCCAAGAAGCCCGAGGACCGCCCGGCGTCCTCGGCCGCGGTCTCGCGCGCCGCGACCGCTCTGCGTCGCGGCGACCTGGCAGCGGCAGCCGCCGCGGTCCCCGCCGTCGCCGTCGGCGCGGCCGCGGTCGACGACGCCACGCAGCTGCTCACGGCGGGTCAGACGGCGGCGGCCACGCGGCTCATGCCGACGCCCGCTGCGGCGACCTCGCTCCTGACCGAGGAGCACACCGAGGAAGACCCGGCCCCGCAGAAGAAGAAGCGCAGCCCGTGGACCTGGCCGCTCGTGGCGCTCATCGCGCTGCTGGCCATCGTGCTCGCGGGCACGATCTTCACGCTCGTGTCGAACCAGAACGAACCGGATGCCGCGCCCACCAGCGCGCAGCCGACGCCCTCGGCGCCGGCGCCCACCGTCTCTTCACCGGCTCCCTCTCCCACGCAGTCGTCCACGCTCGTGAACGTCGACTCGCTCGGTCTCGTCGGCAAGTCGTTCGAAGAGGCCAGCGAGATCCTCAGCGACAACGACCTCGGAGCCAATCGTGAGGCCGGCAACCCCGCCTCGAGCCCCGACGAGGTGGGCCTCGTCGAGAGCGTCAACCCGACCGGTCGCGTACCCGCGGGCACGATCATCGGCCTCAAGGTGTTCGGCGAGCAGACCGAACTCCCCGCCCCGAGCACCCCGACCCTGCCCGGTTCCTCCGTGACCGCGGGAAGCGACATCCAGGTGTCATGGCAGCAGTACACCTGCCCCTCGGGCACGGGCTCGGTGACCTCGTACAACCTGACCGCGACGAACGGCACGTTCGACGAGAACGGGCAGTCGACCGCCTCGTTCGCCCCCGACGCGCGCAACGCCGCTCTGAAGGTGAGCAACTCGACCGGTCAGACGCTGCGCGTCACCTACACCGTCAGCTGCTCGGGCGCCGCCGATCGCCAGGCCGGTCCGTCCGGTGAGGCCTCCGCCTCGATCACGGCTGGCAACACGCCGAGCCCGTCCGCCACGCGCTGACCCTTTTCCCACCTTCCTGGAGCTCCACTCGTGACCACTGAGACGCGCGTCCTCTCGGGCCGTTACCGCGTCGACGACCTCATCGGTCGCGGCGGGATGGCCAGCGTCTACCGTGGCTACGATCAGACGCTCGGTCGCACGGTGGCCATCAAGATCCTCAAGGCCGATCTCGCCGGCGACGCGGCGTTCCGCACTCGGTTCCGGCTCGAGGCGCAGGCGGCCTCGCGGATGGCCCACCCGACGATCGTGCGCGTGTTCGACGCGGGCGAGGACTCCGAGGTGGGTGCCGACGGCGTCGAACGTCCCGTCCCGTACATCGTCATGGAGCTCGTGCACGGGCGTCTGCTGAAGGACGTCATCGCGGCCGGGCCCGTGCCCACCGACGAGGCGCTGCGCTACGTCGACGGCATCCTCGAGGCCCTCGAGTATTCGCACCGCGCCGGTGTGGTGCACCGCGACATCAAGCCCGGCAACGTCATGATCACCGAGGCCGGTCGGGTGAAGGTCATGGACTTCGGGATCGCCCGCGCGGTCTCCGACTCGTCGTCGACCGTCGCGGAGACCACGGCGATCGTCGGCACGGCGGCCTACTTCTCCCCCGAGCAGGCCAAGGGCGAGTCGGTCGACGCGCGAGCCGACCTCTACTCCACCGGCGTCGTGCTCTACGAGCTGCTCACCGGACGCACGCCCTTCCGCGGCGACACCCCCGTTGCTGTGGCGTACCAGCACGTCAGCGAGGCCCCCCTTCCGCCGAGCGAGCTCGACGAGAGGATCCCCCGCGCCCTGGATGCCATCGTCCTCCGCGCCCTGGCCAAGGATCCGTTCCAGCGTCCGCAGGATGCGGCGAGCTTCCGCGAGGCGCTCGACGAGACCATCGACGGCAAGGCGCCCACGAAGCGGCAGATGTCGGCGCTGTCGAACGAGCTGTACGGACCGAACCCGCGTCAAGCGGCCGAGACGGCTCGATCGCTGCGACAGCTCAGCACCGACACCACGATGCGTCGCACGCAGCCCGGACCCCCGGTCGCATGGATCTGGGCCGGCGTGAGCGTTCTCGCCGTGCTGCTGGTCGCCGTCCTCATCTGGGTCATGCAGATCCAGCCCAGCACGGGCGTCCCCACCACGGCGCTGACCGTCCCCGACGTCGCCGACATGTCCTACGACCGCGCGGTCGAGACGCTCGAGGCCGAGAACCTCACGACCGGACGCGTCAACGAGTCCGACGAGAAGATCGCCGCCGGCAACGTCGTCAGCACGGTGCCCGCCGCCGGTACCAGCGTCGCCGAGGGGCAGAAGGTGACCCTGTACGTCTCGACGGGCCCCGACACGGCCACCGTGCCCACGCTCGAGGGCATCAACGAGAGTCAGGCACGCACGGCCCTCGAGAACGCCGGTCTCTCGCTCGGATCGATCCGCCGCCAGAACGACCCCGCCCTCGCGGCGGGAACGGTCATCTCGGCCACTCAGGAAGCCGGTGCCGCCGTCGCGAAGGGTACGACCGTGAACCTCGTGGTCGCGAGCGGTCAGGTCGTCATCGTCGACTACACGGGCTACACGCTCGACGCCGCCCGTCGAGAGCTCGAGTCCGACGAGAAGCAGCTGGTCGTGAAGACGCAGGACGACCCCGGATGCCGCGCCGCCACCCCGCAGACGGTGACCACGCAGTCGCTGGCTCCCGGCGAAGTCCCGGTGCACAGCGAGATCACGCTGACGGTGTGCTCGGGGTCCTGAGCCGACGAGGCTGCAGGGCGGCACCCCGTTCCACGGCGCCGGGCAGACCGGCATCCTGAAGCCACCGTCCGAGCAGGCGATGGCCGCCCTCGGTCAGAATGCTCTCGGGGTGGAACTGGACGCCCTCGATCGGGGCCTCGCGGTGGCGCAGGCCCATCACCACACCGTCGTCGGTGCGCGCGGTCACCTCGATCGCGTTGGGCAGTGTCGCCGCGTCGACCGCGAGCGAGTGGTAGCGCGTGGCGACGAAGCCGTCGGGGAGGTCGCGCAGGACCCCGGCCCCCTCGTGGCGAATGACGCTCGTGATCCCGTGCAGGAGTTCGGGAGCATGCCCGACGCTCGCCCCGAAGGCGGTGGCGATGGCCTGATGGCCGAGACACACCCCGAGCAGCGGCGTCCCGGTGTCGAAGGCCGCGTGCACGACCTCGACCGAGTGCCCCGCGTCGTCGGGATGGCCGGGTCCGGGGGAGATCAGGATGCCGTCCGCCTCGCGCACGATGCGTCCGGGAAGCGCCGGGTCGTCCGCGTCGACCATGGTCGTCTCGGCGCCCAGGTCGCGCAGGTAGCCGGCGAGGGTGTGGACGAAGCTGTCGCGGTTGTCGACGACGACGACGCGCCAGGGCCTCACTCGACCGTGACCTCCTGGGGATAGACGATGTCGCTCACCCACGGGAAGACGTAGAAGAAGAGGCCATACAACACGGCCGCCAGCAGCACGAGCACGATGAACAGACGCACCCACCACGGGCCGGGCAGGATCCGCCAGAGGGCTCCGTACATCAGGCTGCTCCAGACGTGAGGGAGAGGGGCGGACCGGCGTCGGTGCGCGGGGTGAACGACTCGAACACCCCGTAGGCGATCGCGCGTTCCGAGAAGCCGTAGCGCGGACTGCAGGTGGTCATGGTGATCACGCGATCGGTCGCCTCGATCTGCGGCTGCTGCGGGAACGGCAGCAGCACGTTCACGCCGTCGGGCCGCACGTACTCGAGATTGCGGAAGCGGTAGGTGTACCACCCGCCCTCGGTCTCGACCACGACGGCGTCGCCGATGCGCAGGGACGGGAGATCGGCGAAGGGCGCTCCGTGGCTGCCGCGGTGGCCGGCGATGGCGAAGTTGCCCACCTGGCCCGGCATGGCCGTGTCGGGGTAGTGGCCGAGGCCGATCGGGTCGAGGGTGCGGGCAGCGCTCACGCCGCCTGCGACCGGGAAGTGGTAGTCCGCCCCGAGGCGCGGAATGTAGACGACGCCGAAGCTCTCGGCATCCCCCGGCTGGTCGAGAGCGGGCGGATCGGCCGTGGGAGGTGCCGCCGGCTGCGCCGGATCGGTCGCGGAGGCCGAGGGCAGGGGTGGGGCGGGGTCGGCGGCCCACTGCTCGCTCAGTTCTCTGCCCTGGTCTTTGAACTGCGCGCCGATGATCGCGTCGCCGATCCACAGCTGCCACACGACGAACAGCAGAACGAGCACGCCGGCCGTCACGAGCAGGTCGCCGATCACACCCACGACGGTCACGCCACGGCGCGGGGCGCGCGGGCGTCGGCGGTCTCGCCGGGTCTGCGGATATGGGACGGCATGCACGTTACGGAGTCTAGTTCCGTGGGTTCGCCCGCACCTGAGCATTAGACTGTGCGGCATGGCTCGAACTGGCAAAGGCGACGACCCGATCGCTGAACGCAACGACGGTGGCTCGGCTCCGAACCCGGTGTGGTTTCTGCCCATCATGATCGGCCTGATGCTGATCGGTCTGATCTGGGTGCTGGTCTTCTACCTCAGCACCTCGCAGTTCCCCATCCCCGGCATCGGGGCGTGGAACCTGGTGATCGGTTTCGGAATCGCCTTCGTGGGCTTCCTCATGACCACCCGGTGGCGCTGAGTTACACCCGTGTAGTTCATCCCCACCTGTGGATGGGGCTGTGGATAACTCTCAGTAGTAGGCCACGGCGGGGATCGCGAGCAGGGCGATCAGCACGACGCCCAGAGCGACCAGCAGACCGATCTGCAGCCCCTTCTGCGAAGCGGCGCGCGTCCGCGCGTAGATGAGACCGACGACGGCACCGGTGAGCAGGCCACCGAGGTGCGCCTGCCACGAGATCCCGACGTTGGCCAGCGACGCGGCGAAATCGCCCGATCCGATCGCGCCGATCCCGGCGATCACGAACGGCCAGAAGAAGTTGATCGCGATCAGGATGCCGATGACCCTGATGTCGGCGCCGATGTGGCGCCCGATCACCAGCAGCGCACCGAAGAGCGCGAAGATCGCACCCGACGCGCCGACCGTCCACACGCCCGGGGCGAGGAGCGCGACGGCGACGGAACCGCCGAGGGCTCCGAGCAGGTAGAGCACGAGGAACCGAGCGCGACCGAGCATGGGCTCGAGGCTGCGCCCCATGAACCACAGCGCCAGCATGTTCAGGGCGACGTGGAAGAAGCCGCCGTGCACCAGCGCAACGGTGAACAGGCGCCAGGGTTCGACGAGCCCCGCCTGCGGAATCAGGTAGACGCTGTTGAAGGCGAGGGTGTCGCGGACGACGCCGCCCGCGCCCGGGATGAGGCCGACGATGTACGCCAGACCCGTGACGGCGATGATGCCCAGGGTCATCTTCGGGCGGTCGGAGGAGACCGCCACCAGTGGCCGTGAGGCCCAGCGGCGCTGCGCCTTCTTCTGCGCCGGGGTCTGCGCGGCGGCCTGTCGCGCCATGCACTCGGGGCAGATCACGCCGACGGCGGCGGGGGTGCGGCACTCCGAACACACGGTTCGCATGCATCGCTGGCACAGCACGAAGCTCTGCCGGTCGGGATGCCGGTAGCAGAAGTTGTCGCTGTTGCGACGGAACTCCTCAGTGGTGGACACCCGCCGCCGCCTGGGTGGTCAGACCGAGACGACGTCGACCGACTGGAGCACGACGGGCTCGATCGGACGGTCGCCCGCGGCGGTGGGAACGGAGGCGATCTTGTCGACGACGGCCTTGGAGTCGTCGTCGGCGACCTCGCCGAAGATCGTGTGCTTGCCCTGCAGCCAGGGCGTGGGGTCGGTCGTGATGAAGAACTGCGAGCCGTTGGTGCCCTCGGGCTGGCCGGTGATGGCGTTGCGGCGCAGACCGGCGTTGGCCATCGCGAGCTTGTAGGGCTGGGTGAAGTCGAGCTCGGGGCTGATCTCGTCGTTGAAGTTGTAGCCGGGGCCACCGATGCCCTGACCGAGCGGGTCGCCGCCCTGGATCATGAAGTTGGGGATGATGCGGTGGAAGATGACGTCCTTGTACAGAGGACCCTCACCCTTGGCGCCGGTAGCCGGGTTCGTCCACTCCTGGGTTCCGTCGGAGAGCCCGACGAAGTTACGGACGGTACGCGGAGCGTGGTCTCCGAACAGGTTGACGACGATGTCGCCGTGGTTGGTGTGCAGGGTCGCGACGGCGGTGTGGTTGGCCATGGCTACATTCTCTCAGAGTTATCTGCAAGGGTCGGCGGCGCCGGCGGGCCGTTCTGGCAAGATGAACGGACGTACATCCCATCGACAGGGAGGATGAGCCGTGGGCCTCAGCCGCAAGAGCAAGAAGGAACTGCGCAAGCTCCAGAAGCACGCCGCCAAGGTGTGGGAGTCGCAGCAGGTGCTGCTGGGCGAGAGCGGGAAGGTCGCTCGCGAAGC
>CAJYJO010000020.1 GCA_913774845.1 uncultured Microbacterium sp. | reverse complement strand
AGGCGGTTGACGATGGTGTCGACCGTGAAGTAGAAGTCGGCGCCCAGCTTGTCCATCTTGTTGACGAAGCAGATGCGGGGGACGTCGTACTTGTCGGCCTGACGCCACACGGTCTCGGACTGGGGCTCGACGCCCTCCTTGCCATCGAAGACGGCGACGGCGCCGTCGAGGACGCGGAGCGACCGCTCGACCTCGACGGTGAAGTCGACGTGACCGGGGGTGTCGATGATGTTGATCTGGTTCTTGTCCCAGAAGCAGGTCACAGCAGCGGAGGTGATCGTGATGCCACGCTCCTGCTCCTGCTCCATCCAGTCGGTGGTAGCCGCACCGTCGTGCGTCTCACCGATCTTGTGGTTGACGCCCGTGTAGAACAGGATGCGCTCGGTCGTCGTGGTCTTGCCGGCGTCGATGTGGGCCATGATGCCGATGTTGCGGACCTTGTGCAGGTCGGTGAGCACGTCTTGTGCCACGGGTGTCTTCCTTACCTGTTGGGAGGTTGATGCCGGGCCCATCGGAGGGTCCGCGACCGGGGTGCGGTCACGGACCCTCCGCGGGTTTTACCAGCGGTAGTGCGCGAAGGCGCGGTTCGACTCGGCCATCTTGTGGGTGTCCTCGCGGCGCTTGACCGCGGCACCGAGGCCGTTCGAGGCGTCGAGGATCTCGTTCTGCAGACGCTCGGTCATCGTCTTCTCACGACGACCCTTGGCGTAGCTCACGAGCCAGCGCAGTGCGAGGGTGTTCGCACGGTGCGGCTTGACCTCGACGGGAACCTGGTAGGTCGAGCCACCGACGCGGCGGCTCTTGACCTCGAGGGTGGGACGGACGTTGTCGAGCGCCTTCTTGAGCGTGGCGACGGCGTCCTGGCTGTTCTTCGCCTCGACGCCCTTGAGGGCTTCGTAGACGATCGACTCGGCGATGGACTTCTTGCCGTCGACGAGGATCTTGTTGACCAGCTGGGTGACGACGGGAGCGCCGTACACCGGGTCGTTGACGACGGGACGCTTCGGGGCAGGACCCTTACGAGGCATGGTTCTCAGCCCTTCTTCGCGCCGTAGCGGCTACGAGCCTGCTTACGGTTCTTGACAGCCTGGGTGTCGAGCGCACCGCGGACGATCTTGTAACGGACACCGGGGAGGTCCTTGACGCGACCACCGCGGACGAGCACGAGCGAGTGCTCCTGCAGGTTGTGGCCCTCGCCGGGGATGTAGGCGGTGACCTCGGTGCCGTTGCGCAGCTTCACACGGGCGACCTTGCGCATGGCCGAGTTCGGCTTCTTAGGGGTCGTGGTGTACACGCGGGTGCACACGCCGGCCTGCTGGGGGTTCGACTTCAGCGCGGGAGCCTTGGTCTTCGAGACCTTCGGCGAGCGGCCCTTGCGAACCAACTGCTGAATGGTTGGCACGTTCTCTCCTTGATTGGCTGGGCGTTCCCTCGCGGTGGCGCCCAGGGTGCTGCACGGTGACAGCGTCGTGTCTCCCCCGCCATGCCGCTCATCTTGCGATTCGTGACGTGTCGGGCTCACGTGTGATCCACCCCGCGCGAGAATGACCTCGCGCGCTTCGTGGTGGATATGCCGTGGGGGCGACCTGTTCGCAGGCCGATCCCTGAGATGGTGCGAGCGTTGATCCGAGCGACACACCCGAGGGCATGACACACGGCGCGCGTGAACGCACACCCGGTCAATGATACGCGTTCTCCGGGGGTGCGGCAAACGTCCGCCGCTTCCCGCGGCTGGGAGATCGCCCGGACGAGGGGCGCCTCAGCCGAGCAGGAGGACCGCGCCCACCGCGGCCGCGACGACGACGACACCGACGATGACGGCGAGGACGATGACCCGTGCCGCGCCGCGGCGGGCGCGCGGGCGGACCGCGGCGGCATCCTCGAGGCGGGGCGGTCGCGTCTCGACCCGGCGCTCGACGCGGACGGGGGTGTCTCGACGCGGATCGTAGCTCTCCCGCTGAAGTGGAACGGGAGAACGGGCGTCGCGTTGGCCACCCGGCACCGCCGTCTCGGGCTCGGCGGTCGCCTCGACCGACGCCCGGCGAGCTCGTCGGGTGCCGGCGGCCGTGTCGGGATCCGCACCGGAATCGCCTGACGACCGACGCCGGGTCGCCTCGTCGAGGTCGCCCGCCGAAGCGCGTCGCGGTGCGGTCGTCTCGACGTCGTCGGCGACCTGCGCCGCGGGGGCCGCCCTGGAGGAGCGCGCCGTGGCCTCGCCGAGGGGGCCGTCCGGCGCGGGCGGGACAGCGCCGCCCTCGGGGCGCGTATCAGACCCACCCGGCGGGGGCGTGACGACGCGGTCAGCCGAGGGAGCGGAGGGCGACCGCACGGTGTCATCGAACGCGACCTCTCGCGACGACAGCACCGTGTCATCCGCCGCGACCTCACGCGACGACAGCACCGTGTCATCCGCAGCGAACCCGCCCGATGACAGGACGGTGTCGTCCTCGGCGCCGCGCCGCGCGGACAGGGCCGTCTCGTCGTCCGGCGTCTCGGGCGCGACGAGGACGGTGTCGTCGTCCGGCGACTCCTCGACGGGGACGGCGTCGACCTCGGCCGGCGGGTTGGCCGGCCACGACCGCAGGCGCCCCGCCCAGATGGTCACCTCGTCGGGGTCGTCGGAGCGGTCGTCCGGTCCGCTCACGCGTCGCTCCGCGAGAGGCGCACCTCCGCGTCGCCGAGGAAGAACCGCTCACCCGCCTCGATCTCCTCCCCGGGAGGCGCCTCGACCTCGGTTCCCATGAGCGTCGCGAACAGCACCCCGTTCGTGGAGTGCAGATCGGTGACGTACCAGGTGTCGCCGCGCAGTTCGAGACGGGCGTGGGTCTTCGACACGGTCCGGGTCTCGTCCGAGATCGCGACGAGCTGGGCGTCGGGGTGGGCGGCGTCGGGGCCGGGACGCCGACCCAGGATGACGACGGTGGAGGTGATGTCCACGGAAGCGCCGCTGGGCGGGATCAGCGCCCAAGGGATGCGCTTTCGCCGGGTCACCACCGTGCGATCAAGCGCGTCGAAGTCGTCGTCGGCCGAGACCGCGGGCACCTCGGGCTGCGTGTACAGCGCCGAGACGGAGGTGCGAGCCGAACGCGGCGAACCGGCGTCGGGGGCTCCGGACACCGCCGACACCGCCTCGGACAGCTCGGGGAAGTCGTCGCCTTGTTCCGTAGGCTCGGGGCGGGGCGCGGCGACGGGCTCCGCCGCCGGCCGGGTGAGGGGGATGTCGGTGATGGGCGCGTGAGGCGAGGGGTCCGACGCCGCGGTGCGACGGGGAGGACCGACCCACGGGGCCACGACCTCGGGCTCTTCGTTCGCCGCGGGCGCCTCGTCGGCGGGGGCCGGGGAGGACCAGGTCGGGATGTCGGCCGTGGGCGTCACGACGGGAACGGCACGCGTCGGCGGCTCCTCGTCGGCGAACGGTGTCGCGGGGCGGCGGTGCTCTTCGTCGGCCGACGCGGCCGCGGGAGCGTTCGACGCCGGGGGCGCGGCATCCGGGACCGCCCTATCAGGCTGCTCGTCGGGCGCGCCGTCGCGAAGGGCGTCGAGCACGTCGAAGACCGACGTGGCGGGGGCCGGAGCCGCAGCGGCGGCCGGAGGCGCAGCTTGGCGGTCGTCGAACGAGACCGGGCGCGGGTCGAGCGGGGGCGCCCAGTCGCTCGTCGAGGGCACGGCGTCGGCGAGCGAGCCCGAGGGGGCCGCGAACGGTTGGACGACGGGCTCCGACGGCGCGTCGGAAGCGGCGGGACGCGATGCCGGGGCCCCGGGATCGGAGGAGAGCGCGGGCTCGGGCGTCCACCCGCCGATGAGTGGGACGTAGGGTCCGTCGAAGTCGCGACCCCGGCGGACCGGGGTCGACTCCTCGCTCACACGCTCGGACTGCCGCGCACCGGCGTACCGCGCTGAGCCCCAGCCGAGGATGCTGGCCCAGATGACGGGGAACAGCGCGCCGACCACGGTGTACCCGCCGCCGACGCCGAAGCCGGTGTTGATGCGGTGCACGGCCACGATGAACACGGCGATGAACGCCACCGCCCCGAAGAAGGGGACGATGTTCAACAGCACGAGCCACGGCGAGAACCCACCGCGCTTGAGCACCGTGGCCACGTTGAGCACGGGCACCCAGGCCTGCCACGCGGGCTCGTCCATCTTGCGGAACACGGCGGCCAGCGCGAGCGCGAACCACACGTACAGCACGACGACGAGCGCGAACGACGTCGCTCCGAGAGCCACCGTGGTCGAATCGGTCATGTCGTGTCGCGTCCCCCCTGGGCGGTGGAACGCTTCCCCCTCTCGTCGCGGTGCGGCGTCCCCCGCCGTGAACGGCGCGGGGCGAGGAACCGCAGGAACGATCTCAACGATACGGCCGCGCGCACGCGTCGCCAGAAGCCTCGCTGACGCGTCATCGCGCGTCGTTCCTCATCGACGATGCGCCAGAACGCGGAGACCTCGTCGTCGGACACCGCGACCGAGGAGAACACGGCGCGGTCCGCGTCGTCGGCCAGGCGGGTGCCGGCCGGTGTCTCGAAGGCCTCGGCCACCTCTCGCCGAGTCGGCGCGCGCGGAACCGTGCGACCGGAATCGACCCCCGCGTCGACGTACTCGTCCCATCCGCCGGCGATCGCCGAGCGCGGATCGGGATCGCGGCGACGACCGCGGCGGCGCAGCGCCTTGGCCACGATGATCGCGAGGAAGGGACCGAACAGCACGAGGAGGGCGAGCACGGCGATGCCGACCACGCGCAGCACAGCCCACAACGCGGTGAGATCCAGCGCGTCGTCGGATCGCTTGTCGTCGTCGTTGGCGTTGTCCTCCTGCACCGGCTCGGGCGGGACGACCTCCTCGACGGTGTCGGGGCGCACCTCGGTGACGTTCTCCGGGTCCTGCTGCTGCGTGACCTCGAGGCTCGGGGACTTCTCCCACTGCGGCGTCACGTCGAGGGCGGCCCAGCGACCGTCGTCGCCGCGTACCTCGGTCCAGGCGCTGAGATCGCGGGCTCGGCACTCCCCTGCCTCGCACGTCGCGAGCGCGGAATCCGTCGACACCAGCCGCGCCCCCACGACCACGCGCGCCGGGAACCCCAGCTCGTGGGCGATGAGGGCCGCGGCGACCGCGAACTGCTCGTCGTCGCCGACGGCGGCGACGTAGTTGTCGGATGCCGCCGCACGCGGGTCGTCCTCGCGCTCGAGCAGCCGCTCGAACATGCGGTCCACGCGTGCGATCGAGTGACCGGACGCGCTCGGCTGCACCTGGTAGCCCGGCAGGTCCGCGGCCCAGGCGGGCGGGGCCGCCCCCTCCGGCGCGAGGCTGTGGCTGAGGTATCCGCGCTCGCGGAGGAGCTGCACGAGCGATTGCAGAGCCGCACCGTCGGAACCGGCGGCATGCTCGTCGACCCAGCGGCGCAGATTGTCACCGCCGGCGATCCCCTCCGTGTCGCCGGGCGCCGTCATCGACGCGAGATCCTCGGCGTCGGGTTCGACGCCGGTGAGGCGGTACCGGTCGCCGGAGCGCACGCCCCCGTCGGCGGTCTGGACGCCCGCCTCGGCGTCGGCGCTGTAGTAGAAACGGTCGGCGAGCTGCCCACGCCGGTCGCCCTCGAACTCGGCTGAGGAGAGTCGTCCGGCGGTCGGCATCCAGATTCCGCTCAGGGCGTCGATCTCGATGTCGGCCTGCACGGCACGACCCTCGCCCGCATCGCGGGTGGAGGGAAGCCGGACGAATCCCGCCCCCTCGTCGCCCGACGCGCGGAAGATCTCCCCGTCGTAGGCGTCGAGAGTGGCGATGCGGATGCGTTCGGGCAGGGCCCCGTCTCCGGTGACGCGGAAGAGCACGTCGCCGGAGCGGGCGTCGGAGAACAGGGCGCGGTACTCGGCCAGGGGGCTCACGGCCTCGGCGATCTGCCGCTCGGGACCCGCGATCGAACGCAGCACCTGCCGGTCGGCGTCGCGCGCCGCCCACGGGACGACGGCCACCGTGGCCACCACGGCGATCGCGAGCATGGTCGCACCCAGCGCCGCGCGCCGGCGGTCCGCGGCGGTGGAGCTGCGGCCCACCGCGACGGTCGACACGTCGCTCGCACGCCGCAGCGCTCGTCCGCGTTCGTCGCGCGCCCGCCAGGCGAGCCAGAGCACGGCGGCGAGCAGCGCGCTCAGACCCACCGCCGTCTCCACCGGCGCGGGCAGGACGAGGGGGCCGAGCACGAGCGGTGCGCTCGGGGAGGTGCGGCCGAAGAACAGACCGAAGCCGGTCATCGCCAACCCCACGACCACCGCTGCCGGCGCTCGCCGGTCGGTACGCACGGCCAGGGCGAGGGCCAGGGCCGTCCCGACGAGGAACACCAGGAGCGCCGGGATGAGCAGGTTGCGGTACGTGCCCACCGGGAGGTCGACCGTGACGAGGTCCTTCCACGCCAGCAGGACGCCGGCGAACGACTCGCCCACCCCCCGGAGCACATCGAGGGGTGACGTCAGCCGCGACGGCACGGCCAGCGGCACGGCGAGCAGGGCGAACGCGATCGACAGGGCCGCGGCGAGGATCCACCCGCCCCAGCGGCGCCACACGACGAGGGCGACGATGCCGGCGGCGACGACCGCCGAGACGCCCACGAGCACCAGGAAGGAGCCCGTCGCGTACACGGGCCATGCCGCGACCGCGGCCAGCACGACGCTGGCGAGGACGTAGAGCCCGCCGGCGGTCCACCGCGGGACGGACGAGGGGTCCCGCCGGAGGGGCCGGCGGTGTTCGCGTGATGCGCTCACGAGGTCGCCCCCCGCACGAGCAGGCCCGACAGGTCGTCGAGGGTCCCGATCGTCAGCACGGTCAGACCCGCGACGCTCTGCATGCGCGGATGCGCGCGCTCGTCGCAGATGACGGCGGCGACCGCGGTGTCGGACGGGAAGGCGAGGGCGGCTTGCCGCAGGCGTGCCAGCGGGACCGACGATCCCACCACCATGAAGGCGATCGACAGGCGCTCGTTGGCCTCGGCGGCGAGGCGGCACACGTCTTCGACGGCCATCGTGTTCTCGTGCCGGTCGAGCCCGCTGAACCCGTCGAGCATCGCCCGCGGCGACACGACGGGCACGTGGCGGATCGCCCGCAGTCGCCCCTTCACGACCCGCGGGATCTCGCTCCCGGTGACGATGTCGATGTCGCGCGCATCGCGCACCGCACGCAGCCCGAGCGACGCCGCAGCCGAGACCGCGAGCTCGTACTCGTCGGCATCCGCGTACTCCTGCGTCGCCGCGGCGAGCACGACGGCCATCCGCGAGCGGCGCGACTCCTCGTACTGGCGCACCATGAGGCGGCCGGTCTTCGCCGTCGACTTCCAGTGCACCTGGCGGCGGGAGTCGCCGGGAACGTACTCGCGGATCGCGTGGAACGACATGTCGGCGTCGACCAGGCGCCGGGTGGCGTTGCCCTCGAGGTCGCGCACGAGACCCGCGCTCGTGGAGGGCAGACCCACCGTGCGCGGGTGGACGTACAGGTCGTGCACGTCGTCGAAGGCGTGTTCGCGGCGCAGCAGTCCCACCGGGTCGCTCCGCACGGTCGTGACCGGCCCCACGCGCACGACACCGCGCGGCAGGGCGGGGATCTCCAGCGGCTCGGCGGTGCTCTGCCCGGGACGCAGGAACGGGACCCCGAACTCGACCAGGCCCTTGCCGACCGGGATGTCGAGTCGACCCGGGAGCGCGGGGCGGGCACTGTCGTTGCGCACCACGATCTCACCGGTCACCCCGGTGCCGGCGACCACCCGCTCGTGCGCGAGGACGAGATCCACCTCGTACGCGCGCGCACCGAAGAGGAACGGCACGCTCATCGCGAGCAGGAGCAGCGCCGCGCACCCGGCGACCATCCACTCGACCCACCCGAACACGAGACCGAAGAAGAGTCCTCCGACCGCGGCGACTGCGACCGCCCCGGCCGGACGCACGGTGCGACCCGCCCACCGCGCCGCGGCGGCGACCGCCTGGGTGGTGACCCGCCATGCCTCGGTGATCCGCACGACGGCCCGGACGATGCGCCGTTGACGGCGCACCGAGGTGGACGTGATCGAGGTGCGCGAGCCGGTGAACGAGGTGCGCGTCAGTCGCGACTCCGTGAGGTTCACGTCGGGCATCGGTCACCTCCCGCGAGGGCGAGGGCTCGGCGAGGCACCGTCACGCGCTCTCGCGCTGCGTCGGCGGCAGGGTGTCGAGGAGCACCTGCCCGATGACGGCCTCCTGCGTGACACCGTCGAACTCCGCCTCGGGGTGCAGGATGAGCCGGTGCGAGAGCACGGCGACCGCGAGCGCCTTGACGTCGTCGGGCGTGGCGTAGGTGCGCCCCTGCGAGGCGGCGCGCGTGCGGGTCGCGCGGGTCAGGGCGAGAGCGCCGCGGATGCTGACGCCCAGACGCACCTCGTCGGCCGTGCGGGTGGCATCCACGAGACGCGCGATGTAGTCGAGCACGAGCGCGTCGACGTACACGGATGCCGCGAGGTCGGCCATCCCGACCATGGCCTGCGGCGTGATGATGGGGCGCAGGTCGCCCGTCGCGATCGGGGCGCCGTCGAGGATGCGCACGGTCGCCGCGTGGTCGGGGTACCCGAGGGAGGTGCGCAGGAGGAAGCGGTCGAGCTGCGCCTCGGGCAGGCGGTAGGTGCCGGCCTGCTCGACCGGGTTCTGGGTCGCGAGCACGAGGAACGGCACGCCCACCTCGCGCGTGACGCCGTCGATGGTGACGCGGCCCTCTTCCATGACCTCCAACAGAGCGGACTGGGTCTTGGGGCTCGCGCGGTTGATCTCGTCGGCGAGGACGATGTTGGCGAAGATCGGGCCGGTGTGGAACTCGAACGCGCCGGTCTTCTGGTCGTAGACGGTGATGCCCGTGATGTCACCCGGCAGCAGGTCGGGGGTGAACTGGATGCGGGTGTTCGTGCCCTGCACCGACTGACCGATCGCGCGGGCCAGCGAGGTCTTGCCCGTTCCCGGGACGTCCTCGAGTAGCACGTGCCCGTCGCTCAGCATCGCCGTCAGAACCAGCTCCACCACGTGCCGCTTGCCGAGGACGGCACGCTCGACGTTGTCGGCGATCTGCGAGAAGGTCTGGGAGAACCAGGTGGCCTGCTCCTGGGTGATCGTCATGGGGTCGTCCTTCGTCGGTCGGATTGAGGGGGAGTCAGTTGGGGGTGCAGGTGCCACCGAACGACTCGTTCGAGACGCCGCGCAGCCCCCACGCGTCGGGCCAGGTCACGCTGACGGAGATCCCGCGGACGGTCTTGGCCCCGGCCGGCACCTTGCGCGGGTTGTCGGCATCCTTCGTCAGGGCGAGCAGACCGTCGCCGTAGTACTGGACGTTGGAGTAATCGAACGAGACGGTCCCCTTCTCGGAGGACGATCCCGTCGCCGTCAGCGTGCCGCCGGCGACACAGCCGCCCTGCTTCACATCCCACGACGCCTGCACCTGGTAGGGGGCGCTTCCGGATGCGGGCTTGACGTCGCCGCGCTCGGACTGCGTCAACCAGTCCTTGTGCTCGAAGTACGCGCGGATGCCGGGGTCTCGATCGAAGACGGTCGAGCCCGGGCCCCAGTTCTCGAACTTCACGACGTTCTTGTTCGGCGGCTCGCTGCCCGCCTGGATCTGGTCCTTGAAGTACCAGCGCGCGGTGTTGTCCCGGACGCTCGGTCGCGGCTCGACGGAGAACGTGTAGCCCGTCGGCGGACTCGTATCCTGCGCCACGCGGACGTTCTGCGTCGCCGACACCGTCCCGTACGACTGGCCGCGGAAGAACGTCTCGACGCAGACGGTGAAATCGTAGCTCTCGCCGTCGTTCTTGCCCGGGAACTCCTCGTGGGTCGATCCCGTGCCGGGCTGGCAGCGGAAGCGTCCCTCGACGATGTCGTATTTCAGCTCGACGTCGGAGCCGTTGGGCTGCGCCGAGGCGTCGGCGATGACGGTGGACTGCTGGTTCCCCGTCGACCGGGAGGTGAGGTTCAGAGCGAGGTTCTGCGCCGTGCCGACACCGTGAGCGGTCCCCACGAGCTCGCTGCCGTTGGCCGCGCCTCCGAGCCCCGGCGGGGTGGTGAAGCGCGAGATGGGACGGACCGTGATGCTGGTGGCGTCGTTGGAACCGACGTTGAAGCGACGCACCTGCACGGTGTCCTGGTTGCGTTGGACGCTGACCTGGATCTTGTCGCCGACCGGGCTGGAGATCTCGAGCGTCCCCGTCTCGGCGCCGTCGACGCCCGTGACCACGAGATCGGCCACGTTGCCCTCGCCGTTGGTCTGCACGGGGGTGAACTCCAGCGCCCCCGGCTTGTTCGGCGCGCGGTAGGCCCAGCCGGAGGTGCGGACGGCACCGCGGGACTCCCCGACCGAGTTCACCGCCGTGACGACGTACTCGCGCTGCTCGCCGTTGGGCGCCGGGATCGGCGGGCAGGACCCGTCGGCGGCGCACTGACCGACGATCTGTCCGTTGGTGCGGACCGTGAAGCCCGAGATGCCCGGGTACGCGCGGCCGGCCTCGCCCGGGTCGACCCGGAGCGTGAGCGAACCGTCGGCGAACGCGGTCTGGCGCACGCTGGCGGGCGGCCGGGGGTACCCGAGCAGGTCGAGCACGACGCGGGCGTCGCGAGTGGACGCCGTGGTGCGACCCTGCGCGTCGCGGAGGGTCACGCTGGCGCTGCAGGAGGCGCCGGGGGCGTCCTGGCTCCAGGAGGCCACGATGCTGGACGACGACCCCACATCGAACGAGACGCCCGTGCAGGCGGCCGTCGGGCGAACCGCCACGACCTCCAGCGGTGTGCGGGGCAGCGGGTTGACCTCGCCGCTGGCACCGACCACGGTGACGGAGCAGCTGGTGCCCGACGCCTGCGAGCACTGCTGCGACGTCGTGCCGCCCTGCGGCAGGGTCGAGGGGGCGGCACCGACCCGGAGGACGAGTCGCGCCGGGGCGACGGCGGTGTGGCTGGTGACGGAGATGAGCGCGGCGTTCTCGGTGCCGGGCACGGCACGGTCGTTGCCCGTGACGGTGACCGTCGAGCCGTCGAGCGACACCGAGAAGGCGGAGCCGGAGTACTCCACGGCGTAGCGGATGCCCGCCCAGTCCTCGCGGCCGAGCTGCCAGGAGGTCATGTTGCGCAGATCGAACGTCGCCGTCTCGCCGGGGCCCACGCTCAGGGCGCCGGGGCGCAGCTCGGGCTGCGGGTCGCGAGCGACCACGCCGATCGGCACCGAGAGCACCGTCCACTCCTCGCTCCCCGCCACCCGGACGGGCACGCGGCAGGCGTCGGTCCAAGGCGAGCCGGTCCCGGCGTCGTAGGTGACGACCGAGCCCGAGACCGAGCATCGGCCCTCGGCCCGGATACCCGTCGTCGAGACCTCGGCGCCCACCTCGAGAGTCGCGCGGCGCGGCAACGCCACGAGCGCCGCCATGTCGAACTGCACGGAGGCGAGTTCGTCGACCCGCTGCGCCGCGCCGGGACGCAGCGCGAGGGTCAGGTCGTCGTCCCCGGGCACCCGCAGGAACGCGTAGGTCGTGACGTCGGCATCGCCGACCCGGCCGGTGACCGCGAACGGGATGATGCGGCGGGTGGCGGGAAGCTCACCGGAGATCTGCCGCCCGTCGAGCCGGACGCCCGTCGGGGTGCCCCACAGCGACACGGCGAGATCGCCGATCTCCCCGCCCGACCAGGTGGCCTTGCCGGCGATGACGTCGATGCCGGTGGAGAAGTCGTCGCGGTTCTCGACGGTGAGGACGGTGTCGCTGACGACGGGGAAGTCGGGCACGCTCTCGCGCACGACCTTGACGACGATGAGACCGCGGCCGGTGTTGCCCGAATCGCTCATGACGTCGTAGAGGAACGACATCGTGCCCGGCTGCTCGCCGGCGCGCAGCACGACCCCGGTGTCGGTGACGGTCTGGATGAAGCCGTCGAGCCGCGAGTACTCGGCGTTGTCGGTGCCGTCGACGAGTTTCTCGGGGAGATCGGGTCGCACGCCGGTCAGCGTCAGGCGCCCCTGGGTGGGGTCGATGTCGTTGGCCAACGGCGCGACGCGGATGGTGCGGTCGGGGCCGGCCTGCACCTGCACGTAGTCGGTGAAGGTGATCGGGCTGGGGTTGGCCTCGGCATCCAGGACACCGATGCGCACCGTGCCCTCGCCCGAGGCGCCGGCGGAGTCGGAGACGCGGTAGCGGAACGACACCTGTCCGCGGTCGCCGGGGATCGACGAGTAGAGGATCGACGACCCGTCGGGAGAGATGGATGCCGTGCCCCGGTCGGGCTGCTGGACGATGCGGTCGAGCGTCACGGCGTCGCCGTCGGGATCGACGCCGAAGCCGTGGAAGTCGATCGAGGTGGTGCTGCCGCTGAGCACGCGCCCCTCGAGGGTGTCGGGCAGGGGCGCCCGATTCGCCTCGCCGCCGAGCACGGTGATGCGCACGGTGGCTTCGTCCCACAGCGCCGGCGTACCGGTGGTGTAGACGCGGTAGGTGACCTCGTAGGCGCCCGGGGTGGTGGGTGCGAGGTAGCGCAGCAGTCCGCCGGACGCGAAGGCCAGGGCGTCGCTGGCGGGGCGCGCCTGGACGCTCGCGGGGTCGATCGTGGGCCGTCCGCCGGCGGGCGAGATGTCGTTGTCGAGCACCGGGATGTCGACCTGCGCCCCAGCACGCACGGTCACGGTGTCGTCGACCGCGATGGGGGCGATCTCGGGGGCGGGCGGCAACAGGTAGACCGTGGCCTCACCGGCGACCCGCGACCCCTCGTCGTCGGTGCCGTCGCTGACGGTGTACGACACGGTTCCGAGCAGCCCCGCCGCACCGTCGGGAGTGCTGCCCGAGACGCGTAGGTCGTTCTGCCCGACCGTGTCGACGGTGAGGGAGGCGCCCTCTTCGGCGGTGGCCCCCACATCGCTCAGCAGCAGGACCCGGCCGGTCGGGTTGGACACGGCGCTGAACACGTCGAGGGTGGCGTCCTCTTGCGGGCGGACGAACGCCACGACGGGGGAGGTCGACAGCTGCGCGGGGGCGTCGGGCGGGAGAAGGGTGATGCGCGCGGTGCCGTTGGCGTCGCGGCCGCCGCCGTTGACGGTGAAGTCGACCCGGTACACGCCCGGCTGCGTCGCCGAGAAGTCGAAGGTCGTGCTCCCGCCGACGACGGTGGCCGTCGCGGCCGCGTCGTCGAGGACACGCACCGACGTGAGCGAGACGTCTCCCGCGGTGCCGGTCACGTGCGGGCCGACGTCGACGGGGAGCGAGGACCCGGCGGTGTCGATGACGGCGAAGGACTGCACGGCGAGGCCGGGATCGGGCGCCACCCGGATGACGAGGGGCTTGGTGGTGGTCGCGCCCCGGGTGTCGGCGACCGTCACATCGAGCTGGATGTTCTGTTCACCGCCCGAGCCGTCGTCGGCGTGCTGGTAGACGACCTCGCCGGACGGCGTCGCCGCGACCGTGCCGACGCCCCCGGGGTTGTCGACCGACAGCAGGAGCAGCGGGTCGCCGTCGGGGTCGACCCAGCCGGGCAGCACCGGCACCGTGACGGTGCCGCCGCGGGCGACCTCGGGTACGGGCCAGGGCTGGAGGCACTTCTCGACCCCGCACCACACCGGCGCGGTGTTGGCTTCCGCTCCCGAGACGGTGAGAGTGACCGTGGTCGCAGCGGAGGTGAGCCCGTCGGCGGCAGTGCCGTCGGTGACGGCGTAGCTGAAGGTGGCGCTGCCGGTCGCGTTCGCAGCGACGCGCACGGCCAACTGCTGGCCCGAGTCGGTGACCGAGAGAGTCCCGAACCCGGGGTCGAGACCGGTGACGCTCTCGGCGACGATGCTGAGGACGTCTTCGTTCGGGTCGTGGTCGTTGAGCAGAACGGGGAGGGTCACCAGGCGTCCGGCGCGCACCCCGAACGCGTCGGGCTCGGCGATCGGCGGCTTCGGGTCGAGCACGACGCTGAGCTGCTCTTCGCTCTGCACCGCGGTCTGCTCGGTGCGGTCGTCGAGCGACCAGTTCTGGCTCGACGCGACGAGCGCCCCGTCGGGGACGGTCCAGACCCACCCGGTGCGCGTCTCGTTGAGGATGACCGCGTGATCGGTCGCGACGAACACCGGCCGACGCTGGTCGGGCATGGTCGCCCCGGCGTAGTCCCGACGCTGGTCGGGCATGGTCGCCCCGGCGTAGTCGAGGGCGGTCTCGCCCTGATCGGACCGCCAGAGCGTGCCGCGCGCGTCGCCGGGGAGGAGCCATGCTGCGTAGGCGACGCCCTGGTGCGACAGCGGACGCGCGGGCTGACCGAGCACATTGCCGGCGACGCCGATCTCGCGGCGGGGTGCGGAGCCGTCGGCGGGCACCGTCCACAGCGCCTGGTCGTCGGCGACGTACACCGCGTCGGCCGTGGCGTCGGCGTCGCCCACGACGACCTGGTCGGCGAGGTCGATGCTCGTGGGTTCGGCTCCGCGCACCCACACGCGACCGGCGTCGGCGTCGACGAGGACCCAGGTGTCGCCCGCGGCCGAGAGGACCGGGGCCGCGGCCTCGGCGTCGAGGGCGTCGCGCCCGCGCAGCTCATCGGCGTCGATGTCGTAGCGGATGACGGAACCGTCGGCCGAGGAGTAGGCGAAGAGCATGCCGCGGGCGTCGAGGGCGATGGCATCGGCCGTGTAGGCGGGCGCATCGTCTTGCCCGGCGGTGCCGAAGGGGTCGAGCTCGGTGGTGGCCTGGCCCGCACGGCTGAGACGACTGGCGAAGAGCGTGCCGGTGTCGGTCCGGTAGACGGCGAAGTCGCCCGCCGTCGCGACCGACGTGGTGCCGGGCGGGGTGTCGGGTGCCGCCTCGAGCTGCTCCTGCTGCAGGTCGATCGGCTGCGCCTCGTCGATCCGGGTCAGTTTGCTGTAGCTGTCGGTGAACAGGTATGCGCCGTCGCTGCCCTGCGCCACCTGGCTCGGGTTTCCCGCGGCGCGCACGGTGTCGAGTTCGCCGACGGCGGTGTTGACGCGCGCGTACCGCTGGCCGTCGCCGGTCTGCAGGGCCCACACCGAGGTGTCGACCTCGGGTGTCTGCTGAGCGTCGAGTCCGGGCCACACGACACTCGCCGTGACGACGAGCGCCGCGGTGACCAGGGTCGCGGCCATTCCCACGATCGTGCGCCGCCTCATCGCAGCACCCCCACGGCGAACAGCGCCGCCACCACGACGGCTCCCGCGGTCACGAGGGTGGCGGAGGCCAGCACCCACGGCAGGGCCCGCGACACGGGCGAGGCGGGGGTGGCGATGTCGGTGTCTTCATCGCGGGCGTAACCGGCCACGCCCGAGGGGTTGCGGAGCTTGCGCGAGCCCTCGCGCTCGATGCGCGATCGTGCGGGTCCGCGGAGGGTTCCGTCGCCGAAGTCGACCGCGCGTGCGGCGGGAGCCCACTCGGCGGCGGGGACCTCGAGGGGCGTGGACGGCAGGCCCACCTCGACCTGCACCGCCTGCAACGCTTCGCCGAACGCGCGCGCGCTGGGGTGCCGGTCGGACGGGTTGCGCGACATGGATGCCGCCAGCACCGTCTGCAGGGCCTCGGGGACGTCGCTGCGGGAGATCGGGGTGTACGAGGCGCGCGCGATGCGTCGGCGCAGCTGCTCGCGCGAGTTCTGGCCCTTCTCGCGCCGCTCGAACGGGCTCTGTCCCGCGAGCAGGGAGTACACCGTCGCCCCGAGGCTCCAGACCTCGCTCGCGACCGTTCCCGCCGTCTGCTCGGCCACGACCTCCGGCGCGCTCCACGGCACCGACATCGCCATCATCTCGTCGGCGCTCTGACGCACGAGGGACGACGAGATGCCGAAGTCGGCCAGGACCGGGGCGCCGAAGGTGGTGACGAGGATGTTGCTCGGCTTCACGTCGCGGTGGATGAGACCGGCGTGGTGCGCGGACTCGAGGGCACCCGCCATGCGCACGCCGATGGACAGCACCTCGGCGAGCGGGATGCGCTCGACCCGGTAGCGCTGGGCGAGCGAGCCGGGGCAGAACTCCATCACGATGTAGGGGCGCCCGTCGGCGGAGATGCCCGCCTGGTAGACCGTCACGATCGAGGGGTGGGCCGAGAGGTGGGCCAGCACGTCGGCCTCGGCGTTGAACATGCGCAACAGGTCGGCGTCGCGAACGTCGCTCGGCAGCACCTTCACCGCGACGTCTCGGCGGGGCATGTCCTGGCCGTAGAGGAAGACGTCGGCGAAACCGCCCGACCCGAGGGGTCGGATGTACGCCAGCCCGGGCAGGATGGGCGGCGACGACGGAAGCCGCTGCGGCATCGAGCCCCCTCCCGAAACGACGACGTCCGCGGATCGGCGAGCGGACAACCCGTCGATGCTAACAAAACAGCCTGACTCGACCGCGCGATCATCCACAACCGCTCAGGATGCCGGCGGCTCGGACTCCCGCGGATCGAACGGCGCGTCCAACGACCGGGTCAGATCATCCAGAAGAGCCGCGATCTGCGGCTCCACGTACTCCGCGACGGCCGCCTGGATGCGCAGGCGGTGGTGCAGCAGGATCGTGCACACCTCGCGACCGATCATGTTCGCGTAGTCGTCGGCGAGCCCGACCTCCTGCCGGAGCGCCGCCTTCGCCGCGTCGGACAGCGGCGGCAGGGCCGGGATGCCGGCATCCTCTTCGGCGGCCAGACCCGAGAGCGTGAACAGGAACGGTGCTCCCGGCTCGGGATCGGGATCCAGCGGCATCCCCTCGAACTCGGGTTCGAGACCCTCGGCCGGCCGGTACGTGCGGCGGCGGTTGCGTTCGGCCTGCTGATCGAGCTCCGCCTGCAGCATGGGGAGATTGCGGGAGGTGTACTCGGCGACGGCGTGGTCGACGATGCCCTTGATGCGGGTGGACAGCCCGTGCTGCACGCCGTGGGGCACGTCGGCACCGAGCCCCGCCGCCGAGAGCACGGGCGAGCCGAAGCACCGCCGGCAGGGCGCGACGCGGCCGCGATGGTTCGCGGGCTCCCACCGGGGCAACCAGCGCAGCCAGGCGTCCACCGCCTGACCGACCTGGTTCTCGAGCGACCGCTCCACGACCCCTACGCTAGCCCGACACGCCCGGGAGCAGAGGGATGCCACGGCGGACGACGTCAGGACCGGTCGTCGTCGTCTTCCCAGCCCCACCGCGGACCGCTCGACCGTGCCCGCACCAGGAAGACCCCGAGCAGCGCCGACAGCAGGCCGGCGCCCGCGAGGACCGGTCCGGCGAAGCCCAGCGCCACGCTCCCCGCCGCGGCGAGCCCCCGCGCGGGATCGGCTCCGCTCACCAGCGCTCCGATGATGATGCCGAGCACCTCGCCGACGTATACCGCGATCGCGCACGGCACCGCGGAGAGGTACGTGGGCGGCTGCGGCCGGAGCGACCACAGGAGAACCCCGGCGAAGGACGCCGTCGCCGCCAGCAGACCGATCGCGCCCGGGACGACGCCGAGGCCGCGGACGGGGATGACGTCGGCGTCGAGCACGAGACTCGCCACCCCGAGAGCCGCGATCGCCGACGCCACGAAGGTCACCGTGGCGAAGACGACCGCGACCGGCGGGGTCACCCCGGCCGGTCGCGGTTCGTCGGTCATGTCATCGCGCTCAGCGGTGCGCGAGCTGCGGGCCGGCCTCGAGCGTGCGCTCGTACTCGCGCTGCGCCTCGGCGTTGATCTCGGTCACGCGGCGACCGCGCTTCGACACCCACGCGCCGAACCAGATGGTCAGCTCCCGGCCGAGCACGAAGGCGACGATCGCGAGCGGTGCGAGCACGTTGTCCTGCAGGAGCTCGAACGACTGGCGCGCCGTGATCATCCAGAACGGTGCGGCGAAGAGCACGCCGAGCAGGTGTCCGGCCCAGGCCACGACACCGACCAGGAGACCCCAGACCACCCAGTGGCCCCAGCGTCCGCGGTTGATCAGGGCGCCGAGGAACCAGAACCCGAAGTAGAACGCCACCGTAGGCACCCACAGGCCCCAGGTGGTGAGGGCGGCGAGGGCGGCGGACCCGAGGTCGGCGGCCTGCGTCTCGCCCGTCAGCAGCTGCAGGCCCAGGATCGCGGCGAGGTACAGCGCGGCGAAGACGAGAGCGGCGAGCAGACCGATCGCCCCGGCCGCACCGCGGTTGCCGCGCGGGCGGGGCGCCTGGGGCGCCTGCACGAAGATGGGCTGCTGAGCGCCGGTGGACCGGGCCGGCTCGTCGGCGACGGCGGCCGAACCGGCGGTGGCGGCACCCGCGGCGACCGCGGCTCCGGCCGCCGGGTAGACGGTGGTCTGCGCCTCGTCGCGACGAGCGGGGTCGACGTCGTGACGAGCGGTCGCGGCGTGGTGCTCCGGCTCGGCCGAGGCGGCGTAGGCCGCCCAGCGCGCGTCTTCGTCGTCGAGGTCGACGGACGAGGATGCGTTCTGCTGCGGCGGCACCGGGGAGGCGTCGTGCACGACGGGCGCCGGGTGCTCGCGACGGTCGGCGACGGCGGACGCGGCGTCGCGCTCGTGCTGCTCGCGCTCGTCCCAGGCGGCGGCGGCAGCGTCCGGGTCGACGGAGTCGCGGCGGGCGGCCTCGGCGTCGGCGAGCCCCTCGTGGGCGCGGCCGACGACGTCGTGCGCCTCGTCCTTCGGCTCGGCGACGGGGTCGCCGTAGGAGTCGTTCGGTTCAGCGACGGGGTCGCCGTACGACTGGTGGTCGCTCATGGGGTCTCCTCACGCGGTGATGGCGGCGCCAGGCTATCCCGCGCGAGGCGGCCGATCGCGCAGGCGTGCCGTCGGAAGTCCGTCTCGACCGTGTCGGTGGTGCGCCTTAGGGTGTTCCCATGTCCCGTCGCGTGTTCCGTCCGGCCCTCACCGCCGTCGTCGTCGGTGCCGTCCTGGCCGCCCTGACCGCGTGCGCGCCCGCCGCCGACGACGCGGCGCCGACCGCCTCCGCGCCGCCCGTGGTGTCCACGAGCCCCACGCCCATCCCCACGATCACGCAGACCGCGCCCGCCGTGCGCATCCCCGCCGACTGCCGCTCGATGCTGTCCGCCGACGTGCTGGCGCAGCTGGGCTCGACCCCGTTGAACGATCCCGCACTCGGCCCCTCCGGGGTGCAGTCCGACGGTTCCCTCACGTGCATCTGGCGCGACCCGGCAGCCGACACCACGGGTCTGACGACCCGCATCTCGCGCATGGATCGCGGCCCCGCGCTCGACATGCTCAACGACCTCGTCGCGACGCAGGGGTTCAGCTGCTACACCCCCGACGCCGGCACACGGTGCGAGAAGACCTGGATCAACGACACCTACCCGGTCAACGACGGGCGCACGCTCTACTGGCGTGACGATGTCCTGATCGACACCCAGTACTCCAACCTGGCCCCGACGGGCTACACCGGCAGCATCATCTCGTCGATCTTCGGCTGAGGCCCGGTCACTCCCCGAAGAAGGCGTGGGATGCCACCGTCTCGGCGTAGCCGACCGGTTCCCAGCCCGTGAGGGTCGACGACACCCACCGGTCACCGAGCAGGTCGTGCACCTCGGTCACCCCGGCTGTCGTGCGCTCGCAGTGCACCGCCTCCGCCTCGCTCGTGCACGCGAACCCCTGCCCCGTCAACGTCGACACGACCGCGGCGGAGCCCTCGGCGGAGACGGTCGAGACCGTCGTCTCGAGAGAACGGCCGCCCTCTCCCCGCCAGTGGCACGTCACGACCACCGCGGGCGACGCGGCCGCCACCGCCTCGGGCGTCGACAGCGGGGGCGTACGACGCTGCGTCAGCAGCGCCTCGGGCGACCAGACGAGCGACGACCACATCGGCTGCGAGTACAGATGGCGGCAGTCCGACGCCGGCGTGGGTGCGGCCGTGGCGGTCACGGCCGGCGTGCTCGTCGCCGCGCGCAAGGTGTCGCCGACGAAGCCGACCGCCCCGGGGATCCCGGGGGCGGCGAGCAGGCCCAACCCCGACACGGCGGCCGCGCACAACAGCCCCACGGGCCATGCCAACCACAGGCTTCGTCCACCGATCCGGGCCATGCGTTCCTCCGTGACAACGGTAGGCGCACTCCCCCGCCGGAGCCGCGTCTCGACACGCCGCGAGCACGACGAAGGCCCCCGGCGCGAGCCGGGGGCCTTCGGGGATCAGGATGCCGCGCCGGGGCTCGGCATCCATCGATCGACGAGAGGAGAGCGAGCGAGCTCGCTCTCCTCTCGCCTCAATCAGTTGTACGTACCGGGCGTGAAGTCGTCCGTCGAGAAGCTGTCGAAGTCGACGTAGCTCAGGTCGGCGTCGCTGTACGCGCCGTCCGAGGCGAAGATGCGGTTGGGGTACCGCTCGCTCTTGGCCTCCTCCGTCGCCTCGACCGTGACGTTGCGGTACTTCGCAAGACCGGTTCCGGCGGGGATGAGCTTTCCGATGATGACGTTCTCCTTGAGGCCGACGAGCGGGTCGCTCTTGCCCTCCATGGCCGCCTGCGTCAGGACGCGGGTGGTCTCCTGGAACGACGCGGCCGACAGCCACGACTCGGTCGCCAGCGACGCCTTGGTGATACCCATCAGCTCGGGACGACCCGACGCGGGGCGCTTGCCCTCGCCGACCGTCTCGCGGTTGATGGTCTGGTAGCGCTTGAAGTCCACCATCTCACCGGGCAGCAGGTCGGTGTCGCCGTGGTCGACGACGGTGACCTTGCGGAGCATCTGCCGGACGATGACCTCGATGTGCTTGTCGTGGATCGGCACACCCTGCGAGCGGTACACGCCCTGGACGCCGTTGACGAGGTACTTCTGCACCTCGCGGGCACCCTGCACGCGCATGACCTCCTTGGGGTCGAGCGTTCCGACCTGGAGGGGCTCGCCGACCGCGACGTGCTGGCCGTCCTCGACCAGGAGCGTCGCACGCTTCAGGACGGGGTAGACCACCGGCTCGTCGCCGTTGTCGGGCGTGAGGATGACCTTCTTGGCCTTCTCGGTCTCGTCGATCGTGACGCGACCGTCGGCCTCGGCGATCGGGGACGCACCCTTGGGGGTACGCGCCTCGAACAGCTCCTGCACGCGGGGCAGACCCTGCGTGATGTCGTCGGCCGACGCGGAACCACCGGTGTGGAACGTACGCATCGTCAGCTGGGTACCGGGCTCACCGATCGACTGGGCCGCGATGATGCCGACGGCCTCGCCGATATCGACGATCTTGCCGGTGGCCAGCGAACGGCCGTAGCACTTCGCGCAGACGCCGACCGCCGAGTCGCAGGTCAGCACGGAGCGGACCTTGATCGTCTCGACGCCACCGGCGACCAGCTTGTCGATGAGCACGTCGCCCACGTCGTCGCCGGCCTCGGCCAGCACGGTGCCCTGCGGGTCGACGACCGCCGTGGCGAGCGTGCGGGCGAACACCGAGTTCTCGACGTTGGCGTCCTTCACCAGCGAACCGGTCGAGTCGGCCGCGGCGATCGGGAGCTCGAGGCCCTTCGACGTGCCGCAGTCCTCCTCGCGGATGATGACATCCTGCGAGACGTCGACGAGACGACGCGTGAGGTAGCCCGAGTCGGCCGTACGGAGGGCCGTGTCGGCCAGACCCTTACGGGCACCGTGCGTCGCGATGAAGTACTCGGCGACCGACAGACCCTCGCGGTACGAGGAGATGATCGGACGCGGGATGATCTCACCCTTGGGGTTGTTCACCAGACC
Source organism: uncultured Microbacterium sp. (assembly GCA_913774845.1). Taxonomy (GTDB): domain Bacteria; phylum Actinomycetota; class Actinomycetes; order Actinomycetales; family Microbacteriaceae; genus Microbacterium. Next base: position 78,278 of record CAJYJO010000020.1, on the reverse strand, counting down.
ACGCATACCCGCGATGTTGCGGATCTGCAGCCAGTTACCACGGGCGCCCGACGAGACCATGCGGTTGATGGTGTTGTCGGCGGGGAAGTTGTCCCGCATCGCCTTCTGGACCTCGTCGGTGGCCTCGGTCCAGATCTTGATGAGCTCCTGACGACGCTCGGCGTCGGTGGTGAGACCCTTCTCGTACTGCCCCTGGACCTTCGCGGCCTGCTTCTCGTAGCCGGCGACGATCTCCGCCTTGTTCGGCGGGGTCAGGATGTCGCTCAGCGCGACCGTGACACCCGAGCGCGTGGCCCAGTAGAAGCCCGCGTCCTTGATGCGGTCGAGGGATGCCGCGACCTCGGTCTTCGGGTACTCCTCGGCCAGCTTGTTGACGATCTGCGACAGCTTGCCCTTGTCGGCCTGCTCGCGGACGAACGGGTAGCCCTTGGGGAGCGTGTCGTTGAAGATCGCCTGGCCCAGGGAGGCGTCGACGAGACCGTGCACCTCGTAGCCCTCGGGAGCCTGGCCCTCGAGGAAGGTCAGACCGGGGATGCGGATGCGCGCCTTGGCCTGCAGGTCGAGGGTGCCCTCGTCCTTGGCCAGGATCGCCTCGCCCACGGAACCGAACGCGCGGCCCTCGCCCACGGCACCCTCCTTGAGGGTGGTGAGGTGGTGCAGACCGATGATCATGTCCTGCGAGGGCAGGGTCACCGGACGGCCGTCCGAGGGCTTCAGGATGTTGTTCGAGGCGAGCATCAGCACGCGGGCCTCGGCCTGGGCCTCGACCGACAGCGGCAGGTGCACGGCCATCTGGTCACCGTCGAAGTCGGCGTTGAACGCCGCGCACACGAGCGGGTGCAGCTGGATGGCCTTGCCCTCGACGAGCTGCGGCTCGAACGCCTGGATGCCGAGACGGTGCAGGGTGGGTGCACGGTTCAGCAGCACGGGACGCTCGCGGATGATCTCCTCGAGCACGTCCCAGACCTCGGGACGGTAGCGCTCGACGGCGCGCTTGGCGGCCTTGATGTTCTGCGAGTGACCGAGGTCGATCAGGCGCTTGATCACGAACGGCTTGAACAGCTCGAGCGCCATCTGCTTGGGCAGACCGCACTGGTGCAGCTTCAGCTGCGGTCCGACGATGATGACCGAACGACCCGAGTAGTCGACGCGCTTTCCGAGCAGGTTCTGGCGGAAACGTCCCTGCTTACCCTTGAGCATGTCGCTCAGGGACTTCAGGGCGCGGTTGCCGGTACCGGTGACGGGGCGACCACGGCGGCCGTTGTCGAACAGGGCGTCAACGGCCTCCTGCAGCATGCGCTTCTCGTTGTTGACGATGATCTCGGGGGCACCGAGGTCGATCAGGCGACGGAGGCGGTTGTTGCGGTTGATCACGCGACGGTAGAGGTCGTTGAGGTCGGAGGTGGCGAAACGGCCACCGTCGAGCTGGACCATGGGACGAAGCTCCGGCGGGATCACCGGGACGACGTCGAGCACCATCGAGGCCGGCGTCATGCCGGTCTGCAGGAACGAGTTGACGACCTTCAGGCGCTTGATCGCACGGATCTTGCGCTGGCCCTTACCCTCCGAGATCTGCAGGTGGAGGCTGTCGGCCTCGGCCTGCAGGTCGAAGGTTTCGAGGCGACGCTTGATCGACTCCGCACCCATGTGAGCCTCGAAGTACTGACCGAAGCGGTCCTGGAGCTCGTGGAAGACGTCGTCCTCGGGCTTCAGGGCGCCCACCTCGAGCGTGCGGAAGTCCTCCCACACGCGCTCGAGCTTGGCGATCTGCTCGTCGGCGTTCTTGCGGGCCGCCGTCATGTCCTTCTCGGCGGCGTCCTTGACCTTCTTCTTCTGGTCGGCCTTGGCACCCTCCGCCTCGAGGGCGGCGAGCTCTTCCTCCAGCTTGGCCATGCGCGCCGCGATGCGGGCGTCACGACGGTCGCCGAGCGTCTTGAGCTCGAGACGGATGTTGTTCTCCTGCGTGGCCAGGTCGCGGTGACGAGCATCCTCGTCGACCGAGATGACCATGTAGGCGGCGAAGTAGATGACCTTCTCGAGGTCCTTCGGCGCCATGTCGAGCAGGTAGCCCAGGCGCGAGGGCACGCCCTTGAAGTACCAGATGTGCGTGACGGGCGCGGCGAGCTCGATGTGGCCCATGCGCTCGCGACGGACCGAGCTCTTGGTGACCTCGACGCCGCAGCGCTCGCAGACGATGCCCTTGAAGCGGACGCGCTTGTACTTGCCGCAGGCGCACTCCCAGTCGCGGGAGGGTCCGAAGATCTGCTCGCCGAAGAGACCGTCCTTCTCGGGCTTCAGCGTGCGGTAGTTGATCGTCTCGGGCTTCTTGACCTCACCGAAGGACCAACGACGGATGTCGTCGGCGGTGGCCAGACCGATACGGATCTGATCGAAAGTGGTTGATTCGAGCACTGGTTCTCCTGTGTCGGAATTCTCTGAAATCTGAGCTGGGTCGCTGAGCTGGAAGCTCAGATCTCGTCGATCGACGAGGACTCGAAGCGGCTGGAGATGTTGATGCCGAGCTCCTCCGCCGCGCGGAAGGCGTCGTCATCCGTGTCGCGGAGGTTGACCGCGGTGCCGTCGGCCGAGAGGACCTCGACGTTCAGGCAGAGCGACTGCATCTCCTTCATGAGCACCTTGAACGACTCGGGGATGCCGGGCTCCTGGATGTTCTCGCCCTTGACGATGGCCTCGTACACCTTGACGCGGCCGAGGATGTCGTCGGACTTGATCGTGAGGAGCTCCTGCAGCGCGTACGCGGCACCGTAGGCCTCGAGCGCCCACACCTCCATCTCACCGAAGCGCTGGCCACCGAACTGGGCCTTACCGCCGAGCGGCTGCTGGGTGATCATCGAGTAGGGGCCCGTCGAACGCGCGTGGATCTTGTCGTCGACCAGGTGGTGCAGCTTCAGGATGTACATGTAGCCGACCGAGATGGGCGCCGGGAAGGGCTCACCCGAACGGCCGTCGAACAGACGCGTCTTGCCCGAGCGGTCGACCAGGCGGTCGCCGTCGCGGTTCGGGATCGTCGAGTCGAGCAGACCCGCGATCTCGTCCTCGAACGCACCGTCGAACACCGGGGTGGCGACCTTCGTGCCGGGGGCGGCCTCACGGGCCGACTCGGGCAGCTGGGCGGCCCACTCCGGGGTGCCCTCGACCTTCCAGCCCTGCTGGGCGATCCAGCCGAGGTGGAGTTCGAGGACCTGACCGAAGTTCATTCGACCGGGGATGCCGAGCGGGTTGAGGATGATGTCGACCGGCGTGCCGTCGGCGAGGAAGGGCATGTCCTCGATCGGGAGGATCTTGGCGATGACACCCTTGTTGCCGTGGCGGCCGGCGAGCTTGTCGCCCTCGGTGATCTTGCGCTTCTGGGCGATGTAGACCACGACGCGACGGTTGACGCCCGAGCCGAGCTCGTCGTCTCCGTCTTCGGCGTTGAACTCCTTGACGGCGATGATCGTGCCCTGCTCGCCGTGGGGCACCTTCAGCGAGGTGTCACGGACTTCGCGGCTTTTCTCGTTGAAGATCGCGCGGAGCAGACGCTCCTCGGCGCTCAGCTCGGTCTCGCCCTTGGGCGTGACCTTGCCGACGAGGATGTCGCCGGGACGCACCTCGGCACCGATGCGGATGATGCCGCGGTCGTCGAGGTCCTTCAGCAGGTCGGGGCTGACGTTGGGGAGGTCACGGGTGATCTCCTCCTTGCCGAGCTTGGTGTCGCGCGCGTCGACCTCGTACTCCTCGATGTGGATCGACGACAGCGTGTCGTCCTTCACGAGGTCCTGGCTGAGGATGATGGCGTCCTCGAAGTTGTGACCCTCCCACGTCATGAAGGCGACGAGGAGGTTCTTGCCGAGGGCGAGCTCGCCGTTCTCGGTGGCGGGGCCGTCGGCGATGACCTCGCCGGCCTCGATGCGCTCGCCGGCGGACACGACGACGCGCTGGTTGTACGAGGTGCCCTGGTTGGAGCGGTCGAACTTGCGCAGGAAGTAGTCCTGGGTGCCGCCCTCGTCGAGCTGGACCGTCACGACGTCGGCCGAGACCTCGAGCACGACGCCCGACTTCTCGGCGGTGACGACGTCACCGGCGTCGATCGCGGCGAAGCCCTCCATACCGGTACCCACGACGGGCGACTCGCTGCGCACGAGCGGCACGGCCTGACGCTGCATGTTGGCACCCATGAGGGCGCGGTTGGCGTCGTCGTGCTCGAGGAACGGGATGAGCGAGGTCGCCACCGACACCATCTGGCGCGGCGAGACGTCCATGTAGCCGATCTCATCGACGTGGAACAGGTCGACCTCGCCGCCCTGGCCGCGGCGGGCCAGGATGCGGTCCTCGACGAAGTGGCCGTCGGCCTGGAGGGCGACACCGGCCTGGGCGACGATGTGGTCGCTCTCTTCGCTCGCGGTGAGGTAGTCGATCGTGTCGGTCACGCGACCGTCGACGACGCGGCGGTACGGCGTCTCGATGAAGCCGAACGCGTTGATGCGCGCGAACGAGGCGAGCGAGCCGATCAGACCGATGTTCGGGCCTTCCGGCGTCTCGATGGGGCACATGCGGCCGTAGTGCGAGGGGTGGACGTCGCGGACCTCGACGCCGGCGCGCTCACGCGACAGACCACCGGGACCCAGGGCCGACAGGCGGCGCTTGTGGGTCAGACCCGCGAGCGGGTTGTTCTGGTCCATGAACTGCGACAGCTGCGAGGTTCCGAAGAACTCCTTGATCGCGGCGACGACGGGGCGCACGTTGATCAGGGTCTGCGGCGTGATGGCCTCGATGTCCTGCGTGGTCATGCGCTCGCGGACGACGCGCTCCATGCGGGACAGACCCGTGCGGACCTGGTTCTGGATGAGCTCGCCGACGGCGCGGATGCGGCGGTTGCCGAAGTTGTCGATGTCGTCGGTGTCGAGACGGATCTCGGCGGCCTGGCCCCCGCGGACGCCGTCGAACGAGACGTCGCCGCGGTGCAGGCGGACGAGGTACTTGATCGTCGCGACGATGTCGTCGACGGTGAGCACCGAGTCGCTCAGCGGCTTGTCGAGGCCGAGCTTCTGGTTGATCTTGTAGCGACCCACCTTGGCCAGGTCGTAGCGCTTGGCGTTGAAGTAGAAGTTGTCCAGCAGCGCGCGGGCGGCCTCGGCGGCGACCTGCTCGCCCGGACGGAGCTTGCGGTAGATGTCGCGGAGAGCGTCTTCCTTCGTGAGGATCGTGTCCTTGGACAGCGTCTCTTCGATGGAGTCGAAGCCGGAGAACTCGGCGAGGATGTCTTCGCTGGTCAGACCGAGGGCCTTGAGGAAGACGGTCACCGACTGCTTGCGCTTGCGGTCGATGCGGACGCCGACCTGGTCGCGCTTGTCGATCTCGAACTCGAGCCAGGCACCGCGCGAGGGGATGACGCGCGCCGACACGATGTCTTTGTCGGAGGTCTTGTCGGGCGTCTTGTCGAAGTAGACACCGGGCGAACGCACGAGCTGCGACACGACGACGCGCTCGGTGCCGTTGATGATGAACGTGCCCTTGTCGGTCTGGAGCGGGAAGTCGCCCATGAAGACCGTCTGCGTCTTGATCTCACCGGTCTGGTGGTTCATGAACTCGGCCTCGACGTACAGCGGGGCGGCGTAGGTCTTGCCGCGCTCCTTGCACTCTTCGATCGAGTACTTCTCGGGCTCGAGGTAGGGGTTGGTGAACGAGAGCTGCATGGTCTCGCTCAGGTCTTCGATCGGGGAGATCTCCTCGAAGATCTCTTCCAGACCGCTGATCTCGGGGACGTCGGTGCGACCGGCGGCCTGAGCCTCGGCGACGCGCGCCTTCCAGGCTTCGTTACCGACGAGCCAGTCGAACGACTCGGTCTGCAGGGCGAGCAGATCCGGAACGGTCAGCTTGTCGGAGATCTTCGCGAACGAGAGGCGGGATGCTCCGCGTCCGCTCTTGGGGGTGGTGGTGGTGGATGCGTTGCTCGCAGCAGCCAAGGGAATAACCTCCAGAAGCCCGGGCGAGGGGCTCGTGATTCCTTGTCGTCAGGTGGAGTGCGTTCCTGCCCCGAAAACCTGCTCGCCGCACACCGCGGTGAAGCGGGGACGGGCAGGCTCAGCCGACCACCATATGAGGGCAGGGGGAATCGAGGAGCGCAAAGTCCAAGCATACGCGGGAGGACTCGCCGTGTCCAGTCGAATTCTTGACGCGTTTGCGGACCTGCGGTATAACCGCGTGCGCCCGTCGCTCATTCCCCTCCGCGGGCCCGATCAGACGCGCCGGAAGCGCACGCGATCGCCCGGCCGCACCTGCGCGAGCGCGTCCAGTGCGGCATCCGTCACCACGGCGATCACGGGGTACCCGCCGGTCACGGGGCCGTCGGCCAGCAGGACGACCGGGCGCCCGTGCGGCGGCACCTGGATCGCACCGGGCCGCATGCCCTCGCTGGGCAGTTCGTCGTGGCGCGTGCGGGCGAGGGCGGGGCCGTCGAGGCGGATGCCGACGCGGTCGGCGTGCGGCGACACGCTCCACGCCGTGTCCGCTAGCGTGTCGATCGCCCCGGGCGCGAACCAGTCGGCGCGGGGCCCCGGGGCGATGCGCACGTCGATCGAGGGCGGCGGGACCGTCCAGGGAAAGGAGTCGACGGGCGGGACGACGGATGCCGGCTCCCCGGCGGACAGTTCGTCGCCGGCGGCCAGCGGCGCGGGGCCGAGACCGGCCAGCGCGTCCCGCGCCCGCGAGCCCAGCGCCCGGGGCGCGAGGATGCCACCCCGCACCACGAGGTACGCGCGGAGCCCGGCACGCGGGGCCCCGATGCGCAGCTCGGCCCCCGCGGGCACGAGCACGGGTGCGTAGGCATCCACCGCCCGTCCGTCGACGGTGATGTCGGCGAGCGCGCCGGTCACGCAGACCCACGTGGCGGTCGCGGCGCGCGCGGCGAAACCGCCCATCGTGATCTCGAGGCCCGCGGCGCCCTCCGCGTTGCCGACCAGCCGATTGGCGATACGCAGCGCCGTGCGGTCGAGGGCGCCGGAGCGGGCCACCCCGAGCGCCGCGCGGCCGGGTCGGCCGAGGTCCTGCACGGTGGTGGCGCCGCCGGGCGAGTCGATCCGCAGGACCGGGCGGGCCGCGGCGGGGGAAGCCCCGACGGGCTCCGCCGCCTCGGTCGACGCGGAGGCGGCGGTGAGGCGGTCACGCTCGGGAACGAACCGCACGCGAGCCCGCGGGGGCAGGAGCACGGGGTCGGCGACATCCGGGTCGAACAGCACGGCGTCGGTGGTCCCGATGAGCCGCCAGCCGCCGGGGGTCTCGCGGGGGTAGGCGCCGCTGAACCCGCCCGCGAGCCCGACCGCCCCCGCCGGCACGCGCGTGCGCGGCTCGGCCAGGCGCGGGACGTCGAACGACCAGTCCGCGCTCACCAGGTACGCGAAGCCCGGGGCGAACCCGGTGAACGCCACCGTCCACTCCACCCCCGCGTGGCGGGCCATGAGATCGGGCACGGGGATGCCGAGGAGCTCGGCGGTGGAGTCGAGGTCGGCGCCGTCGTAGCGCACCGGCACCTCGACGAGAGGCCCGGGGGCGATGGCATCCGGGGCACGCCCCGCCGCACGGAGGACCCAGGACCCGATGGTCTCGGACGACACCCGCGCCGGGTCGAAGACGACGAGCACGGTGCGGGCGGCGGGGACGAGGTCGTCGACGCCGTCGAGGACGTCGGCGTCGAGGGCCGCGTGCAGCGCCAGGACGGCGGCGAGATCCGCGACCTCGGCGAGCAGGGCCCGCTCCCCCATCGGCAGCAGGGTCACCACGGGGCACGCACCGTGACCCCGGCGGTGTCGAGCGCCGCACGCACGGCGCGAGCCATCGCGACCGCCGACGGGGTGTCTCCGTGCAGGCACAGGGACGCGGCGTCCACCGCGATGCGCGTCCCGTCGACGGCCTCGACCTCGCCCGCGCGGACGAGGCGCAGCGCGCGGTCGGCGACGACGGCGGGGTCGTCGACGAGGGCGCCCGGCTCGCCCCGCGGCACGAGGGAGCCCCGGGCGGTGTAGCCGCGATCGAGGAACGCCTCGTGCACGAAGGGCAGACCCGCGGATGCCGCGGCCTCGGCGATCGCGCCGGTCATGCCGAGCACGGGCAGCGCGCGTCCGAGTCGCGCCGACAGGTCGGCGACGGCGGCGGTGACGGCGCGGGCCTGCGGCGGATCGTCGATCACGGCGTGGTAGAGCGCCCCGTGCGGTTTGACGTATCGGATGTCGGCCCCCGCCGCGGCGAGCGCGTCCAGCTGCGCGGCGACGCTCGCACGGAGGTCGGCCGGCGCGGGGTCGCGGCGGGCGCGTCCGAAGTGGGCGCGGTCGTCGTACGAGGGGTGCGCGCCGACGGCGACGCCGAAGCGGGCGGCGCGCTCGACGGCATCCCTCATCGAGGCCGCGTCGCCCGCGTGAGCGCCGCAGGCGACGTTCGCACTCGAGATCACGGCGAACATCGCCTCGTCGTCGGCGGTGGGGACGCCAGCGACGGTCTCGCCGAGGTCGGCGTTGAGGTCCACGCGCATGGTGCCACGGTAGCGGCGGCCGGCCGGCCCGAGCGATGCACGGCTGCTGCGGAGTCCCCTTCTCCGGTGCCCCGGCCCGAGCGGCGGCAGCCGCGGAGGACGGGTCAGATGACCTCGCCGCTCCAGCCGTCGACCCGCCCGAACCGGAACGCGCCGATCGACACCGCCTGCTCGCGCAGGAAGGGCAGCAGCTCCAGCCGGCCGGCGGTCGTGACCTCGTCGGCGAACACCGTGCGCGAAAGGTCGGCACCCGCGACCTCGGCCACCGCCGCACGAAGCGTCGCGACGGTCTCGGCCGGGCCCACCAGGCGGATCCGCGGCGGAAGCGGAACGCCCGCGAGGGCGTCGGCGTCCGCGGCATCCGTCCCTCCACCGGCGAGACGCTGCAGCCACTCGGCGTCGGTCTCGACCGACACGGCCACGCCGCTGTCGCCCAGCAGGTGCCGCACCGCCGCGGGCAGGCCCACCGGGGTGCTGAGCGAGAAGGACGAGCCCGACCGCACCGCCGCGACCAGGACGCGCAGCACCGCCTGCCAGGACGCGTCGCCCGTCGCCCGCACCGCGACGTCGACCGGACGGTAGCGACGGAGGTTGCGTTCGACGCCGAGCCGCGACACGTCTCGCACGCGACCGAACTCGCGGTCCCACGCGACGGCGTCCGACAGCGCACCGCGGCGCAGCCAGTCGAAGGCCTCGTACGAGAGCGTCGGCTGCGCGGCCTCGATGAGGGCCGTGATGCGGCTGTCGAGTCCGCGCAGGTGCAGGGTCGACGACGACGCCCCACCGGCGCTCGGCCGCCACGACCCGAGCGTCACGAGGCGGTTCGGACCGCCCGCCATCGCCCCGTCGCCGACACTCGCCTCGCCCCAGCCGCCGAGCGGCTCGCGCTGCACCACGCCGCCCGGAGACGGTCGGTTCGCGCGCAGGACCGCCGCCTCCGCCGTGTCGAGCCACAGCTCGAGGTCGGCGGAGTCGCGCGTATGGAGCCCCGCGAGGAACCCGGAACCGATCGCGTTCTGCAGGTCGATCGCGCGCGTCACGGTGGGGGCATGCAGGATGCCGAGCACGGGCGCCGCGACCGCCGCGCGCGTCAGGTGGGAACCGGCCGTCACACCCGTGCGCACCCCGGGCGACCAGAACCGACCCGCGGTCTCGGCACCGAGGTCGAGCTCGCGCGGTTCGACGAGCCAGCGCTCGCCCTCGCCGAGCACGGTCAGCGCGCGGCGCACCTCACCGGTCGGCTCCTCGACGAGCGGGCCGATGTCGGACAGCGGGTCGTCGGCGGGACCGACCCGCAGCGACGACACGGCGTCCTTGAGCTGATCGTGGAACGCCGTCGAGCGCGCCACAGCGCCGACGAGGATCACCAGAGACACCGCGGTGGCGGCCTGCCCCGCCCGGGCGAAGGCACTCGCGACGATGTCGGCGACGGCGGCATCGAGATCGGCCGACGGGGTCACGATCACGGCGTTGCGCCCCGCGGTGAGCGCCTGGAGGGGCAGCGCGGGTCGCCACGAGGCGAAGCGCTCCGCGGTCGCGCGGGCGCCGGCGAGCAGCACGCGGTCCACGCCGGGGTGCACGATGAGCGCGCGCCCCGAGGCGTCTTCGTTGAGATCGACGTAGGCGAGCAGGTCGCGCGGCACCCCCGCCGCCCACAGCGCTTCCGCGACGACGGCGCCGGCACGGCGGGCGCGCGGGGAGGGGGTGAGGACCACACCGGACCCGGCGGCGAGCGCCGCGAGCGTCTCGGCGGCGCACAGACCGACAGGGGCGTTCCAGCGCGGGGCGACGACGCTGACCCGATCGGGGACGAACACCGCACCCGGCACGCGGTCGAGCTCCTTGGCGGTCGCCGCGTAGTAGGCCGCGGCGTCGACCGCCTGGCTCACCTCGGCGTCGGCCTCGGTCAGGAGCGCCCCGCCCTCGGAGGCGAGCACCTCGACGAACTCGGCGCGACGCTGCCCGAGCGTTCGCGCGGCCGACTGCAGCACGGCGGCGCGGTCGGCAGCGGCGAGCGCGCCCCACGGCTCGGCCGCCGCCCGTACGCGCTCGATGACGGCGTCCAGCCCCGCCTCGTCGTCGACGCGGCCCGCGGCGGCGGTGGCGTCGCCCGCGGTGGACGCGGCGACGCCGCGCAAGGCCGCCAACGCCCAGGCGCGATCCTCGGCGACCGTCGGGTCGGTGTCGGCGGCGTTGCGGAACCCGGGCGCCCCGCCGGCGAGTTCGGCGCTCTCGCGCGCCGAGAAGACCGCGGTGTCGACGAAGGCCTGTCCACCGAAGAGCATCTGCTGCACGTCCGGTCCCAGGGCGGAGGTGTCCCCGGATGCCACGGCCTCCCGCGCGATGCCCAGCACCGCCTGCGTGAGTCCGGGCTCGGCGGTGTCGTCGTCGGCGCGGTCGCGCAGGATCGCAGGATCGTCGTCTCCGCGCCGCTGGGCGGGCCGGGGAGCCGGGGGCGGCACGGCGGCGGCGTCGACGGCCCGCTGCACGCGTGCGGACACGGCACGGGTCTCGGGGACCTCGTCGGCGGGCTCGGTGGTGCCGTCGGTGGGAACGGCGACGGGGAGGGCGGCGGCCTCGGCGAGTTCCGCGGCGTAGCGCGACGCGAGCCGGGCCGAGACCGCGTCCAGGTCGTCGGGATGCACCGCGGCCGCCGAGACGACGTGCGAGCGGTCGGGCCGCCAGGCGGCGCCGCGCGGAACGACCAGGCGCAGCACGTCGGCCGGGCCGTCCTCGACCGGGGCGGCGTCGGCGGCGAGAGCGAGGGCGAGAGCGGCGCGCTCGGGGTCGGCGGTGGCGACCTCGACGGCGAAGCCCTCGCGGCCGCGGTCGCCGAGCGCCTCGCGCAGCGCGCGCACGAGCAGGGCGTCCACCTCGTCGCGCGCCGTGGCGACCGGGGCGAGCCACCCGTGGCGGGCCGCGCGGACGGCATCCGGGACATCGGCGAGCTCATCGCTCAGACGCACCGTCAGACGCCCGCCGCCGGCGCTCACGCGAACGCGCGCCCACGCGGCCAGCTCGCGGACCGCGTCGAGCGTCTCGGCCGCGGCGACGGGGAGCGCGATACCGGCGTGCAGGTCGAGCAGACCGGGTTCCTCGAGCACGCGCGTGAGCACCGCGACGGTGAGATCGAGCTCGTCGCGGCCGGGAGCCACGAGCGTCACGTGGGTTCCCGCCGTCGCCGCGGCGAGGAGCACCGGAAGCACCCGCTCCGCGGCGTGCTCGACGTCGGCGTCGAAGTCCCACCGGGAGAGCCCCGGCACCACGTCGGCGACGGCGAACGACACGCGATCGACGTCCTCGCGCGAGACGAGGGAGCGGATGCCGTCGAGCCGGCGGCGCGCGGCGGTGTCGCCGAGCACCGCGGGGCCGTCCAGGCGCAGGTCGAGGACGACGCCGTCGGACGTCGACGCGGCGAGCTCCGCGCCGAGGTGCTCGGGGCGGGCGTCGAACACGAGAGCGCCCAGCAGGTCTCGCAGGGCGCGCCGCGCGAGGGGCACGGCGGGCGTCGGCAGCACGGGAGCGACGGCACCGCCGAGGTGCAGGGCCCCGCGCACGAACCACGGCAGCGAGGCGGGGATCTCCCCGGCGAGACGATGCAGCGCGGCGGCGGCGGCACTCATGCTCTCGGGACGCAGGACGCCGTCGACCGCGGCGGCGACGAAGGCCGCCGCATCGGGGTCGACCGGCAGTTCGCCCCGGCGTGCCGGAGCGAGGGCGTCGGCGCGCGGAGCGAATGCCGCGGACGCGGCCGCGGCGCGCGAGGCGAGGTCGGCGGAGAGCGCAGGACCGGTGCTGCCGGGGTCGTTCGTGCTCATGCCCGTCAGCCTAAAGACCGGGCGGGCGACGGCCGGACGGCCCGCCGCGCAACCCGCGGATCGGGGTCGCGGGGGCCGTGTCGCCCGGGTCGTGGGGAGTGTCCCCCGAATGGCCGACATTTTTGTACCGGGATCACCAATGTGGAGGAATTCCTTCGCTTTCCGGCCCGGTCGTGTTTATATGTCCGCGGGTACCCACCATTTATCCCCCCCTGGATGGAAGGTCACTCCAACGTGAACCGATTCTCGAAGACGGTCGTCGGCGCTGCCGCGCTCGGCCTGTTCCTGACCACCGCCGCCACCGCCCCCGCGCTGGCGCAGACCCCGGCCGCCCCCACGGGTGCCGCCGTCGACGGCGTCGACGCGCAGCTGCTCGAGGCGATGGCCGCCGACCTCGGCACCGATGTCGCGGGAGCCCAGGACGTCCTGCGTTTCCAGGCCGACGCGGCCGGCACCGCCGACGAGGTCGAGGCCGCATCCGGCGACGCCTTCGCGGGCACCTGGCTCGACGAGTCGACGCGCACCGTGTACGCCGCCGCGACCACCGATGCCGCTCGCGAAGCCGCGGCCGACGCGGGCGCCGTGCCCGTCGCGGCCGAGCACTCGCTCGCCGACCTCGAGGCCATCGCGGCGCAGATCGAGGCCAGCCCGGTGCCCGACGTCATCCCCTCCTGGTGGATCGACGTCGAGGCGAACGACCTCGTCGTCGACGTCGTCTCTGGCGGCGACCAGGCAGCGGCCGACTTCGTCGCCACGCTCGACGCCCCGGCCGACGCCGTGCGCCTGCAGACCGGTGTCGAGGCGCCCGAGACGTTCGCCACGATCCGCGGCGGCATGTCGTACTTCATCAACAACTCCAGCCGCTGCTCCGTCGGCTTCGCCGTGCAGGGCGGCTTCGTCACCGCCGGACACTGCGGCGTCACCGGCGACAGCACGAACTACGGCACCTTCCGCGGTTCGTCCTTCCCCGGAAACGACTACGCCTGGGTCGCCACCCCCAACCACACCCCGGTCGGCCAGGTCATGGACTACGCCGGTGGCGCGGTCGCGGTGAAGGGCTCCACCCAGGCCGCGGTCGGCGCGACCGTCTGCCGCTCGGGATCGACGACCGGATGGCACTGCGGGCAGATCCAGGGCTTCAACTCCACCGTGCGCTACCCGCAGGGTTCGGTGTCGGGCCTCATCCGCACGAACGTCTGCGCCGAGCCGGGCGACTCCGGCGGCTCGCTCCTCGCCGGCAACCAGGCGCAGGGCGTCACCTCCGGCGGATCCGGCGACTGCACCTCGGGCGGGACGACCTACTTCCAGCCCGTCAACGAGATCCTGCAGACCTACGGCCTGACGCTCCTCACCAGCTGATCCCCTCCCCCCGGGTACTCCGAAGCCCCGGTCGCTCTCGGCGGCCGGGGCTTCGTCGTGGGCGCGGGGCGGTCGGAGCTTCGTCGGGGCGCCCGGCGGCCGGGGCGGCGCGTGACTCCTGAGCTCCCGGCAACCGGCGCTTCGGCGTGGGCGCGGGGCGGCGCCGTAACCGGCCGTCGTGAAACTCCGGAGATTCCTCGGCGGCAGGGGCCGCTCCTCGCGTCAGGCCGCGGGCACCGCCGGGCGAACGCCTGCCCCTCAGGAGTTCGACGAGTCCGCGTGGCCCGGCGTGAGTGCGGCACCGGTCGGCGTCAAGCGGCCGCCGAGCAGGAACGGGCACGCGACACTGGCGGCATGCGAATCCTCCACATCATCTCCTCCCCGCGGCACGACGGCGCCTCCGTCACGATCGCGGCCGCCCTCATCGAGACGCTGCGCGAGCGGCATCCGGAAACCGAGGTCGACACGCTCGACGTCTGGCGCGAGGATCTTCCGGAGTTCGACGAGAGCGTCATCGCCGCGAAGTACAAGTGGGTCGATGGGGAGGACCTGGATGCCGCGGAAGCGCGCGCGTGGGAGAAGATCGACGCGCTCGCGCGCCGGATCCGCGAGGCCGATCGCATCGTGCTGGGCGTGCCGATGTGGAACTGGTCGATCCCGTACAAGCTGAAGCAGCTGATCGACCTCGCCGCCCAGCGCAACCTGCTCTTCACGTACGACGGCGTGCACTTCGGACCGGCGGTGGACGTCGCGCGCGCGGACATCGTGTTCGTCCGCGGACAGTACTACGGCGAAGACGGACCGACCCCGGGGTCGATCTTCGATCACCAGGTCGCCTTCGTCGAGTTCTTCCTGCGCACGATCGGCGTGCGCGACGTGCGCTCTCTCATCCTCGACCGCACCTGGGACCCCGCCGCCGAGGAGGCGATCGCCGACGGCGTCGCGCGCGCACGGCGGCTGGCCGCGTCCGACTGAGGAGCGAGCGGAGACGAGAGGTGCCACGGCCGCGTCCGCGACCGGGGCACCTCCGTCACCGCTCAGACGTCAGGCGTCACCGCCCACCGCCCGGCGGCGACGCTTCATCGCCGCACCGATCAGCACCGCCAGCAGACCCAGCACGAGTGCACCGCCGGAGACGACGCCGCCGGTCACCGCGAGCGGCGACGGGGCACCGCCGGTCGAGACACCCGGAGCCGCCGAGGCTCCCGGCGTGGGAAGGACGCCCCCGGTGCCGCCGGGCGTCGCCGCCGCGCGGATCTCGACCGCGACCGCGGCCTCGACCCCGCCGATGCGGGCGACGACCCGGTGCGATCCCGTGACGTCGGCGGGCAGCGTCACGTTCACGCGGAACGCGCCCGCTGCGTCGGTGCGCACGGTGCCGAGCTCGACCGGGGTCGAGTGCAGCTCCAGCACACCGTCGGCGTCGGCCGGCCACCCGGTGCCCGAGACGGTGATGACGCCGCCCGCGACGAGGTCGCCGGCCACCGACAGAGTCGGCTCGCCCGCCTCCGCGCCCACCGAGGTCGACCCGGTGCCGCTGACGTTGCCGGCCACGTCGACCGCGCGGTACGACACCGTCGTGGCGTCCTCGCCGACCGTGACGACCGACTCGGTACCGGCGACGGTGGTCCACGTCGCCGCCTCGCCCACGCGGTACTCCACGCGGGCCACGCCCGAGACCGCATCGCTCGCCGTGAGCCGGACCGTTCGGGCCGTGGCATCCACGTCGGCGGCGATGGTCGGCACGGTGCGGTCGACCTTGAGAGCGACCTTCGTCGTCGGCGAGACGTTGCCGGCGGCGTCGATGGCCTCGAAAGCAAGGTCCCACGAGCCGTCGGCGGGGGTCACGGGGCCGGTGTAGGGGGCCCACGTCTCGCCTCCGTCGGTGCTGACGCGCAGACGGGGGGACGCGTCGACCTCGTCCTTCGCCGTCGCGGTCACCGTGGGCTGCGAGACGTACCAGCCCTCGGCCCCGTCGGCCACGGCCGGCGAGGTCGAGACCGTCACCGTGGGCGCCGTGGTGTCGGCCGGACGGGTGTGCATGCGGACGAACGTGACCGAGTAGGGCGCGAACGAGTGCGTGAACGACCCGGACACCTGCATCGTCGAGGTCTTCGGCGCGACCGGCGTCTCGGTGGCGGTGTTGACCGCGCCCGGCGCCGCTTCGAGGGTCGTCACGTCGGCGGTGGGCTGCACCGACAGTCCCCCGAGGTCGATGCTCGTCTCGGCCGCCTTGGCCTGGGCGTTGACGACCTTGAGGATCACGTCGCCCGACGCCTCGTCCTTCGTCATCACCTGCGCGAAGGGCTCCACCGCGGTGTTGGTGAACTGCCCCTGCTGCGCCCCGTCGACGAAGAGCGTCACCTGCGGGCCGCGCACCTGGATGCGCAGATCGTAGGTGCGGTTCGTCTCGATGCGCGGCGTGCCGGTGTCGGCGACGATCGACTTCGCTCCACCCACGGCCTTCTCCACGACGCTGCGGGAGTTGCCGAAGCCGCCGAGGTTCCACCACAGGTAGTCGGAGGAGCCCTGCACGCCGAAGCCGACGAGGAAGCCCTCGGCCCCGGCCAGCTTGGTGGCCTTGAGCGACACGTCGTAGTCGGTCGCCGTGAGCTTCGGGCCGGCGACGAGCGTGTTGTTCGCCGTCGTCGACGACTGCACGTAGCTGCCGTCGGCCGCCGACCACGAGCCCGCGTTCGCGAGCTTCGTCCAGCCGTCGTCGTTCTTGTCGGAGAAGTCGTCCGCGAAGAGCGTCGACCCGTCGGGCGCGGTGACCTTGACGTCGTCGTAGCGCGCCGAGGTGCTCCACGTCGACAGTCCGACGGCTCCGGCGAGGGTGGTGGATGCCAGATCCCCGGTCGCCGTGGTCGGCACGACGCGGTCGCCCACGTTCGCCATGAACAGCTTCTGCACCTCGTAGTTGGCCGAGCCCCACACCTGGTCGCGATCGAACCAGATGAGGTCCGGACGCCACTGCGTGTTGCTGACGTCGGCGAGCAGGGGTGCGTAGGAGGCCATCTTGACCACGTCGGCGTTGCGCTCCAGGCCCGTCATGTAGGCCGCCTCGGACAGCGCGTTGAAGAAGCGGTTGTCGCGCGAGGCGTACTCACCGATCCACACCTTCGGTCCGTTGCGGTCGTAGGAGTCGTAGCGCTGGTTGTGGGTGAGGAACCACGACGGGTCGCGGTAGTAGTGCTCGTCCACCATGTCGACCTTCTCGGCCTTGTTCTGCGCCCAGTGCTTCTCGAAGTTCGCGCCTTCGGCGTCAGGACCCGAGTTGCTGATGAGGGTCATGTCGGGGTACTTCGCCTTGATGGCATCCCGGAACGCCACGAAGTTCGCCATGAACGCCTCGGGGTAGTTCTCCTCGTTGCCGATCTCGATGCGGTCGAGCTCGAACGGGGCGGGGTGCCCCATGTCGGCGCGGAGCTTGCCCCAGGTCGTGGTGACGTCGCCCTTGGCGAACTCGATCAGGTCGAGCGTGTCCTGGATGTGGCGCTGCAGCAGCGCGGGATCGGTGGGCTGGAGAGCCTGACCGCACCCGTTCAACAGGGCCGGCACGTCGGGCACGGGCTTGGCGCCGATGTCTTCCGCGAACTGGAAGTACTCGTAGTAGCCCAGGCCCAGCGACTGGTTGTAGCCCCAGAAGTTGGCGTTGGTGGCGCGGGTCTCGACCGGGCCGACGCTGTCCTTCCACTGGTACGACCGGGCGCGCTCGTAGTTCGAGTCCGCCGAGTAGTCCTCGTGGCTGTTGACGTTGACGATGCAGCCGCCGGGGAAGCGCACGAACTTCGGGTGCAGGTCGGCGATCTTCTGCGCGATGTCCTTGCGCAGACCGTTCGCGCGGCCCATGAAGGTGTCCTTCGGGAACACCGAGACCTCGTCGAGGCGGAGCGTTCCCGGGCCCGCCGCCTGCACGAGCAGACGAGCAGCGTCGGTGGTGGCGGATGCCGTGACCGTGCCCTCGTATTTCAGCCACTGGTCGCCACCCGCGATCTTCGTGAGCGTCTCCGAGAGCGCGGTGCCGTCGGCGCCGCGCAGCACGAGCGAGACGGGGGTGCCGTTCGTCGCCGTCGTACGGGCCCAGAACGACACGTTGTACTGCTCGCCCTTGACGAGGGCGATGCCCGTGTCGAATCCGGCGTTCTCCACGCCGTACGTCCCCGAGCCGCCGTCGAGGTCGAGCTGCAGGTAGGTGCGGTTGCGCTCGTTCATGCGCTTGTCGTCGTTCACCGGCTTCGCCGAGCCCGAACCGCCGCCGAGCCCGACCGGCGTCCACGCCGTCATGCCGGTGAAGCCGCGGTTGTCGACGGGCAGGAACTCGAAGGAGCGGTTGCGCACGAGTTCGGCGTACAGGCCGCCGTCGGCGGCGTTGTTGATGTCCTCGAAGAAGACGCCGTACATCGCGTCGTCGATCTGCGCGCCCTGCCTCGCCGCGTCGGCGGTGATGGTGTAGTCGGCGGTCTCATCGGTGGGGTAGGCGGCGAGCAGGCGCTGCTGCTCGGTGGCCGTGATCGGCATGACCGTGCCGTGACGCGGACGGTCGGGCAGCTGCGCGTCGGGCACCGACGTCCAGTTCCCCGAGGCGATGTCGCGGGTCTCGAACATCATGTAGCCCTTGCCGCCGTGGTAGCTGGGCTGGTCGATGAGCATGAACCAGTGGCCGGCCTCGGCGTTGTCGGCGAACACCGTCGGGCCCTCGCCGTTGGTGAAAGTACCGCCCCAGGGGTTGGGCTGGCCGACGCCGATCTGCTCCTTCACGAGCTGCCAGCCGGGGGCAGACGTGGTCGTGGGCAGCGAACCGGTCACGGTCGCGGTCAGGTCGGTGGAGCGCTCCTGGCGCACCGTCATGCTCGCCTCGTCCTTGATGAAGCGGTAGTAGGTGTCGCCGTCGCGGACGACGGTGGCGTCGATCGTGCCCTTGCCGGCTCCGCGCTTGACGTCGACCCACGGCTGCGGCTCGCTGAAGGTGACGAAGTCGCGCGTGGTGACCATCATCATGCGGTTGTAGCTGTCGGCGGCCCGACGGCCGGAGGTCGCGGCGCTGGGGTAGAGGTTCGACGCCCAGTAGACGACGTACTCCCCCCGGTCGGGGTCCCAGGTGGCCTCGGGAGCCCAGGTGTTGCCGGCCAGCTCGCTCGACACCGTGATCTGCCGCAGCGGGCTCCAGGAGACGAGGTCGTCGGACTGCCAGACGTTCAGCTTGCGGCTGCCGACCTCCTGCGCGCGTCCGAAGTCGCCGTTGTACAGGTCGAACATGTTCAGGTCCGTGGACAGCATGTAGAAGCGGTCGCCGTCGGGCGAGCGCATCACGAACGGGTCGCGGATACCCTGCTCGCCCTGGTCGGAGGTGAGCACCGGCTTGCCGTCGTTCAGTGTCAGCCAGCTCTTCGGGTCGTCCCCGCGGCTGGTCG
The DNA here is from genome assembly GCA_913774845.1 of uncultured Microbacterium sp. Classification (GTDB taxonomy): domain Bacteria; phylum Actinomycetota; class Actinomycetes; order Actinomycetales; family Microbacteriaceae; genus Microbacterium. Next base: position 59,163 of record CAJYJO010000020.1, on the reverse strand, counting down.
CGAACGAGATCTCCTCGTCGGTGGTGCTGCTCTCCCCGGTGAAGAACGGGAAGAAGTAGGCGCCCAGCTCCTCCTTCTCGGGGAGGGGCTGCACGCTGACGGTGAAGGTGCGCTCGGCGGTGCTCGAGCCCTTGGTCACGGTCGCGGTGAGCGTCACGCTCTTCGCCGCGGCGCCGGTGGCCGGGCGGGTGACCTCGCCGGTGGCGGTCACGACCGCGGCGTCGGAGGACTCCCACGCGACGGCCGTGCCCTCACGACCGGTCGTGGGCAGCGTCACGTTGCCGCGCACGTCGTCGGCACCGGGGATCGCGAGGGCCGCGGCCGCGGCATCCACGTCGTCCTGGTTCGACGGAGTCCCGGCGTCGACGAGGGCCTTCACGTCGTCGTCGGTGAGGGCGCTGTCGAAGATGGCGACGTCGCGCACCCCGCCTTTCCAGATGCGGTCGGGGTAGCTGGACTTGCCGATGTACGACACCAGACCCGAGCCGAAGTCGCTGACGGTGCGCGAGGTCGCGACGGTGCCGATCTTTGTGCCGTCGAGGTACCCGGTGATCGAGGTGGGCGTGATGACCGTGGTGTACAGCGCCCACTCGCCGGTCGCGACCGGCCCGGGGATGCCGCGCGCGGCGTTCGTCGGTGCGATACCCCGCTCGATCGTCCACGGCTGGGTGCCGACGGGGCCGTCGGTGAGCACCGACTTCACCTGACCGGCGGGGTTGGAGGGGTTGAGCAGCCAGTACTGCGAGGGCAGGTTCTCGGTCGTGCCGAAGAACATCGCCGCCTGGTTGCCGGCGCCGGTGCGGTCCTGCAGCCAGGCCGAGACGGTCACCGTGTCGTGGTCGTCGAACAGGCCCGTGGGGAGCTCGACGTACGCGGCGGACGAGCCGTTCGCTCCGCCCGGGAGCGAGAGGGCGTCGCCCTCGATGCTCGACCCGGTGCCGCGGATGACCGCGTCGTGTCCGTGGCCCGACGCGTCGGGCACGGTGGTGCCCGTGGTCGCGCCGAAGTCGTACGACGCCAGCGGTGTGGGCAGCGGTGCCGCGGAGGCGGCTGCGGCGGGAACGATCCCGCTCAGAACGACCGCTGCCGCGGCGAGCAGCGAGCCGGCGCGGCGGCCGGCTCGTCGGGGATTCCGGTCGATCGACCGGGATCGGGGCAGCACCATACTCGTCCTCCTCGACGATGGGTGTCCGGCAGGGGCCGGTGAACGTCGCGCAGATGTGAGCGCTAACTATGCGCAATCATCTGGGCTTCGCCTTCCGTCCGTCAAGCGCGTTTCGCAATCGTGATCGAGACAACCGGTTCGATGGTGTGAGGCTTCACATCGCAGGCGACCCCGGCCGGATCGCGGGCCTGCCGGACCAGATGCCCGGCCGTTTCGCTACTGTCGGACCGAACCGTCAGGAGAACCCCATGGCCGTGACCCTCACCGATATGCCCCTCGAGGCCCTGCACGCCTACCGCCCCGAGCTCCCCGCGCCCGACGCCCTCGAGACGTTCTGGGACGCGACGCTGAACGAGGCCCGCGCGGCGGCGACGGCGCCGCGGATCACCCCGGCGGACGCTCCGCTGAAGGCGCTGCGCATCGAGGACCTCACCTTCAGCGGCTTCGCGGGCGACGAGATCCGCGGGTGGATCGTCCGACCCCCGGGAGACGAGGTGCTCCCCGCCGTGATCGAGTACATCGGGTACGGCGGAGGGCGCGGACTCCCCGGCGAGCGCGTCACCTGGGCCAACGCCGGTTACGTCCACGTCATCATGGACACCCGCGGGCAGGGGTCGAGCTGGAGTGTGGGCGTCACCCCCGACGCGCACGGCTCGGCCGCAGCCTTCCCCGGGGTCATGACCCGCGGCATCCGGGATCCCCACGACTACTACTACCGGCGCCTCATCACCGACGCCGTTCGCCTGGTCGACGTGGTGCGGAGCCTCCCGGGAGTCGACCCCGACCGTGTCGCGGTCACCGGGGTGAGCCAGGGCGGCGGGCTCTCGATCGCCGCGGCGGCCCTCGCCGCCGACGCGGTCGCCGCGGTGCTCCCCGACGTGCCGTTCCTCTGCGACTTCCCGAACGCCATCCTGCGCACGCCCCTGCCGCCCTTCACCGAGATCACGCGGTACCTCTCGGTGCACCGCGACGACGCCGAACGCGCCCTGCAGACGGTGTCGTACGTCGACGGGGCGATCCTCGCGCGGCGCATCACGGCACCGGCGTACTTCTCGGTCGGGCTGATGGACGACATCGTGCTGCCGTCGGGCGTGTTCGCGGCGTACCACGCGGTGGCATCCGAAGACTCGGCGATCGAGGTGTACCCCTACAACGGCCACGAGGGCGGCGGCTACCGCCACTTCGTCAAGCAGGTCGCCTGGCTCGACGCCCGCTTCGGGCGCTGAGCCGTCGGCTCAGCTCCACACGCTCGGCGCGGGCCGACGCGTCGACGGCAGCGACGAGCCCTCCGCCCAGTCGTGGACCCACGACTCGATGTCGGGCAGCCCCTCGGGGCGACCGACGGCGGCGAACAGCTCGTCGTGCGGCACCGTGCCGCCCGAGCGGCGGAGGATGCGCGCGCGGATGATCGCCCGGGCGTAGATCTCGCCGCCCACGAGCGCGCGGTGCTCGAGGTACACGGCGCGGTCGTCGTGACCGATGAGGCGCGTCTCGAGCTCGAAGCGCTGCCACAGCTCGAGCGATCGGCGGAACGTGATCGTCTCGGCGGCGACGACGGCGTACCAGCCCTGCTTCGTCATGGCGGCCATCAGGCCGCTGCGGGTGAGCAGGTCCCAGCGCCCGAGGTCGAACAGCGACAGGTACCGGCCATTGTTGAGGTGACGCAGCAGGTCGATGTCGGTCGGCAGCACCCGGATGCGCATCCGGCCGACCGCGTTCGGGTCGACCGGGCCCTCCCGACGCAGGCGGAGGCGGGCACGGAAGAGCACGAGCAGGGTGCGCCAGAGGACGTTCACGAGGGGCGAGCGTAGCGATCCGACGAGGGATCCTCCATCTCGTTGTCCTGTTCCGACAAGTCCGCGGTCGCCGACCGGTCGGGCGGCCTCGGCGGGTAGACCCAGGTCACGAGCACGACCGAGACGATCATCAACAGGAACCACGAGGTGAGCTTCGACGCGTCGACCGGATGCCACCCGCCCACCTGCGACGGATACACCCACGCGCCGGCGAAGGTCGCGATGTTCTCGGCGAGCCAGATGAACACCGCCACTCCCGCGAACGCCAGGAGCAGCGGCATCCGGAACGTGCCGCGGAAGAAGCGGAAGTGCATGCGCGTGCGCGCCCAGAGCAGCACCACGGCCGCGATGAGCACCCAGCGCAGATCGACGATCCAGTGATGGGTGAAGAAGTTCACGTAGATGAGCACGGCGACGATCGCCGTGAGCCACCGGCGCGGATACCGCTCGAAGCGCAGGTCGAACAACCGGTACACGCGCACCATGTAGCTGCCGACCGCGGCGTACATGAACCCGCTGTACAGCGGAACGCCGCCCACCCGCAGGACGCCGTCGGCGGCATAGGCCCACGACCCGACGTCGGTCTTGAACAGCTCCATCACGGTCCCGACGAGGTGGAACAGCACCACCACGCGGAGCTCGCGCAGCGTCTCGAGCCGGCCCGCGATCATCGCGACCTGGATGAGGATCGCGGCGATCGTCAGAGCGTCGTTGCGCGCCAGGGCGGCATCGTCGGGATACCAGAGCTTCGCCGCGACCACGACGACGAGGAACGCCGCGCCGAACACGCACGCCCACGCCTGCTTGAGCACGAAGACGCCGAACTCCACGAGCCGGGCCCGCGCCCCCGAGGTGGGCGCCGAGGCGAGGAGGCGGCGGGCGGCGGCGTCGATGCGCCCCTCGACCGAGGTCAACGCGAGGCGATCCGGCATGGGGCGATCGTCGCACGCGTCTCTGACAGGCGACCGCGCATAGCGCATCGCAGGGGCGACGGCATCCGATTTCACCCGGGCGTGACCCGCGCGTAGAGTCACGCCATGACTGCGCAAACCCGTACCGACATCGTCGTCCGTCCGGTAAGAGATGTGGATGCCGAGGCCCTGGGCCGCGTGCACGCCACCTGCTGGCACGAGACCTACGACCACCTCATCAGCACGGCGGCGCTCGAGGCCGTCTCCCCCCGGCGCATGGCCGAGCTGTGGACGCACTGGGCCGCCCAGGGCGACGGCTATCGCATGCACGCCGCCCTCGTCGACGGTGAGATCGTCGGTTTCGTCGGCTCCGGCCCCGCGCGTGACGACGACGCCCCGCGCGAGCGCGAGCTGTACTTCATCTACCTGCTCGACGCCTTCCACGGCACCGGCATCGGACAGCAGCTGTTCGACGCCGCCGTCGAGGAAGGCGAGGGCCTGTACCTCTGGGTCGCCGACGACAACCCGCGCGCGCACCGGTTCTACACGCGCAACGGCTTCTCGCTCGACGGCGCCTCGCAGGTGCAGCCCTTCCTCGGTGAGGAGCTCACCGAGGTGCGCTTCGTCCGCTGACGTGCTGCAGATCTGGGCCCTCGACGGCATCCCCGAGATCACCCGCGGCGCCGATCTCGTCCGGGTGATCCGGGATGCGGTCTCCGAGCCCCTGCGGGACGGCGACATCGTGGTCGTCACCAGCAAGATCGTCTCGAAGGCAGAGGGCCGCATCATCGAGGCCGCCGACCGCGAGGACGCCATCACGCGCGAGACGGTGCGGCTCGTGGCATCCCGCACCTCCCCCACTGGGCACGTGACGCGCATCGTCGAGAACCCGCTGGGGATCGTCTCGGCCGCAGCCGGGGTCGACGCCAGCAACACCCCTGAGGGGACCGTGCTGCTGCTGCCGGTCGATCCCGACGCCTCGGCGCGACGACTGGCCGAGGGCCTGCGCGCCGTCGCTCGCGTCGGCGTCATCATCACCGACACCCTCGGCCGCGCGTGGCGCGAGGGCCAGACCGATCACGCGATCGGCGCCGCGGGCGTGCACGTCTTCGAGGACCTGCGCGGGACCACGGATGCCGAGGGCCGCCCCCTCGTGGTGACCCTGCCGTGCGTGGCCGACGAGATCGCCGCCGCCACCGACCTCGTCAAGGGGAAGGCCGCGCGTCGACCCGTCGCGATCGTGCGCGGGCGCGGCGATCTGGTGGGCGAGCTCGACCTGCCCGGCGCCCGTTCGATCGTGCGCGACCCCGCGCGCGACATGTTCCGCCAGGGTGCCGACGAGGCGTACGCCGCGGGTTTCGCCGCGGGCCGCGTCGCGCGCGACTGACAGCCCTCTGCCTCGCGCGCTCTGCGCCTCGCGCTCTGCGCCTCGCGCTCTGCGCCTCGCGCTCCGCCCCCTCGCCTGGACCCCCCTCGTCCCACTTATAGGGGTGCTTGTCCCAGATATGGCCGGTGAGAGGAGCTTGCACCGACCATAAGTGGGACGAGGGTGGTCACGTCAGCGGATGCCGCCACCACGCCACGCGAGGCTGACTCGCTCTGCCCCCTCGCCTGGCCCCCCTCGTCCCACTTATAGGAGTGCATGTCCCACATATGGCCGGTGAGAGGAGCTTGCACCGACCATAAGTGGGACGAGGGTGGTCACGTCAGCGGATGCCGCGGGCCACGCCACGCGAGGCTGACTCGCTCTGCCCCTCGCCCGTACCCCCTCGTCCCACTTATAGGGGTGCGTGTCCCACATATGGTCGATGGGAGACGCCCGCACCGACCAAAAGTGGGACAAGGGGAATCAAGCCAGCGGATGCCACGCCCCCAACGCGACGCCCGCACCGACCAGAAGTGGGACGAGGGCGGATCAGCGGATGCCGCGGGCGGCGAGCGCGTCGCCCAGGTCGTCGGCGTGGCGCAGGGCGACGACGAGGAACGGCAGGGTTCCGCGCAGGAGCGACGGACGGAGCCCGCGCGCCCGCTGGGCGTCGCGCACCTCCGCGGCGTGACGGGCCAGGACGGGGATGGTCGTGAGCGTCACCATCCACAGCAGGGCGACGCGCGCCGGGTCGATGCCGACGAGACGCAGCGGCCGCGCTCCCCTCTCGAGCGCGTCGAGCATCGCCGAAACGGGGGTCGTGAGCGGAAGCACCCCCGCGACGAGCACAGCGGCCGCCACCCGCGCGGTGTTCGCCGCGGCCGGCTCGGGTCCGAGGAAGATCAGCTGCCCCGCCGCCGTGATGGCGATCATCCAGCGGAGCGCCCACGCCTGACCGCCGAGGGCGCGCAAGCCCTCTCCGACACCCATTCCGGCCGCGGCATACACGATGAGCGGAACGCCCACCGCAATCGGCACCGCGGCCCACACCGGCGGAAGCGCCGCGACGACCACCGCCACGACCGCGAAGAGAACGAGCTTCGGGCCCGGCGGCATCCGGTGCATCCATCCCGCGCCGGCGCGGTACATCGTCAGCACGCCAGGGCCCTCTTGTAGGCGTCGACGACCTCGTCCGCGGTACCGGATGCCGCGACCCGACCGTCCGCGAAGAGCACGGCCTCCTCGCACCGGCGTGCCAGGGCGAGGTCGTGCGTGACGACGACGAGCACGTGCCCGGTGTCGGCGAGGAGGTGGTCGGCGACGGTGCGGGCGTTGCGCGCGTCGAGGAACGCCGTCGGCTCGTCGGCGACGACGAGGTCGGGCGCGCGCACGAACGCACCGCACAGGGCGAGGAGCTGCTTCTGGCCCCCGGACAGGTCGTGGGCGGGACGATCGGCGAGTGCGTCCAGCCCGAAATGTTCGAGCGCCGCGGCGACGCGGCGGGCGCGTTCCTGGCGCGAGAGACGGAGGGGGCGGAGAGACAGGGCGACGTCCTCCGCGACGGTCGGCATGACGATCTGCGCGTCGGGGTTGCTGAGCACGAGGGCGACGCGACGGCGGAGGGCGGCGGCATCCTTCTCCGGGTCGATCCCGAGCACCTCGAGGTCTCCCGACGCCCGCCGCACGAGACCGGCGGCGACACGGGCGAAGGTGGATTTCCCCGAGCCGTTGTCGCCGACGATGGCGATGGTGCGGGCTCCGAGGTCGAGGGCGACATCGTGCAGCACCTCGCGGTCGTCGAGCCGCGCGCTCAGCCCCCGGCAGCGCACGACGCTCACCGGACGACCTCGAGCACCGCGGCGACGCCGAGGCCGCCGCGGCGCAGGACCCTCACCGCACGGGCTCGAGCAGCGAGCCGGGCGCTCAGCCCCCGACAGCGCAGCACCCTCACCGCACGACCTCGAACACCGCGGCGACGCCGAGGCCGCCGCCGACGGATGCCGCGGCGAGCCCCACCGTGCCCGCCGGGGCCCCGGCGCGGACGAGCCGCGAGAACAGGCGCACGACCGCCACCGCTCCGCTGGCTCCCCACGGGTGCCCCAGGGCCAGCGCGCCGCCCTCGGTGCAGACGCGCGCGTCGTCGTCGCCGAGGCCGAGGCGCGACAGGACGGCGATGCTCTGCGCGGCGAACGCCTCGACGAGCTCGATCGCGGTGACATCGGGGAGGCTCAGCCCCGCCTGGGTGAGGGCGGCCTCGATCGCGGGCGCGGCCCCGATGCCGGGGAGGGCCGGGTCGCAGCCCACGACGGCGGTGGCGCGGATCGCGAGCCCCGGCGCCGATCCGGCGGGGGCGATCACGACCGCCGCCGCCCCGTCGCCGATGCGCGTGGAGGTCGCGGCGGTGACGGTGCCGCCGTCCACGAGCGGCGCAAGACGTGCCCACGCCGCCGCGGAGACGCCGATGCCCTCATCGCCGGTCATCCCCGCCACGGGCACGATCTCGGCGTCGAAGCGTCCGGCCGCTCGCGCGGTCGTCGCCCGCGCGTGGCTGCGCTGCGCGTAGGCGTCCTGCCGAGCGCGCGACAGACCGTCGTGGGCGGCCAGGTCGTCGGCGGCGCGCAGCATGTCGGGGTCGGCGAAGCCCGCGGGAGCGAAGGGCGCTCGCGAGAAGGGCGTCCCGTCATGCACACGGACGGGAGCGGTCGAGGCGCTCTCGACCCCGCCCGCCACGCGGGTCCGACCGTCGGCGCGCGTCGCCAGTGCGGCATCCCCGATCGCCGCGAGTCCGCTCCCGCACTGCCGGTCGACGGTGCCCCCGGGGACGCCGATCCCGAGGCCGGCCGCGAGGGCGGCGATGCGGCCGAGATTGCCGCCCGGGCCGGTGCAGTTGCCGAGGATCACGTCGGCGACCGGCGGGGATCCCGCGTCGACCACGACCGCCGCGACGACCTCGCCGGCGAGAGCGCCCGCGTCGAGGCGGGCGAGGCCGCGCCCCCGAACCGCGAGGGGGCTGCGCTGCGCCGCGACGACGACGGGGTCAGTGTCGGCCATCACGCTCGCCCTCCATCAGCCGCGCCACCTCGGCGCGCGCGGGCTTCCCCGAGGGCGTCCGCGGGATCTCCCCGAACGCCCAGCGTCGCGGACGATGAGCGGGGGCGAGCAGGGCGGCGGCCGCGGATCGGACGGCGGCCGGGTCGGCATCCGGCCCCTCCACGAACGCGGCGACCAACGCGCCCACGCGGGGGCGCGGCATCCCGAACACGACGGCGTCGCGCACACCGGGGATCGTGCGCAGCACCTGCTCGACCTCGTGGGGGATGACGGTCGCCGAGGCGCTGAGGATCGCGTCGTCGGCACGGCCATGCAGGCGCAGTCGTCCGTCCTGCAGCTCGGCGCGATCGCCGACGGTGGCCCACGCCCCGTCGCGGCGCAGCGGGCCGTCCGCTCCGAGGTAGCCGGATGCCACGAACGCGGAGCGCACCCACACCTCGCCGCTCCGCACGTCGAGTTCCACCCCCGGGAACGCGCGCAGCCCGTCGCCGGTGTCGACGGCGACGAACGACAGCTCCGCCGCCCCGTAGTACGACACGACCCTCATGCCGGCGGCGTCGGCGCGCTCGCGCAACGACGGGTCGAGGCGGGATCCGCCGACGAGGGCGAGGCGCAGCCGCGGCAGGGAGCCGTCCTCGAGCACGGCGCGCAAGCCCTCGGGCGTCGCGTGCAGGAGCGTCGCGGCGGGATCGCGGCCCAGCACCGGCCGCGGACCGCCCTCGAGTGCGTGCGCGAGAGAGAACAGGGTTAGCGACGACGACGGCGGGGCGGAGAGGGCCACGACGTCGTCCGGTCCCGCTTCCAGGAGCGCGCTCACCGCCGCGAAGGAGTCCGTCCAGGATGCGGCCGTCCGCCGCACGATGCGCGCCGCGCCGGTGCTGCCCGAGGTCAGGGTCGCCCAGGCCGTGGCATCCGCGTCGTCGATCCCGGATGCCACCCGCTCCACGCTCGCGCGTTGTTCGGCGCTCCAGCGCGGATCGGCGATCAGCACGGCGTCTCCGTCGGCACGGGTCGCGGCGATGCGCTCGACGAGCCGCCCGTCGTCGCCGTCGAGGACGACGATCACGCCGTGGCGGCCGCGGGCGCCGCCGCCGGTCGCGTCCACGCGCGGCGGAATCCGCGCGGGTACGCCCGCACGAGCGCGGCGACGACGGCGGTCGCGAGCGCGGCCTTGAGCAGATCGCCGGGCACGAAGACAAGGCTCGTCAACGCCGTCTCTCCGAGCGGAAGGCGCGTGACAGCACTCTGCACGGGGATGCCGATCGCATAGATCGCCCCGACACCACCCGCGATCATCGCGAGGGCGGTGCGCCACACGACGGGGCGCCGCCCTCCGGCGTGGACGAGGAGACCCACGACGATCGCCCCGAGGATCCACCCGAGCGCGTAGCCCGCGGAGGGGCCGAAGAAGACGCCGAGGCCGCCGCGCCCTCCCGCGAGCAGAGGGAGGCCCGCCGCCGTGAGCGCGAGGACGACCGTCACCGACAGGGCGCCGAGCCAGGGGCCGAGCACGGCCCCCGCCAGCATGACGCCGAGCGTCTGGGCGGTGATGGGCACCCCGCCGAACACGGGGAAGCTCCCGGGCAGTCCCAGCACCACGATGAGCGCGGCGAAGACGGCGACGCGGGCGAGATCGGTCGCATCGAGGGTGCGGGTCATGGTGCGCCCTTCCTGAACGGTGTTCACCTGAACGGCGTTCACTATACTCGGACGCATGTCACCCCGAGGGCACTCCGCCGACGACGTCGCCCGCACCGCCCTGCGGATCCTCGACGATCACGGCCTCCCCGACCTCACGATGCGCCGCCTCGCGACCACGCTCGAGGTGCAGCCCAGCGCCCTGTACTGGCACTTCCCGAACAAGCAGACCCTGCTCGCGGAGCTCTCGGACCGGATCGTCGGGCGGATGGCATCCGGAACCCCCGACGACCTGCGCCTCGAGGCGAACGCCCTGCGCGACGCCCTGCTGGCCTACCGCGACGGCGCCGAAGTGGTCTCGAGCACCCTCGCTCTCGGTCTCGGGTCTTCGCTGGCACACGGCCGGCTTGCTGCCGCCGTCACCGCCGCGGGCTTCGACGCCGACACCGCCCGCCGGGTCGCGACGACCGTGCTGCACTACGTGCTCGGCTTCGTCTGGCACGAGCAGCAGCGCCTGCAGTACGACAGCGCCGGCGCGCGCGACGGCGCCTCGGGCCTGAAGTCCGACGATTTCACGTTCGGCCTCGACCTGATCGCGTCCGGCCTCCGCGCGCGCGTCTGAGCGCTCGCGCGACCCCCGAGATCACACGATCGGCGCGAGATCACAGCGAACGCGGGCCCGCGAAGGGGTGATCTCGCGCCGAACGTGTGATGTCGGCGGATGCGACGCGTCAGCGCTGCTTGACCTCGCCGAACAGGCGCGCGATCGGCACGAGCACGGCGGGACGCGCGGCCACCCACGCGGCGGCCATCACCAGGAGGGATGCCGCGAAGATCAGCAGGCCCGTCGGGTCGCTCGTGTACGCCCCGGGGTCGACCGAGCCGCGGGCGGCGTACATGTGGTTGAGATTGCGCAGCGCGCCCGTGGCCAGCACGAGCGAGACGTGCACGACGATGAACGCCACGAAGAAGAGCATCGTGGGGAAGTGCACCTTGCGCGCCCATTCGATGGGGTACAGCCGGTTCAGCTTCTCGGCATCCTTCGGCCAGACGCCTGAAAGACGCACGCCGCTGACGATCGCGAGCGGCGCCGCCACGAAGGTGATGGCGAAGTACGACAGCTGCTGCAGGCTGTTGTAGTTCACCCACCCGTTCTCGGTCGGCCAGTCGAGCGAGGCGTACTGGAGGGCGGCCGAGAGGGCGTTCGGGAAGACCTCCCACGAGGTCGGCACGATGCGCATCCACTGCCCGGTGGTGAACAGCAGCACGACGAAGACGACGCCGTTCGCGATCCACAGGATGTCGAGCGCCTGGTGGAACCACAGGGCGAGACTGATGCGACGCTTCTTGTTGTTCCGCGGCGACCAGAACGCGGCGGGTCGCTTCTCGCGCCGTACCTGCCAGCCGGTGCGGATGATCAGCAGGAGGAAGAAGCTGTTGAGGAAGTGCGACCAGTTCAGCCAGGCCGGGATGCCGACGGGTGCGGACTCGGGCAGGTGGTACTCGCCGGGGAAAGCGGCGAGGAAGTCCTGGCCCGGCCCGAGTGCGAGCACGAAGCGCGCGAGCAGTACCGCGATGCCGACGAGGGCGAGCGCGAAGACCCCGAGCACGGCGGCCGAGCCGAGCAGGTGGACAGGCGAGTAGTCGCCGAGGGCGACGGGCCCCGAGGTCCCCCGGGCGGGTCGGGCCGTGCCGGTGGGTCGGGCCCCGGCGGGTCGGGGCGCGCCGGCGGGCGGGGTCGCCCGGAGTCGGGCCGCGGCGCCGGGCCAGACGGTGCGCGGAACGGTCAGGGGCGGGCGGGCGGGCGCCGCCTCGGACGCATCCTCTGAGGGCGGGGCGTGGCTCCCGGCGGCGTGGTCGGCACCCGTCACGGTCTCAGCCCCCGGGCCGGCTGTGTTCACCCTCTCGGGCGCCGGGGTCGCGGCAGGTGCACCGGATTCGGACGTGCTCACCAGGCTCGGACCCACGGGCTCAGAATCTCCGATTCCGCTGCGATCCTCCGATTCCGCTACGGTTCCGGGCCGCGCAGCAGCAGCTGGAATGGCGGATGCCGGCGGCCACGGCTCCCCGCCCGGCTCACGCGGCAACCCCCGGCGCACGCTGCTCACCCCGGCGTCCACCTCCGCCGGAACGGCACTCACCTCGGCATCCACCGCCTCACCGGATGCGGACCCGTCCACCGGAAGCGGACGCTCGGGCACCTCGGATCCGAATCCGCTGCGCTCCCCCGCATCCACCACCGGCGCGCGAGAACCGCCGGATGCCGGCGGCCACGGCTCTCCGCCCGGCTCACGCGGCAACCCCCGGCGCACGCTGCTCGCCCCGGCGTCCACCTCCGCCGGGACGGCATCATCCACCGCCTCACCGGATGCGGACCCGTCCACCGGAAGCGGACGCTCGAGCGCCTCAGCTCCGAATCCGCTGCGCTCCCCCGCATCCACCACCGGCGCGCCGGTGTTCGGCGGCGTGACGGCGGAGCCGTCGGCGTCGCCCGCCGAGGGCATGTCGGAGACCGCGGGCGGCCACGGCTCCCCGCCGGGGACGCGCGGCAGCCCGCGACGCGGGGTGCGGGGTGTGGACGCCATCTATTTCTTGTGGGCCTCGAGCGCGCTGATGAGTTGCGGGACGACGGTGAACAGGTCTCCGACGATACCGAAGTCGGCGATGTCGAAGATCGGCGCGTCGGGGTTCTTGTCGATCGCGACGATCGTGCGGGCGGTCTGCATGCCGGCGCGGTGCTGGATGGCACCCGAGATCCCCAGCGCGACGTAGAGCCTCGGCGACACCGACACCCCGGTCTGCCCGACCTGCGCGGTCGCGGGTACGTAGCCGGCGTCGACGGCCGCTCGTGAGGCGCCGACGGCCGCGCCGAGCGCGTCGGCGAGCCGCTCGACCAGGGCGAAGTCGTCCTTGGATCCCACGCCGCGGCCCCCGGCGACCACCGCGGCCGCCCCGCGCAGCTCGGGTCGCGTCGAGGGCGCGGCCGTCTCGGTGAACGCCTCGACGCGGGCGCAGGGCGTCGCGGATGCCGGCACCTCGAGGCCCCGAACGACGAGCCGGTGCGGGTCGAGGCGCCCCTCGACGGCTCCCGGACGCAGGGTGGCGACGAGAGGTCCGAACGTCGGCGCCCCGTCGACGGTGAACGCCCCGCCGAACGCCGAGTGGTGCGCCACCACGCCGAGGTCGTCGCGCGCGATGCCGACGACGTCGGTCGCCAGGGGCAGCCGCAACCGCGCCGCCAGGCGGGCGAGAGCGTCGCGCGCTTCGATCGCGTGGGACGCCAGCACGAGCTCGGGACCCTCCGCCGCCACCGCGGCGGCGAGAGCGTCGACGACCGGCCCGGTGAGCATCTCGGGGTCGGTCTCAGCGGTGAGGACGCGCACCGCCCCGAGCTCCGCGGCCTCCGCCGCGGCGCGATCGAGCGCCGTCGCAGGGGCGGCGATCACCGCGACGGGCTCCCCCACCCCGGCCGCGGCCGTGAGCAGCCCCGCGGACGACGCGGCGAGCGCTCCCGACGGCAGCACCTCCAGCAGCACGAGTGCGACGCCCATCACGCCACCCCCTCGGCCACGAGGAAGGCCGCGAGCTTCTCGCCCGCGTCGCCCTCGTCGACGATCTTCGTCCCGGCTTCTCGCGGCGGCCGCTCGGCGACCGACAGCATGATGTACCGCGCCTGGGCGGGATCCTCGGCCTCGACGCCGAGCTCGGCGGCATTCAGGGTTTCGTACGGCTTCTTCTTGGCCGCCATGATGCCCTTGAACGTGGTGAACCGCCCTTCGGGCAGCGCCTCGGTGACGGAGACGACCGCGGGCAGGGATGCCGAGACCCGCAGCGTCCCGGCATCGCTCACGCGGTCGCCAGATACGGCGTCGTCGGTCACCTCGATGCTCGAGAGCGCGGTGAGCTGCGGCACGCCGAGCAGTTCGGCGACCATCGCCGGGATGACTCCGCCACCGCCGTCGGTCGAGACGTTGCCCGCGATGACGAGGTCGAAACCCGTGCGCCGGACGGCGGCCGCGAGCACGTCGGCGGTGAGCAGCAGGTCGGACCCGCGCAGGGCGTCGTCGACCACGTGCACCGCGGAGGTCGCCCCCATCGCGAGGGCTTTGCGCACGGTCGCCGCCGCCGAGGCGGGCGCCATGGCGAGAACCACGATCTCGGTGCCGGGGTGCGCGTCGGCGTGGGCGAGGGCGGCTTCGACCGCGCGCTCGTCGATCTCGTCGAGCACCCCGGCCGACGCGGCACGGTCGGCGAGTCCGGTCTCGAGGTCGAGCCGTCGCTCGCCCCAGGTGTCGGGGACCTCTTTGATCAGCACCACGATCTTCATCGACCTGGCTCCTTCGGTGGGGGGACGGATGCCGCGGCCTCGCGGCAGCGGATGGGTGCGGGGCGCGGGGGCTTCGACAGGCTCAGCCACCGCTCCCGCGAGGTCCCTGAGCCTCTCGAGCTCGGCCACCGCTCACGCGAGGCCCCTGAACCTCTCGAGCTCAGCCACCGCTCCCGCGAGCTCCCTGAGCTCGCCGAAGGGACCGGAAGCCACGTGCCCGAGCCGAGCGAGCGGTACCGTGAAACGCGAGGAGGACCGATGACGCGACGACTGCCGGTCGACCCGATCGCCGAGGCCAAACGCCAGTGGCTCGCGCACGGGTGGGACGACGCGGCCGACGGCATGACGGTCGTGACCTCGGTGATCCGTGCGCACCAGTTGCTCATGGCATCCATCGAGCGGGCGCTGAAGCCCTTCGACCTGTCGTTCTCGCGGTTCGAGATGCTGCGGCTGCTCGCGTTCACGCGCGAGGGGCGGATGCCGATGGCCAGCGCCATCGCGCGCCTGCAGGTGCACCCGACGAGCGTCACCAACACGGTGGAGCGCCTCGCCCGTGACGGCTTGGTGACGCGCGAGCCGCACCCCACGGATGGTCGCGCCGCGCTACTCGTGCTCACCGACGACGGCCGCCGACGAGTCGACGACGCCACGGCCGCGCTGAACGCGGTGTTCGCCGACCTGGGCCTCGACGACGCGGACGCGACGGCGCTGGTGCGGATCATCGCGCGCTTCCGCAAGGGCGCCGGCGACTTCGCCGACCCCTCACCGGTGCCCGATCCGCTGTGATCTCTCATCGGTGGGTGAACGACGGCGACCGCTTCTCGCGGAAGGCCGCCATCCCCTCCTTCTGGTCGGCCGTGTCGAAGAGGGCCGCGAACGCCTGACGTTCGAAGCGCACGCCCTCGGCGAGCGTGGACTCGAGAGCGACGTCGAGGGCGGCCTTGGCGGCGTAGAGGGCCGGCAGGGGCTTCTCGGCGATGGTGCGGGCGAGCGTCTCAGCCTCGTCGAGCAGGTCGGCCGCGGGGACCACGCGCGAGACCAGCCCGCCGCGCTCGGCCTCGGCGGCGTCGATCATGCGGCCGGTGAGCACGAGCTCGGCGGCCTTGTAGTACCCGAGCGCGCGGACGAGCCGCTGCGTGCCGCCCATCCCGGGGATCACGCCCAGCTGCACCTCGGGCTGCCCGAACCTCGCGCGGTCGGACGCCAGGATCACGTCGCACATGAGCGCGAGCTCGCACCCGCCGCCGAGGGCGTATCCCGAGACCGCGGCGATCACCGGCGTCCGCACGGCGGCGAAGCGCGCCCAGCCGCCGAAGTGGTCGGTGAGCATCATGTCGAGGCCCGACTTCTGCTCCATCTCCTTGATGTCGGCGCCGGCCGCGAAGGCCTTCTCGCTGCCGGTCACGACGATCGCCCCGACGCCCTCGTCGGCGTCGAACGCCTCGGCTGCGGCGACGACCTCGGTCATCGTCCGCACGTTCAGCGCATTCAGCGCCTCGGGGCGGTCGAGGGTGATCCACCCGACGCGGCCGCGCTGCTCGACGCGGATCGTCTCGTACCCGGCATCCTGATCAGTCATTTCACTCCTGTCGTGACGGTGCGGACGACCCCGCCCTCGCATGCTCGCACGCCCCTCCGACATCGACCGAGGGTCTTGCCGCAAGACATCGGCATCCATTCTTCTCCCGGCGACTCGCCGCGGGTTCGGGGCGGATCCGGCCATTCGGGGCGGGAGAAGTCCGCCCCGAGCGGCGAGATCCGCCCCAGATCCGGGGAGAGAAGCCGAACAGGGGCCAGAGCCCTCACGCGGCCAGCACGCTCCGGCCGACGATCAGGCGCATGATCTCGTTCGTGCCCTCGAGGATCTGGTGCACGCGTAGATCGCGCACGACCTTCTCGATGCCGTAGTCCTGCAGGTAGCCGTAGCCGCCGTGCAGCTGAAGCGCCTCGTTGGCGACGCGGAAGCCGACGTCGGTGGCGAAGCGCTTCGCCATGGCGCAGCGGGTCGCGGTGTCGGGCGCCCCGGCATCCAGCGCCGCCGCACCGTCGCCCACGAGCAGCCGCGCCGCCTCGAGCTCGGTGGCCATGTCGGCGACCGCGAACACCACCGACTGCTTCTCGGCGAGCGCCTCGCCGAACGTGAAGCGCTCGTGCACGTAGGCGACCGCGCGGTCCAACGCCCAGCGTGCCCCGCCGATCGAGCACGTGGCGATGTTCAGCCGCCCGCCGTTGAGGGCCGTCATCGCGATCGAGAACCCGCGGCCTTCGCCGCCGAGCAGGTTCTCGGCCGGCACGCGCACCTCGTCGAGGACGACGGCGCGGGTGGGCTGGGCGTTCCAGCCCATCTTCTTCTCGTTCGGGCCGAACGACAGTCCCGCGGCGTCGGCGGGCACGAGGAAAGCGCTGATCCCCCGCGCGCCCGGCTCGCCCGTCCGGGCCATGACGACGTAGACGGATGCCGCTCCCGCCCCCGAGATGAACTGCTTCACGCCCGTGAGAACGTAGGTGTCGCCGTGGCGGATCGCGGAGGTGGTGATGGCCGCGGCGTCGGACCCGGCCCCGGGCTCGGTGAGGCAGTATGCCCCGAGGTCGTCCATCGCGACCAGGCCCGGCAGCCAGCGCTCGCGTTGCGCGGTGGTGCCGTAGGCGTCGATCATCCACGCGACCATGTTGTGGATCGTGATGTAGGCCGTCACCGTGGGGTCGCCGTACGCGAGCTCCTCGAAGATCGCCACCGCGTCGGAGCGCGACAACCCGGCGCCGCCCACGTCCTCGTTGACGTAGACGCCGCCGAGACCCAGCTCCCCCGCGCGGCGGAGGACGTCGCGGGGGAAGTGCTTCTCGGCATCCCATTCGAGGGAATGCGGGGCGAGCTCGGTCGCGGCGAAGTCGCGGACGGCGTCGAGGATGGCGGCGCGTTCGTCGGCGGACAGGGCGTCGAGCGCGGGAGCAGGGGTGGTGTCCATGCGGCTCTCCTTCGTGGAGCGACGGCTTCGTCGCGTGCTCCAGAATAGCTGGACGTCCTAGTAATTGATAGGGGCCCTGAACACCGACGGGACGCCACGCGCTCACGTTCTCCGCCCGTTCACCGGACCGACACGGAACCCAGGCAGAATCCACAGGATCGCGCCGCTGGCGCCGATCGCATCCCCACCCGAACCCGAGGACACAGCCATGCCTTCGACCTTCCTCCGCCGCGCCGCCGCGTTCACCGCGACGACCGCTGCGGTGTGCGCGCTCGCCCTGTCGAGCGCCACCGCGGCGTCTGCCGCGATCGTCCCGCAGCCCGTCTCGAACAGCGCCGCCGGTGCGGCCCTGTCCGTCACCCCGGTCGGCTCCTACGACACGGGCGTGTACAAGCAGTCCGCCGCCGAGATCGTCCAGGCCTACCGTGACCGCCTCTTCGTCGTCAACGCGCAGGCCGGGACGGTGACGGTGCTCGACAACAGAGACCCGAAGAAGCCGGTCAAGCTGTTCGACATCTCCTCGAACGGCGTCGCCAACTCGGTCGCCGTCCGCGACGACGGCCTCGGCGTCATCGCCTTCGAGGCCACCACGAAGACCGAACCCGGTCATCTCGTCTTCTTCGACGCCAACAAGACGGATGCCGCAAGCGCCAAGCTCGGCGAGGTCACCGTCGGCGCGCTCCCCGACATGGTGACCTTCTCGAAGGACGGCTCCTACGCCGTCGTCGCCAACGAAGGCGAGCCGGCGGCGGACTTCTCGGTCGACCCCGAGGGCTCGGTCAGCGTCATCGCGCTGTCGTCCGCCCTGGCCGCCCCCGCTCAGAGCGCCGTCAAGACGGCGGGCTTCCGCGCCTTCGAGCCCGGCGGCAGCAAGACGCTCGACTCCAAGGTGCGCGTCTTCGGCCCCGACGTCGCCGCCCCGGGGCAGGATGCCGCGACCCTGTCGACCAACCGCGTCTCGCGCAACCTCGAGCCGGAGTACATCACCACCGACGGCACCGTGGCCTACGTCACCCTGCAGGAGAACAACGCCGTCGCGACGGTGGACCTGACGAAGGCCGAAGTGACCGGCATCCTGCCCCTCGGCTACAAGGACTGGGGCACCGTCGGACTCGACCCGAGCGACAAGGACGGCGTGAACATCCGCACCGTCGCGGGCCTCAAGGGCCTGTACATGCCCGACGGGATCGCGTCGTACTCGGCCATCGCCAACGGCAAGGCTGCGACCTACCTCGTCACCGCGAACGAGGGCGACGGCCGCGAGTGGGGCACGTTCACGGACGAAGCCAGGGTCAAAGACCTCGGTAAGAACGGCCTCGGTGCGGTCTGTGCCACCTCGCCGCTGGCCGGCCGCTCCGCCGACACCGACCTCGGCCGACTGAAGGTCGTCACCGACCTCGGCAAGACCGCCGACGGCTGCTACAGCGAGCTCTACGCCTACGGCGGCCGCTCCTTCTCGATCTGGGACACCAAGGGTGCGCTCGTCTTCGACTCGGGCGACCAGTTCGAGCAGAAGCTCAAGGAGGTCGCGCCGCAGCTGTTCAACGTCTCGAACGACAACAACACCGTCGACGACCGCAGCGACGACAAGGGCCCCGAGCCCGAGAACGTCACGATCGGTGTGGTGGACGGGCGCACGTACGCCTTCATCGGCCTCGAGCGCGCGGGCGGCGTGATGGTCTACGACATCACCGACCCGAAGGCGCCCGCCTACGTCACCTACGTCAACAACCGCAACGCCTCGGCCGACGTCAAGACGGCCGCCGCGGGCGACCTGGGCCCCGAGGGCATCGCGTTCGTCTCGGCCCTGCGCTCCCCCACGGGCGTTCCGCTGCTGGTCACCGGCAACGAGGTCTCGGGCACCACGACCGTCTTCGAGGTGCGCCCGACGCAGCCGAAGACGCCCGACCTGCAGATCCTCACGATCAACGACTTCCACGGTCGTCTGCTCCAGGAGAGCGGCGGCGTGGCGGGCGCCGGCGTTCTCGCCGGGGCGGTGGAGAAGTACCGCCAGCAGAACCCGAACACCCTGTTCGTGTCGGCGGGTGACAACATCGGCGCGAGCGCGTTCGAGTCGTTCATCGACCAGGACACCCCCACCATCAAGGCGTTGAAGGCCGCGACCCTCGACGTCAGCGCGGTGGGCAACCACGAGTTCGACCGCGGCTTCGCCGACCTGACCGACCGCGTGATCCCCGCCTACGGCGGCAACACCGGCGCGTCGAGCGACTTCGCCCTGGGCGCGAACGTCTACCAGAAGGGCACGAAGACCCCCGCCCTGAAGCCGTACACGATCAAGCAGGTGGGCGCCACGAAGGTCGCGTTCGTCGGCACCGTGACGCGTCAGACGGCCGGCATGGTCGACCCGTCGAAGATCAGCACGATCGAGTTCGGCGATCAGGTCGAGGCCGCCAATCGCGAGGCGAAGAACGCGCGCGCCGCGGGCGCCGACATCGTGATCCTGCTCGCCCACGAGGGCTCGGAGGGCACCGACTGCACCAAGATCGCCACCGAGTCGGGCGACTTCGGCGACCTCGTGCGCGGAGCGTCGAGCGACGTGGACGCGATCGTCTCGGCGCACACGCACCAGAAGTACGCGTGCAGCATCGGCGGACGCTCGGTGATCCAGACCGGCCAGTACGGCACGAACCTGGGCACGCTCGACATCGACCTGGATGCCGCCGGCAAGCTCGTCTCGATCACCCCGGGCGTGCGCGCTCTGCTCGAGCCCGCCGTCACGCAGTACATCGCGTACCCCCAGGCGGCAACAGCGAAGATCGTGGCGGATGCCAAGGCCACCGCCGACACCAAGGGCCAGGTCGAGGTCGGCAAGATCACGGCCGACATCACCCGCGCGAAGAACGGTTCGGGCAACGAGGACCGCGGCCAGTACTCGACGCTCGGCAACACCGTCGCGGACGTGTACCTGTGGGCCACGAGCGAGAACCCCTCGTTCAACGGGCAGGACGCGCAGATCGCGTTCATGAACCCCGGCGGTCTGCGCGCCGACCTGTTGTACGGCTCGGACAACGGCTCGGTCTCGTACCGCGAGGCGGCGAACGTGCAGCCCTTCGGCAACACGCTGGTGACGCTGTCGCTCACCGGCGCACAGCTCAAGCAGGTGCTCGAGCAGCAGTGGCAGCCGTCGGGCGCCTCGCGCCCGGTCCTCGCGCTCGGCGTCTCCAAGGGCTTCACCTTCGAGTACGACCCGTCCGCGGCCGCGGGCTCGCGGATCAAGACCATCCAGCTGAACGGGAAGGCGATCGACCCCGCGGCGTCGTACCGCGTCGTCACCAACTCGTTCCTCGCGGCCGGCGGCGACAACTTCACCGCCTTCGCGCAGGGCACGGGCAAGGCCGACTCGGGTCAGATCGACCTGCAGGCCACGGTCGACTTCTTCACCGCGAAGAAGAGCGTCGCGCCGTCGCCGCTCGGCCGGGCGTACCTGACCGGCTCGAAGCCGGTCGACGAGGGGACCGGCACGCCGAGCCCGACCCCGACCCCGACGGTCACGCCCACGCCCACCGTCACGCCTACGCCCACCGTCACGCCTACGCCCACCGTCGCGCCGACCACGGGCCCGACGCCCACCGCGACCCCGACGTCCGGGGCGACCGGTCAGCCGAGCACCGCACCGACGACGGAGCCGACCGCCGCTCCGGCCGCGGTCACCGTCACCGCGAGCGTCTCGCGGGTGGAGCAGGGCGGGTCGTTCACGGTCACGGTCACGGGTCTGCGCGCGGGCGAGCAGGTCTCGGCCACGCTGAACAGCACGCCGACGGTGGTCACCGGCATCCCCGCCGCCGACGCGTCGGGCGCGGTGACCTTCCGCGTCACCGTCCCCGCGGCGCTCGCGCCGGGCCAGCACACGGTCGTCGTCACGCGCGCCGACGGCACGGTGCTCCCCGCGGTCGCGATCGAGGTCGTCCGCAAGGGCACCCTCGCCGCGACCGGCGCTCAGGGCCCCTGGGGCATCGCCCTCGCGGGCGGGATGCTCGTGGTCGCGGGCGGTCTCGCCTTCGCACTGCGTCGCCGCCGCACCGCCTGACGCACGGCCCTCCGGAACGGCCCTCACCCTCGGGTGGGGGCCGTTCCCCTTCGCGCGAGTCGCCAGAATGTGTCGCTTCGGTGCCCGCGCAAGCGACATATTCTGGCGACTCACGCGGCGACAACGGGCGGAGCGTCAGGCGCGGAGCACCTGAACGTGGGCCCCGGATGCCGCGGACTCCACGCGCCAGACCTGACCACTGCCGTGGACGGCCGGGGCGGCCTGCGCCGAGATGACCAGAGCGGTGTGCTCATCGATCGCCACGCCGTCGGAGACGAGCCCCGCCTCGACCGCGGCGATGAGACGCGAGAGGGTGCCCCACTGCGCGGCGTGCACGTCGACGGCGAAGTCCAGGAGCCCGAGGCCCGGGCGCACCTCGACCTCGTCGAGCTCTTCACCGGCATCCTCCGACACGACCTCGACCCCGCCCACGCGGTATCCGCCGACGAGCGCGGGTCCGGCCGCGATGGCCGCGCCCGCCGAGAACCCGGCATACGGCATCCCTTGGCGGACACGGTCGGTCACGGCATCCCGGATCGGGCCCACCGCCGCCTGGTACGCCGGGGTGAGGCCGCCGCCGACGAAGAGGGCGTCGGCGTCGACAGCCGCACCGTCGAAGGACTCCCCCTCGACGATCGACTCGACGCGTACCTCGTCCGGCGCCGCCCCGGCCGCCTCGAGCATCGCCCGGTGACGGGGAAGGGAGGAGTCGTCGCCGGCCTCGAGCACGAGCAGCACCGCGATCACGGTCGGCCGATCGCCGGCGCGCTCCCGCGCCTCGGCGACGAAGGGACGCAGCAGATCACCGCAGCGCGCGACATCGCGCCCGCCGCCGAGAAGGAAGACACTCATGCGCCCAGTATCCCCGGGTCGGCATCCGCGCGAACGCGCACGCCAGCGCGACAGCGAGCGCGCGACCGGGTCAGTACCGCCGCAGCAGCGCCGCGAGGGCCTGGCCGCCGCCGATGCACATCGTCACGACCGCGTACTCGAGGTCGCGGCGCTGCAGGTCGAGGGCCGCACGCACGGTGAGGATCGCGCCCGTCGCGCCGACCGGGTGGCCCAGGGCGATCGCCCCGCCGTACGGGTTCACCTTCGCCGGGTCGAGACCCGCGTCGCGGATCACCGCGACCGCCTGCGCGGCGAACGCCTCGTTCAGCTCGATCACGTCGACGTCGGCGGGGGTGAGCCCCGTCCGCTTCCACAGCCGCTGCAGGGCGAGGACCGGGGCGTAGCCCATGATCTCGGGGTCGACGCCCGCGGTCGTCACGGCCTCGAGCGTCGCCAGACCCGTAAGGCCCCGATCGCGCACGTCGTCCTCGCGCATCAGCACGGTCGCGGCGGCGCCGTCATTGATGCCCGAGGAATTCCCGGCGGTGACCGACCCGTCTTCCTCGAACACCGGGCGCAGGCCCGCCAACGTCTCGAGGGTCGTCCCCGGCCGCGGGTGTTCGTCGATCGTGACCTCGACCGGCCGCTTGCCGCCGGTCGTCACGGGCACGATCTCGTCAGCGAAGGCCGCGCGAGCGGCATCCGTCGCGGCCCGCCGCTGGCTCTCGACGGCGAAGGCGTCCTGCTCCTCGCGCGAGACGGAGTACCGGGATGCCACGACCTCGGCCGTCGTGCCCATGTGCCGGCCGCTGAAGGGGTCGGTGAGGATCGCGAGGGTGCCGTCGAGCAGGGTGCGGTCGCCGAGCCGCGCGTTGCCGCGCGCGCCGTAGTCGAGGAACGGCGTGCGCGACATGCTCTCGTCACCGCCCGCCACGGCGACGTCGATGCCGCCCCAGCGAAGCTCCTGGGCCGCCGACCAGACCGCCTGCAGACCCGAACCGCACAGGCGGTTCACGGTGAAGGCGGGAACGCGCGTCGGCAGACCCGCAGCGAGCGCGACACGACGGGCGTTGTAGGCGTCGGGGCCGTTCTGGGCGATGCAGCCCATGACGACCTCGTCGACCGCGTCCTTCTCGACGCCCGCGCGCCGCAGCGCCTCGTTGACGGCGACCGCGCCGAGCTCGTACGCGTCGACGCCCGACAGCGCGCCGCCGAACGAGCCGATCGGCGTGCGCGCGCCCGAGACGAGGACGATCTTCTGCCCCGACATCAGCTCGCCGCTTCCTCGGGGCGTTCCTGGGCCTCGACGTCCGCCGCATCCGGGACGTATCCCTCGACGTGCCGCTCGTCGGGCCCGACATAGAACGACAGGGGTCGGATGAGGGCGTTCGACGCCTGCTGCTCGCGGATGTGCGCGGTCCAGCCGGTCACGCGCGCCGCGACGAAGAGGGGCGTGAAGGTGAGGGTGTCGAAGCCCATGAGGTCGTAGGCCGGACCCGAAGGGTAATCGAGGTTGGGGTAGATGCCCTTGCGCTCGACGAACTGCGACTCGAGCGCGTCGTAGAGCGCGGCGACGTCGGGCCGGTCGTAGTGCGCCACGAGCGTGTCCAGGGCGGCCTTCATCGTCGGCACGCGCGAGTCGCCGCGCTTGTAGACGCGGTGCCCGAAGCCCATGATCTTGCGCTTCTCGGCGAGGGCGGCGTCGAGCCACGGGCCGACGTTCTCGGCGCTGCCGATCTCGGTGAAGACGTGCAGCACCGCCTCATTCGCGCCGCCGTGCAGCGGTCCCTTGAGGGCGCCGATCGCGCCGACGACCGCGGAGTACAGGTCGCTGAGGGTCGAGGCGATCACCCGGGCGGTGAAGGTCGAGGCGTTGAAGGAGTGCTCGGCGTAGAGGATCATCGAGCGGTTGAAGGCATCGACGACGACGGAATCAGGAGCGCCCGCTGAGGACCCTGCGCCTGTCGAAGGGTCCGGTGCCGACGCGCCCCCGGTGGCTTCGACAGGCTCAGCCACCTCCGCCCGGGCGCAGATCTCCTCGCCGAACGTCATCCAGAGGAAGTTCGCGGCGTAGTCGAGATCGTCGCGGGGCGCGATCAGCTCCTCGCCCCGGCGACGGCGCTGCCCGTACGCGACGACGGCAGGCAGCTGCGCCCACAGGCGGATGGAGCGTTCCAGGTTCTGCTCCGGGGTGCCCACGGCATCCATCACGTTCGAGATCCCCGCGGTCTCTCGCGCGCCGATCACGCTCACGGCGGTGCGCACCTCGTCCATCGGGTGGGCGCTCGTGGGCAACAGGTCGATCGCGGCGCGGACGTCGTCGGCCAACGCCCGGTGCTGACGCTCGACCCGGCGCAGGGCAGCGAGCTGCTCGGCATCCGGGAGCTCCCCGTTCCACAGCAGGTACGCGACCGCCTCGAAGGGTTGCGTGGCGGCGAGCTCCTGCACGGGGTATCCGCGGTAGAGCAGGCTGTTCGTCTCGGGGTTCACCTTGCTGACGGCGGTCTCGTCGACCGTGACGCCGGCGAGGCCCTTCTTGATGTCGGTCATCGTCTCTCCCTTGAGTCGTGCTCAGTGTTCATGCTGCCGGATGCGGTGGTGACGGTGGTGCGGCGGGGGTGCGAACCTTGTCCCACTTGTTGCCGGTCTGGCGACCCCACACCGGCGACAAGGGGGACGAGCACCGTCTTAAGTGGGACGAGGTTCGCGAGAGGTGCGACATGGTGGCGCGCGCAGCCGGCTCGGGCCTCAGCGCTCGACGGTGAAGTCGAACACGTCGCCGTCGAAGCGCGTGTAGCCCTCGTAGTCGATGAGGTCGTAGAGGTCGGCGCGGTGCTGCATCTCGCCGAGCTGGTCGCGCAGGTGACCCTCGGATGCCAGGGCGTCGAGGCCGCGGCCAGCCGCCCCCATCGCGAGCCGGAGCAGGGAGACCGGCCAGATGACGAGGTTCACGCCGGCGTCACGCAACTGGGCGGTGGAGAACAGCTCCGACTTCCCGAATTCGGTCATGTTCGCGAGGATCGGCACGTCGAGAGCCTCGCGCATCGCCTCGAACTCGCCGAGGTCGCGCATGGCCTCGGGGAAGATCGCATCGGCGCCCGCGTCGACCAGGGCCTTCGCGCGGTCGATCGCGGCATCCAGTCCCTCGACCGCCCGCACGTCGGTGCGCGCCATGATGAGGAAGTCGGGGTCGCGCCGGGCATCGACCGCGGCGCGGATGCGCTTGATCGCCGTGTCGGCGTCCACGACGCTCTTGCCGTCGAGGTGGCCGCAGCGTTTCGGGTTGACCTGGTCCTCGATGTGCGCGCCGGCGAGCCCCGCGTCTTCGAGAGTCTGGATCGTGCGCGCGACGTTCATCGGCTCACCGAACCCGGTGTCGGCGTCGATGATCGCCGGAAGCTCCGTCATGCGCGCGATCTGCTGCCCGCGCCCGGCGACTTCGGTGAGGGTCGTCAGCCCGATGTCGGGCAGGCCCAGGTCGGCCGAGATCACGGCGCCCGAGATGTAGACGCCGTCGAAGCCCTTCCGCTCGATGAGCCGCGCCGACAGCGGGTTGAAAGCCCCCGGCATCCGCACGAGCTCACCGGATGCCAGCTTCTCGCGTAGCGCGCGACGCTTCTGGGCCGCGGTGGTCTGGGCGTACAGCATCAGAACAGCCCCTTCGGCGCCGGCGCCAGCGCCAGCACACCGGGCTTCGCGACGATCGTGAGCTGCATGACCTCGGCGGGGGTCAGCTCGGGCAGGCGCTGCACCAGCTCCAGGAAGCGCTCGATCTCCCCGGGCAGCAGCACCGGCTCGGCGAGCAGGCGGAACTTGCGGATGTAGTCCTCGCGCGCGAAGGGCCGGACGCCGAGCGGGTGGGCGTCGGCGACGGCGATCTCGTCCTCGACGGTCGAGCCGTCGGTCAGCGTGATGACGACGCGGCCGCCGAACGCCTTCTCGTTCGGGTCCTCGGAGTGGTAGCGGCGCGTCCACTCGGCATCCTCTGCCGTCGTCACCTTGTGCCACAGCTCGACGGTGTCCGTGCGACCCGCGCGCTCCGGGGTGTACGAGTCGACGTGGTGCCACGCACCGTCCTGCAGCGCGACGGCGAAGATGTACGGGATCGAGTGATCGAGCGTCTCGCGCGACGCGGTCGGATCGTACTTCTGCGGGTCGTTCGCGCCCGAGCCGATCACGTAGTGCGTGTGGTGGCTCGTGTGCAGGACGATGGATGCCACATTCGCGGGGTCGCGCAGATCGGGGCGTTCCGTGCCGAGGCGGCGGGCCAGGTCGATCCAGGCCTGCGCCTGGTACTCGGCGGAGTGCTCCTTCGTGTACGAGTCGAGGATGCCGCGCTTGCTCTCGCCCTCACCGGGGAGGGGCACGTCGTAGGAGGCGTCGGGGCCGTCGAGCATCCAGGCGACCACGCCATCCTCGCCCTCGTAGATCGGCGAGGGGGAGGTCTCGCCGCGCATCGCCCGGTCGACGGCCTCGATCGCCATCTTCCCGGCGAAGGCGGGGGCGTGCGCCTTCCACGTCGAGATCTCGCCCTTGCGCGACTGGCGCGTGGCGGTGGTGGTGTGGAGGGCCTGTCCGATGGCCTGATAGATCGTCTCCTGGTCGAGGTCGAGCAGGGTGCCGATGCCGGCGGCGGCGGCGGGCCCGAGGTGGGCGACGTGGTCGATCTTGTGCTTGTGGAGGCTGATCGCGCGGACGAGGTCGATTTGGATCTCGTACGCCGTGGCGAGGGCCCGCACGAGGGCGGCTCCGTCGCGACCGGTGTGCTGGGCCACCGCGAGCACGGGCGGGATGTTGTCGCCGGGGTGCGAATAATCCGCCGCGAGGAAGGTGTCGTGGTAGTCGAGTTCGCGCACGGCCACGCCGTTGGCCCACGCCGCCCACTCGGGGCTCGTGCGGCGCTCGAGCAGGCAGCCGAAGACCGTGGCGCCCGGTCCGCCGATCGAGACGGCGTGATCGAGGGCCTGCTGACGCGCCGCGCTCACGGGCTGACGCGTGATCGACGCGGCAGCGACGGCGGCGTTGTCGATCAGGCGGTTGATGATCATGTCGACCACGTCGTCGTCGACCGCGACCGGGTCGACAGCGACGCGCGCGAGCGCCCAGGCGAGCTGCCCCTCGCGGGCGAGGTTCTCGTCACTGCGGTGCACGCGCACGTGGTGGGTGATCGTCATGAGGGGTCCTCCGTGAGGGCTTCGAGGATGGTGGTGAGGGCGTTGTGCAGATGCACGTGGGTGGCGTGGGCGGCGAGTTCGGGGTCGCCGCCACTGATCGCCTCGGCGATCAATCGATGCTCTCGCGCCGAGGCGGAAAGCCGAAGGGGGTTGTACCGAGCCATGCGCCGCACCCGCACGAGGTGGGTGCGGACGCTGCGGAGCGCGGCAGAGAAGTAGGTGTTGGCGACGGCGTCGTCGATCGCGGAGTCGAAGCGGGCGATCAGGGCGTACGACGCATCGGCGTCCGCGGTGTCGAGGTCGGCGAACTCGCTTGCGAGCGCCCGGAATACCTCGTGATCGCCGCGCCGGGCGGCCAGGCGCGCGGCTTCGGTCTCGAGCGCCCGGCGCAGGTCGAACAGCGAACGGATGTCGTCGGCGTCGATCCCGGCGACCACCGTCACACGCGCCGACGCCTGGGCGACGAGCCCATCGGATGCCAACCGGCGCAGCGCCTCGCGAAGCGGAGTGCGACTGACCCCGAGGCGCGTGGACTGCTCGACCTCGCCCAGCACGGTCCCCGGCGGCAGCGCGCCGGTCTGGATCTCGTCGAGAAGGGTCGCATAGGCGCGTTCACTCGCCCGCATCGCGCCTCCTCGCCGTCACGGGCTCCAGTGTATGCAATCGGAGCGCGTGGTGGCACAATCTCGGCGCTTCGACCACATCTGGGTATACACAGGCCACCCTCCGCACGGACGAGTCAGCCCCGACCCCACGACTCCAGCGTCGTCGGAACGGATGCCAGCGTCGCCAGCGCCGCGTCGCGGTCGGCGCGGGCGAGGGTGAGGCCGGCGACGACGAGCGAGGCGCAGACCGCGGCGAGGGCGTCCACGGCATCCGGGGGGAGATCCGGACGGCGATCGGCGACGGCTGAGCGGATCGCGGCGCGCATCTCGGCGGCGTAGTCCGAGACGAGCGTGCGCACCTCGGCGTCGTCGCTCGCGAGCGGGGACGATCCCGCGTTCAGCAGCAGACAGCCGAGCCGCGCCCGGGGGGCGTCGGTCTCGATCGCGTCGCGCATCTCGTGGACGTACGCCTCGAGGGCCCCGGGATCCCCGCCGCCGAGCGGGCGCAGGCGCGTGCGAACCACATCGTCGAGATAGGCCGCGAGCACCGCGTCGAACAATCCGCGCTTGCTCCCGAAGGCGTTATAGATGCTCGAGCGGGTCAGGCCCGTGGCCTCCTCGAGCTCGGCGATGCCCGTCTCGGCGTACCCGCGGCGCCAGAAGACGTCGCGTGCGGCGGCGACGACGGCGGAGCGGTCGAAGCTCGGCATCCTGCCCATGCTGCACTTCCCTCCGATGTCGTGTGCGTCCCGGACCCTTCGACGGGCTCAGGGTCCTCTGGCGCGGGGGCCGAACCCGTGGAAGCCGCCGGACCCTTCGACGGGCTCAGGGTCCTGCGGCGCAGGTGGCTGACACTGTCGAAGCCACCGCACCCGTTGACGGGCTCGGGGTCCTCGGGGTTGCTTCTGCGCCCTCGAGGTCTATATTAGACCGGTCGTTACAAAATAACCACAGGAGGAATCCATGCGCGCAGTCATCCACCACGAGTTCGGAGAGCCGGCCGACGTCCTCGGCGTCGAAGAGGTCGAGAACCCGACCCCCGGACCGGGCGAAGTGCGCCTGCGCGTGCTGATGTCGCCCATCCACAACCACGACCTGTGGACCATCCGCGGCTCCTACGGCTTCAAGCCCGAGATGCCCGCCCGCGCCGGCACCGAAGCCGTGGGCGTCATCGAGGAGCTCGGTGAGGGCGTCGAGAACCTGACCGTCGGTCAGCGCGTCGCCACCGGCGGCACCTTCGGTGTGTGGGCCGAGCAGGTCGTCGCGAAGGCCGCGGGTCTGATCCCCGTCGCAGAAGGACTCAGCGACGAGGTCGCCTCGCAGCTCGTCTCGATGCCCTTCAGCGCCATCAGCCTGCTGCACTCGCTCGATCTGAAGGCCGGCAACTGGATCGTGCAGAACACCGCCAACGGGGCCGTCGGTCGCATGGTCGCACAGATCGCCAGGGCCCGCGGCATCCACGTCGTCGGTCTCGTGCGCCGCCAGAGCGCCGTCGAGGAGCTCGCCGCCCAGGGCATCGGCAACGTCGTGTCGACCGACGCCGACGACTGGCGCGACAAGGCCGTCGCGATCATCGGCGACGGCACGGTCGTCGCGGGCGTCGACTCCGTCGGTGGCCCCGCCGCGGGTCAGGTGCTCTCGCTCCTCAGCGAGAACGGCACCCTCGTGATCTTCGGATCGATGGGCGCCGGAAAGCTCGAGCTCGCCGCCGGCGACATCATCTTCCGCCAGGCGACCGTGAAGGGTTTCTGGGGCAGCGTCGTCAGCAAGACGATGGATGCCGAGACCCGCGGCGCCCTGTTCGGCGAGCTGTCGCGCTACCTCGCCGACGGCACCCTGACCCTGCCCGTCGCGGCCACCTTCGGCCTCGATGACATCGTCGACGCGGTCACGGCGAGTGACTCGCCCCGCGTGGGCAAGATCCTCCTACGCCCCTAAGCGCACCGCGCCGCGGGGGTCTCCCCTTCTCGAGTGTCCACGACACCCGGACGAGTCTTCGAGACGTCCGGGAGTCGTGGACACTCGTGCATTCGGGCGGGCGCCCGGGGCTTGTGCCGCGCGGCGCCCGGGCTCTGCCCTCACCCCGCACTGTCCGAAACACCCGGACGAACTCCTCGGGCGTCCGGGTGTTTCGGACACTCACGCGTTGGGGCGGGCGCCCGATCCGCGGCACACGCGCCGCGCGCGGCGGCGGCACCCGGGCCGAGCGGCCCCTGTCGAGTGTCCAGAACACCCGGACGATCTTTTGAGACGTCCGGGTGTTCTGGACGATCGACACAGTGGGACGCGCGACGACGCGCCCGTCGCGCGGGCCGAGCGTACGCGAGGCCCGGGCGCCAGGCGGGTGACGCCCGAGCGCCGCGCGGGCGACGCCCGGGTCAGGTGCCGGGCAGCTCCGGCAGAGCCGCGGCCAGCGCATCGATCGCGGGGCGCTGCCCCTTCACGAGCGCGTCGCGGGCGGCATCCAGGCTCATCCACTCGGTGCGGTCGACCTCGGGGAACGTCGCGGTCTTGCCGGACCGGGGCGGCCACGCCATCTCGAAGGTGCCGAAGGTGAAGTCGGATGCCGTGAACCCGATGCCGTCGCCCGCGAACACGACCACCTTCTTGCCGCTCGAGGACGCGAAGGTCCCGAGTTCGACCCAGTCGACCTCGGGCGGCTCGACGCCGAGCTCCTCGCGGAACTCGCGGTGGGCGGCATCCAGCGCACCCTCCGTGTCGGGGTCGTACTCGCCCTTCGGGATCGACCAGGCGCCGGCGTCCTTCTTCGCCCAGAACGGCCCGCCCATGTGGGCGATGAACACCTGCGGTTCCGGGTCGAGCCGGTACAGCAGGAGTCCCGCGCTCCAGGCGACCATCAGGACACGGTCGCCGGAACGCGGTTCGCCTCGTCGGCGATGATGTCGGCGCGCTTGCGGAAGGTGCGGGCCGACACCCGATCGAGGGCGATCTGCCCCCTCATCTTCTCGGCCTTCTCGTACAGGGAGGGGCCACCGAAGCCGGTGAGCACCTTCACGAGCACGGGCAGCAGCTCGATCATGAAGAACAGCGCCGCGATCAGGTAGTGCGCCCAGCGGAGCACCGGCTCGCGGTCCGACAGGCGTTCGAGTGCGGTGATCTGGCTGAGCAGCCCCACCGCACCCGCGTTGCCGTCGGCGACCGAGGACGCCCTCGCGTTGTACGCCGCGAGCGCCGACTCGTACTGCGCGCGGGCAGCGGGGAGCTGATCCTCGGCCTGCTGCTTGTTCGCGTCGGCCGACGAGGCAGCCGCCTCGGCGCCCGCGGAGTTCGCCGCGGCGAGGGTCGACTGCGCCTGCGCGAGCTGGGTCGAGAGCGAGTCGTACGCCGCCTGCGCCTGCTGCAGCTGCGCCTGGGCGGCATCGGAGCTCGCGCCGTTGCCGGCCACGCCCGTGCACCCGGGGACGGTGCCCGCTCCCTGGCCGGTGAGCTCGCACTGGTACACGGCGCGGGCCTGGTCGATCACGGTCTGCTGCGCGGCGAGCTGCTGCGTGAGCTGATCGACGGTCTGCTGCGCGGCGGCGGACTCGGCCGAGGTCGACGACGTACCCGTCACGATGCCGGTCGCCGCTTGGTTCTCGAGCGCCGACACCTGCGCGCTCGCGGCATCGAGCGCCTGCTTCTCGGGGCCGTTGGTCACGGCATCCTGGTCGGTCAGAGCCTGCGTGACGTTCGTGGAGTTCACCTCGCGCACGATGTCGTTCTGGAAGACCTGCAGCACGAGCGGTTCGGCCACCACGATGCCGATGAGCGCCGCCATGATCACGCGCGGGAAGGCGAGCCCGAGCAGCCGGAAGACGTTCTTGGTCGAACGCATCGTCGAGGTGAGGAAGCGGTCGAGGTTGAAGATGATCAGACCCCACACGATCGCGAGCGGGATCGCGAGCAAGATGCTGACGCGCACGCCGGTGAGCAGCGCGAACATCATCGAGAGGGCCGAGACGAGCGCGGTTCCCGCGAGCACGAGGAACATCTGCACGAAGCGCGGCACCTCTTCGGGCACCTCGTCGAGCACGTCGTTGTCGGCGCCGCCGAGCACGGCCATGCGTCGGATCAGCGACAGGCGCGGGCGGCGGGGATCGGATCGCCGCAGACGGGGCTGGCGGGGCTCGACGGATACGGGGGCGGATGCCGCGGGCTCGGGCTCGGGCGCCTCTTCGTGGATCACCGCGGTCTCGTCGTCGGCGCGCGCACGCTCGGCGCGGTCGATCACGACGGTGTCGTGGTCGTCGGTCGGGTCGGACTCCCGCGGGTCGGCATCGCGTGCGTCGGAGACGAAGGGGTCGAGCGGTTCGTCGTCAGCGCGCGGGGCACCCCACGGCTCGGGGGTGTGCTCCTGAGCCTCGGCGGAGCTCTTGGCCGCGTTCTGGGCGGCGAGGATGTCGTCGAGATACTGCTCGCGTTCCTCGTCCGTCGTGAACTCGATGCGGCCGTCGGAGCCGAAGCGGCCCGGCCGGTGAGCGGAAAAGGACATTCGCTCAGAGTACGACGCCCACCCTGCTCTCGCCTGAGCGGCGCCTGAGGCGCAGCCGAGCGCGGCACGCGCGCCGCACAAACAGCGGGACGCTGCGACATCACACGCTTCGCCGCCCAACGGCGGGTGATCTCGCGCGGAACGTGTGATCTCGGTGACCTCCGCGACCCATGCTGTGGAGGGGCGGAGCCGACGCCCCACCCCTCGCCGGTCAGGCCACCCGGTGCTTCGGCGACACCTCGTACGTGTTCTCGGGGTCGGAGAACACCGCGTCGCCGAGCGCCTCGTCGATGGCGGCGAGGGTGTCGGCATCCAGCGTCACCCCCGACGCCTTAACGGTGTCGGCGAGCTGCTCGGGGCGCGAAGCCCCGACGAGCGCGGCGGCGATGTTGGGGTTCTGCAGCACCCACGCGATCGCGAGCTGGGGCATGGAGAGCCCGGCGCCGTCGGCGATGGGCGTGAGTCGCTGCACGGCCGCGAGGGTGTCGTCGTTCAAGAAGCGCTTGATGAAGCCGGCGCCGCTCTTCTCGTCGGTGGCGCGCGAGCCCTCGGGCACCGGCTGACCCGGCAGGTACTTGCCGCTCAGCACGCCCTGGGCCATGGGCGACCAGACGATCTGCGAGATACCGAGGTCTTCGCTGGCCGGGACCACCTTGCCCTCGATCACGCGCCACAGCATGGAGTACTGCGGCTGGTTCGAGATGAGCTGGATGCCGAGCTGCGTGGCGAGCGCGTGACCCTCGCGCAACTGCTCGGCGGTCCACTCGGAGACGCCGATGTAGAGCGCCTTGCCCTGGCGGACGACGTCGGCGAACGCCTGGAAGGTCTCTTCGAGCGGGGTCTCGTGATCGAAGCGATGGGCCTGATAGAGGTCGACGTAGTCGGTGCCGAGGCGCTTCAGCGACCCGTTGATGGAGTCCATGATGTGCTTACGGCTGAGTCCGGTGTCGTTGGGGCCGCCCGGACCGGTCGGGAAATAGACCTTGGTGAAGATCTCGAGCGACTCGCGCCGCTGCCCCTCGAGGGCCTTGCCGAGCACCGTCTCGGCCGCGCCGTTGGCGTAGGCGTCGGCGGTGTCGAACGTCGTGATGCCCGCGTCGAGAGCGGCGTGCACCGTGGCGATCGCCGCGTCGTCACCGACCTGCGAGCCGTGGGTCACCCAGTTGCCGAGGGTGATCTCCGAGATCTTGAATCCACTGTTTCCGAGGTAGCGATAACCGACCATCCCTCCACGCTAGACCCGGCCTGCGACACCGGGGCCGCGGCATCCACCCCCTTCCGGCGATAAACGCTCGCGGCAGCCGGAAACGCCCCGGGAGGGCGTTTCTCACCGCGGCGAGCGTTTATCGAGGAATGCGGGGGCGGGGATCACGCGTCCTTCCGGATCCACCGGAACGTCGTCCGGACCGCGAGCAGGCCCACCACCAGCCACAGCCCCGTCACGAGCAGGATCAGCGGGTGGTCCCACGACCCGGAGGGCTCGGCGGCCGCGAACCCCTCCGGCAGGAACACCGAGCGGAAGCCCTGCGCGAGCCACTTCAACGGGAAGACGCTCGCGACGTTCTGCAGCCACTCCGGCAGAGCGGCGAAGTTGATGTAGACGCCCGAGATGAACTGCAGCAGCAGGACGATCGGGATGACGACTCCGGTGGCGCTGCGGCCGGTGCGGGGCAGCGCCGACAGGCCGATGCCGAGGATCGCGCACGTGGTGACCCCGAGCAGGAACACCCACGCGAAGGTCAGCCAGCGCTCCGGCTCGGTCGGCAGCGGGACGCCGAAGAACACCGCGGCCACGACGATCAGCAGCACCGACTGCAGCAAGCCGGTCACCAGCACCTGACCGAGCTTGCCGATGAAGTAGGACACCGGGCTGAGCGGCGTCCCGCCGAGGCGCTTGAGCGTGCCGTCGCTGCGCTCCATCGCGATGTCGATCGACATGTTCTGCAGGCCCGACAGCAGCACGCCGGCGGCGAGCATCGCGGGGAGGTAAAACTGCGCGGCATCCACTTCTTCTCCGGGCGGGCCGAAGGTCTGCGCATCGAACGCGACGGCGAAGATCAGCAGGATCATCACGGGGAACAGGAACGTGAAGAACACCGAGTCGCCCTGGCGGAAGTACGAGCGCACCTCGAAGGCGATCCGTGCGGCGCCCAGGCGCAGCACGCGGCTCACGCGGCACCTCCCGCCGCGGTGGTGCGGCGCGCTTCGTCGCCGAGGAACGACAGATACACGTCTTCGAGGCTCGGTCGCACCACCTCGAGCCGCGCCGGTTCGCCGAGCCGTCCGTACAGCTCCGCCACCACCGCCCCGGGATTCTCGGTGCGCCGCTCGCGCACCGTGCCATCCTCGCGCCACCGCACGACGGGCACACGCGCGTCCGGTCCGCCGAGCTCATCGATGCGTCCGACGGATGCCACCTCCCCGCCGACGAGGATCGCCGCGCGCTCCGCGAGCTCGGCGGCCTCGTCGAGATAGTGGGTGGTGAGCAGAATCGTGGTGCCCTCGGCCTGCAGGTCGCGGATGAGATCCCAGAACTGCCGCCGCACCTCGGGGTCGAATCCCGTGGTCGGCTCGTCGAGGAACAGCAGCTCGGGGCGACCGATGATGCCGAGCGCGACGTCGACGCGACGGCGCTGCCCACCCGACAGCTTGCGCACCGAGACCTTCGCCTTCTCGCTCAGCCCGACGGCCGCGATCACGTCATCGACATCGCGCGCGCGGGGGTAGAACGACGCGAAGTGCGCGAGGAGCTCTCGCACGGTCGCCGTCGGCGCCTCCCCGGTGTTCTGCAGCACGATGCCCAGACGCGCCTTCCAATCCAGGCCGCCACGGTGCGGGTCGACGCCGAGCACGCTCACCTCTCCACTCGAACGGTCGCGGTAGCCCTCGAGGATCTCGATGACGGTGCTCTTGCCGGCGCCGTTGGGCCCGAGCAGGGCGAAGGTCTCACCGCGCCCGATGTCGAACGACACCCCGCGCAGCGCCTCGAGCCCGCCCTTGTAGGTCTTGCGGAGGTTGTCGACGCGCACGACGGTTTCGCTCATGAGCCCAGTCTGGCGGGGTTCCCCTGCGGCGCGGAACGGTCGTCGTCGGCGGCATCCGATTGCCACGACGGTCAAGCGAAACGTCGTGGGAGCGACCGCAAAGCTTCCTGGCAAAACCCTGACCGCTCCAAACCATCCCCCCACCTCGCCCCGGATGACCCCCGTGCGCTGACCCCCGCCCTCTCTCCGCACCTCCCCCTTACCGCCCTCGAACCGTCCACGTGGATGCTGGAGGTTGTTTTGTCGTTCCCGCTGATCCCCCGGTCCATCGCCGCCCCCGACCCGACGCCCGAACCGCTCCTCACGCCCGTCGCGCCCGCCCCCGGTCAGGGGTCGACCGGCGTGACCGACGTCCCCGTCCCCGCCCAGCCCGGAACCACCGTGTCGGGCGGATTCCTGCCCGACTGGTCGATCGGCGAGTGGCTCGGCTACAGCGGCATCATCGTCCTGGCGCTCGCCCTGACCGTCGTCGCGACGACGACGCTGTGGTGGATGCTCCACGCCTGGCGTTCCGCGGACGATCTGCGCGCCACGCAGTTCAGCTCCTCGCCGCGTCCCGCGCGGCACCGGTTCACGCTGCTCGTGCCCGGGCGGCACGAGGAAGAGGTGATGGGGCAGACGCTCGACCGCCTCGCGCAGCAGGATCACCCCGATTTCGAGATCATCGCCATCGTCGGCCACGACGACCCCGGCACCGAGCTGGTCGTGCGGCAGGCCGCCGCACGGCATCCCGATCTCATCAAGGTCGTCGTGGACGACAGCGTCCCCAAGAACAAGCCCAAGGCGCTCAACCGCGCCCTGCAGATCGCGACCGGCGACATCGTCGGCGTGTTCGACGCCGAGGACGAGGTGCACCCCGGCCTGCTGACGGTCGTGGACTCCAAGTTCCAGGAGACCGGTGCCGACGTCGTGCAGGGCGGCGTTCAGCTGATGAACTTCGAGACCAGCTGGTGGTCGCTGCGCAACGTCCTGGAGTACTACTTCTGGTTCCGCTCGCGCCTGCACTTCCACGCCCGCTCCAAGTTCATCCCCCTCGGCGGCAACACCGTGTTCGTCACCCGCGACCGCCTCGCGTGGTCGAAGGGGTGGGACGACCAGTGCCTCGCCGAGGACTGCGAGCTCGGCGTGCGTCTGTCGAGCGACGGCGCGAAGGTCGTCGTCGCCTACAACCCCGAGTACGTCACGCGCGAGGAGACCCCGCCGACCCTGACGTCGCTGTACAAGCAGCGCACGCGCTGGAACCAGGGGTTCCTGCAGGTCCTCGGCAAGGGCGAGTGGAAGGCACTGCCGACGCTGCGCCAGCGCATGTACGCCCGCTATCTGCTGAACATGCCGTTCCTGCAGGCGGCGACCGGTCTGCTGATCCCCATCTCGCTCGTGTTCATCCTCCTCGTGAAGGTGCCGACCCCGGTGGCGCTGCTGACCTTCCTTCCCCTCGTGCCCACGATCATCACCCTCGTCGCCGAGGCGGCGGGACTGACCGAGTTCGGGCGCGTCTACGACAGGAAGGTGCGCGTGCGCGACTACGTCCGCCTCGTGCTGGGACTCGTGCCCTACCAGGTGTTCCTCGCCGCCGCCGCCGTGCGCAGCGTCGTGCGTCAGCTGCGCGGGGACGGCAGCTGGGAGAAGACCGAGCACACCGGCGCCCACCGCGACGCCGCGACCGCGACCCCGTCCACCGCGCGCGACCTCGTCGGCGCCGGCGCGGAGGTGGCCCGATGACCGCGACGATCGACCGCGTCCCCACCGGGACGATCCCCTCCGACCGCGCGTCGGCAGGGCTGCGCCGCCGGGTCTCGCCCTGGCGCGCCCGGCTCGGCGACGCGCTGTGGCTGCTTCCTCCCCTCGTCCTCGGCCTGGTGGTCAACGCGCTGAACCTGGGCGGCTCCCCGCAGCGCATCGACGACGAGGGCACGTACACCGCGCAGGCGTGGAGCATCGGCAACCTCGGCGAGCTCACGCACTACACGTACTGGTACGACCACCCGCCCCTCGGGTGGATGCAGATCGCGGCCTGGGTCGGTCTGACCGACGGCTGGAACCGCTACGACGTCGCCGTGATCGCCGCCCGTGAGGCGATGCTCGCGGCCACCGCCGCAGCCGCCGTCCTGCTGTGGTTCGTCGTGCGCCGCATCGGCTTCGCCCGGTTGACCGCGTCCGCCGCTGTCGCGCTGTTCCTGCTGTCGCCGTTGGCGGTGCAGTTCCACCGGCAGGTGTACCTGGACAACCTCGCCACGGCATGGCTGCTCGCCGCGCTGCTGCTGGCGATGAGCCGACGCGCCCAGCTGGCCGGCTACATCGGCGCCGCGGCCGCGTTCGGTATCGCCGTCCTCACGAAAGAGACGTACCTGCTCGCGCTGCCGCTGGTGGCGTGGTTCATGTGGCGCGGGGCGGACCGCACGACGCGCCGGTACACCCTGTCGGTCGCCTCGGCCGTGCTGGGGCTCATCGGCCTCGCCTACGTCGCTTTCGCCCTGGTCAAGGGCGAGGTCGCTCCCGCTCCCGGTCGCGTGAGCCTGTGGGACGGTCTCGCGTTCCAGCTGTCCTCGCGCGAGGGCAGCGGATCGCTGTTCGACCCCGAGAGCCTCATGTCGCGCACCGTCGGACTGTGGTGGCAGCTCGACGCCGTCCTCATCGTCACGGCGCTCGCGGCCGCCGTCGCGGCGCTGTTCGTGCGTCGCCTGCGCCCCTGGGCGATCGCCCTGCTGGCCCTGACGGCGTTCATGTTCCGCGGGGGCTACCTGCCCGTGCCGTACGTCATCATGCTGCTGCCGTTCGCTGCCGTGGTCGTCGCCGGAATGGGTCAGGTGGCCGTCGAGGCCCTGCGCTCTCACGGCGTCATGCGGCGCCTCGGGGGTGTCGCCACCGCCGTCGGTCTCATCGCCGCGGTGCTGGCCGCGGGTCCCCTGTGGGCTGCGCAGCTGCGCGGGTTCCTCCTCGCCGACCTCGACCGCCCGCTGCGCGACGCCGAGGCGTGGATGACGCAGAACGCGCCCGCCGACTCCCGCATGCTCGTGGACGACGCGATGTGGGTCGACCTGGTGCGCGCGGGCTTCGAGCGCGAGAACGTCGTCTGGTACTACAAGGCCGACACCGACACCGACGTGCAGCAGCTCGCCCCCGACGGGTGGCGCGACTACGACTACGTCATCACGACCGACTCGATGCGCACCTTTCCGACCGAGTTCCCGACCGTGCGCCAGGCGATCGAGAACAGCGCCGTCGTGGCGTCATTCGGTGAGGGCGCGCAGAAGGTCGACGTGCGCCTGGTCGACACCGCCCAGGCGGCGCTCGCGCAGGCCGCCGACGACGACCTGTACGCCGCCCGATCGGTCGCCGGGCAGCAGGTGCTGCAGAACCCCGACGTCGGCGTCCCCGGCGAGGAGCAGGACCTGCTCACCTCGGGCGTCGTCGACGGTCGCATCCTGCTCACCCTCGGCCAGCTGTCGTCGCAGGGCCGGATCGACGTGGCCGACATCGCGCAGCTGGAGGGCGATCCCTCGGGCGTGCACCGTCAGCTCACCGTGAGCGAGTTCGCCGGTCAGGACGCCCGGGGGGATGCCGCCGGGGCCGACGCCCTGCTGCGGTTCTACGACTCGCTGACCGGCCCCCTGCGCCCGGTCTCGGTCGAACGCGGCGATGCCGGCGTGGTCATCACGTTCTCACCCGACGAGCCGGTCGACCTGCTCCCCCGTCCCACCTCCTGATCCTCTCCTCCCCCCAACGAAAGGACCGCCATGTTCCGTGCCACTCCCTCCCTTCGTCCCGCGCGGCTCGCCGCGATCAGCGCCGCCGCCCTGCTCACCGCCGGGATCGGCGTCGCCACCGCCCCGGCCGCCTCTGCGGCCCCCACCGCGCCCGGCGGGTGGGCGCGCGTCGCACACCTCTCCCCCGACACCAAGTCGGTCGACGTCCAGCTGACGGCGCTCGCCGGTGGGGCCGTCGTCTACGAGCTCGACGACGTCGCCTACGGCGCCGTGAGCCCCTACATCCCCCTCGCGGACGGCACGTACGTCGTGTCGATGGTGCCCTCGGATGCCGCCGACGGCACGCAGCCGGTCGTGCAGCAGTCGATCGACATCGCCGAGGGCGAGCCGCTCACGGTCGCCGCCTACGGCCGCAACGCCGACTTGAAGACCACGGTCTTCGAGGACGACCTCTCAGCCCCCGCCGCCGGGCAGGCGCGGGTGCGCGTCGTGCAAGCCTCGACGGTCGAGCCGACGGTGGACGTCGACACCGCCCAGGGGCGCCCGATCGCACGCGACGTGCCGGCGGGCTCGGCGACCGACTACGCCGCGGTGCCGGCCGGTTCCTGGGATCTCGAGCTGACGGGTGCGGACGAGTCCGCGACCTCGGCCGTCGATCTTCCGGCGGGGTCGGTCTCGACCCTCTTCGTGCTCGATGACGCCCGGGGTGCGCTGACGGCGCAGACCATCACCGACTCGGCGACCCTCGCCGACATGCCCGTCGGCGGCATCCACACCGGTGGGGGCGGCACCGCCATCTCCTCGGCCGCGTCGGCGGGTGCCGCTGCGGCGGGTGCCGGTACAGCGGCGGTGGCTCTGGGCGCATTCGCGCTGATCGCGGTACGCCGGCGCCGACGGGGCGAGGCGGGCGCGTGACGTCCGCGCGCCGCACGCTGACGGCCGGCGCGGTCGCAACCGTCGTCGCCCTGACGATGGCGGCGTGCAGCACCGGGACCGAGCCCGATTCCGACACCGCCGACCGCACCACCGCAACGGCCGAGGCCTTCCTCGACACGTACGTCGACGGGGGCCGCGTGGTACGAACGGACCAGGGCGGCGACACCGTCAGCGAGGGGCAGGCCTACGGCCTGCTCCTCGCCGTGGCCGCGGACGACCAGTCGCGCTTCGACAGCATCTGGGACTGGACCACCACGAACCTGCAGCGCGACGACGGCCTCCTGGCGTGGCAGTGGAAGGACGGCGCGGTCGTCGACGAGCAGCCCGCCTCGGACGCCGACCTCGACGCGGCTCGCGCCCTGGTGCTCGCGGGCGACGCCTTCGCCCGTGACGACCTCCGCGATCAGGGCGTGGCCCTGGGCGCGGCCGTCCTCGACGAGATGACGGCCGAAACCGCGCTCGGCCGCATCCTGCTGCCGGGACCGTGGGCGACGGCATCCCCCCACGCCTACAACCCGTCGTACGCGTCGCCGGCCGCGTTCGATGTGCTCTCGCGCGCGTCGGGCGATCCCCGATGGGAGGAGCTGGCCGCGGGCAGTGCGGCGGTGACGAGCGCGCTGATGGATGCCAACACCCTGCCGACCAACTGGGCCACGGTCGCCGACGACGGCGCCGTCGCGCTCGCGGGCTCCGCGGGCGGCGGGGGCGAGCCGGCGTACGGCTACGACGCCGCGCGCACGACCATCCGGTTCGCCGAGTCGTGCCGGGAGGACGACCGCGCCCTCGCCGCGCGCGTGGCGGCGGTGCTCCCCGGCGGCGAGGAGCTGCCCGCCGAGCTCGACGCGGGTGCGGGGGCCCTCACCTCGGATCGGCATCCGGTCGCGTACGCCGCGCGGGCGGCCGCGCTCGCCGCGAGCGGACGCGACGACGATG
Source organism: uncultured Microbacterium sp. (assembly GCA_913774845.1). Taxonomy (GTDB): domain Bacteria; phylum Actinomycetota; class Actinomycetes; order Actinomycetales; family Microbacteriaceae; genus Microbacterium. Next base: position 18,173 of record CAJYJO010000020.1, on the reverse strand, counting down.
CGCGGGCCGATCTGCAGCGCATGGCGGACACGGCGGCATCCACCCCCACCTATTACGGTGCGGCCTGGACGGCGCTCGCGACGGCGATGCTCACCGACGACGTGCTCGACGGATGCCCCGCTCTCGCGGGCGACGGGGCCGCGGCGGGCGCGGCGGGTGCCGAGGCGGCGACGGCGCCGGGCGTCGGCGCGGCGAGCGGGTTCCAGGACCCGGTCGCCCCCGCGGCGGCCAACACGGCCGCGCCCGTGCACATCTCGATTCCGGCGATCGGGGTGGACTCGGACCTCATCGGCCTCGACCGCGGGGCCGACGGGTGGATCCAGTCCCCCCGCGACTACGACGCGGTGGGCTGGTACGAGAAGGGCGTCCTTCCCGGAGAGATCGGGCCCGCGGTCATCGCGGGCCACGTCGACTCGCCCACCGGGCCGGCGGTGTTCTTCGACCTGCCTCGACTGACGCCGGGCGACACGGTGTCGGTCCGCCGCGCGGACGGGTCGACCGCCGACTTCGTGGTGACCGGCCTGCAGACCGTCGAGAAGAACAGCTTCCCGACCGAATCGGTCTACGCGCCGACGCCGACGCCGCAGCTGCGGCTGGTCACGTGCGCCGGCGCGTGGGATCCGGCCAGCGGGCACTACGTCGACAATCTCGTCGTGACGGCCGTCGCCGTCTGACGGCGACCCGACGCGTGCGGGTGGTCGACCACCCGCACGCGGGGACCTCTTGCCAACCCGACATACAGCAGACCCTCGACGACCTGCGGGAGCACGTGCTGCGCGCGCCCGCCGCGCGCTGACGATCCGCGTCAGCCCTTCTCGGTCCCCAGTCGCTCGAGCACCTGCCGCGCCGCGTCCGACATCTCCGACGCGACCCCCAGCGAGCCGAGGTAGTCGACCACCGACTCCTTCTCGTACGCCCGACGCGGCGGGCCGTCGAGACTCAGCCCGGGCTCGTCGGATCCACGTCCACCGTCCACGCGGTGACCGAGACGGTCGATCCCTCGACGATGTCGAGTTCGAGCGGCCACGATCCGCGGACCATGCCCGGTGTCTGCGCGGCCCACACCGTGTTCGTCACCAGCGCGCCGTGCGGGGAGGCCGCATCCCAGCCGAGGACGGTGACGGCTTCGCCACCCGCGGGGATCTCGATGCGCTGCGGGCCCGGATCCTGCGCCATGAACGACCCGCCGTGCTCGATGGTGACGTCGAGGAGGTGGCCGTTCTGATCGCCGAACGCGATGTCGGGGTATCCCTCGATGACGCAGGGCTCCTCCGAGAAGTTGAACAGATGCAGCGGCAGGCCTCGATGACCCGTCGCCGCGTCGGGCTCGCCCTTGAGGACGTAGGCCCTATCGTCGGTGCACCACTGCGGATCGTCGGGGACGACCGCGTCGGCCGTCTCGGGCACGGGCGTTCCGACCGCGTTCGGGTCGGGGAGGGCTCCGAAGCTGGAGGCGGCGTCGATCTCCTGCTGCGCGGCGACCTCGGCCTCGATCGAAGCCGCACGCCCCGCGTCGGCCACCGCACCCGCGACGACCACACCCACGAGGGCGACCGCGGCGACGGGCAGGAGCCAGGTGGGTGTGCGCGAGGGGGCCGACTCCGTCGCCGGCGCGCGGACGATCAGGGCCGGGATCCAGCCGGCCGCGAGCCCCCACAGGGCCCCCGCGGCGGTCGCGACGCCGAAACCGCTCGACAAGAGCCCCCGCGGGCCGAACGGGACGATCCACGACCACCCGGCACCGAAGTCGAATCCCAGCCCCACGAGGGCGGCGGCGAGAACGAGAGCGAACCACGACGTCACGATCGTCGCCCCGTGACGCCGAAGCACCGCGGCGAGCGCCACGAAGACGACGAAGAGGACGACACCGCCGACGATGGTCGCGGCGACGCCGAAGCCGCCGCTCTGGTACGCGGTCAGGCTGGTCGGCACGAGCGCGGGCAGGATGCTCGACAGCTGCGCGACGCCGCTCGGGATCTGCAGCAGGGCATCGCGGATCCCGGCGGTGGCGATCCACACGACGGCCGCGACGGCGGCCGCCATGAGCAGGCGAGGGGAGAGGAAGGTACGCATCATCCCCATCCTGGCCTACGGCGGGTCTCGCGAACCGGAGGATCCGCCGGGAGGGTCAGCCGACCGGCGTGACCGCCGCGGCGGCTTCGTCCTCCTCGGTCGCGACCAGCTGGCCGCACGCCCCGTCGATCTCTTTGCCGCGGGTGTCGCGCAGCGTCGTCGGGATGCCGGCGTCGTTGAGGCGGCGCACGAACTCGTTCTGCACCGGCACCTCGGATGCCGTCCAGATCGAGCCCGGCGTCGGATTCAACGGGATGGGGTTCACATGCACCCAGCCGCGACCGCGGGCGTTGAGCTTCTCGGCCAGCAGGTCGGCGCGCCAGGCGTGGTCGTTCATGTCCTTGATCAGGGCGTATTCGATCGAGACGCGGCGTCCGGTCTTGTCGAAGTAGGCGCGAGCGGCATCCAGTGCCTCGTCGACCTTCCAGCGCGAGTTGACCGGGATGAGCTCGTCGCGCAGGCCGTCGTCGGGCGCGTGCAGCGACAGCGCGAAGGTCACCGGGATGTCCTCGTCGGCGAGCTTCTTGATGGCGGGCACGAGGCCGACGGTCGAGACCGTGATGCCGCGCGCGCTCATGCCGAGGCCGTGCTCCTTGTCGACCATGACGCGCACGGCCTGCATCACGCGGGCGTAGTTCGCGAGCGGTTCGCCCATGCCCATGAAGACGATGTTGCTGACGCGGTCGAGAGAGTGGTCGTCGCGCTTCTTGCCGCCGAGTCCGCCGGCGGCGATGAGGGCGTTGGCGCGCACGATCTGCTCGATGATCTCGGCCGCCGACATGTTGCGGGTGAGCCCCGCCTGGCCGGTGGCGCAGAACGGACAGTTCATTCCGCACCCGGCTTGCGAAGACACGCACAGCGTGATGCGGCCGGGGTAGCGCATGAGCACCGACTCCACGAGCGCGCCGTCGTGCAGCTTCCAGAGAAACTTGATCGTGTCGCCGCGGTCGGTCTCGAGCCGCCGCACCTCGGTGAGCAGCGGGGGCAGCATCCCCGCGACGAGTTCTTCGCGACCGGATGCCGGGAGGTCGGTCATGTCGGCGGCATCCGAGGTGTAGTGCGTGAAGTAGTGCTTCTCGAGCTGCTTCGCGCGGAAGCCGGGAAGCCCCAGCTCCTTGACCTTCTCGACGCGCTCGGCGGCGGTCATGTCGGCGAGGTGCACGGGGGGCTTGCCGCGCTTGGGGCTCGCGAACTGCAGGAGCGGACGACCGGTCTCGTCTTTCGCCTGCTGCCAACCCTCGGTTGCCGGACGTACCTGGCGTCCGGCCTTGGGGCGGGTCTCGCGGATGCCGGTGTCGGCCGGCGCCCCCGCGGGGCGCGCCTGCCGGGGCGTGGTGGAGCGCACGGGGGGCTGATCAGTCATGGTTTCCAGGGTACCGGGGCGCACCTGCGCCGCGGCTGGGCGCGTCTCCCCCGCGTAAGTCGCCAGGAATTGTCGCTTCCGCACCGTGCGAAGCGACACTTTCTGGCGACTCACGCGAGACGGCGCCGCCCTAAACTGCATCCCATGCCCGGTGCCGGTGACGTCTCCCTCCCGCCCGGCGGCGTGCAGAAGCTGCTGAACAACAACGTCGTCGTCGCGATCGACGCCGACGGCCGCGAGCGCGTCCTGATGGGTCGGGGCATCGGGTTCCAGCTCAAGCACGAGGGCCGCGTCGACCCGGCCAAGGTCGAGAAGACGTTCGTGCTCGACCAGGCCACCGACACCGCGCACGCGCAGAAGCTCCTCACCGACGCCCCGTACGCGCTCGTGCAGGCGGTGCTGCGCGCGGTCGACGAGGCCGAACGCGAGCTCGGTCGCGATCTCGGCCGGCGCCTGCCCCTCGCCGTGATCGATCACGTCAACTACGTCGTCGAGCGCCTCGACCAGGGCATCCGCATCCCCGGCACCTCGATGCCCGAGCTGCGCATCCTGCACCCCGACGAGTCGCGCGCCGCCGAGCACATGGCCGCCTCGATCGCGGCATCCCTCGACCGGGAACTTCCACCCGAAGAGGGCGTGTTCCTCACGATGCACCTGCTGAACGCGACGCGCGACGAACCCAACGGCACCGCCGCTCTACTGTTCCGCCGGGTGCAGCACGTGGTGCGCACGGTCGAGACGGGGCTCGGCGTCACGCTCGACACCGCGAGCCCCGACTACGCCCGGTTCATCCTGCACGTGCGGTTCCTGCTGCAGCGTCTCGTCGATCGCACGATGCTCGCGAGCGGCGACTCGTCGTTCTTCGAGTTCGCGAAGCACCGCTACCCTCGCGCGTTCGGGATCGCCGAGGCGGTGAAGGCGTATGTGCTCGCCGCCACGGGCTCCACCCTCACCGACGAAGAGGTGTTGTATCTGATCGTGCATGTCGAGCGACTCGCGACGAGCATGGGCCGCGCCGACGTCAGTGGCGCACCCGACGAACCGGTGCTATAGTCACCGACGCAGGCGTCGAAACCTGCCGACGATTTCCGGATTGTTACCGCGCGAGCGGGCAAGACCTGAATCCACATCGCTGACGAGCGATGAACGGATTCGGGTCTTTTTTATTGCCCGAAAGAGCCCGGAACCGTCGCCATAGAACATTCGAACGGGCCGCATCGAGGCGGCGAAAGGCAGGCGGATTCCGATGGCGGATCACGCGAAGACAGCAGCGGCGGTACTCACCGGCGTCGGCGGAGAGAGCAACATCACCTCGATGGTGCACTGCGCGACCAGACTCCGGTTCGTGCTGAAAGACGAGGGCAAGGCGGATGCCGCAGCCCTCCGCGCCACCCCCGGCGTCATCACCACGGCTCAGGCGGGCGGGCAGTACCAGGTCGTGATCGGCAACGACGTCCCCGACGTCTTCGCGGCGATCCAGGCGCAGACGAGCCTGGGCGGCGGGGGCACCGACGGCGGCGCGAAGGGCACCCTCTTCAACCGGTTCATCACGATGATCTCGTCGATCTTCACGCCCATCCTCTGGGCGCTGGCGGGCACCGGTCTGCTGAAGGCGTTCGTCGCCGCGGCCGTCACCTTCGGCTGGCTGGATGCCACGACCACCACCTACACGATCCTCAACGCCCTCTCGGACGCACTGATCAACTTCCTCCCGATGGCTCTCGCGATCACCGCGGCCCGCTACTTCAAGGCGTCGGAGTTCACCTCCTTCGCGATCGCCGGCGCACTGGTCTACCCGACCATCACGGCACTGAACGGCCAGCCGGACATCACCTTCTTCGGCATCCCGGTGACGATGGTCAGCTACGTCTCGAGCGTGATCCCGATCATCGTGATCGTGTGGCTGCAGAGCCACGCCGAGCGCTTCTTGTTGACGGTGCTCCCGGGTGCCGTCAAGCGGTTCCTCACCCCGATGATCGTCGTGGCCATCGCCGTGCCGCTCGTGTTCCTCGTGATCGGCCCGCTGTCGAGCCTGATCGGCGGCGGCCTCGCGGCGGGCATCGGCTGGGTCTTCCAGACCCTCCCCTGGCTCGGCGGTGCGATCATGGGTGGCCTCTGGCAGGTCTTCGTGATCTTCGGTCTGCACTGGGGCCTCGTTCCGCTGTTCCAGCTCGAGTACCAGACCACCGGTCAAATCCTCCTGCTCGGACCGGTCTTCGCCGCGGTCCTCGCGCAGGCGGCCGCCGTCGCCGGCGTGCTCGTGCGCTCGCGCAACAAGAACCTGCGCTCGCTCGCCGCCCCCGCCACCCTGTCGGGCTTCCTCGCCGGCATCACCGAGCCCGCGATCTACGGGATCAACCTGCCCCTGAAGCGCCCCTTCGCGTTCGGCATCGTCGGCGGTGCGCTCGGCGGCGCTCTCATCGCGATGGGCGGGGTCTTCTCGAAGGCCTTCGTCGTCCCCTCGGGCCTGGCGCTGCCGGCGCTTCTCGGCAACGGCAACATGGTCATGCTCGGCATCGGTCTCGCCGTCGCGATCATCGTGCCGTTCGCCCTCACCGTCGTCGTCGGTTTCAAGGATCCCGTCGACGACACCGCCCCCGCGGCTCCCGCCGCCACCGACACCATGGTGCTGAGCCCCGTCGACGGCGCCGTCGTGCCCCTCGCGGAGGTTCCGGATGCCGCCTTCGCCGACGGATCGCTCGGAAAGGGCGTCGCCATCCGTCCTACCTCGGGCGCGGTCTACGCCCCCTTCGACGGCACCGTCGTCGCCGCGTTCCCGACCGGTCACGCGATCGGTCTGCGCGGGGTCGACGGGGTGGAGCTGCTGATCCACGTCGGTCTCGACACCGTCAAGCTCGGCGGCGAGCACTTCACGCTCAAGGTGCAGTCCGGTGCCGAGGTGAAGGCCGGCGACCTGCTGCTCGAGTTCGACGGCGACGCGATCGAGCGCGCCGGCTACGACCTCATCACGCCGGTCATCGTCACGAACGGTGACCTGTACCCCGACGTCGCCGACGTGGCATCCGGACCCCTCTCGCACGGCGAGACGCTGTTCCGCGCCCTCTCGGTCGACTCCCTGACCACCGCCCACTGATCCCCTGGAGGCACAGAACATGACGACCACCCCCTTCCCCGACGGCTTCCTCTGGGGCGGTGCGACCGCGGCGAATCAGATCGAGGGCGCGTACGACGAGGACGGCAAGGGCCTCTCGGTGCAGGACGTGATGCCGAAGGGCATCTCGGGACCCCGCAGCGCGGAGCCCACTCCCGACAACCTCAAGCTCGTCGGCATCGACCACTACCACCGCTACGCGGAGGACATCGCGCTCTTCGCCGAGATGGGATTCAGTGTCTACCGCTTCTCGATCGCGTGGAGCCGCATCTTCCCGAAGGGCGATGAGGCCGAGCCGAACGAGGCCGGGCTGGCGTTCTACGACCGCATCCTCGACGAGCTCGAGAAGCACGGCATCGAGCCGCTCGTGACGATCTCGCACTACGAGACGCCGCTGCACCTCGCCGAGCAGTACGGCGGCTGGACGAACCGTGAGCTCATCGGGTTCTACGAGCGCTACGCGCGGACGCTCTTCGAGCGCTTCGGCGCCCGGGTGAAGTACTGGCTGACGTTCAACGAGATCAACTCGCTGCTCCACGCCCCCTTCATGAGCGGCGGCATCCCGATCCCCGAGGGCGGCGTCCCCGAGGAGCAGCTGTATCAGGCGATGCACCACGAGCTCGTGGCATCCGCCCGCGCCACCCGCATCGCCCGTGAGGTCGCCCCCGAGGCGAAGGTCGGATGCATGGTGCTGTCGATGCCCGTCTACCCTCTGACGCCGTCGCCCGACGACGCCCTCGCGGTGATGGATGCCGACCACGGCAACCTCGTCTACGGCGACGTCCACACCCGCGGCGCGTACCCCGGGTACTTCCTGCGGACGCTGCGCGAGAAGGGCATCGAGCTCGACATCACCGACCAGGACCGCGACGACCTGACCAACACGGTCGACTTCGTCTCGTTCAGCTACTACATGTCGATCGCCGAGACCGCCGACCCGTCGAAGAAGATCGCCGGTGAGGGCAACATCATGGGCGGCGTCTCCAACCCCACCCTGGAAGCGAGCGAGTGGGGCTGGCAGATCGACCCGGTGGGCCTGCGTCTGGTGCTCAACCAGTTCTGGGACCGGTGGCAGAAGCCGCTGTTCATCGTCGAGAACGGCCTGGGCGCTCGCGACCGGCTCGTCGAGGTCGACGGCGAGAAGACGGTCGTCGACGACTACCGCATCCAGTACCTCAACGACCACCTCGTGCAGGTCGGTGAGGCGCTCGAGGACGGCGTCGACGTGCTCGGCTACACCTCGTGGGGCTGCATCGACATCGTCAGCGCCAGCACCGCGCAGCTGAGCAAGCGATACGGTTTCATCTACGTCGACCGAAACGACGACGGAACCGGGACGCTGGAGCGCTACCGGAAGAAGTCGTTCGGCTGGTACGCCGACGTCATCCGGACCAACGGCGCGTCCCTGACCCGCTGATCCCCTGAGACCGGATCGGCCCCGGGTCCCCACGGCCCGGGGCCGATCCCTTTTGGAGTGCACATGACCCGCATCGCCTTCCTCGACGTCGACGGCACGATCCTCGAGCACGGTTCGGTGATCGCCCCCTCGACCGTGACCGCCATCCGACGGGCACGGGAGAACGGGCACCGGGTGTGGCTGTGCACCGGCCGCTCCGCCGGCGACATCCACCCCGATGTGCTCGCCATCGGCTTCGACGGCGCGATCACCAACGGCGGGGCGTACGCGACGCGCGACGACGAGACCCTCGTCGAGCACCCCATGCCCCGCGCCGATGTCGAGCTGCTCGAGCGGTACTTCGAGGAGCACGGCATCCACTACTTCCTGCAGACGCACGGGGGCGTCTTCGCGAGCCCCGGCATGGGACCGGTGATGAGCGAGTACCGCCGGGCGCGTCACGCGGAACGCGCCGCCGAGCTCGAGGCCCAGGGCCTCCCGGCCGAGCAGCCGCTGTGGCGCGAGCCGCGGCCCGTGGCGGAGGTCGACCGCGACGCCGTCGCGAAGGCCGTGTTCGTCAGCCCCTCGACCGACACGGTCGCCCACGCCGCGGCCGAGCTCGGCGAGGGTTTCCACGTGATCCCCGGTTCGATCCCCCTGCCGGGCGGCTCGAACGGCGAGATCGGTCAGGCCGGCGTCACCAAGGGCTCCGCGATCACCGAGGTGCTCGCCCAGCTGGGTCTCTCGGCGACGGATGCCATCGGCATCGGCGACAGCTGGAACGACGTCGAGATGTTCGAGGTCGTCGGCACGCCCGTCGCCATGGGCAACGCGGCGCCGGAGCTGCAGCGGCTCGCCGGTCGCGTGACGACCGCCGTGCTCGACGACGGCGTGCACAACGCCTTCGCGGAGCTCGGCCTCATCTGACGCCCGCGCGCTGAGACGTCGACGAGCTCAGCCTCCTCCGCACCCAGATCCCTGAGCCCGTCGAAGGGACCGGCGCCCACGATCCCCCGCACCCAGGTCCCTGAGCCCGTCGAAGGGACCGGCGCCGCAACGACTCCCGGAGACTTCGACAAGCTCAGCCTCCTCCACACCGAGGTCCCTGAGCCCGTCGAAGGGACCCGCACCCACGATCCTCCGCACCAAGGTCCCTGAGCCCGTCGAAGGGACCGACACCCACGATCCTCCGCACCGAGGTCCCTGAGCCCGTCGAAGGGACCGGCACCGGCGTCAGTCGAGGAAGATGTCGGGGTACATCGCCTCGTCGGGCGTGCCCGGCACCGCGGCGTAGCCCGAGAAGTCCGTCACCCCGGCGGCCTCGAGCACGTCCTCGACGATCAGCGTCTGCCCGGTCCGCTCGCGCGACGGGGCGGTCAGCACCTCGTACGCGGCGTCCGCGTAGATCTCGGGCGTTCGCGACACGGCCATCAGCCGGTCGCCGCCGATGACGTTCTGCACGGCCGCGGTCGCGATCGTCGTGCGCGGCCACAGGGTGTTCGCCGCGATACCGGCGTCGGCGAACTCCGCGGCGAGGCCGAGCGTCGCCATCGTCATGCCGAACTTCGCGAGGCTGTAACCCGTGTGCGCGCCGAGCCACTTCGGCGTGACGTTCAACGGCGGCGACAACGACAGGATGTGCGGGTTCTCGGCATCCCGCAGCTGGGGCACCGCGGCACGCGAGAGCAGGAAGGTGCCGCGGACGTTGACGTCCTGCATGAGGTCGTACTTCTTCGTCGCGAGCTCGAGCGAACCCGACAGGTCGATGACGCTCGCGTTGTTAACGACGATGTCGATGCCGCCGAACTCGCCCACCGTCCGCATCACGGCCTCGGTGATGGATGCCTCGTCGCGCACGTCACCGACGATCGGCAGCGCCTGTCCGCCCGCGGCGCGGATCTCCTCGGCGGCGGTGTGCACGGTGCCGGGGAGTTTCGGGTGCGGGGCGTCGGTCTTGGCGAGCATCGCGATGTTCGCCCCGTCACGCGCGGCGCGCAGCGCGATCGCGAGGCCGATGCCGCGACTCCCGCCCGACATGAGGATGGTCTTTCCGGCGAGCGTCGTCATGAACGTCCTTTCGCGGAGGCGGCGGCGAAGGCGGCCACGCGGGCCTTCGCCTCGGGGGTGTCGAAGGCGGCGCCGATCGTGGCGGCCTCGTCGGCGAGGTTCTCGGCGAACGTGCGTCCCGCGCCGGCGCGCACCAGACGCGTCGCCTGTCCGAACGCGGCGGTCGCGCCGTCGAGCCAGAAGCGCGCGATCTCGTCGACCCGCGTCGCCAGATCCCCGGATGCCACGACCTCGGCGACGAGACCCCACTCGAGCGCCTCAGCGGCATCCAGCATCCGGTCCTGCAGCAGCAGTTGCAGAGCGCGTCGCTGCCCGATCGCGGCGGGGAGGAGGGTCGAGACGCCCAGGTCGGGCGTCAGACCGATGTTGGCGTAGCGGCTGACGAAACGCGCGTTCTCACTCGCGACGACGTAGTCGGCGGTGAGCATCAGCCCGAGGCCGCCGCCCGCGACCGCGCCCTGGACCGCGGCGACCATCGGCAGCGGCGCCTCGGCGAAGGTGCGGATGCCGTCGTGGATCGCCTCGGCCGTCTCGGTCACCTCGGCGCCCGACGAACCGGTGGTCGCCATGGCCACCACGTCGCCGCCCGCGCAGAACGCGGGGCCGTTGGCATCCAGGATCACCGCCCCCACCGTGGAGTCGGACGTGACCTCGTGGGCGACCTCGCGCCACCGGCGGGCCATGGGGAAGTCCATCGCGTTGAGCGAGGCCGGTCGGTCGAAGGTGACCCGGGCGAGTCCGTCGGCGATGGAGAGGAGGATGCCGGCGGTCATTTCGGTGCCATCCGGATCGCCCCGTCGAGTCTGATCGTCTCGCCGTTGAGGTAGCCGTTGTCGACGATCGCGAGGACGAGCCGCGCGTACTCGTCGGGGGCGCCGAGGCGGGAGGGGTACGGTACCTGCTGGCCGAGGGAGTCCTGCGCGGCCTGCGGGAGGCCCTTGAGCATGGGCGTCTCCATGATGCCGGGTGCGATCGTGACGACCCGGATGCCGTGGCGCGCGAGCTCGCGAGCGATGGGCAGGGTCATCGCGTGCACACCGCCTTTACTCGCGGAGTACGCGGGCTGGCCGATCTGGCCGTCGAAGGCGGCGACACTGGCGGTGTTGACGATGACGCCGCGGTCGCCGCCCTCGGCCGGGTCGGTGGTCGCCATGACGGCCGATGCTTGCGCGATGACGTTGTACGTGCCGATGAGGTTGACACGGATCACGCGCTCGAAATCCTGCAGCGGCGAGGGGGCGCCGTCGCGATCGAGCACCTTCGCCGGAGGGGCGATCCCGGCGCAGTTCACGACGACGCGCAGGGGCCCCGCCTCGGCGGCGAGCGCGGCGGCGTCTGCGACCTGCTCGGCATCCGTCACATCGGCGGCGGCGAAGGATCCGCCGAGCTCCGCGGCGATCGCCGCGCCGTCCGACGAGGGGAGGTCGACGATGGTGACGTGCGCCCCGGCGGCGGCGAGCCGGCGGGCGGTGGCCAAGCCGAGTCCCGACGCCCCTCCGGTGACGAGGGCCGATGCTCTGGTGATGTCCATGCGCTCTCCTTCGAACCTGAAACCGGGTCCCACCCTAGCCGAGACTGAGGATCGTCGCGGGCTGCCGCCCCCGGGAAACCGCCTCGGGCATCGGGACCCGACCGTAGGCTCGAACGGTGAGCGACCCCGTGTTCCGCATCGAGTCCGTCGACGTCGCCGATCCGCGCGCCGTCGCGCTGCGCGGCATCCTGGACGACGACCTCGGCGAGCGCTACCGCGACGCCGACGCCGACGACAGCCCCGAGTTCGCCGCCAAGCGTGAAGCGGCTCTGGCGGTGCATCCCGAGCAGGTCGTCGCGACCCTCGTGGCGGTGGATGCCGACGACACCCCGCTCGGGCACGTGATGCTGCGTCGCCTCGGCGACGAGTGGGAGTTGAAGCGCCTGATCGTGGTCGCCGCCGCCCGGCGGCGGGGCGTCGGTCGCGCGCTCACCGCCGACGTGGTCGACCTCGCCCGACGGGCGGGGGCTCGCCGCGTGATCCTGCAGAGCGGCCGGATGCAGCCCGAGTCGCTGCGAATGTACGCCGCCTCCGGCTTCACGCCGATCCCCGTGTACGAGCCGTACGTCGAGACGATGCCGCGCTCGCTGTGCTTCGAGTACGTGTTCTGAGCAGCCGCGAGGGCAGACCCGCGAGGGCTACGACCCCACCACGCGGAACGCTCCCGTCACCAGCGCCGCGGTGAGCGCTGCGGCCACGAGCAGGATCGCCCCGCCGAGGGCGACGGCATCCCGGGCCGACAGCGTCGACGGTCGCGCCCACGTGCGTTCGATGTCGGAGCCGAAGCCGCGCGCCTCCATCGCGGTGGCGAGCTTCGTGCCGCGGCGCACCGCGAAGACGAGGAGCACGAACGCCATCGAGAAGAAGCGACGGACGGCGCCGCGATCGCCGAGCCCCCGGGCGCGACGGGCGAGGGTCATCGTGCGCCAGTCGTCGACGAACAATCCCACGGTGCGCGCGCCGGCCAGCACACCGAGGACGAATCGACTCGGCAGCTTCGCCACCTGGGCGAGGGCGTCGGCGAGCTCCGTCGGATCGGTGCGGCCGAAGAGCAGGATCATCGGGAGCGCCAACGCCAGCACGCGCAGCAGCACCGCTCCCGCGAGGCCGAGGGAGTTGTCGCTGACCGTGGCGAACAGGAACGACCCGTAGACGGTGCCTCCGGGGCGCGCGTACAGCAGCATGCTCACCGCCGCGATCGGGGCGAACACGACGACGGGCAGCATCCGCTTCGCGACGGTGGCGTAGCTCAGCCCCGTCGACGGCACGCACAGCAGCTCGAGCACGAGGGCGGTCGCGGCGCTCACCGCGTCGATCGTGAGCAGCAGGGGGACCGCGAGCACGAGCACCATCGCCACCTTGGTCACGGGGTTGACGCGGTCGAGCCACACGCGCGCGTTCACGCTGCACCGCCCAGACGGATCCGGTGCTGGCCGAGATGGCGGATCACGTCCGCGTCGTGCGTCACGGCGATCACGGTGCGTCCCCGCTCGACCTCGCGCTGCAGCAGGCCGACCAGCTCGCTCCAGCCGCGACGGTCCTGGCCGAAGGTCGGCTCGTCGAGGACGATCACCGCGGGAGAGGACGCCAGCACGGTCGCCACCGACAGCCTCCTCTTCTGCCCGCCCGACAGGGTGAACGGGTTCGCGAGGGCCAGGGGGGCCAGGTCGAGCCGGTCCAGCAGCTCGTCGACGATCGCATCGACCTCGGCGGGCGGCATCCGCAGGGCGCGCGGTCCGACGGCGAGCTCGTCTCGCAGCGTCGGCGCGAGGAACTGGTGCTCCGGCTCCTGGAAGACGGTGCCGATGCGCGTCAGCAGCTCCGTCGAGCGCCAGCGCGACGGTCGCGTCCCCCCGCGCGCGGCGAGAGAGGGAGCCGCGACGACCTCGCCCGACAGCTCCGGCAGGAGACCGGCGAGGGTGAGCGCCAGCGTCGACTTGCCCGCCCCGTTCGCGCCGGTGACGACCGTCCCCGCGCCCTGCGGCGCGGAGAGGTCGAGTCCGGATGCCACCACCTCGCGCCGCTCGCGTCCGATAGCCAGTCGACGGGTCGAGAGCACGGCATCCCGCCCCCGCGCCTCCGGCGGGACGGGGAGGTCGACGGGGTGACCCGGCACCCAGACCCCCGCCGCCGCCAGCGCCGCGCCGTGCTCGGCGAAGACGCGGTCGGGCGGGCCGTCGGCGAGGAGGCCGCCGCCCGGCGCGAGCACGACGACGCGGGTCATGAGCTCGACCCAGACCGACGTCCGGTGCTCGATGAGCACGAGCGTGGTGCCCTCGCGCGCGGTCACCGACTCGACCGCCGCGCGCACCTCGACGACGCCCTCCGGGTCGAGGTTGGCGGTCGGTTCGTCGAGCAGCAGCAGCCCCGGCCGCATCGCGAGCACCCCGGCGAGCGCCAGGCGTTGCTTCTGCCCGCCCGACAGCTCTTTCGTCGGCCGCGACAGCGGAACGTCCAGACCCACGGATGCCACGGCCTCGGCGACCCGAGCGGGGATCTCGGCCGCGGGAACCCCGAGGTTCTCGCACCCGAACGCCACGTCGTCGCCCACCTTCGACAGGACGACCCCGGACTCGGGGTCCTGCAGGACGAGGCCGATCCGGCCGCGCTGCGCTTCGGGCGCCTGCCCATCGACGCGGATGCGGCCGGTGGCCTCGCCCTCGTCGCTGCCGCCGAGCAGCCCCGCCAGCCCCGCCAGCAGGGTGGATTTGCCGGCCCCCGAGGCGCCGAGCAGGAGCACCCGCTCTCCGGGCTCGATGATCAGGTTCACGTCACGCGTGGCGGGGAGCTTACGGCCGGCGTACCGCCAGCCCCACCCCTCGACGTCGACGCGTGCGGGGCCCGGCATCAGACGTCGCGGCGCGCTTCCCGCCCGGCGGCGAAGCGGCTCAGCGCACCCGTCGCGGCCAGCGCGCGCACGAGCAGCCAGCCCACGAGACCGGCCAGCAGAGCGCCGGAGATCGCGAGGGTGCCGAGGTACAGCAGGTTGAACTCGAGCGTCTTGGCGAGGTTGGGGGTGAGGAAGAGCTCGAGCACCCACGCGCCGACGCCGGCGCCCACGCCCGCGAGCATCGCGACGGGCAGGGTGAAACGCAGGTAGAGGAAGGCGAGGAAGATCAGCTCGGCGCCGAGACCCTGGGCCAGACCGGAGAAGATCGTCGTGATGCCCCACACGTTGCCGATCAGCGCCGAGACGATGGCGGCGATCAGCTCGACCAGCAGCGCGGCGCCGGGCTTTCGGATGATGAGGCCACCGACGACGCCGCCGAGCAGCCAGATGCCCACGGCGATGCCGCCCAGGCCGGGCGTCAGGCCGTCCATCGCCGTGAACCAGAGGCCGCCGACGGTGTTCCAGCCCCAGAAGACGAGACCGATCGCGACGCCCAGGACGGCGGCGACGACGATGTCGACGACGCGCCAGCGGAAGCGGTCGACGGTGGGGGCGAACGTTCGGTTCGCGGGGGCAGACGTGGTCGTGTGCATTTCTCTCCTCCCTGCGCCGGCATGATCCGGATCAGGTTCGACGGTCGAAGCGTGGATCGCTTCCTCTCAGCCCGGTTCACCGGACTCCCGTGGTCGTGCTCATGAGTATAGGAGGCGGGGCGGGGTAGCGTGGGCGGGTGCACGAGCAGACCCCGGCCACGCGTCGCGCCCGACGTCACCGGGACGCTCCGACCCCCGACGGCCTCGGCCCCGCCCTGTCGACGACGGGCGACCTCGGTCCCGCCCTCCGGCAGACGGATGCCACGGGGCCCGCGGTGAACGATCCGTCCGGCGACCGCGAGGGTGTCGGTGGTGCCGCGGTGGGGGCTTCTTCCGCGGGCGCCGCGGGCGACGCCGCCGTATCCATGGGTGGGAGCGGCGAGACGGCGGCATCCGGAGCGGGCGCTGCGCCCAGCACCCCGGCAGCCACCGGCGCGAGCAGCGAGGCAGCGGCATCCGCCCCCGCCAGCGCCGCCGCGCGAGACGTCTCCGCGGGTGCGGGGCCCGAGGCGCCCGTGGTGATCGGCGCTCTCGCCTGGGTCGACCCGGCCGACGCGGTCGCTCCGCGCCCGGCACCGGAATTCGTGGTCTCGGGGGCGACCACTCGTTCCGCCGACCTGTTGTCGGGGGCGCGCAAGCGCTTCTTCCGTCCGGCGACGGTGGTTCCGCCGGTCCTGCTGGTGCTCCTGCTCGCCGCGTACGCGGCCACGACGCTGCTGTGGCCCTTGAACGCCGTCGAGCCGACGGCCCGAGCGGTCTCGCTGCAACCCGTCGCCGCCCCCGCCGCCGAGCCCGCGTGGCCCGCACAGGGCGAGGCCGCGATCGCCGTCGACGGCATCGCCGAGACCCTGTCGTCGTCGGCGAGCGCCCCCGAGTCGATCGCCAGCATCACCAAGGTCGTCACCGCTCTCGTGGTGCTCGACCGTCTGCCGCTCGCCCCCGGCGAGCAGGGCCCCTCGTACTCCTTCACGCAGGCCGACAGTGCCGACTACTGGCAGTACCGCGCCCGGGGGGAGTCGTCGCTCGACGTGCCGGTCGACGGCAGCCTCACCGAGCTGCAGATGTTGCAGGGCATGCTAATCGCCTCCGCGAACAACTACGCCCAGCGCCTGGCATCCGATCTCTTCGGTTCGGATGACGCCTTCTCCGCCGCCGCGAACGCGTACCTCGCCGAACGGGGCATCGACGGGATCACGATCGTCAACCCGACCGGGATCGAGGCGGGGAACACCGCCACTCCCGCCGCGCTCATCGGGCTTGCGGAACGCGCTCTGGCGAACCCCGTCATCGCCGAGATCGTCCGCACGCCCGAGCTCACCCTCCCCGGTGCCGGGACGTTCAAGAACGGCAACGCCCTGCTGTCCGACCCCGGCATCATCGGGGTGAAGACGGGCACGCTCGACGCGTGGAACCTGCTCACCGCGAAGGACATCGCCGTCGGTGGCACCACGATCCGCGCGTACGCCGCCGTGCTCGGCCAGCCCGGCCCCGATACCCGCAATCAGGCCACGCGCGACCTGTTCACCCGCATCGAGCAAGAGCTGCAGCCGAGCCCCTCGGTCACCGCGGGCACCGTCGTCGGCAAGGTCGAGACCCTCTGGGGCGACGACATCGACCTCGTCACCGCGTCCGACGCCACGGTCGTGCTGTGGAACGGCGGCACCGCTCGGACCTCCGTCGATTTCGCCCTGGGTGAGCGCACCGACGCGGGCGAGACGGTCGGAACGCTCACCGCGACCGGACCGGTCGATGCCGCCACCGTCGACGTCGACCTCGCGCAGGAGATCGAACCGCCGAGCCCCTGGTGGCGACTGACGCATCCGCTCGACCTGTTCGGCCTGAACGACTGATCATGCGCCTCTCCGTGGATGCCGCCTCCCCCATCCCGCCCTACGAGCAGGTGCGGGCGCAGGTCATCGCGCAGATCGAGGGCGGCGAGCTCGTCGCCGGCACCCGGCTGCCCCCCGTCCGGGCTCTGGCGGCTGAGCTGAGCCTCGCCGCCAACACCGTCGCCCGGGCCTACAAGGAACTGGAGGAGGCGGGCTTCCTCGAGACCCGCGGCCGCGCCGGCTCGTTCGTGCGCGGAGGCGACGCCGCCGCCTCCCGGGCCGTCGAGGCCGCACACGTCTACGCCCGCACGGTGCGTCAGCTCGGCGTCGCCCCCGAGGAAGCGGTCGCGCTGGTGCGCGCCGCGCTGGAGGACGGGCGGTCGGCGCGCGGGTGACGCCCGGGGCGCGCGTGAGGGATGCGGGGGCTCGCGGCGCGGAGGTGACGACGGGGTTCGGCGCGCGAACGACGTTGGGCGCTCGGCACGCGCGTGATGCGGGGGCGCTTGGTGGGCGCGTGGCGCGGGGCGCTCAGCGCTCGGCGCTCGTACGCGGCGGGGGCGCTTGGTGCACGTACGCGCGGCGGGGGCGCTTGGTGCACGTACGCGCGGCGAGGGCGCTTGGTGCACGTACGCGCGCGGGGGCGCTTGGTGCGCGTGCGCGCGGCGGGGCAAACTGTGGTGCGTTCTCCTGTGCCCAGCCTTCCGTGCGCACGTGCGCGTCCCGCGCGTGGACCACGCGCGCGGCACCCGGCAGGGCGAACCGAGACGCGCTCTCCGGCCCAGCCATCGCCCCGCGCGTGCGCGGCCCGCGTACCGCGCCGACGACGCGCACACCCGCATTGCGGACCGAGACGCGCTCTCGCGCCTCGTCTTCCGTACGCGCGTGTGCGCCCCCGCGCCCCCATCCGGGCATCGCGCACCGACAGGCGCCGCATCCAGGCACCATTCCGCTGACGTCGCACCCCTCCTCCCCAGGGACGAAACGGGATCATCTATCCACAGAAACTCCCGATCAGCGAGGCAATGTCGGAGGTAAGCGCTAGCATGCCTGCATGAGCTTCTCGACACCTCCTCCCTCACCACCCGACGGGTCCGACCCGCTCGCGGTCGTGCTCGGCGAGGTGCTGGACGCGGATGCCGCCCTCGCGACCGCCGAAGCCCGCAAGACCCGGGCGCTGGCCCGGGCAGGGCGCCTGGCCCTCGACGCCCTGGCGGGGCAGCGGGCATCGTCGCGGGCGGCGGAGATGGCGCTTCGCGAGGTCGCGTCCGAGATCGCGGCCGCGGAGTGCCTGTCGGATCGGTCGGTGCAGGCGCAGATCG
>CAJYJO010000019.1 GCA_913774845.1 uncultured Microbacterium sp. | reverse complement strand
GGTCATGTGCCCCGAGAGGATCAGGACGTCGATCACCGGATCAGCCCTTGTTCGAGAACGCGGCGTCGAAGAGCTGGTGCGGCGGGGTGATCTCGCCGAGCTTGCGCACGAAGGCGAGGGCCTCGGGGCCGCCGACGAGGCGGTCCATTCCGGCGTCTTCCCACTCGACGCTCGTGGGGCCGTCGTAACCGATCGCGTTGAGCGCGCGGAACAGCGGCTCCCACGGCACGTCGCCGTGTCCGGTCGAGACGAAGGTCCACCCGCGGCGGGGGTTGTCCCACGACAGGTGCGAGCCGAGCACGCCGTTGCGCCCGTCGAGGTTGGTCGTCGATTCCTTGCAGTGCACGTGGAAGATGTGGTCGGCGAAGTCGAGCACGAACGCCACCGAGTCCAGCTGCTGCCAGACGAAGTGCGAGGGGTCGAAGTTGAAGCCGAAGCTCTTCCGGTGCCCGATGGCTTCGAGCGTCTTCTTCGCGGTCCAATAGTCGTAGGCGATCTCGGACGGGTGCACCTCGAGGGCGAAGCGCACGCCCACCTCCTCGAACACGTCGAGGATCGGATGCCAGCGGGCGGCGAAGTCCGCGTACCCTCGCTCGATCATGGCGTCGGAGGCCGGCGGGAACATCGCGACGTACTTCCAGATGCTCGACCCGGTGAACCCGGTGACCGTCGTCACGCCGAGCTTCGCGGCGAAGCGCGCCGTGTTCTTGAGGTCTTCGGCCGCGCGCTGCCGCACGCCCTCGGCATCCCCGTCTCCCCACACCCGCGGCGGCACGATGTCGTGGTGGCGCTCGTCGATGGGATCGTCGCACACCGCCTGACCGACGAGGTGGTTCGAGATGGTCCACACCTTCAGCCCGTTGCGCTCGAGGATGTCGAGGCGCGACTGCACGTAGTCGGCGTCGTCCCAGCGCGAGACGTCGATGTGGTCGCCCCAACAGGCGATCTCGAGGCCGTCGTAGCCCCACTCGCCGGCGAGGCGCGCGACCTCTTCGAAGGGCAGGTCGGCCCACTGGCCGGTGAACAGGGTGATCGGGCGAGCCATGACGAGACCTTTCAGGAGACGGGGATGGGGGCCGCGACGCTGGTCCACGCCGCCGCCGCGGACGAGCTGCGCTCGACTGCGTCGAGCACCCGCTGGACGGCGAGGCCCTCGTCGAAGGAGGGGTGCGGGTCGGTCCCGGCATCGATCGCGGCGACGAGGTCGACGACCTGGTGGCTGAACCCATGCTCGTAGCCGAGCAGGTGGCCCGCGGGCCACCACGCCGACACGTACGGGTGCTGCGGTTCGGTGACGAGCACCTGTGTGAAGCCCTGGCGCCCCTCGGGCGCCGTGCGGTCGTAGAAGCGCAGGCTGTTGAGGTCTTCGAGGTCGAACGCGAGCGCGCCGCGATCGCCCGACACCTCGATGGTGAGGGCGTTCTTGCGGCCGGTCGCGAAACGCGTCGCCTCGAACGACACCAGCGCTCCGTTCGCGAGACGGCCGGTGAAGATCGCGATGTCGTCGACCGTGACGGCGCCGAAGCCCTGTCCCACCGATCCCGAGAGGCCGGACCCCGCGGCCCGCAGCGGACGTTCCTTGACGATCGTGTCGATCGTGCCCGACACCTTCTCGACGCCCAGTCCGGTCACGAACTGGGTCATGTCGATGATGTGCGCGCCGATGTCACCGAGCGCCCCCGACCCCGCGTGTTCCTTCTGCAGGCGCCAGGCGAGCGGCATCTCGGGGTCGACGAGCCAGTCCTGGCGGTAGGCCGCGCGCACCTGCTGCACCGTGCCGACGGCACCCTCCGCGATCATGTCGCGCAGCAGGGTCACGGCCGGCACGCGCCGGTACGTGAAACCCACCATCGACCGGATGCCGCGGACCCGGGCCCGCGCGGCGGCCTCGGCCATCGCCTCGGCCTCCGCGACGGTGTTGGCCAGCGGCTTCTCGCAGAGCACGTGTTTGCCCGCTTCGAGCGCCGCGATGGCGATCTCGGCGTGCGAGTCGCCGGGCGTGATGATGTCGACGATGTCGATGTCGTCACGCCCGACGATCTCGCGCCAGTCGGTGGCCGACTCGGCCCACCCCCACTTCTCGGCGGCGGATGCCACGGCATCCGCGTTCCGGCCCACCACCACGGTCATCTCGACCGCGCGCGGCAGGTCGAACATGCGCGGCGCCTGACGCCAGCCGACGGAGTGCGCGGCGCCCATGAACCCGTAGCCGATCATCGCGACGCGCAGCGCGGGACCCTGAGCCTGTCGAAGGGTCATGACAGCACCAGCTCTCGCTCGACCGGAACCCGGTTCGTGACGTACCGCCCGGGGCCGCCGTCGACCCCCGGCGTGATCTGCATGTACAGCAGCCGCATGGTCAGCACGACCTCGACGGTCACCGCCTCGCCCGCCGCGAGCGGGGTGTCGAGGTGGATCAGGATGTCGGGCCGGTCGGCCACGAACCACAGCGTCTCGAACTGCTCGGGCAGGTCCTCGACGCGGTACTCGCGACCCTCGAGCGAGAACCGCAGGTCGTCCTTCGGCACGGCGACATCGTTCACCGTCGCGGCGACGTCGTCGACGGCAGACAGCCAGAGGCTGCGGTACCAGGGCAGCTGCACCGAGACGGCGAGGCCGTCGTCGGTGCGACGGACGTCCTTCTCGGCGAAGAGCGAGTTGCGGGTGGCCATGGGGGCTGTCTCTCAGGCGTAGTTGTCGGAGAAGGTCTGGTGCGCGACCGGCGGCGCGGGCTCGAGCTTCTGCGTGGTCTGGGGGCTGTACGGGTGGTTCGTGGAGGGGACCGGCTCGTCGGCCTTCGGCATGAAGACGGGCTTGCCGTCGTCGCCGAAGTACATGAGGTCGAGGTCGAACGCGCCCTGGTTCTTCAGGCCGAAGGCGACCCAGTTCTCCTCGAAGGGAGCGCGGGCGAGCTCGTAGCAGCGGAACTTCCAGAACTTCCACTCGCCGTCCTGCTTGAGGAAGTCGATCGCGTACTTGCACCACACCCAGTGGGCCCAGACCTTCTTGCCGAGCACCTCCTCGGGCGAGTACATGTCGGGGAACTCCTCGGCGACCTTCGGGTCGGTCAGACCCGACTCGGTGCCCGCCATCATCCACACGCCCGTGGCGGTCTTGCCGTCACCGGCGACCTCGATCACCGGGGTGTTGGTGGCGTGCAGGATGAGCTTGCCCTCGGGGTGGGGCCGCCCGCGGTGGTAGTCGGTGACGCTCTGCCAGGTCGTGTACTGACCGGCGTTGGTGTAGCGCGCGCGGATCCCCTCGGTGCCCTCCTTCACCCACAGCGGGATGATCTGCTCGTCCTCGAAAGCGTTGTGCAGGTACATGTAGCGGTTGAAGAGGTTCTCGACCTGCCCGCGGTCCTCGGCGCGCTGCGCGAGGGCGTGGGCGGCCTCGACCTGCTCGCGCAGGCGGGTGACCTCGGCGATGAGGTCGGAGACGGATGCCTCGGTGGTGGTGTTCGACATGGTCATTCCTTCGTTGTGGTGGTGGATCACGCGGGCTGGCGCGCCGCGACGGTGTTCTCGATGGCTGTGCGCATGAGCGCGTGCTGCTTCTTGACGAGATCGATGGGGTCGCTCTCGCCGAGGTCGCTGAAGGCGTGACCCTCCCACTCGCTGGAGAGATAGCCCTCGTAGCCCCCGTCGACGAACTGCGTGACGATGCGGGGGATGTCCATGGCCGGTTCTTCGCCGTCGACGCCGATGTCGTAGAACTTCGCGTGCACGTGGAAGATCTGCGGCATGATGTCGAGCCACTCCTCCGGCGGAACGAGACCGTGCATGTTGAACGCCAGACGCGTGAACGGCCCGAAGCGCAGGGGGTCGACGCCCTCGCCCGTGAGGTAGTCCTCGAATCTCTGGTTGCGCACGTGCATGGGCGCGGGCTCGCGCCAGATCTCGTCCATGACCGGGAAGTGCTTCTCGTCCATGCCCATCTGCCCGAGCGTGCGCAGCAGCGTCGGCGAGAGGGAGTGCATGGTCGACGAGAAGTCGGCGGTGAAGCCCAGACGTTCGCTGCCGAGTTCGTCGTAGACCTCCCGGATCTCGAGCACCTTCGCATCGTTCGGTCCCGAGGGCGCGTGGATCTCGTACGCGAGTCGCTGGTCGTACTTCTCGGCGAGGGGCAGCAGACGGCGCAGCAGCTCTTTGCCGGCCGAGCGGATAACGACCGTCGAGAAGCCGAGCGTGTGCGCCGACTTCAGTTGACGGACGAAGAACTCGTGCTCCTCGTCCGGCGTCATGTCACGGTCTGTGCGCCGACCCATGTCGAGGTTCGTGCCGACGGCGCTCGCCTCGAGACCGTACCTCTCGAGCGAGTCGAACCAGAGCTTCGTGAACTCCGCGTCGACGTCGGGGTACGAGCGCAGGAGCTGCGCGAGGTTGAACTCGACGCCGGGGCCGATGCCCTGGTCGTGCACCTCCCTGATGAGGGTCTCCGGGGTGTAGAGGCCCGCGGCGAACTCGCTCGTCATGGAGTAGAGGGTGGTGCCGAGCGTGATGCCCGTTCCGGCGATGCCGGTGGTGTCGTGCGTCATTTCGGTCCTTGGGTCGGTGTCTGCGGTGGTTCCGGTGGCTTCGACAGGCTCAGCCACCTCGGTCGGGCTCCCACGCCCCGCGAGGGGGTTCCGGTGGCTTCGACAGGCTCAGCCACCTCGGTCGGCCGTGGTCGTCGAGGTCAGACGCGCACCGCGTGCGCGAGGTGGGTGTCGAGAGCGCGGCGGGCCGCGGCGGCATCCGTGATCATCCGGGAGCCGGCGGTCTCGGCGGCGGTGCGCTGGATGACCTGTTCGCCGCGGATGATCTCGAAGGGGTTCTGCCAGTGGTTCCAGTGCCAGCCCTCGTACTCGCTCGACACGGCCCCGCTGTACCCGTTGTCCACGAGCAGCGTGATGAGGTCGGCAACCGGCACCGACGGTTCGTCGCCGTTCTCGTCGATGCCGAAGAACTTGCCGTGCACGTGCTTCACCCACGGCATGATCTCGAGCCAGTCATCCACCCGCGCCGGGCCGAACAGACCCGTGCCGTTGATCCCGAGATCGATGCCGAGGTCGGGGCGACCGTGCTGGTGGGCGAGAGCGATGAACCGGCCGAAACGCTGGCCGTGATCGGCCTGATCGGCGGGTGGACCCTGCTCGTAGTACTCGTCCCACAGCGCCACGACCGCCGACAGCAGTTCCTCCGACGCACCGCGGCGGCGGTACGCCTCGATGAGCGAGGGCGCGAAGCCGGTGACGGTGGCGCCCCAGTCCATCGTGAAACCCAGGAACGGTGAGCCGACCTTCTCGAAGCGGTCGCGGAGGGCGAGGATGCGGGGGTGCGAGGCGTACTGGTCGGCGTGCACCTCGAGCGCGAGGGTGACGCCGTACTCCTCGGCGATGGGGGCGAGCGCCTCCATCGAGTCGGGCGTGAGCGAGATCTGCACGCGCGCGATGGGGAAGCCGAGCTTCGCCGCCGCCGCGATCTGCCGCCGCATGTAGGCGATGAGCTCGTCCTGATCCATGAGCGTGTCGGGCCGCAGGCCGATGTCGGCGTTGACCGCGAGCGAGGTGCGCACGAGGCCGACCTCCTCGACGAGATCGCCGAAGCGACCCGCGAAGTGATCGTCGATGTCGGGAAAACCGCGGAAGCTCGAGAACCCGATGATCTCCAGCCCCGGCCCGAAGCCCTCGGCCGCGGTCTTGCGGATCAGCTGGTCGAGGTCGTACTCGCGGCCGTGGAACGCGCGGGTGAAGCTGTAGAGGGTGACGCCCTGGATGGGCGTGCCGAGCTCGGGTCCCTGAGCCTGTCGAAGGGGTCCCTGAGCCTGTCGAAGGGTCATGCGCGGGCCTCCTCGACCTGGCGGGCGGTCATCGTCTTGCTGTCGTGCTCCTCGATGTGCAGCACCTGGTCGTCGGCGATGATGATGTAGGGGATGAAGAGCTCGAGATCGACGCGGACCTCGTGCTCCCCGGCATCCATCGCCAGCTCTCCCGAGAGGACGGCCGAGTCGGTGGGGAACCACCATTGCTCGGTGTTCGTCTTCATGTCGGCGAAGGTGAACTCCGCGCCGTTCATCTGCCATCGCAGAGAATCGACGGGCGCCTCGACCCCGTCGACGGCCAGCTTCGCGCCCGAGATGCAGGATGCCGGCAGCGCCCGGTACCAGGGCAGGCGCACCTCCACCGACGCCCGCCCGCCCGCGGCGGTGAGCGTTCCCTGCTCGATGATGCGATCCGGGATCACCGGGACCTCCTCGTCGGTGCGACCGGAGTCGCAGACCACTTTGTCTTGATTCCTACAGTCTAATGTCTGATTTCTGCATAAGCAAGGATCAGAAGGATGCCGAGACAGCGCCCGATCGTTCACGCGCGAGGATGCTGGCGATCTTGCGCGCGCCGCGCACCGCCAGGGCGACGGAGGTCACCGTGGGGTTGCACGCGGTGGCCGTCGGGATGACGCCATTGCCCGCGACGAACAGATCCGGGACACCCCAGACCTCGCTGTCGACATCGCACACGCTCGTGCCGTCGTCCACGAGACCCATGCGCGTCGAGCCCTGGTAGTGCAGGGACGAGCCGAGCGGCAGGGTGAACGGGCGGTCGCCGACCGGATCGCCGATCGCCTCGGCCAGGCGCACGATCTCTCGCCGGGCCCGCTCCACCACCTCGTGATCACGGGCGGTGAGCCGGTAGTGGATGCGGGGAGCCGGCATCCCGTATCCGTCGACGTGTCCGTCGTCGAAGACGACACGGTCGTCGGCCTGCAGATCCTTCGCGCAGAACAGACCGAGCCCCACGATCGAGCCCGGGACGACCGGGTCGTCCTCGGCCAGGGGGACGGGAGAGGCGTCGAGCTGCATGATCTGCCCGTGGAAGGGCATGTCGTCGGTGAACGGCACCCAGCTGACGCCGCTGTACTCCGCGAGCCCCGCCGTGGGGGCGTCCTCCGCGAGCGGCGGCATGTCGCGCAGCCGAGAGGCGAACACCACCTGCGCCTGATCGTTCAGGTACCGTCCCAGCGCCTCCGGGCGCACCCCCGACGCCCACAGCAGCTGCGGCGTGCGCAGGGCATCCGCCGCGACGACGACGAACCGTGCCGCGACGGGATGCTCCTCGCCCGAACGCAGGTCGCGGACGACGACCCCGGCGGCCCGTCCGCCCTCGACGAGCACGCGGACCGCGAGCGACTCGTCGAACAGCGCGAAGCCGGGGTTCTGTCGCGTCACGTCGCCGAGCACCACGTCCGAGCCCGACCACACCAGGCGGCCGTCCTCGCGGCGGTGCACCGCGAGCGGCATCCGCTGCACCTTCGTCGCATCGACGCGCCCCTCGTCGACCGCCGCCGACAGGCGTTCGCGCACGATCGACCCGAACGGCGCCGAGTCGAAGGCGTCGGTGGTGACGCCCAGCAGCCGGTCCGCCTCGCCGAGCAGTTCGTCGAGGTCGGCGAGGAAGGGGATGCGCTCGCTGTCGTTGGGCCGCGGGCAGGCGCCGGTCCAGTGCGCGGCCATCCCTCCGACGTTGCTCGACATCGCCGCGACGGGCATGCCGTCCTCCCCCTCGAACGCATAGCCCTCGTCGAGCAGGAAGGTGCCGGGCCGTGCCCCGCGCACGCCGGCCCGGGCCGCACCGGGGCTGGCGACCTTCTCGCCCCGCTCCCCCGGCCCCTCCGATGCGACCTGCGCGCGGGTGCGCTCCTGCGGGTCGGCGATATTCTTCACGTGCGCCCCGGGCGGGTCCGACACGGTCGGACCGACCTCGAACATCGCGACGGTCGCGTCGGGAGCGCGTTCCGACAGGATGCGGGCGTACGCCGCTCCGGTCGGACCGCTGCCGACGATGAGCACGTCGACCTCGGTCGGGTAGCGCCGCGCGCTCATGCCGCGCGCGCGATCTCGACGACGTGGGAGACCGAGGCCTCCGACGCGGTGGTCGGGTAGTACTCGAGCCCCACCGGGCCGTCGTAGCCGCTGTCCCGCAGAAGGCGGAAGCGCTCGGACCAGTCGAGGTCGCCGGTCCCGGGCTCACCGCGGCCGGGCGCGTCGGCCAGCTGCACGTAGTGGATGAGATCGCCGGCGTTGGCGAGCTCGGCCTCCATGTCCTCCCCCTCGACGGCCGAGTGGTAGATGTCGTACAACACCCCGAACTGCGGCGAGTCGACGCCGCGGGCGACGTAGACGCCCTCGGCGGTGCGATCGAGCAGCGACCCGGGGTGGTCGACGCGGACGTTGACCGGCTCGAGCACGAGCCCCACGCCCGATCCCTCGATCTGCGCGATCGCCGTGCGGTAGATCTCGACGAGCTTGTCGAGCTGCACCTGACGCTTCCACCCGCCGAAGCCCGTGCCGCTGCCGACGACGATGCGGGGGCAGCCGAGGTCGCGCGCGATCGCGACGCCCTCGTCGAGCTTGCGGAAGAACTCCGAGTGGTCCCACGGCGGGATCATGAACTGTGTGCGGGGCTCGGCCAGTTGCGCGGTGAGCTGCACGCCGGTCTCCTCGAGCGCCACCTTCAGCGCGGGCAGGTCCTTCGGGGTGGCCGGCGCGTCGACGCCGGTCGGACCCCACATCTCGACGGCGTCGAAACCCGCCGCGGCCGCCGCGCGGACGCGGTCCTGGTAGTCGCCGGCCTCGGTGAAGAGGAGTTCGATGTTCGGGGCGAGTTGGTACACGTCGGTGTCCTTTCGAGGGTCGTGCGGGCAGGGCGGAGCAGGATGCCGGTCGCTCCGGCATCCATCGATCGGGGGGCCTCAGCCCTTGAGGCCGCCGGCGAAGCCCTGGATGAAGCGCTTCTGCGCGAAGAGGTAGAAGGCGAGGATCGGGACCATCGAGACGATGACGATCGCGAAGATCTGGTTCCAGGCCGACACCAGCGAGCCGATGTAGTAGTACATGGCGACCGGGAGGGTCTGGTTCGCGGAGCCGCCGAGGAAGATGAGCGACGTGAAGAAGTCGTTCCACACGATGAGGCCGGCGAGGATCGCGACGGTCCCGGTCGCGGGCGCCATCAGCGGCAGCACGATGCGGAAGAAGATCTGCGTGCGGCTGGCGCCGTCGATGGTCGCCGCCTCTTCGTACTCGGTGCCGAGCCCCCGGAAGAACCCCGCGTAGAGGAAGATCGCGAGCGGCAGGAGCATGCCGGTGTAGAGGATGATCATCCCCCAGGCGGAGCCGGTGAGCCCGAGCGCGCGCGCCCCGATGTACAGCGGCACGGTGCCCAGCTGCGTGGGCAGCACGATCGCCACGAGGAAGAGGTAGTAGACCACGCGGCTCCACCGGCGTGTGCTGCGGGCGATGACGTAGCCGGTGAGCGAGCCCAGGAGCACCAGCAGCACGATGCTGCCGGCCGTGATGATGATGCTGTTGACGAGACCCACCACCACGTTCGAGTTGCCGGTGGCGGTGAGCACCTTGAGGAAGTTGCCGAAGTCGGGCGCCGTCGGCGGCGCCAAGGTCGACGAGGTGATGACCTCGCGGTCCGACTTCAGCGACGTCGTGATGAGGAAGTAGAACGGCAGCAGGAAGACCAGTGCGGCGAGCCAGAACAGGAACTCGCGCAGTCCCGTGAGCTTGGTGTAGCGGAACATGTCAGTTCTCCTCGGAACGGTCGGCGGTGACGCGCTGCTGGATGACGGCGAAGACGAGGATGATGAGGGTCAGCAGCAGCGCCAGGGCGGCGCCGTAGCCGAAGTTGCCGAGGGCGAACGACTGCTTGTAGACCTGCGTCGCGAGCGTCTCGGTGGCCGCGGCGGGGCCGCCGCCGGTGAGCGCCATGATCTGGTCGAAGACGCGCAGTCCGTTCACCAGCCCGAGGGTCGTCGCGATCGCGACGGCGGGGCGGATCGACGGCAACGTCACGTGCCAGAAGCGCTGCCACAGGTTGGCGCCGTCGATGGCCGCGGCCTCTTCGATCTCGACCGGCACGGCGGCGAGGCCCGCCATGTAGATCACCATCGAGAAGCCGATGTTCTGCCAGACCAGCACGATGAGGATCGTCCAGATCGCCCACGTGGGGTCGGCGATCCAGGCGCGGGCCATCGACTCCAGGCCGATCCCGCGCAGCACGAGGTTGAGAGGGCCGTTGAAGTCGAAGATGAACTTCCAGATGTACGACGTCGCCAGCGGGCTGAGCACGACCGGCATGAAGAAGAGCGTGCGCAGGATGTAGCGGCTCTTCAGCCCGCGGTTGAGGCCGAGAGCGATGCCCAGACCCAGGATGTTGCTGAGGATCACGGATCCGAAGGCGAGGAACAGCGTGTTCCACAGCGCCCCGATCTTCGTCGGATCCTGGAAGATCCGCGTGAAGTTGTCGAGCCCGATGAGCTCGAAGGCCCCGATGCCGGTCCAGTTCGTGAAGGCGAAGAAGCCGCCGACGCTCGTGGCGACGTAGTGGATGCCGAGGACGAAGAGGATGCCGGGCAGCGCCCACCACCAGTAGCCGAACTTCAGCAGACCCTTGCGGCGCGGGGCGGGGGCCGGACGGCGGCGCCCTCTGCGCGGGGGCAGGACGACTCGTTCGGTCTCGGTGGCGGCGACCTCGCCGGCTCGGAAGGTGGTGCTCATGGCGTCCTCGTCATCCTCGATGGGGTGCGGCTCCGCCGCCCGGGTCCAGGGGCCCGGGCGGCGGATTCACTCAGTTGCCCCAGGCCGCATCCATGTTCTGGAGAACCTGGTCGATGCTGCTCTGGCCGGTCAGCAGGCCCTGGACGCCCGTCGACAGCGCGTCGTACACGGCCGGGTTGGGCCAGACGTTCGAGGGCAGGGTGGTGTACGAGCCGTTCGAGATGTCATCGACGACCTCGGAGTAGATCGTGTTGCTCAGGTCGAGGTTCTTGTACTCCGAGATGGGGAGCAGGCCCGAGGCCTCGTAGAACTTCTCCTGCGCGTCGGGGGTGGCGAGCCACTCGAGGAACTTCTTCGCGGCGTCCTTCTTCTGGGACTTCGCGTTGATGGATGCCGCGTAGTTCGAGCTGGCGAGCACGAAGGGCTTGCCGCCGGCCGCGGGCGGGAAGGGCTGCACCTTGAAGTCGGCTTCCGCGGGAGCCGCCGCGGCGATCTCGACAGCCGAGCCCGAGGGGATGAAGCTGCCGACCGAGGTGCCCTGCGCGAGCCCGTTGGTGATGGCGTCGAAGCCACCGCCCTCGGCACCGGCCTGGAAGCAGCCCTTGTCCTTGAGGTCGATGATGGTCTGCAGCGTGTCGGCCCAGCCCTTGCTCTGAGCGAAGGTGGTCTTGCCCTCGGCGCGCTCGGTGTTGAAGTTCGGGTCCGATGCGTAGACGCGGGTCGCCGCGATGCCCTGAGCGGTCAGACCGGCGTTCGGGGCGGCGGCGCCGGCGATGGCGATCATCGACTTGCCGTCGCCCGCGAGCTTCGCGCACTCGGCGTAGAAGTCGTTCGTGGTGGTGGGCCAGCTCGTGATCCCGTTCATGCCGGCCGTGCCCATGCTGGCGACGACGGCACCGATGGTGAAGTCCAGCGGCTGGCCGTAGGTCTTGCCGTCGATCTCGAAGAGCGTGTCGCTGCCGGTCGGCACGAGCGAGGTCGCGGTGTCGCCGAGCGGTTCGAAGAACCCGGCCTGGGCGAGGGGTATCAGACCGCGCGAGTCACCGGCGCCGGGCGCGGTGATGATCACGTCGGAGGCATTGCCCGCCTGCAGCTGCGTGCGGATGGTCTCGCCGTACTTGTCGTTCGGGGTCGGGTTCGAGGTGATGGTGACGCCGGGATTCGCCGCCATGTACTCCTTGGCGAGCGTCTCGTAGGGGCTCTCGAGGTTGTTGGAGGTGGCGAAAGTGAAGGTGAACGAGTCGGCGTCGCCGCCGGACTCCCCCGCGCTCGAGCCGGAGCAGCCGGAGAGGACGAGAGCGGCGGTGACGGGGAGGACGAGAAGACCTGCGATACGCGTGACGCGGCGTTTCGGAGCCATGGGCCAGCCTTTCTGACGACGTTGTCGGCGAGCCCTTCGGTGGGAGCGCCTGTGCTGTGTGATCCAGTATCAGCGCGTTGCGCCTAAAAAGCACATAAGTCTTCGCGATGCGGCGCATAAGGCCGCGCGACGCGTCCGCATCGCCGACAAATATGCTCCCTCGCGCCTGCATAGATGCCGTTGATACGATGCGAGCACAGCTTCCCCGAGCGAAGGATCACGCCGTGGTGACCGACCATGCGACACTCTCGCGCCTCGATCTCAACCTTCTCGTCGCGCTCGACGCACTGCTCACCGAGCGCAGTGTGACGCGCGCCGCCGAGAGCCTGCACCTGAGCCAGCCCGCGTTGAGCGCGTCGCTCGCGCGCCTGCGCGCGCACTTCGACGACCAGATCCTCGCCCGCCGCGGCAACACCTACGAGCTGACCCCCTTCGCCGTGCGTCTGACCGATCACACGAGCACCGCCCTCGAGGCGGCCCGGCGCGTCTTCGAGAGCCAAGCGTCGTGGTCGCCGGCCGAATCCACGCGCGAATTCTCGATCTACGGCTCCGACTACGGCTTCGTCACGGTCGGCACCGTGGTCTCGCAGCTCGCCGCCGAGCAGGCGCCGGGGGTGCGGTTCCGCTACATGCTGCACAATCCCGGGATCGTGGAGGAGGCCGCGAACCGGCTGCGCTCGGCGGATGCCATGGTCATCCCCCACGGTCCCGTCTCCGAACTGCCGCATCTCGATCTCTGGCAGGACGACTGGCTCGCCGTCGTCGCCGACGACAACGCCGAGGTCGGCGAGGCGCTCACCATGCAGAATCTCGCCGACATGCCGTGGGTGCTGACCTTCCAGTCGCGCTCGGCGTTCACGTCGGCCGCCCGACAGATCCAGCAGCTCGGCGTCGAACCGCGCATCGAGGTGGTGCTCGAGAGCTTCCTCTCGGTCGGCCACTTCGTCAGCGGTACCCGTCGCGTCGGGTTGGTGCAGTCGGCCCTCGCGCCCCACCTGTTGCGCATCGGCGGCATCCGCGTGGTGCCGCTGCCGTTCGCGGCCACGCCCATCGTGAGTGCACTGTGGTGGCACCCCTCGCACACGCGCGATCCAGAGCACGAATGGATGCGGGGGCTGTTCGCCGAGGCCGGGCGACGCATCGCGGCCGGCCACCCGCCGCACTGAGCGGCGGGCGCCGGCCGTCGTCGCGCCGCCGTCGTCCTCAGACCCCCGCGGCCGCGGTCCGCATCGACGCCCGGATGAGGTCGTGCTGACGCCGGACCAGCAGCAGCGGGTCGACCTCGCCGAGTTCGGCGAAGGCGTGCCCCTCCCACTCGCTCGACCAGAAGCCGCGGTACCCGCCCTCGACGAACACGCGCACGAGTTCGGGATAGTCGATCGCGGGCTCCTGGCCGCTGTCGTCGATGTCGTAGAACTTCGCGTGTACGTGCAGGATCTGCGGCATGATGTCGGCCCACTCGCGGGGGTCGACGTGCCCGTGCATGTTGAAGGCCAGGTGCGCGAAGGCGCCCAGCCGGCCCGGGTCGAAGTCGCGCCCACGGAGGTACGCGATGAACTCCTGCTGGCGCGCCTGCATCGTGGCATCCGTCGCCCAGATCTGCTGCAGCGTCGCGACCGCCTCGTCGTCGAGGCCCGCGCGGCGCACGGCCCGCAGCAGGGTCGGCGACATCGCGTGCATGGTGGAGGAGAAGTCGGCCACGAAGCCGAGCAGGGGCGAGTCGAGCTCGGCGTAGGTGTCGCGAACACGGAGGATCGCCTCGGAGTTCGGGCCCATCGGTGCGTGGATCTCGTACGCGAGCTTCAGCTCGAGATCTTCGGCGATCGGCAGCAGGCGGCGCAGCAGCTCGGGCTTGGCGCTCTGGATGCGCACGAGCGGGAAGCCGAGCTTCTTCGCCCCCTCGAACATGAGCGTCGAGAACGCGAACTCCTCGTCGGGCGTCATGTCGCGATCGCGCCGGCGCCCCATGTCGAGGTTGGCCCCGAACGAGCTCTCGACGAACCCGTGGCGGTCGAACGCGTCGCGCCAGGTGCGCTCGAAGTCGTCGCCGACGACGGGGTAGGTCGGCACCATCTGGGATGCCACGATCTCGATGCCCGGACCGATCCCGAGCTCCGCGACCCGGTCGAGCAGCCCGTCGAAGTCGAACCACCCGGCGCGGAACTCCGCGCTGGCGGAGTAGAGCGTGAGCCCGAGCTGGAAGGGGTCGCCGTCGACGGCCGGCGGCGGGGGCGCCACCTCGGACACGAGCGCCGGGGGCTCGGCATCCGCATCGACGACCGTGAGGCTCTTCACGTCATGCACGACGTTCGGCACGTACATCCCCGGGCCGCCGTCGGCCCCGGGCGCGATCTGCATGTACGGCAGGCGCAGCTCGCCGTGCAGCACGACGTCGTGGGTCTCGCCGAGGGCGACCGGCGTGGAGCGGCGCGCGACGAGGAGCGGGTGCTCCTGCAGGAACCAGAGCCGTTCGCTCTGCTCCGGCAGCTCGTCGAGCCGGTAGGAGGTGTCACCGAACTCGACGCGGAGGTCGTCGGCATCCACCTCCTCCCCGTCGACGGCGAGGGCGAGGGTCGTCACCGACGAGAGCCAGAGGCTGCGGTACCAGGGGATCGTCAGGCGCAGCGCGAGCCCGTCGGGGTGCGTGCGCAGGCTGTCGTCGTGGATGAGTCCGTTCGGCACGGCGTTCCTCAGAGCCGGTCGGCGATCTGACGGATCAGCGAATGCTGGCGCCGCACCTGCTCGATCGAGCGCCACGGCTCGCGCTCGCCCTCGTACTCGCTGGAGAGGTAGCCCGTGTAGCCCGCGTCCTTGAGGGCCGTGAGCACCGGCTCCCACGGGATCTGCTTGTCGTCGAGCTCTTCGTCGATGTCGTGGAACTTCGCCTGGATGAACACGACGTTCTCGATCACGTCGAACACGTCGTTCGGGTCGACGTGGATGCCGTCGAGGAACGCCGGGCGCTGGCCGGGCAGCTCGCCGGGCTTGAGCGGGATCGGGCGGTCCTGGAAGATGCCGGTGTCGAGCAGCAGGCCGAAGTGCTTCGTGCCGGTGCGGCGGATGAGCGCGATGTAGTCGTCGACGACCTCGTGCTTGATCGGGGTCGGCGAGTGGATCTCGGGGCAGATGACGACGTCGAGCTCCTCCGCGAGCGGGAGGGAGGCCTCGACGACCTCGGTCCAGATCGGGTGCGGGATGAGGTCGCTCGAGACGACGCCGATCTTGGGTCGCACGAAGCGGAAGCCGAGGCGCTTGGCGAGCCGCAGGTCGCGCTGCAGAGCCGCGGCACCCTCTTCGACCGTCATGTCGCGACCGTTCGGGCCGCTGGAGTGCAGGCGCGTGTCGATCCACGAGCCCATGTTGGTCGGCTCGAGGCCGTAGGTCGAAAGCAGCGCGAACCACTGCTCGACCCACTCGTCCGAGGGGGTCGGGTAGTTCGGCACGTGCGCCTCGCCGAGGATCTCGATTCCCGTCGCGCCGAGGTCGGCGATCGAGGCCATGGCGGTCTCGAGGTCCATGACCGTGCCGTAGTCGCTCATGTAGCTGTACAGCGAGACGCCGTAGCGGAAGGGGGCACCGGATGCCTCGGGCGCGAGGGTCACATGTTTGGTGACGCGGTAGGTGCTCGGCTGGTGCTCCTGCGGGATGTAGGACATGCGCAGGCGCAGCTCGATCGAGAGCTCGTGCACGCCGTCGGGAAGGCCGCCGGGAAGCGGAACCGTGATGATCGCGGCGTCCTCGAGCGGCCAGCGCACGCCGTCGCCGTCCCACAGCTCGGCGAGCGTGTACTGCTGCCCCTGAAGGGTCCACAGCGGAACGTCGGGCGCGACGTCGACCAGACCGGGGATGCTCACCCCGATGCCGTCGATGAGCGAGGCGGCCATGCCGCGGTACGACGGCATCCGGACGCGGAACTGGAAACCGGTGATCTCGCCGTTCTCACGGACGTTGCGGAATCCGACGGACTGGATGAGGTCTCTTTCGAGAAGCATCGTCGCTCCTTCTGTGATGGGATGCCGTCGACGCTACCCGACTTTTGTTGCAAACAGACATAAGGGGATGTGATGCCGCGCATCAGCGAGCCGCGGGCGCGGATCGCTTGCGGCGCGATCCACGCCGCGGGTACCGTCCGAATCCGAACCGACATTCGGATTCAGTCCTATCGCCGCGGGACCCGCCCGCGGCCCGCCGATCGCTCGAAGAGGAGCACCCCATGGCACGACCGCTGAAGATCCTCGTCGTCGGCGCCGGTATCGGCGGCCTGAGCACGGCGTCGGCGCTGGCCCGGACCGGCGCGACGGTCGACGTGATCGACGACAAGCCCGAGATCAGCGTCGCCGGCGTCGGTTTCGGACTGCGCATCAACGGCCTGCGCGCGGTACGCGAGATCGGCCTCCTGGAGGAGGTGCTCGAGATCGGCCACCCCGCACCGGGCATCGACAACTACGACGCCGAGGGCAATCTCCTCAGCACGATGAGCTACGGCACGCAGGACGAGGGCCTGCCCGGCTGCGTGACGATGTCGCGCATCGCGTTCCTCGAGCTCGCCGCCCGCCACGCCCGCGAGAACGGCTGCACCTTCCGTATGAGCACGACCGTCGCCGACATCGCGCAGCACGATGACACCGCGACGGTCACCTTCAGCAGCGGCGACCGGGCCGAGTACGACCTCGTCCTCGGCTTCGACGGTCTGCACTCGCAGATCCGCCGGGACTACTTCGGCGAGAAGTACGCCCCCCGCCCGGTCGGCGGGGTGGCGTGGCGCGTGGGCCTGCCCAACCGCCGCAAGATCATGCAGCCCATCATCTGCCAGGGCTACGGCGGCAAGATCATGCTGACCCCGCTGTCGGAAGACCTGATGTACATGGTGCTCACCGTGGCCGAGGAGGGGCGCCCCCGCTACGACGCGAGCCGGATGGCCGAGATCATGCACGATCGGGCGGCCTCCCTGACCCGCGGGTCCGCATTCCTGTCCGACGCGCTCGACGACGTGCGCCACGCCGAGAACGTCGCCTACACGCCGTATTCGACCGTGTGGGTGCCCTACCCCTGGTTCCGCGGCCACGTGATGATCATGGGCGATGCGGCTCACACCATGACCCCCTACCTCGGTTCGGGAGCGGCGATGAGCATCGAGGACGGAGTCGTGCTCGCGCAAGAGCTCGCGCGCAACGACTCGGTGCTCGACGCCCAGCTCGATTTCATGAAGCGCCGCCTCCCTCGTGTGCGAGCCGTGCACGACCGCTCGATCGAGTCGATGCTCGAGGAGTTCGACTCCGTCACCGACGACACCTACCGGGCGCGCGTCGAGCACCTCCGCCACGACGAGCCCATCGCCAACGAGTACGCAAACCGCCTCCTGCGGATGCCCTACTGACGTCGAGGAGACGAACGTGTCGCACCCTTCCCCCCCTCGCACCCTCGTCGTGGATGCCGCGGACGAGGGCGTCTTCCGCCCCCTGAACGGCGTGGGGGGCGTCCCCGGTCCGGTCGCCGGCCATCCGCAGTTCCCCGATATGACGCCGCTCTGGCGTGAGGCGGGCGTGACGGTCGTCCGGTCCTTCGACTGGGTCTCGCGCCTGGACACGCGGAACAACCCGACCAGCCTCTTCCCCGACTGGAGCGCCGACGTCGACGACCCGGCGAGCTACAACTTCGCGGCGACGGATCAGTGGGTGGAAGCGGTGCACGCCGCCGGGGCCGAGGTGATGTTCACGATCGCCAGTTCGATCCCGCAGAACAAGCTCCCGACCGACGACCTCGAGGTGTACGGCCGGGTGGTCGAGCACATCGTGCGTCACTACTCGCGAGGGTGGGCCGACGGGCCGACGAAGCCCGTCCGCCTCTACGAGTTCGGCGACCAGCCCGACTTCGGGCCCCTGCACTTCGCGGGCCGACCGGAGGAGTTCTTCGCGATGTACCGCGCCTTCTGCGAGGCCGTGCAGCGCGTCGATGAGACCCTGACCGTCGGCGGGCCGGCGATCGCCTTCCCCCTCGAGGCCGACTCCCCCTATCGCGAGGGCTTCCTCCGTTTCGTGCGCGAGAACGACCTGCCCCTGCACTTCTTCTCGTTCCTGTGGTTCACCGACGGCTCTCGCGATCCGCTCGACTACCGCTACGTGTCCGAGCGGCTGCGAGAGGTCCTCGACCGGCACGGGTTCACCGAGACCGAGCTGACCCTCTGTTACTGGAACTACCTGGCGGTGCCCAGCAGCTCCGCGCCGCCCGCCGAGAAGGGCGCCTTCCAGGTCGCCACCGCCATCCACCTGCAGGACACGGTCATCGATCACGCGTTCTTCTTCCGCGCCGACAGCGGGATCGATCCGCACTACGGCTTCGTCGACCCCGGCGGGGTCGGCGACGTCGAGGGACGGCCCGACGAACGCTCCCGCGCCCTCGCGCTGGCCGGGCGGGCCATGCGCGGGCGCCGTCTCGCGGCCCAGGGCGGCGACGAATCGGGGCTCGCGTGCATCGCCGGCCGAGAGGACACCGTCGTGCGCGTGCTCGTGTCGAACTACGTGGCCCCCGACAGCGCTCTCGCACCCCGCGACGAGGACCGGTTCACCTTCCGCATCCCGATCGGCGAACAGCGCATCGAACTCGGGCTGACTCTGCCCCCGCAGCGCCCGGAACTCGCCTCCGCGGGAGCGACCTCGGCCCGGATCGAGATCCACGGCCTCCCCTGGAACGACGGCGACGTCGCGGTCACCCGGACCACCCTGGACGGCGGCGTCCACGGCCCCGTCCGCGCTCGTGTGTCGGCAGCGGGCGATCTCGTCGTCGACGACGTGGATCTGCCGCCCCAGTCGGCCGTCCTCGTCGAGGTCCGAGCCGCCGGGTAGTCTTCCGGCGGCAGGACGCGCAGAACGGAGCGACCATGACCTCGCGATCCACCGGCCACGGTGTGGCCGAACCGAAGCAGCAGCGCAGTCGGGACTCCTTCGCGAAGGTGCGCTCGGCCGTGCTGCAGCTTCTGCGCGAGCGCGGCACCGGCCAGTTCTCGCTCGCGGAGGTCAGCGCCGCCGCGGGCCTGTCCGTCGGATCCATCTACGGTCGGGTCGCCGGCAAAGCGGAGCTGCTGCGCGTGGTGCAGAGCGAGGAGTTCGACCGTGTCGACGCAGAGACGGAGCTGCGCGTCGGCGGCGCCGCCGAACCCGCCCACACCTTCGAGCAGGCGACGACGGCCATCGTCGGCGCCTACTCCGACATCCTGCGCCGCAACCGCGACGTGTTGTCGCCCTTCTTCCTGCTGGGCGTCGAGGATCCCGTCATCCTGCGTCGCGGTCGCCGATCGGGCGACGCCGGCCAGGAGGTGTTCGTGCGGGCCCTGCTGTCCGCCGCCGGGGAACGCGGGGTCGACCTGAGCCGCGAGCAGGCGGAGTGGGCGTTCGAGATCGTCTACAGCCTGCACATCCGCCACCTCGGTCTCGGAGTGGCGACGACGGCGAGCCTCGACGGCCAGTACGACTCGGCGACGCTCCTGCGCCGCCTGTCCGACACCGTGCATCTGATCCTGGCCGACAGCCAGCGGACGCACACCTAGTCGATTCCGACACATCGCACCGGACCAGGCACGGATTGCGATGGCGCCGGGGTCAGCCCTTGCCGCCGGGAGGACCCGCGACCAGCAGCACGACGAACACGAGGGCGACCACCGCCACGAGGACGAGAGCCAGTACCCAGGGGCGGCGCAGGAAGAACCGCAGGAGCCGATCGATCGGCCGCCGGTCCCGCGGGTCGTCGCTCTCGTCGAGTCGCCATCCGCCGCGCAGGCGGCCCGTGCGGTGCAGCCAGATCTCGGTGGGAACGGTCGCGTAGGGGACGATCGCGCTCACCACGGCGAGGGCGGTCGGACCGAGCCCCCACCGCTGGTTGAGCGCGACGAGGACGGCCGTCGCACCGTAGGCGAGGAAGACGAATCCGTGGATGCCACCCCCGATCGTCACCGCGAGCGGGAGATCGGCCGCGGCGCGCAGGATCAACCCGCCGATCAGCAGCGTCCACGAGACCGCTTCGGCGATCGCGAGGGTTCGGAACAGGGCCAGGGGCGTGCGGAACACGTCTCTCCTCGTGAGGGTCGGGGTTTCCCACCCTACGGAAGACGCTCCGGCGGTACCGGGGCACGCCTCGACGTCGAGAGGTCACTCGATCGGCTGGTCGCCTGCGTCGAGCGAGTCGTCCGAACGGTCGGCTTCGGCCGCCGTCGACGTGTCGGGCTCGGGACCGGGCTCGATCGGGGGCTTCTCGCGGTCGGCATCCATGACTCCACTCCACCAGATCGACGAGCGCTCCCCACGTCCTTGACGCCGCCGCTCCCCCACGTCGCCCTCCGCGGGGCGCGTAGGGTGGACGGGTGGCGGAATCCCGGGGGCGCGTGTGGACCGGGGTCATCCGCGTCGGGCCGCATCGCGGCGATCACCGCGTCGCCGTCCGCGCCGTGCTGAGTGTCGGCATCCCCCTCCTCGCGCTCCTGATGCTCGGCCGCCTCGACCTCAGCGTGTACGCGAGCTTCGGCGCGTTCGCCGCGCTCTACGGCCGGACCGACCTGCCCCGCGTCCGCGTGCGCATGCAGGCCGTGGCCGGCTCCGTCCTCGTCGCGTGCATGCTGGTCGGTACCGCCCTCTCGGCTCTCGCGACTCCCGCGATCGTGAGCGTCGCCGTCGTCGCCGTGCTCGCCGCGGTCGTTACGCTCTTCGCGTACCGGGCGCAGTGGCATCCGCCCGGCGCGCTCTTCGCCGTCTTCGCCGCCGGTGCCACGGCGAGCTTCCCCGCGTCCGGGGCGACGTTCCTCACCGTGGTCGTCGTGGGCGGCGCGAGCGTGCTGTGGAGCCTCCTCGTCACCGTCGCCTTCGTGCTCGCGCGCCGCGGTTCGTGGCGGCTCCCGGCCCGCACCCGCCCGCCGATCGGCGAGGTCGCGTGGGAGATGACGGCGACCGTCGGCGTCGCCGCCCTCTTCGCCGGTACCGTCGGGGCGCTGCTGATCGGTACGCACTGGTACTGGGCGATGGTCGGCGCCGTCGCCGCCGTCGGCGGCGCGCACGTCACCGCGCGGCTCATCCGCGGTGTGCAGCGCCTGGTGGGAACACTGCTGGGCGTCCTGATCGCCGCGGGTCTTCTGGCCCTCGACATACCGCCGTGGGTCGTGCTGCTGGCCGCGGTGGCCCTGCAGGCCGGGGCCGAACTGTTCGTCGGCCGCAACTACGGCATCGCGATGCTCTTCATCACCCCGCTCGCTCTGCTGATGGTCTCGCTCGCCTCGCCCGTCGCCCCCGAGATGCTGCTGCGCGACCGCGTGATCGAGACGGTCATCGGCGTCGCGGTCGGAACGATCGTCGCCATCGTGTCGGCGGCGATCCGCCGTCGGTCCGCGAGAAGCTGAAGGCAGCATGAACACCAGACTCTCGACCGACGCCGCCGAGCGCATCAGTGCCGGCTGCTACGGCGCCCTCGTCTCGGCATCCACGCTCATCGGTCTCGGCGAGGCCGACCTGAGCGACGTGATCCTGGTGGTCGCCCTCACGAACGTCGTCTACTTCGCGACGCACGTGTTCGCCTACACGCTCGGCGACACCTCGCCCGACCGTCCGTCGAGGATCTTCCGACACCATCTGCGTGTGAGCGCCCCGATGGTGTCGGTCACGTTCCTGCCGCTCCTGGTGGTCGTCCTGCTCGTCGCCTTCGGCGTGGAACTCGGTACCGCGCTGCTGTGGGGCGTCGGAGTGGCGATGGCGTATCTGGTGGTCGTCGCCACGGCCGGGGCGCGCCTGCGCGGATACTCCGCTCTCGTCGTCGTGGTCACCGCCGTGGGCGCGGCCCTCGTGTCGGCGCTGCTCATCGTCGCGAAGCTGCTCCTGCACTGACCGGAAGGTTCTCTCATCACTCCTCGACTCACCGTCGTCGGCGCCATCAACGTCGACCTCACCGCCCGCGTCCACCGCTCCCCCGGCCCCGGTGAGACCGTCGCCGACGGGGTCCTCGACCGCGGCCCCGGCGGAAAGGGCGCCAACCAGGCGGTGGCAGCGGCCCGCCTCGGTGCCGACGTGCGGCTCATCGGCGCCGTCGGAGACGACGCGGACGGTCACGGCATCCGGAACCGCTTCGCCACGATCGGCGTGGACGCCTCGGGGGTGCAGACCTCCGAGGCCGCGACTGGAACCGCCCTCATCGTCGTCGACGCGTCCGGCGAGAACTCGATCGTCGTGTGCGCGGGTGCGAACGCCGCGATCGACCCCGACGCGCTCGGGATCGAGACCGGCGCCGCGGTGCTGCTGCAGTTGGAGGTGTCGGATGCCGTGGTCTCGGCCGCCGCACGCGCCGCGGGTTTCCTCGCGGTCAACGCCGCCCCCGCCCGTCCCCTGCCCGCCGAGGTGCTCGGGCGGTGCGACCTCGTCATCGTCAACGAGACGGAGTACGCCCAGCTCCCGGAGGTGCACGATGCTCCCCTGCTCTGCGTGACGCTCGGGGCCGAGGGCGCTCGCCTGTACCGCCGCGGCGAGCTCGTGGCATCCGCCGCCGGAGTCCCCACCACGGTGCGCAACACGGTCGGCGCGGGCGATGCGTTCTGCGCGGCGCTCGTCGTCGGGCTGCTCCGCGGCGACGCCGAGGCCGACGCCCTCGCCCGCGCGTGCGCCGTCGGCTCGGCCGCGGTCGCCGATGACGCCTCCCAACCGGCGCTCGACGCCCTCGACACGTACGGAGTCCCCGCATGACCCGCCGTCCGATCCTCGTCGACTGCGACACCGGTATCGACGACGCCCTCGCCCTCGCCTACCTGCTGGCCGAGCCCACGGTCGAGGTCGTCGGGGTGACGACGGTCTCGGGCAACACGGATGCCGCCCGCGCGGCCGCCAACACCCTCTCGCTGTTCGAGCTCGCCGGCGTCGACGACATCCCCGTCGCCGTCGGGGCGCACGACTTCCGCGGCCGCGCGTACGCGGGCGGCGCCCCGCACGTGCACGGCGACGACGGGGTCGGCGGCATCGCGCTGACCGCCGCCGCGCGCGCCCACGACGCCCGCCCCGCCGTCGAGCTCATCGATCACCTGGCTCAGCGGCATCCGGATCTCACCGTGCTCGCCCTCGGTCCGCTGACGAACCTCGCGGCGTACGCCGAGGCCCCGGGGGCGGCCGCCTTCGACCGCCTCGTGGTGATGGGCGGCGCGTTCGCGCACTCCGGCAACGTCACCGCGTGGGCAGAGGCGAACATCCACAACGATCCCGAGGCCGCGGCCGTCGTCTTCGCGCAGGACTGGGACACCACCCTCGTGCCCCTCGACGTGACGATGACCCAGACCCTGGATGCCGCCGACCTCGTCCGCCTCGAAGCGATCCCCGGCGCACTGCCGCAGGCTCTCGCGCGCATGCTGCCGGCCTACCTCGACTTCTACGCCGGGGTGTTCCCCGGCCGACGCTGTGCGCTGCACGATCCGCTGGCGGCGATGGTCGCCGCGGGGGCGCTGCGCGGGGTCAGCGTCTCATCGGGCACGGTCGATGTGCGTCTCGAACGCGGGGAACGTGGACGGACGGTCTCGTCGAGCGGTTCCCGGACGCAGCGCTGGGTGCGCGGCATGGAAGGCTCCGCCGTCGAGGTGCTGCTGGACCGCCTCGAGTCGCGGGAGTGGCCGGCCTGACCCCCGGGTCTCACCCCGCGTCGCAGGTGCGGAAGACGTAGGCCTCGTCGTCGGGGGCGACGAGGTCGTGGTCGCGCAGGATCATGGATGCCGCCCGCCCCGTGTCGTCGCACGCCTCGGCGAACCCGCGCTCGCCGAGTTCGTCGGTGTACTCGATGTCGAGGACGACCGGGTACACCGAGATGTAGGCCCCGCACTCCTCGAAACGCACGCACGACTCGGTGACGGCGAAGTCGTAGCCGACGCCGCGCACCCGTTCGGTCAGATCGGCCGTGTTCTTCTGCGCGATGGCCAGCCCGGCGTCGTGCGCGGCGCGGGCGTAGGCGGCGGCCAGGTCGAGGTTGTCCTGCGTCGTCAGCGCTCCGCCCGAGCGGGTGTACGAGTCGAGGTTGTCGATCTCGACCGCGTCGTACCCGGACGCCGCGCACCCCCGGATCCACTCCCCGACGATCTCGAGCAGCGCCGCCCGCTTCTGCGGAGCGGACGTATCGAAGAGGTACTCGTCAGGCCATCCGGGGTCGATCAGCGGCGCCCC
This sequence comes from uncultured Microbacterium sp., assembly GCA_913774845.1. Classification (GTDB taxonomy): domain Bacteria; phylum Actinomycetota; class Actinomycetes; order Actinomycetales; family Microbacteriaceae; genus Microbacterium. Next base: position 54,070 of record CAJYJO010000019.1, on the reverse strand, counting down.
GTCCGACAACAGGACGAGTTCTGGGCGTTCCCGGGCGAAGACCTCGGATTCTGCGGGCTGGGTCTGGAACCCGTTCACGTAGCAGATGTCGTACCCGACTCCGGATGCCACGGCCGTCCGGTCCCGCGCCACGACCGTCACCCCCGCGGGCGGGTCGTAGGCTCCGCCCAACTGGTAATCGAACGCGGCGCCTTGCTGCGGCAGGGCGATCTCCGACGTCGACCCTGCTGCAGGCGCGGCATCCGCCGTCGGCGCGCATCCGGCGAGGGCGGTCGCCAGGATCACGGCGGTGGCGAGGGCTCGGACGACGGAGATCGTCCGAGCGCGCCGAGGCTCCTCGCCTGCGGGAGTCACTCGCCCCGACCGAAGCGCCGCTTCAGCCACGCCGTCGCTCGAGCGGTGTTCCGGTCGGTGAACTCGTTCGCGAGCTGGAACGCCTCGTCGCCGATGTCGGCGCCCGCGTTGATCGCCTCGATCGAGCGGAGCGCGCGCCGCTCCTGCTCGTCGTCGTCGCGTCCCATGTGCTCCATCGTAGGAGCGGGCGCGAGCGGCGGCGCCACGGACGGTGAGGAAACATCAGACGACGCGCACGCCGGAGCCACTGCCGGTTTACTCCCGCGGAACGCAACGCGGACATTGACGGCTTACCTCAGCGACTCTCCAGAATGAATGAGAGGGCACATACCACACCAGCTAATGCCCCGATGGTGACTGATGGCCGAGGCTCCACCACGCTTACTCAACATATCCACAATATGATGAACTACTTGCCCTCGGGTTTGCGCCAGCACTCAGCGCGGGGCCATACGCGCAGAACTGATCATTCCTGCGCAGGCATCAGATTCTCGCCGATGGACAACCCGCAATCGTGAGCGAAAGTCGCTCCAACACTTCGGGAGTCACGTGAATTACTTTGGGGCGCCGCAATGTCTTTCTGAGGGATTTACGGAGAGCGTCACCCTGGTACCGGCTTGCGTAGTCCACAACACACTGATAGGGCGACCACCCCTCCGGGTGACCATTTAGGTCTTCCTTACCGCGCCGCAGCAATTCGGACAAGCTAAGCGCATCAAGGCCGAGCGCGCCACAAAGCGTAGAGATTGTCTCGGTCATCCGCTTTCTATTCGTCGGGAGATCAGCACTCGACCAATTATCTTCAATCACCTCTAAGAAACCATTGAGGCTCGCTTCGGGATCGCCTTGGCGAGACACTACAGCCGATTCTTCGATTGCATCCAGAGCCGCGATAGACATTTCCGCGCTTTCTAGAATAGCCCTTACTTGAGCTGCTACTCGACTACGCGACCAACTGAACCTGGGATACTTATACACCAGATCATGCGTTGCGCTCGCCCATGCGTGCTGAAAGAAGGTCTTCACCTGAATTTCGAAGACCATTTGATCGACCTCGCGCGGAGGAAGCGCTTCGTCCGATTTCAACGCACCATATAACCGGACATCATTGAATCTGAAATCCGAAGCGGGCCCTTCAGCCCAGTTGTCTTTCTCCGGGCGGCGATATTGCACCTCGAAGAATTCTGACACGAAATCGAAAGCCGCTGGCAAATCTGATGTAAGTGGGACAACGATCAGCGCTCCAACAAAGTCCTCTAGTCGCGCAAAGTCCGGTACCGCCCCAGTTTCGATCTTTTGGTAGAAACTCTGCTCTTCCTTCACCCGATACTCGGTATACCATCCCGGGGGCGCCTGCTTGAGGTGGCGGGCAACGTCGGCCGCAAGCAGGGCACCCAAATCCCTCTGCGCCCGGTAGGCTTCACGCCAAGATGGTGGTATCGACATCGCTCGTGGTGAGTAGATAGTGACGCAAAGCCTCATGCCGCGCTAGACGCTGCGGCGCTTCGGTGGCAGCGCCGGAGGAATTGAGAACGTAGGAGAGGACGTCGACATCATCGGCGCTACGATCGCGTTGCGGATCAGCTTTCTCCGCCTCTCGAACGCGATCAACCTCAGCGAAGAATTCCTCAAGCAAGGACCTGATTCTTTGGGTGTCGTCACTCAAGCCTTCAGCTAACGCAACAACCGACCAAATCGAGTACAAGTTGTTCCGAGATCGGAACAAAGACGAGATAAACCCATCCTCCCCGTTCAGGGTCAACAGAAGTGCAAGTGCCTCGCTGAATTCTTCCTCAAAATAGCCGACCTGCGCGTCGTCCAATATGTTGACATCGTCGAATTGAGCACAAAGCTCGTCGAGCCGATCCTGATCGAACCCCACCGGTCTTGACTCAAGAAGAACTTGGGCCAGTTCGAGAATCAACTGCGCATCTGCCATTCGCCGTGAACGAGCGGGTGTTGAAACCTTGAGGACACGCCAGGCCTCGTTCTCAGCCTGAGACTCGACGAACGAGAGAAGCCATCCATCAAAGCGTGCATGCCTCAGTTCTTGACGCTCCAGTTTTCTCGAATTCTGGTTCAGCCGCGAAAATATCTCACGAACGAGAGTCTCTTGCACGTCATCGATGAACTCGACGGTCAATTCGTACGCCCAAAAAGCCTTGCGAGCAGCCGGAAACTCAGCCAGTGACTTCCAGTTCGCGCCGTCCAGGCGAGAGTCACCGAAATCTGATGGCAGGCGTAGCTTGTTATCCGCAAAATCAAGAATAGTGGACAATCGCTGTTTACCGTCAACGACGTGATACGTTGCGTTGCCGTCATCATCCAGGTCCCGGTGTAGGAAGATCGCGGGACTCGGGAAATTGCGAAACACAGTATCGAGAAACATGCGTTTCTCACGAAGGGTCCATACACTCTTTCGCTGATACGGAGGGTCGAGATCAAGTTGACCGAATTTTCGTAAACTCAAGAGCCACGTGACTGTTTGCAGTGTGGGCTGCCGGTCTAGCGCACCCGCTACATCGCTTTCCATCGTATCTCTGCCCTTTCATCAATCGACGTCTTGATAGCCAGAACGTCCGAAGCGTTGATTTGTGTACTACTACAACGTTCGGCGATCTGCTCCTGCGCTGAATTTGAGCTCAGAATGTCCAGAATCCTTTCGCAGTCTGCAGAGTTCATCCCCCGGCCGTCTGCGTGCACGACAAGGACGTGGTTCTCAAACGTTAAGCCGCGAGCGAAGTCGCCGCCCAGAGCTCGCAAATGGACTGCTTGCAGCCGCGGACGAGACTCGGGAGGCGATATCCGCCGTATGACAACATACTCTCCTGGCGGCTTGATATGGCGACGCAAGTGCACACCAAGCCTGATCGCGCGGTGACCGATTGGCCTGGCCGAGAAAATTTCAGAACCGACCAGAGGAACCGTTGCGTCCGAGAACTCGCAGATGTCCTTAGAGTGGCGGAAATCCACTATGGACCCAACCGAGACGCGAACGTTTGGTGGGATCGCAAGCCCATTGACCCTCGGCCTGAGCTTCGCTGCATCTGCGGACGCGGGCACAAGAACGACCTGATCATCTGGTGATGTCGAGATCAAACGATCGCTCGGAACTTCGACCGCCGGCGCTCCCAAGTCGTCAAGTCCGTCGGAACTTGAAAACGCAATCTTCGCGCGCTGTTTCCCTTTGACGAGACAAACCACGACGACTTCCTGTTGAACCGAATCGCGGCCGAAAATCGATTTACGATTACGGAAATGATGCAGCCGAACAAGGCCGCACTGGCTTAGTATTTGCGTCCGGAGGTGACGGAATTGACGGCCGCTCAGAAAGGAACGGGGGACGACGGCGACGAGGCGTCCTTGCGGCCGTAAGAGCTGGACTCCCCACCATAGAAAAGCCGCGTACAGGTTAGGTACCTGCAAGCCCGCCAGCGCCAGGTGCTCCCGCGCCCCATCACCGAGCAAGATACGCTGGTAGGGCGGGTTCATGATCACGTGCGTGAAGCCCACCCCCGCCGCCTTCAATCGGGGCGCGGTCACCAAGAAATCTTCGCGCACGATCTCGCTCCCGGGCGCTAACAGCGCGCGGTAATCGTGGGCTAGGTCACTGAGGTGGTCAGCTAGCACGGGGTCTCGCTCCACCATTATGGTGCGTATCGGGATCGATACCAGGGAAAGTACGCTCTCAGTGAGAGCGCCCGCACCCGCGCCCGGGTCAAGTAACGAGCCGATTGGCGCGTTCGAGCCTTGTAGCAGCAGCCTCGCCATGAAGGTCGAAAGCGCGGCCGGGGAAAAAACTTGCGACCGGCCGTGCCTCAACGCTCTCGGCGTGGTCGGCTCCGCGATTGCATCTACCAACGGTGACTCCTGATCGAATTAGCGAACGCCTCGCCCGACAGCATGGAATCCGACCGTGGTATGAGAAACAACAGCCTGCTGAGCCACCGCCGAGGGGCCAAAGTCGCCGTTTCAGAAGTCCCAGTCGTCGTCTTCCGTCGCCTCGGCCTTGCCGATGACGTAGGACGAGCCCGAGCCGCTGAAGAAGTCGTGGTTCTCGTCGGCGTTGGGCGACAGGGCCGAGAGGATCGCCGGGTTCACGTCGGTGACGGACGACGGGAACATCGCCTCGTAGCCGAGGTTCATCAGCGCCTTGTTGGCGTTGTAGTGCAGGAACTTCTTGACGTCCTCGCTCAGGCCGACCGAGTCGTACAGGCTCTGCGTGTAGTGCACCTCGTTGTCGTAGAGCTCGTACAGCAGCGAGAACGTGTAGTCCTTGAGGTCCTGACGGCGAGCCTCGTCGACGGTCTCGAGACCGCGCTGGAACTTGTACCCGATGTAGTAGCCGTGCACGGCCTCGTCGCGGATGATGAGGCGGATGAGGTCGGCCGTGTTGGTGAGCTTCGCGCGGCTCGACCAGTGCATGGGCAGGTAGAAGCCCGAGTAGAACAGGAACGACTCGAGCAGCGTCGAGGCGACCTTGCGCTTGAGCGGGTCGTCGCCACGGTAGTAGTCCATGACGATGCGAGCCTTCTTCTGAAGGAACTCGTTCTCGCTCGACCAGCGGAACGCCTCGTCGATCTCCTTCGTCGAGCACAGCGTCGAGAAGATCGACGAGTAGCTCTTGGCGTGCACCGACTCCATGAACGCGATGTTCGTGTAGACGGCCTCCTCGTGCGGGGTGATCGCGTCGGGGATGAGCGAGACCGCGCCGACGGTGCCCTGGATCGTGTCGAGGAGCGTCAGGCCCGTGAACACGCGCATCGTGAGCGTCTGCTCCTCGGGGGTGAGCGTGTTCCACGACTGGATGTCGTTCGACAGCGGCACCTTCTCGGGGAGCCAGAAGTTGTTCACCAGACGGTTCCAGACCTCGAGGTCTTTGTCGTCTTGGATGCGGTTCCAGTTGATGGCCTGCACGTGGTTCAGCAGCTGCAGCTTCTCAGCCATGGCGTTCTGCGTCCTTGATCTGTCTAGTCAGTGAGGGGTCAGCGGCTCAGAGCATGCACGAGACGCACTCGGTCATGTCGGTGCCCTCGAGCGCCAGCTGACGCAGACGGATGTAGTAGATGGTCTTGATGCCCTTCTTCCACGCGTAGATCTGGGCCTTGTTGATGTCGCGGGTGGTGACGGTGTCCTTGAAGAACAGCGTCAGCGACAGGCCCTGGTCGACGTGCTGCGTGGCGGCGGCGTAGGTGTCGATGACCTTCTCGTAGCCGATCTCGTACGCGTCCTGGTAGTACTCCAGGTTGTCGTTCGTCATGAACGGCGCCGGGTAGTAGACGCGACCGAGCTTGCCTTCCTTGCGGATCTCTATCTTCGACGCGATCGGGTGGATCGAGCTCGTCGAGTTGTTGATGTACGAGATCGAACCGGTCGGCGGGACGGCCTGCAGGTTCTGGTTGTAGATGCCGTGGGCCTGCACCGACGCCTTCAGCTCACGCCAGTCGTCCTGCGTGGGGATCTGGATGCCGGCGAACAGCTCCTTCGTCTTCTCGGTCTCGGGAGCCCACACCCGGTCGGTGTACTTCTCGAAGAACTCCCCCGACGCGTAGGTGGAGTTCTCGAAGCCGTCGAACGAGGTGCCACGCTCGATCGCGAGGCGGTTCGACGCCCGCAGGGCGTGGAAGAGCACCGTGTAGAAGTAGATGTTCGTGAAGTCGATGCCCTCTTCGGAGCCGTAGTGCACGTGCTCGCGAGCGAGGTAGCCGTGCAGGTTCATCTGGCCGAGACCGATGGCGTGCGAGCGGTCGTTGCCGTCTTCGATCGAGCGGACCGAGGCGATGTGGCTCTGGTCGCTGACCGCGGTGAGGGCGCGGATCGCGGTCTCGACGGTGAGGCCGAGGTCGCGGCCGTCCATCGCCAGGGCGATGTTCATCGAGCCGAGGTTGCACGAGATGTCCTTGCCGATCTCGGCGTAGGAGAGGTCTTCGTTGTAGGACGTTGGCGTGTTGACCTGGAGGATCTCCGAGCACAGGTTCGACATGTTGATGCGACCGGCGATCGGGTTGGCCTTGTTCACCGTGTCCTCGAACATGATGTACGGGTAGCCCGACTCGAACTGGATCTCGGCGAGGGTCTGGAAGAACTCGCGCGCGTTGATCTTCGTCTTCTTGATGCGCGGGTCGTCGACCATCTCGCGGTACTTCTCGGTGACCGAGATGTCGCCGAACGGCTTCTTGTAGACGCGCTCGACGTCGTACGGCGAGAAGAGATACATGTCTTCGCCGTTCTTGGCGAGTTCGAACGTGATGTCGGGGATGACGACACCCAGCGACAGCGTCTTGATGCGGATCTTCTCGTCGGCGTTCTCGCGCTTGGTGTCGAGGAAACGCAGGATGTCGGGGTGGTGCGCGTTGAGGTAGACCGCACCCGCGCCCTGGCGTGCACCGAGCTGGTTGGCGTAGCTGAAGCTGTCTTCGAGGAGCTTCATGACGGGGATGATGCCCGACGACTGGTTCTCGATCTGCTTGATCGGCGCACCCGACTCGCGGATGTTCGACAGCAGCAGCGCCACGCCGCCGCCGCGCTTCGACAGCTGCAGCGCGGAGTTGATGCCGCGGGCGATCGACTCCATGTTGTCTTCGATGCGCAGGAGGAAGCAGGAGACGAGCTCACCGCGCTGGGCCTTGCCCGCGTTGAGGAAGGTCGGGGTCGCGGGCTGGAAGCGGCCCGAGATGATCTCGTCGACGAGCTGCACGGCGAGGCGCTGGTCGCCGTCGGCGAGGGCGAGGGCCGTCATGACGACACGGTCCTCGAAGCGCTCGAGGTAGCGCTTCCCGTCGAAGGTCTTCAGCGTGTAGCTGGTGTAGTACTTGAACGCGCCGAGGAAGGTCTCGAAGCGGAACTTCGCACCGTACGCGCGGTCGTTGAGCTCCTGGATGAACTCCATCGAGTACTTCGCGAGCACGGTGGGCTCGTAGTACTCCTTCTCGACGAGGTAGTCGAGGCGCTCCTTGAGCGAGTGGAAGAACACGGTGTTCTGGTTGACGTGCTGCAGGAAGTACTCCCGCGCGGCCCGCTTGTCGGCGTCGAACTGGATCTTGCCGTTGGCGTCGTACAGGTTCAGCATCGCGTTGAGGGCGTGGTAGTCCATGCCCTCGAATCGCGCTTCGGTCTTCACGTCCACGTCGGTCAACCCAACTTCCACCATCGTTCCAATCCCTCGGTGACGCGCTCGACGTCGTCAGGCGTGCCGAAAACTTCTAAGCGGTACAGGTGCGGCACCGCGCACTTGCGCGCGACGATGTCGCCGGCGAGGCAGAACGCATCGCCGAAGTTCGTGTTCCCCGCGGAGATGACCCCGCGGATGTTGCGCCGGTTCCGCTCCTCGTTGAGGAAGCGGATGACCTGCTTGGGGACCGCCCCCTTCTCGACGCCCCGGCCGGCACCCCCGCCGTAGGTGGGGGTGACCAGCACGAAGGGTTCGTCGACGTGGAGGGGCGGGTCGGTCGGCCGGAGCGGAATGCGCACGGCCCGTTTGCCGAGCTTCTCGATGAAACGCGCGGTGTTGCCCGACACGCTCGAGAAGTAGACCAGCAGCGGAGTCTCGGTCGCCGACATGACAGCGCTCATGACGAGAGTCCGAGTGCGTGTCGCCCGCTCAGGCGAGACGCGAAGCGAGCTCGTCGATCTTGTCGGGACGGAAGCCCGACCAGTGGTCCTCGTCGGTGATGACGACGGGGGCCTGAAGGTACCCGAGCGACTTGACCTGCTCGAGCGCCGACGGGTCTTCGGACAGGTCGAGCACGTTGTACTCGATGCCCTTCGAGTCGAGTGCGCGGTAGGTCGCGGTGCACTGGACGCAGGACGGCTTGGTGTAGACCGTGATCGCCATGTCGTTCTCTCTCTCCCCTGGAAAATCTTCGTCCGGGCGGGCAGGGCTCGCCGGGACCTCAATACTACATATGGGGACGGACATCGGAAGGCACCACAAGGGGTAGTAGTTACATCCGTGTGATTTTCCACCGTCTCTCCCCATGTACAACACAGGTTGTCCACGCTTTCATCCACAGATCCGCCCCCGTCCGAGTCGCTGTCGACAGGCGCGATTCCGCGGTTCTCGCGGCGACCACCGATGTCTGTCCACAGATCGGACGCTAGACGGGGGTTCCGACATCGCACAGGCGGGGGAAAACGGCGACCGGCGTGTCGCGGCGTGTCGCGGCATCCTCTCCTCCGCCCCCCCTCGGCGGATGTCCGAGGGGCGCTGTAGCGTTGTGCGGTGGCCGGCTACCGCGTACTCCTCAGAACCCCGGGCGTGGGGCGCATCATCGCCGCGCAGTTGACGGCGCGCTTCCCCAACGGCATGACGAGCCTCGCCGTGCTCCTGCACATCGAACACGTCACCGGCTCCTACGGTGCGGCGGGTCTCGTGCTCGCCGCGACGAGCATCGGTCAGGCCGTCGCCGGTCCGGTGACGAGCCGGTGGATGGGCATCTGGGGCATGCGGCGCGTGCTCACGGTCACCCTCCTCGTGTGCGCGGCGGCGATCGCGACCCTGGCGCTGATCGAGATGCCCCTCCCCCTCTACATGGTGCTCGGGCTCATCGCGGGCCTGTCCACCCCGCCCGTGCAGTCCGCCGTGCGCACCATCTATCCCAAGATGGTGCCCTCGAAGCAGCTGACCCCGCTCTATTCGCTCGACGCCTCACTGCAGGAGATCATCTGGGTGCTCGCGCCCGTGCTCATCACGCTCGTGGCCACCCAGGTGGGCACCGTCCCCGGCCTGCTCGTGGTGGTCGTCATCCTCCTCGGCGGCGGCGCGTGGTTCATCCTCAGCCCCGAGGTCGGCCGTGTGCGCATTCCGCGCAGCCGCCGCGGTCTCGGACGCGTCCTGACCAAACCGCCCGTCATCCTCGCCACGGCGACGGGGTTCCTGCTCATCGGCGCCTGCGCCGCGGTCGAGGCGGGCGTCGTCGCCACCTTCGACCACGGCGGCCTCGAGGCGGGCCTGGTCCTGGCCGTGTTCGCCGTCGGCAGCCTCGCGGGCGGACTCTCGTTCGGGCACATCCCGATCGGCCCGTGGGCGATGGCCCGCCGCTTCGCGATCGTCGCGCTCGGGCTGTCGCTCACGATCGTCTCGCTCAACGCGTGGTGGCTGGGAGCGACGCTGCTCGTCGCCGGCGCGGGCATCGCCCCGGCCCTCGCCGTGATGTTCGCGATGACCTCGGCCAGCGTCCGCTTCAGCGAGACGGCCGAGGCCTACGGCTGGATCGGCACCGGGCAGCTCATCGGCGCGGCCGCGGGCTCGGCCGTCGCGGGCTTCCTCGTCGACGGTGCCGGCCCCACCGGCGCCTATGTCGCGGCCGCCGGTTTCGCCGCCGCGGGCTTCGTCGTGTCGGCGGTGTTCGTGCGCGGCTTCCCCGACCTCCGTCACGGCGACGCGAGCCCCATCCCCGACACCGAACCGGTCCCGACGATCACCTGAGCCCCACCCGGCGCGCGCCCGCACCGGTCCACGCGCGACGGAAGCCCGCGCTGCCGTCAACTCGAAGCGCCCGGCCCGCTTCACCGGCTGCTCGCGGCAGAAACCCGCGTCGCCGTCAGTGCGTGCGGCGCAGCAGCTCCAGCACGGCGAGCGCGTACGCGTCGGCCGGCGCGGGGTGATCGAAGACCAGCACCGCGCCTCCCACCGAGATCTCGACCTCGTAGGTGTCCGACAGGCGGCGCAGCGACCGGAACGTCGAGCGCAGCAGCTCGCGCAACTGCGACTCCGAGGGCAGCCACAGCGCGTCCTCGGTGGCGACGGAGTCCAGGGCCCACTCCGTCGTGCCGTTGAACGCGAGGATCCGCCCCGACGGATAGTCGCGCGGTTCGACGGTCATCTCGCTGACCGTGAAGACGTCGGCCTCGAACTCGGGCTCGTCGAGCTGGAATCGATCGCCGGAGCGCGGATGCCACACCAGTCCCGCTTCGCGCAGCGCCAGGGCCAACTCGGTGGAGATCATGGCATCCATTCTGGGGGCGGTGCGCGGGAGGCGGACGCGGAGAGTCCGGGTCGCGCGGGCTCTTGTCACCCCCGACCGCGATGTCGGCGGTCACGAGCAGAATGGATGCCATGACCCCGTTCGATCCGGCTCGGTATCTGCCCGACGACCTCCTCGCGCGCATCCGCGAACGAGCCGTCGTGCACGACCGCGAGAACACGTTCCCGCACGACGACCTCGACGAGCTCCGCGCCGCGGGGTACCTCGGCATCCTGGTTCCGGCCGAGCGCGGCGGTGGGGGGCTGAGCCTCGCCGAGGCGTCGGTCCTGCAGCAGCGGCTGGCGGGCGCGGCTCCGGCGACGGCGCTCGCGGTCAACATGCACCTGGTGTGGACGGGCGTAGCCAAGGTGCTGAGCGACCGGGGCATCGACGACCTCGCGTTCGTGCAGAAGGGAGCGGCGGCGGGCGAGGTGTTCGCGTTCGGCATCAGCGAGGCCGGCAACGACCTCGTGCTGTTCGGCAGCGACACCGCGGCCGAGCCCGACGGCGCGGGCGGCTACACGTTCACGGGCACGAAGATCTTCACCTCGCTGTCGCCGGTGTGGCACCACCTCGGGGTGCACGGTCTCGACACCAGCTCACCCGACGCCCCGCAGATGGTGTTCGCGTTCCTCGATCGCAGCGACGCGGTCATCACGCGCGACGACTGGGACACCCTGGGCATGCGCGGCACGCAGAGCCGCACGACCGAGCTGCGCGGAGCGCACGCCCCCGCCCACCGCGTGGTCCGGAGACTGCCCCCGGGGCCGCAGCCCGACCCCCTGGTGTTCGGCATCTTCGCGGTGTTCGAGATCCTGCTGGCGTCGGTGTACACCGGCATCGCGCGTCGCGCGCTCGACCTGGCCGTCGCGGCCGCGACCTCGCGCCGCTCGAAGAAGTCGGGCACCACGTACGCGAACGACCCCGACATCCGCTGGCGCGTCGCCGACATGGCCCTCGCCTACGATGCCCTGCCTGCGCAGCTGGCCTCGCTCGCGCACGACGTCGACGCGCTGGTCGACCACGGCGGCCGCTGGTTCTCGCTCCTCGCCGGGGTCAAACACCGCGCCGTCGTCATGGCGAAAGCGGTGGTCGACGACGCCGTCCTCGTCGGGGGCGGCGCGGCCTACTTCACGCAGAACGAGCTGAGCAGGCTCTACCGCGACGTCCTGGCCGGCATGTTCCATCCTTCCGACGCCGAGTCCGCGCACTCCACCGCCGCGGCGACCTGGCTCGGACCGGTGACCGGCTGATGGCGCGCACACCCACCGTCGCGCTCAGCCCCGCCGACCAGGAGCGCCGCCGGGCGCTGCGCATCATGAAGGGCGTCGCGCTCGGGGCGCTGCTGGGTATGGCGCTGATCTTCGCCGTCTCGTTCCCCCTGCAGCGCGAGGTCGAGTGGCTGCAGTACGTGCGCGCCGCCGCGGAGGGCGGCATGGTGGGCGCCCTGGCCGACTGGTTCGCGGTGACGGCGCTGTTCCGGCATCCCCTGGGCCTGCCCATCCCGCACACGGCGATCATCCCGCGCCGCAAAGACGAGATCGGCCGCCAGCTGGGCGAGTTCGTCGAGACGAACTTCCTCGAGGGCGACGTCGTCCGCACGAAGCTCGAGTCGACGCCCCTCTCGTCGCGCGCCGGCGCATGGCTGGCCGAGCCCGCGCACGCCGACCGCGTGGCCGCCGAGGGCGCGACCCTCGCCTCGAGCATCCTCACGGCGCTCGACGACGACGACGTGCAGGGCCTCATCGAAGACCTGGCGCGCGAGCACCTGCTCTCCCCCGATTGGGGCCCGTCGATCGGCGGGTGGCTCGGGCGGGTGATCGAGACCGGCGCCCACCACGGTGCCGTCGACCTCGCCTTCGACAACATCGCCGTCTGGCTGGTCAACAACCGCGAGACGTTCCAGGGGCTCGTCTCGCGACGGCTCCCGGCCTGGGTGCCGGGGGTGGCGGCGCGGCTGGTCGACGACACCGTCTATCGCGAGGCCGTGCAGTTCATCGACGCCGTCCGCGCCGACCCGCGCCATCAGGCGCGCGGGGCCATCGACGGCTACCTCGCCCGCCTCGCCGACAACCTGCAGCACGATCCCGCCACCATGGTGCGCCTCGAAGAGGCCAAGGCCGCGATCTTCGACAGCCCACGGGTGCGTCAGCTCGCGGCCGATGCATGGAACACCGCGAAGTCCGGTCTGCTGCGCTCGCTCGCCGATCCCGACAGCGCGCTGCGCCGGCGGGCATCGCAGGCCCTGGCCGAGGTCGGCGTGCGCCTGCAGCGCGACGAGACGCTGCAGAAGCGGGTCGACGGCTGGGTCACCGACGCGGCGGTCTTCGTCGTCGGCCGCTATCGGCACGACATCGCGTCGATCATCACCGACACGGTCGAACGCTGGGATGCCGACGAGACCACCGAGAAGATCGAGCTCATGGTCGGCCGCGACCTGCAGTACATCCGCTTGAACGGCACGATCGTGGGTGCTCTGGCCGGGCTGGTGATCTTCACGGTCGCCCACCTCACGTGGGGCTCGTGAGCGCCGTCGTCGAAACCGGGCAGCGTCCTTCGCGTGGCGTCTCCCCGGCCCGTGGCGCGGTGGGTAGCGTGGGCGACGTGAGCGACGCTTCGGGGACGGCGGAGTCCCTCTTCACCTACGGGCGACTGCAGCGGCCCGACATGCAGCTCGACATGTTCGGCCGCCGCGTCGCGGGCATCGACGACGCCCTCCCCGGCTACCGCCTCGAGTGGACCGACGGCGGCGACGACGGCCTCGGACAACCCTCGAGCGCAGACGCGCACCCCGTCCTCCGCCGCACCGACGATCCGCTCGACCGGGTCTTCGGGAAGGTCCTGCTGCTGACCGCCGACGAGCTCGACGCCGCCGACGAGTACGAGGTGTCGCTGTACCGCCGCGCGTCAGTGGTGCTGGCGAGCGGTCGCCATGCCTGGGCGTACGTGGCCGCATGAGCGCCCTGTCCGTCGATCCCCTCTGGCCGCGCGCCGGCGACTGGCCGACGCCGCATCCCGGCGGCGACGACGCCGGATGGGATGCCGTGCTCCTCGGCGTCCCCGCCTGGCGCACGTCGTTGTCGCCCACGGGTGCCGGTGAGACCCCCGCCGCCGTCCGCGAGGCGCTGCGGCGGTACTCCCCCACGCTCATCGGCCCGCCCGCGGTCGACCTGAACGAGACGCTGCGCATCGCCGACGCCGGCGACGTCGCCGAGCCCGACGGCCGCGACGGCGAGGAGCGCGTGCGGGCGGCGGTCCGCGAGCTCGACAGCGCTCGCCTGGTGATCGCGCTCGGTGGCGACAACTCCGCGACCTACGCGGTGGCGCAGGGCCGCGGGGCGCGCGGGCTCATCACCCTCGACGCGCACTTCGACCTTCGCGACGGAGAGTCCAACGGCTCGCCGGTGCGACGCCTCATCGCCGACGGTCTCGACCCGCGGCGGATCGTGCAGATCGGCATCGCCGACTTCGCCAACTCCGCCGCGTACGCCCGCCGCGCCGCCGACGCCGGGATCACCGTCATCACGCTCGACGAGGTCCGGCGCCGGGGCATCGACGCGGTCGTCGCCGAAGCCCTCCGTATCGCGGGCGGCCGGGGCGGCCCCGCCACCGACACGGACGGCGTCCCCGGGGGCATCCACGTCGACGTCGACGTCGACGTGTGCGACCGCGCCGTCGCCCCCGGGTGCCCGGCGAGCGTTCCCGGCGGCCTCGCGGCCTGGGAGCTGCGTGCGCTCGTGCGCGGTCTCGCGAGAGACCCCGGTGTCGTCAGCGCCGACATCGTCGAGGTCGACGCCACCGCCGACACCGATGACGCCCGCACCGTGCGTCTGGCCGCGCTGTGCGTCCTGGAGCTCCTGGCAGGAATGGGGGAAAGACGATGATCCAACTCGTGCTCGCACGCCACGCGAAGTCGGACTGGGCCGACGAGGGGCTCGACGACCACGACCGGCCGCTCAACGACCGCGGCCGGCACGACGCCCCCGCGATGGCCCGCACGCTGCTGCGCGCGGGGGTGCGGCCCGAGGTACTGCTCTCGAGCAGCGCCGTCCGCGCCCGGGAGACGGCCGAGGCCTTCGCACGCGCCTTCGACGTCGACGTGGCCGAGAACGCCGACCTCTACCTCGCCGCGCCCGACGCTCTGCTCCAGGCGGCACGCGCAGCCGGGTCGGACGAGGTCATGATCGTCGCCCACGACCCCGGGATGAGCGCGCTGGTCTCGCGCCTCGCCGACCGCGACGAGCGCATGGTGACCTGCGCCGTGGCGGTGTTCACGTGGCACGAGGGTACGTGGGACGACGTGGATGCCGCCCCGCCCGACGAGTTCGAGCTGTTCACGCCCTGACGCCGCGCGGGTCTCGTCGGCGTCATCAGGCCTCGACGCCGTCCTTCCACACCCGCCGCACGAGCGGGACGCCCGGCCGATAGGCCAGGTGCACCCGCGTGGGGGCGTCGAGCAGCACGAGGTCGGCGCGCGCGCCGGGAGCGATCGCCCCGACGTCGTCGCGTCGCAGCGCCCGGGCTCCCCCGGCGGTCGCCGCCCACAGCGCCTCGGCGGGGGTCATTCCCATCTCGCGCACGGCGAGAGCGATCATCAGCGGCATCGAGGTGGTGAAGCTCGACCCGGGGTTGCAGTCGCTCGCGAGGGCGACGGTCACCCCGGCATCGAGGAGGCGACGCGCGTCGGGGTACGGCTGCCGCGTCGAGAACTCCACGCCCGGCAGCAGCGTCGCCACGGTGTCGGATCCGGCGAGCGCGACGACGTCGTCGTCGCTCAGGTAGGTGCAGTGATCGACGGCGGCCGCTCCCAACGCCACGGCGAGGGCGACCCCCTCGCCGTACCCGAGCTGGTTGCCGTGCATCCGGATGCCGAGCCCCGCCGCACGGCCCGCCTCGAGCACGCGCCGACTCTGCGCGGGCGAGAAGGCCCCGGTCTCGCAGAACGCGTCGACCCACCGGGCGTGCGGGCCGACCGCGGCCAGCATGTCGCCGGCGACGAGGTCGACGTAGTCGTCGGCGCGGTCGGCGAACTCGGGCGGGACGACGTGCGCTCCGAGGAAGGTGACCTCGTCGGTGACCTCCGCCGCGAGCCGCGCGAGCCGTGTCTCGGTCTCGACGTCGAGACCGTAGCCCGTTTTGATCTCGAGCGTCGTCGTCCCCTGGGCGCGGGCTTCCGCGACGAAGCCCCCGAGGCGTGCGCGCAGCTCGTCGTCGGTCGCGGCTCGCGTGGCACCGACGGTCGTGCGGATGCCCCCCGCGGCGTACGGTTCCCCGGCCATGCGCGCCGCGAACTCCTCGGCGCGGTCGCCGCCGAAGACGAGGTGGGTGTGACTGTCGACGAACCCCGGAACCACCGCCCGGCCGCCGGCGTCGATCACCTCGACCGCCGGCGCGCCGCCGCGCGCGGCTGCGGACTCCGCGGAGCCGGGGCGGGCGGCATCCGGAACCCGGGCCGCAGGTCCGGTCCACACCACGCGCCCGCCCTCGACGAGCACCGCTGCGTCGCGGAGCGTTCCGCACCGATCACCGTCGACGGCGACGTTCGTCGTCAGTTCGCCGATGTTCGTCAGAAGGAACCCGTCCGGAACGCTCACCGGACGGGCACCGGGCCGCCCGACACCGCTCACCACATCGGCACCGTCAGTCCGCGCTCGGCCGCGACCTCGCGGGCGCGGTCGTAGCCGGCATCCACGTGCCGCATCACGCCCGTGCCGGGGTCGTTGACGAGCACGCGCGCGAGCTTCTCGGCGGCGAGCTCCGTGCCGTCGGCGACGCACACCTGCCCGGCGTGGATGCTGCGGCCGATCCCGACGCCGCCGCCGTGGTGGATCGAGACCCACGACGCTCCGCTCGCGGTGTTCAGCAGCGCGTTCAGCAGCGGCCAGTCCGCGATCGCGTCGGAGCCGTCGGCCATGGCCTCGGTCTCGCGGTACGGCGAGGCGACCGAGCCCGCATCGAGGTGGTCGCGCCCGATCACGATCGGCCCCGAGAGCTCCCCGGAGGCGACCATCTCGTTGAACTTCAGGCCCGCGAGGTGGCGCTCCTGGTAGCCGAGCCAGCAGATGCGCGCGGGCAGTCCCTCGAAATGCACCTGCGTCCCCGCCTTGTCGAGCCAGCGGTGCAGGGCCGCGTCCTCGGGGAACAGCTCGGCCACGGCGCGGTCGGTCTTGGCGATGTCCTCGGGGTCGCCGGACAGCGCGACCCAGCGGAACGGTCCCTTGCCCTCGGCGAACAACGGACGGATGTAGGCCGGCACGAACCCCGGGAACGCGAAGGCGCGGTCGTACCCGCCGAGCTCCGCCTCGCGGCGGATCGAGTTGCCGTAGTCGAACACCGCCGCTCCGGCATCCTGGAATCCGACCATCGCCGCGACGTGCGCCGCCATGCTCTCGCGGGAGCGACGGGTGAAGTCCTCGGGGTCGCGCGCGGCCTCGGCGCGCCAGTCCTCGACCGAGGTCCCGATCGGGAGGTACGACAGCGGATCGTGCGCGCTCGTCTGATCGGTGACGATGTCGATGCGGATGCCACGGGCGAGCAGCTCCGGAAAGATCTCGGCTGCGTTGCCCTCGACGCCCACCGACAGCGCCTCACCCGCCTCGCGTGCGGCGCTCACCCGCTCGATCGCGGACTCGAGGTCGGCGGCGACCTCGTCGAGGTAGCCGTGGGCGACACGGCGGTCGAGGCGCGTGCGGTCGACGTCGACGATGAGCACCGCTCCCCCGTTCATCGTGACCGCGAGCGGCTGCGCCCCGCCCATGCCGCCGCAGCCGGCGGTGAGGGTCAGGGTGCCGGCGAGCGAGGTTCGGTCGAGCGCGCGGGCGACCGCGGCGAAGGTCTCGTACGTGCCCTGGAGGATGCCCTGCGTGCCGATGTAGATCCACGACCCGGCCGTCATCTGCCCGTACATCGTGAGCCCGAGCTCCTCGAGGCGGCGGAACTCCGGCCAGGTCGCCCAGTCGCCCACGAGGTTCGAGTTGGCGATGAGCACGCGCGGCGCCCACTCGTGAGTGCGGAACACACCGACCGGCTTGCCGGACTGCACGAGCAGCGTCTCGTCGGGTTCGAGCTCGTCGAGCGTCCGCACGATCGCGTCGTACGCCGCCCACGACCGCGCCGCCTTCCCGGTGCCGCCGTAGACGACGAGGTCGTCGGGACGCTCCGCGACCTCGGGGTCGAGGTTGTTCATGAGCATGCGCTTGGCAGCCTCGGCGCCCCAGCTCTTCGCGGTGCGCGTGTTGCCGCGCGGTGCGCGGATGACGGATGCCGGGCCGGCGGGCGCGGTCTGCGGCGGGTTCAGCGTGTCGGTCATGGCGTGATCTCCTTCGATCGAAGCGGGGTGGGGTGCGCGGGTCGGCTACGCGGTGACGGTTCGGGCGGGGGTGGGCTGGGTGTGCGCGAGAGCGGCGCGGGCCACGGCTCCCGAGGCGACGAGCTCGGTCACCGCCTCGATCTCGGGCGACACGAATCGGTCGGGCCCGGGGCCCTGCACGCGCGTGCGCACCAGGTCGCGGACGGCTCCGGTGGCCGCCGCGGGCTCGAGCGGGGCGCGCAGGTCGAGGGCGCGGCATCCGGTCAGCACCTCGATCGCCAGCACACGGGCGAGACCGTCGATCGCGCGGCGCAGCTTGCGGGCACCGGCCCATCCCATCGAGACGTGGTCCTCCTGCATGGCGCTCGAGGGGATCGAGTCGACCGAGGCGGGGGCGGCGAGGCGCTTGAGCTCCGACACGATTCCGGCGGCGGCGTACTGCGCGATCATCAGGCCCGAGTCGACCCCCACCTCGTCGGCGAGGAACGGCGGCAGCCCGTTGCTGCGCGCGACGTCGAGCGCCCGATCGGTGCGGCGCTCCGACATCGAGGCGATGTCGGCGACCGCGATGGCGAGGAAGTCGAGCACGTACGCCACCGGGGCGCCGTGGAAGTTGCCGTTCGACTCGACGCGCCCGTCGACCGTGACGACGGGGTTGTCGACGGCGGATGCCAGCTCGCGCTCGGCGATCTGCGCCGCGTGGGTCATCGTGTCGCGCGCGGCCCCGTGCACCTGCGGGGTGCAGCGCAGCGAGTAGGCGTCCTGCACGCGCGTGCACTCGGGGCCGCGGTGGCTCGCCACGATCGGCGACCCGGCGAGGAAGGAGCGGAGGTTGGCGGCCGAGTCGGCCTGACCGAGCTGCGGACGCAGCGCCATGAGGTCGGCCGCGAACACGGCATCCGTCCCCAGCTGCGACTCGATCGAGATCGCCGCCGAGACATCGGCCGTGGTGAGCAGCATCTCGAGGTCGTGCAGGGCCAGCAGCAGCATGCCGAGCATGCCGTCGGTGCCGTTGATGAGCGCGAGACCCTCCTTCTCGCGGAGGGCGACCGGCTCGATCCCCGCGGCGGCGAGGGCCTCGGCGGCGGGTCGCAGCTCCCCGGCGGCATCGCGCACCTCCCCCTCGCCCATGACGGCGAGGGCCACGTGCGACAGCGGCGCCAGGTCGCCCGAGCAGCCGAGCGAGCCGTACTCGCGCACGACCGGGGTGATCCCGGCGTTCAGCAGGGCCGCGTAGGTCTCGACGACGAGGGGGCGGACGCCGGTGCGTCCGGTGGCGAGGGTCTGCAGGCGCAGCAGCATGAGAGCGCGGATCACCTCGCGCTCCACCTCGGCGCCGGTCCCCGCGGCGTGCGAGCGGATGAGGCTCGCCTGCAGCTGAGCCCGGCGGTCCTCGGCGATGAAGGTCGTCGCGAGAGCGCCGAACCCGGTCGAGATGCCGTAGTGCGGCTGCGGATCGTCGGCCAGTCCCTCGATGAGCGAGCGGGTGTCGGCGACGCGCTGCAGCGCGTCGGCGTCCACGTCCACTCGCGCGCCGTGGCGGGCGACGGAAACCGCCTCCTGGGGGGTGAGGGGATTCGCTCCGACGGTGACGCTCGCATTCATACGCCGATTCCATCGCGCGGACTGTCGCGCGACGACGAGGTTCTGGCATCCTGTGTCTGTCATGCCAGACATTCCGCGCCCGCAGGTGCCCGCCGCCGACCAGACGCTGCGGATCCTCTCCTTCCTCGCGCGCCAGCCCGGTCCGGTGGCCGCGCAGTCGATCTCGTCGACCCTCGACATCCCCCGTTCGAGCGTCTACCACCTGCTCGCGACCCTCGAGCAGCACGGATACGTCGTCCACCTCCCCGGCGACCGGCGCTGGGGGCTCGGGACGGCGGCCTTCGAACTCGGCGGCGGATACGCGCGACAGCAGCCGCTCGCCCGGCTCGGTCGACCCCTGCTGGCGGGGCTGTCGGACCGCGTCGGCGAGAGCGCGCACCTCGCCGTGCTGGCCGGGCGCGACGTGCTGTACATCGTCGAAGAGCGCGCCCCGCGCCGTCCCGCGCTGGTCACCGATGTGGGCGTGCGCCTTCCCGCGCACCTCACCGCGACGGGCCGGGCGATGCTCGCCGCGCTCCCCCGCGAGCAGGTGCGGGCGCTGTTCCCGGATGCCACCGCCCTCACGCAGCGGCACGCTCTCGGCCCCGCGAGCCCGCGCGAGCTGCGCGAGGTGCTGCGGCTCGTGCGGGCCGAGGGTCACGCGAGCGAGAACGGCGAGGTCACGCCCGGCTTCCGATCGGTGGCCGCCGCGGTGCTCGATCACGCCGGGTGGCCCGCCGCGGCCGTCGCGATCACCTGGCCCGCCGACGGCCCCGAGCGTGACGTCACGGCGTTGGCGTCCGCGGCATCCGGGACCGCCGCCGAACTCGCCCGCCGCATCGGCCGGCACGTCTGAGCGCGGTCCGTGCACCGGCGCGTGGTCCCTGCCGGGCGAGGTTCGAGCCGGGGCGCGTTGCGTGCACCGGGGCGTCCACCGACCACCCCGCTGCACGTCCGGCGCCCCGTTCCAGCCCGCCTACCCCGTTCCGGCCCGCCTCACCCGCCGCGGCCCGCCCCGGGCGTCAGCGCACCACCAGCCGCGGCTCCACGAGGACGTGCGCGGTCCCGGCGGTCGCGGCGCGCGGCGTCACGACCGTGCCGTTCTCGCCCATCAGCAGGTCGAGGGCTCCGGATGCCACTTTCTCGGGCAACTGCTCGACGCTCGACAGCCCGAGGGCTTCGACCGCGGGCGTGTTGTCGAAGCCGATCACGGCGATGTCGGTGCGTCCCGCCAGCGTCACGGCGAGGTGCGCGCCGATCGCCAGGGAGTCGCTCGCGCAGACGATCCCGGTGACGTGCGGGTCGGCGGCGAGGCCCGCGGCCACCACGTCGCGCGCGGCGGAGACGTTCTCCTCGACGACCCACCGGGGTCCCGACACCGGGCTCTCGCGCCACCCGCGCTCGCGCTCGTCTCCGGTGCCGGATCCGCTCGGCCACCCGAGGAACGCGATATGCGAGTCGCCGCGGCCGAGCAGGTGGGTGGTCGCCGCTCGCGTTCCCGCCGCCCCGTCGACGTCGACCCACAGGTGCGCGGGCGCCTCGACGTCGTCCTCCCCCCAGGGCCGCCCGAACGACACGAAGGGCAGGGCGCGGTCCATGAGCCAGCCGGTGCGCGGGTCGCCGTGGAAGGTTCCGGTGACGACGACGGCATCCACCTCTCCCCCCTCGAGCAGGTCGCCGAGTCGCAAGATCTCTTCTTCGGGCGTCCGTGCCGCGTACAGCAGCACGCGCATGTCCCGCTCCCCCGCGCGTTCGGTCAGGGCGTGGACGAAGCGATCGAGGACGACGCCCGAGATGCCGCCGGCGTAGGGATCGAGATGGATGCCGATGGTGGAGCTGCGGCGGGTGCGCAGCCGTCGGGCGGCGGCGTGCGGGCGGTAGCCGAGCTCGGCGATCGCCGCCTCGACGCGCAGGCGCGTGGCCTCGCGGACGATGTCGGGGGTGTTGACGACGTTCGAGACGGTCTGCCGCGAGACCCCGGCGATGCGCGCGACGTCGTCGACGGTGGGCGCTTTCATCCGGTGTCCCCTCCCCCTGTGCGCGGCGTGATCGTCGGGCGTGCCGCGGCCAGACCGTCAGCCTAGGACGCCGGGCAAGGTCTTGACAGCGCGGCCCGCCGCTCCGTACCTTTGTCGGACCGTCATTTGAACGTTCAAAAGTACGGCCCTCCGAGCACCGCGGAGGGGTCGCATGCCTCATCGAAGGAGAGAGACAATGACACGGCACACGCCCCGCACCTGGCTCGCCGCCGGCGCCCTTCTCGCGACCGGAGCCCTCACGCTCACGGCGTGCGGCTCCGGATTCAATGACGCCCCCGGCGAAGGCCAGGCCTCCGGCAGCGGGA
This sequence comes from uncultured Microbacterium sp., assembly GCA_913774845.1. Taxonomy (GTDB): domain Bacteria; phylum Actinomycetota; class Actinomycetes; order Actinomycetales; family Microbacteriaceae; genus Microbacterium. The sequence goes on along the minus strand of CAJYJO010000019.1, from coordinate 32,514 downwards.
AGCTCAGCATCCTCATCGGCTCCTCGGGCGACGCCGAGACGAAGGCCGTCACCGACGCGGTCGCCGCGTGGAGCGAGCAGTCCGGCGTCCCGGCCGAGGTCCAGGTCGCCAACGACCTCCCCCAGCAGCTGTCGCAGGGCTTCGCCGCCGGGTCGCCGCCGGACCTGTTCTACCTCGCACCCGAGGCCCTCGCCGGCTACGCCGCGAACGGCTCGATCGCCGCCTACGGCGACGACCTCGCGAACAAGGACGACTTCTACCCCTCGCTCGTCGACAACTTCACCGTCGACGGGAAGTTCTTCTGCGCACCCAAGGACTTCTCGACCCTGGCCCTCATCATCAACACCGACCTGTGGTCGGCGGCAGGGCTGACGGACGCCGATGTCCCCACGACCTGGGACCAGCTGGCATCCGTCGCTCAGAAGCTCACGACCGACGGACGCGTCGGTCTCGCATTCGGCGCCGAGTACCAGCGCGTGGGTGCCTTCATGGCCGAGGCCGGCGGCGGGCTCGTCACCGACGGCACGGCCACAGCCGACAGCTCGGCCAACGTCGAGGCACTGAACTACGTCAAGACCCACCTGAACGACGGCACCTTCGCCTTCGCGTCCGATGTGGGCGCGGGTTGGGGCGGCGAGGCGTTCGGCACCCAGAAGGCCGCGATGACCATCGAGGGCAACTGGATCACCGGCGCGATGTCGGCCGACTACCCGAGCGTGACGTACAAAGTCGCCGAGCTCCCCGCAGGCCCCGGCGGCAAGGGCACCCTGCAGTTCACGAACTGCTGGGGCATGGCCGCCGACAGCGGCAACCAGGAGCAGGCCCGCTCGCTCGTGGAGTTCCTGACGAGCACCGACCAGCAGCTGGCGTTCTCGAAGGCCTTCGGCCCGATGCCGTCGATCCAGTCGGCCTCCGACGCGTGGAGCAGCGCGAACCCCGACCTCACGGCGTTCCTCTCCGGCGCCGAGTACGCGCAGTTCCCGCCGAACATGGCGGGCGCCGCCGACGTCATCACCGACTTCAACGCTCAGCTCGAGTCGCTGAAGACCGGCGACCCGCAGGCGCTGCTGAAGACGGCGCAGTCCAACCTCGAGGCCATCACCAAGTAGCCATGAGCGCTCTCACCTCAGCGCCCCGCCGCGCCGGGTCCCCCTCCACGGGGATCCGGCGCGGCGAGGCCGCCGCCGGCTGGCTCTTCACCGCCCCCGTGCTGGTCATCCTGGGCGTGTTCCTGCTCGTCCCCGTGCTGATGGCGCTGTGGGTGAGCTTCTCCGACTGGACCGGGCGCGGAAGCCCCTTCTCGTCGAACGTCGCCTTCGTCGGTCTCGACAACTACGCCGCCGTCACCTCCGGCGGTGGTCTCGCCGAGCGCGACTTCGGCACGGCTCTGCGCAACAACGCCTGGTACGTCTTGCTCGTCGTGCCGCTGCAGACGGCGCTGTCGCTGTTCCTCGCCGTTCTCGTCAACCGCGCGATCCTGCGCGGCCGCGGACTGTTCCGCACCGCCTTCTATTTCCCCTCGGTCACGAGCTCGGTGGCGATCACCGTGCTGTGGCTCTTCCTCTTCTCGGCATCCGGTGCCGTCAACGAGGTGCTGTCGTGGTTCGGCGTCAACGGCCCGAACTGGTTCAGCGACCCGTCCGGTGTTGTGCACAATCTGCTCGCTGCCGTCGGCATCACGAGCGGACCGGCCTTCCTCACCGGCAACACCCTGCTCGGCGTCTCGTGGTGGGACTGGCTCGCCGGGCCCTCGGTCGCCATGTCGGCGTTCATCCTCATGGCCGTGTTCACCACCTCAGGCACGTTCATGCTGCTGTTCATCGCGGGCCTGCAGAACATCGGCAGCGATGTGCAGGAGGCCGCGATGATGGACGGCGCGAACGGCTGGCAGCGCTTCTGGCGCGTGACCCTGCCGCAGCTCAAGCCCGTGCTGTTCACGGTGCTCACCCTCGGCCTCATCGGCACCTGGCAGGTGTTCGACCAGATCTACACCGGCACGCAGGGTGGGCCCGGCAAGACGACGCTCACCCCGGCGTACCTCAGCTACTCCTCGGCGTTCCTGTCGCAGCAGTGGGGCCAGGGTGCCGCGATCGCCTTCGTGCTGTTCGTCATCATCGTCGCCCTGACGATCCTGCAGCGCTTCGTGCTGCGCGACCGCCCGGTCTCGCGCCGCCGCATCCGTCAGTACGAGGTGCGCGGGTCGGCCGTCGTCGACGAACGACACACGCGCACCCCGAAGGGAGGCACGCGATGACCGCCACGGCATCCCCGCAGACCACGGTGCTCGCCGAGCAGCGATTCGCCGGCCCCGAGAAGCCGACGAAGCACCGTATGTCGCGAAAGGCGCTGGGCTGGCAGATCGGTCTCTACGCGCTTCTGATCGTTCTCGCGCTGATCTACATCTACCCCTTCCTCGTGCAGGTGGCGACGTCGTTCAAGACGGATGCCGCCGCCGCGGCCGACCCGATCTCGCTCGTGCCGCAGCCCCTGTCGCTGGCGGCGTACGAAAGGCTCTTCCTGAACTCGGACTTCCCCGTCTGGTTCGCCAACTCGGCGGTCGTGACGGTGTTCGTCACGGTGGGTCGCGTCTTCTTCGCCTCGCTCGCCGGCTATGCCCTGGCGCGGCTGAACTTCCGCGGGCGCGGGGTCATCTTCGCGGCGCTCGTCGCGGTCATGGCGGTGCCCACGGTCGTGCTGCTGATCCCGAAGTTCCTCGTCATCAACCAGCTCGGCATCTACGACTCCTACGCCGGCATGATCCTCCCGCTCCTCGTGGATGCCGCGGGCGTGTTCATCATGAAGAACTTCTTCGAGTCGATCCCGCCCTCGGTCGAGGAGCAGGCGCGCATCGACGGCGCGAGCACGTTCCGCATCTTCTGGTCGGTCGTGCTGCCGATGGCACGCCCCGCGCTCATCACGATCGTCATCCTGTCGTTCCAGGGATCGTGGAACGAGCTGAGCCACTTCGTCATCTCGACGCAGTCGCCCGAACTGACCACCCTCACCAAGGGCGTCGCCTCCCTCGCCAGCGGCCAGCTCAGCCAGGGCAGTCAATTCCCCCTCAAACTCGCGGCCGCGGCCATCATGACGATCCCCGTCGCCGTGATGTTCTTCATCTTCCAGCGCCGCATCATGAACGCCAGCGAAGGAGCCGTCAAAGAATGACCACCGCCCCCACGACCTCGGCCGCCGAGGACGCGGTCGACACCGTCGCCCGGCAACCGCTGTTGAACGACGCCCTCATCGCGCTGCGCGCCCCGACGCAGGTCTGGTCCGACACGACCGGCGACATGGGCTCCGCGGCCGTGCACGGCATCTATCACGGCGACGTGCGGCACGTCCGCGCCCTGACGACCTCGTGCGACGAGTCCGCGATCGAATGGATCTCGACCGCGCCCGACGGCGCCTCGCGCGTGGTGTTCGGCGGTCTGCTGCGCGGCGTCGACGACACCACCCCCGACCCGAAGGTGCGGCTGATGCGCGACCGTCGCGTGGCCGACGGCGTCGTCAGCGAGTCGTGGACGCTGCACTCGCGGGTCGACCACCCGATCCGCACCACGCTGCGGCTGCGTCTCTCCGCCGAGTTCGCGCAGCTGCACGAGGTGAAATCCGGTCATGCCGTCGCCCGCCCCGCGCAGACCCGGATCGATGGAGAGAAGATCCGGGTGGATGCCGGCCCCCAGGGCCTCGACCTCGTCGCCCCCGGCGGTCGCGTGGCATCCGGAGCAGACGGGATCGAGGCCGAATGGGAGATCGAGCTCTCCCCGTTCGGCGAGGCCGAGGTGGGCTGGACGCTCGAGCTGCGCGACGACACCCTCGTCGTGGACTCCGCCACCGCCCCCGCGAGGTGGGACGCCGCGACCGTCGCCGCGGGCGCCCCGGAGCCGCGTCTCGCGCGCTGGTTGCGGACCGCCCTCGACGACCTCGACGCCCTCCGGCTCGTGCTCCCCGCGCACCCCGACGACGAGTTCTTCGCCGCCGGAGCACCCTGGTTCTTCACCCTCTTCGGTCGCGACTCGATCTGGGCCGCTCGCCTCGCGCTTCCGCTGGACCGCGAGATCGCGGCATCCACTCTGCGGGTGCTCGCGCACCTGCAGGGCGACGACGACGACGCGCAGACCGCGCAGGAGCCGGGCAAGATCCTGCACGAGCTGCGGGCCTCGGCCCTCGAGATGCCGGGCGAGGGCATCGTCCTGCCGCCGAAGTACTACGGCAGCGTCGACTCCACCCCCCTCTGGGTGTGCCTTCTCGCCGACGCCCACCGCGCCGGCATGCCCGACGACGAGGTGCGCGAGTTGCTCCCCGCCCTGCGGAGAGCTCTCGGCTGGATCCGCGACCACGGCGACAGCGACGGCGACGGGTTCCTCGACTACATCGACCGTCTCGGCACGGGCCTGTCGAACCAGGGCTGGAAGGATTCGGGCGACTCGATCCAGTGGCGCGACGGCACCCTCGCCGACGGCCCCATCGCCCTGTGCGAGGTGCAGGCCTACGCCTTCGAGGCCGCCCTCGCCGGCGCCGACCTGCTGGAGCGGTTCGGCGAAGGGGCGGATGCCGGAGAGGCGGCGTTCTGGCGCGGCTGGGCGGCCGACCTCAAGACGCGCTTCGCCGAGACGTACTGGGTCGAGACTCCCGAGGGGCGCTATCCGGCGATCGCGCTCGACCGCGACAAACGACCGGTCGACTCCCTCACGAGCAACATCGGGCACCTGATCGGCACCGGGATCCTCTCGGCCGAGGAGGAGGCGCACGTGGCCGCGCTGCTGCTGGGCGAGAGCATGTCGAGTGGTTACGGCATCCGGACCATGTCGACCGGCGCCGCCGGTTACTGGCCTCTGTCGTATCACGGGGGCAGCGTGTGGGTGCACGACACCGCGATCGCCGCGCACGGCATGCTGCGCGCGGGCCTGCACGACGAGGCGCGCGCGGTCGTCGACGGTCTGCTGGATGCCGCCGAGGGCTTCCAGTACCGCGTGCCCGAGCTGCACGCGGGTGATCCGCGCAGCCACTCGTCGGTGCCGACGCCGTATCCCGCCGCCTGCCGACCCCAGGCGTGGTCGGCTGCCGCCGCGGTGGTGTGTCTGACCGCGCTCACGCCCGCCCCCGGGGCGTGAGCCCGCCGGGCGGCGTCGACCCGACGTCGCCGCCCGGCCCTTCCGGTCCCTGCCCCGAGGTCCCTGATCCCGCAAACCAGGTCCCTGAGCTTGTCGAAGGGACTGGACCCCACCCACCCGAGGTCCCTGAGCCAGTCGAAGGACCGGACCCCACCCACCCGAGGTCCCTGAGCCCGTCGAAGGGACCGGAACCCACCCAACCCAGGTCCCTGAGCCCGTCGAAGGGACCGCAACCCACCCAACCGAGATCCCTCACTTCGGAACCCAGGTCCCTGAGCTTGTCGAAGGGACCGGAACCCACAGCCCCGGTGACTTCGACAAGCTCAGCCACCTCACGTCGCAACGACCCCCGTCCCCGGACCCCCGGCGACACCGACAAGCCCAGCCACCTCACGTCGCAACGACCCCCGTCCCTGAGCCCCAGCGACGCCGACAGGCTCAGCCACCTCACGTCGCAACGACCCCTGTCCCGGACCCCCAGCGACGCCGACAAGCTCAGCCACCTCACGTCGCAACGACACCCCTGTCCCTGAGCCCCGGCGACGCCGACAGGCTCAGCCACCTCACGTCGCAACGACACCCCTGTCCCTGAGCCCCGGCGACGCCGACACCTCACGTCGCGACGACCCCTATCCCCGGAAACCCCCGGCGACGTCGACACCCTCCGCCACCGGACGACCGCGCTTCGCGCTCCCGCTCAGGCGACCCGCGCGACCGCCCCGCCGGTCAGCCGCACCAGCTCGTCGAACGTGAGCGGGAACACCGTGTGCGGGGTGCCTCCCGCGGCCCAGATCTCGGGGAACGCCGCGAGATCCTCGTCGACCACCGTGGTCAGGGGCGCGGGGTGACCGGTCGGGGCCACTCCCCCGATGGGCTGCCCGGTCGCGGCGAGCACCTGCTCGGGGGTCGCCCGACGGATGCCGCCGCGCCCGAGCCGCTCGGCCAGCGCCGCCGTGTCGACGCGATGCGCGCCGCTGGTCATCACGAGCAGCGGTTCGTCGTCGCTCCAGAACACGAGGCTGTTCGCGATGGCCCCCACCTCGACCCCCAGGGCGGCGGCGGCGAGGGCCGCCGTGGACGCGGCATCCGGGAGCACGATGATCTCCCCCGTGATCCCGGCGGCCTCGAGCGAGGCGGCGACGAGACGGCTGCGGGCGGGAAGGGAGTCGGTCATAGGCGTCAGCCTAGAACGCCCCTCCCCCCGCGTGAGATCACCCGATCCGCTCGAGGTCACACGTTCCGCGCGCGTCGGAAGCCGTGTTCTCGGGCGGATCGGGTGATCCCGGCGCCCCGGCCACCGGGACAGCCCTCGCGCAGGGGCCGGCGACGGGACAGAATGGATGCCGGATGCCGCAACGCCGCGGCCTCCGCAAAGCGCCGCCCACAAGGCGGCCGACGACAAGGAACGCGATGACCAACGCCCTGCCCCTGCCCGATTTCACCCACGAACGCGTGGAGGTGATCACGGGACGGCGCAGTGGACTGTTCGTCGCCGTGGCGCTGCACTCCTCCGTGCTCGGCCCCGCTCTCGGCGGCGCCCGCCTGTGGACCTACCCGTCGTGGACGGATGCGCTGGGCGACGCCCTCCGACTGTCCGCGGCCATGACGCTCAAGAACGCCGCCGCGGGCCTCGACGCCGGAGGCGGTAAGTCGGTCATCGGCCTGCCCGAGGGGACCGTGCTCGACGCGGATCGGCGTCGGGCCGCCTTCCTCGACCTCGGTGACGCCGTCGACAGTCTCGGCGGTCTGTACCGCACGGCGGAGGACGTGGGCTCCACCACCGAGGACATGCTCGTCGTCAGTGAGCGCACCGCGCACGTCGTGGGCCTGCCCGATACCGTCGGCGGCTCCGGTGAGCCCGCGGGGCCCACCAGCCTGGGCGTCTACGCCTCGCTCGTCGCCACTCTCGAGCGTGCCGTCGGCGGCGGTGACGTCGCGGGACGCCGCATCACGATCGCCGGGCTCGGCCAGGTCGGCGGCCGGCTCGCGGAGCGCCTCGCGAGCGAGGGCGCGCGGCTGACCGTCACCGACGTCAATCCCGCCAAGCGCGCCTTGGCCGCCGAACTCGGCGCGGCCTGGGTCGAGCCGAGCGAGGCGCACCTGATCCCCGCCGACGTCTTCGTCCCCGCGGGCATCGGCGGCGTGCTCACCGACGAGGTGATCGACGCCCTCGACGCGCGTGCGGTCTGCGGCCCCGCCAACAACCCGCTGGCCGACCGCTCCGGCGCCGAGCGCCTGGCGCAGCGCGGCATCGTGTACGCACCCGACTTCGTGGTGAACGCCGGAGGGGTCATCTACCTCGATCTCGTGGCGAAGCAGCGCGGCAGCCTCGACGAGATCATGGGCCGGGTCGCCGGCATCGGCGACACCATCCGCCGCGTCTTCGACGAGGCCGCGAGCCGTGGGGTGACGCCGCTCGCGGCCGCCGAGGGCCTCGCCGCCGAGCGTCTCGCCGTGGGCGCGCAGCGCGACGCCCTGGTCTGAGCCGCAGAAGGACAGAGCCGGATGCCGCGTCGTGCGGCATCCGGCTCTGTGTGTCCAGGGGTCAGTGGGCGGCGTCGTAGGCGGCCAGGACGGCGGCGGAGATACGACCGCGGGGGCTGATCGCGTGTCCGTGCCGTTCCGCCCACGCGCGCACGTCGGCGAGGTCGCGAGTGGGGGCCGGCCGCCCGCGCGACGGCCGCTTCTGCGTGCCGGAAGCGGAACCGACGAAACGGCCCGCGTCGATGAAGGGTTTGAGCGCAGCGCGGAGCTTGTCGGCATTGCGCTCGGAGAGATCGACTTCGTAGACGCGGCCCTCGAGGGAGAACTGCACCGACTTTCCGTCATCGAGGACCGAACCGTCGAGATCGTCGATCAATTGCGTGATCTGCTTTTTCGCCATGGGCCGAACCTAAACCGCTCGTCGCGTCCGCACGCGCCGAAGTCGAATATCTCACCCGCAATCTCGCCCGCTTCTCGGCGCGTCGCGGATGCATTCAGCGAGGAGCAGGTCCGGCGCGCCCGTTCTCCACCGCGACGATTCGATGATCGTCATCGTGGGTGAGTTCCCGCTCGAGGAAATCCTCATCGTCGGGCAGGCGCAGATGGAAAGCGCGGAATGCCGTCATGCGCAGAGCACCCTCTTCCACCACGACGTCGAGGACATGACCGCCGATCGAGCGGTCCGCACTGAGGAAATGCAGGTGCAGACCGGCGACGGTCACGCCCTGATAGATCTGCGGCATCCAGAATCCGACGAGAACCCCGGCGACATCTTCGCTTTGGGTCTCGATCTGTTCCGCCGCGACGTCGGCGAGGGGGCGATAGGGCGGCTTCTGGCGACGCGTGACCCGGGTGCGTACCCGTTCCAGCACCCCGTCCACACGCACGGCGTGGAAGAGGTTCCGGCTGAGGAGCCGCCGCTCGATCTCTCCGCGCAGGGCCGCGAGATCCCCGGCGGCCACCGGCTCGGCGACCGGGTCGCCCAGGGCGCAGACGTCGACGAACGGCAGCGTCTCGTCGTCCGTCATCGGGCGCGGAGGGCCGTCGGCGGTGCACTCGAAGATGCTCCCGTCGACGATGACGACCTCGCCGCCGAGTCCCTCGCAGCATCCGACGCCGATATCACCGAACGTCCGCGCCTCGGCTGCGGACACGCCTTGCGAATACACGCCGTCGAGAAGGGCGTCGAGGACGGCGAATTGCGTCACCGCCCCCGACGACAATCGTGTTCTCACACGCGGCGATCCGGAAAAGGGAAGCGGATCAGGAGTTCGCCTCGGCGTAGGCGTCGAGCACCGTGGCCGGAACGCGACCGCGGTCGCTCACCGTGTGTCCATTGGCGCGCGCCCATTCGCGGACGGCGCCGAGGTCGACGTCGTTGCCGCGGCGTGCGGGGCGTCCGCGACGGGCGGTCGAATTGCCGCGCGACACCGAGCGCGCCGCGTCGACGAAGGGAGAGATCGCCGAATAGAACTTGTCGGCGTTACGGTCGGAGAGGTCGATCTCATAAGCGCGACCCTCGACGGAGAAAGTGATCTGCTTTCCCTGCCCATCTTCGAGGACCGTGCCGTCGAGATCGTCTACGAGGTGGGTGATGTGCTTCATAGCCATAATGCAAAACCATACACCTGAATTGTTTGAATTGTCCGCCCCCTTTCCTTCTGCTATTGCACGACGGCGGGTCGCGCGTCGAGCGATAGGCGCAGCGCGCGAGAGGGACTATCCTCCGGGGGTGGTGTCCGCTCCTGGGGCGCCACCCGAGACAGAGGAAGCGTCGCGTGAGCCTTTTGCGTACCAAGTCGGTGGAGCAGTCCATCGCCGACACCGATGAGCCGGAGTTCCGACTCAAGAAGTCCCTCAGCGCGGTCGATCTGACCGTGTTCGGTGTGGGCGTCGTGATCGGCGCCGGCATCTTCACCCTGACCGGCCGCGCCGCGCACGACGTCGCCGGCCCGGCGGTGGTCATCAGCTTCATCATCGCCGCGATCGCGTGCGGTCTGGCCGCCATGTGCTACGCCGAGTTCGCCTCGACGGTGCCGGTCTCGGGGTCGGCGTACACCTTCTCCTACGCCTCGCTCGGCGAGCTGTTCGCGTGGATCATCGGCTGGGACCTCATCCTCGAGATGTTCCTCGGCGCGAGCGTGGTGGCGCAGGGGTGGAGCGCCTATCTGGGTACCTTCCTGCAGCAGATCGGCATCGTCCTGCCCGAGGCCATCTCCTACGGCGGGGTCGTCGACCTCCCGGCGATCCTCCTCGTGCTGGTGCTCGGCGGTCTGATGACCCTCGGCATCAAGGAGTCGCTGCGGGTCAACCTCGTGCTCGTCGCGGTGAAGCTGTTCATCGTGCTGTTCGTCATCATCGCCGGCACCATGTTCATCAACCCGGCCAACTACAGCCCGTTCGTGCCCGAGTCGGTCCCGACCGAGTCGGCGTCCGGTCTGACGCAGCCGCTGCTGCAGTTCCTCTCGGGTCTCGAACCGGCCACCTTCGGCGTCGGCGGCATCCTCGCCGGTGCGGCCCTGGTGTTCTTCGCCTACATCGGCTTCGACGTCGTGGCGACGACGGCGGAAGAGACCAAGCGCCCGCAGCGCGACCTGCCGATCGGCATCATCGCCTCGCTGGTGATCTGCACGATCCTCTACTGCGCCGTCGCCGTGGTCGTCACGGGAATGGTCCCCTACTCCGACCTGAACCCCTCCGCGGCCCTCGCCAACGCGTTCGCCTTCCACGGTCAGACGTGGATGGCCACCGTCATCGCCGCGGGTGCCGTCGCCGGCCTCACCACCGTGGTGCTCACCCTCATGATCGGTGCGACCCGCATCATCTTCGCGATGTCGCGCGACCGCTTGCTCCCCGGTGCCCTCGCCAAGGTGCACCCGCGCTTCCGCACCCCGTGGGTCATCTCCCTCATGGTGACCGGCATCGTCGCGGTCGTGGCCGGTCTCACCCCGATCGGCATCCTCGAAGAGATGGTGAACATCGGCACCCTGTCGGCGTTCGTGCTCGTCTCGATCGGTGTGATCGTCCTGCGCCGCAAGCGCCCCGACCTCAAGCGCGGCTTCCGCGTGCCGCTGAACCCGGTTCTGCCGATCCTCTCGGCGCTGATCTGCACCTACCTGATGCTCAACCTGTCGGTCGAGACGTGGCTGCGCTTCCTCATCTGGCTGGCCCTCGGTTTCGCGATCTACTTCCTGTACTCGCGCAGCCGCGCCCGCCTCGCCACGGGCGCCCCGCTCGACCCGACGAAGCCGCACGTGGTCGCTCCCCCGAAGGACTGAGGCGACACGACCCCGGATGCCACGCCCCACCGTTCTCAGAACGGCCGGGGGCGTGGCATCCGTCGTCTGTCGGTGAGCCTCGGCGGCGCGCCATGAATTCGGATGAATTCCCGGCTTCGGGGCCGCGGGCCGGTCGGCGCGATACATCGGCGATATGCCGCGCCCCCTAGGGTGGGGACGTTCGACGACGACGACGATTTCTCCCGGGGGGTTTCATGGGGATCGCACGCACGTGGGTCTTTCCGATTCTGCGTCTTCTTCTGGTCGCCCTGGTGGCGGCGGCGCTCATCAAGCTGGCGTTCTTCCCGGATCGGCCGGCCGATGCGTCGCCTGCGCAACCGACCGGCGCGATCGTGGAACCGCGGGCGGTCGCCGCACTCGGCACGATCACGAACGACGTGGTGGTCAAGGCCACGGTGACGGCCGACGCCGCGGTGCCGGTGAAGTCCACGGCCGCCGGCAGCGTGAACAAGATCTTCGTCGCGCAGGGCGCCGCGGTCGCCCAGGGCGAGGTCGTCTTCGACGTCAAGGTCCCCATCGAGCGCGACCCCGCCGACAGCGTCGACGCCGAGGGCAAGCCGAAGCCCGCGATCTTCCGCTACGTCGACGTCACCGCGCCCGCGGCCGGCACGCTGAGCGCGCTGTCGGTGATCACCGGCCAGGACGTCACGATCGGCGCCACCGCCGGCGCGGTCGCCCCGCCCACGTTCTCGGTGAGCGGCACCCTCGAGCCGGCGCAGCAGTATCGTCTGTTGAATCGTCCCACCGACGCCTCCGTCACCATCACCGGCGGCCCGGCCGCCTTCAGCTGCGGGAACCTGCGCATCTCCACTCCCCTCGCCGGAAGCACCGGCGGCGACTCCGCCGGGGCCGGCGAGAGCGCCGCGGGGACCGGCACCGCCGGGACGGCGGCATCCGGCACCACGGCGACGTGCACGGTGCCGGGCGACGTCACGGTCTTCTCGGGGCTCGCGGCCGAGATGACCATCGCGGGCGGACGGGCCGAGGGGGTGCTCCTGGTCCCGACGACCGCCGTGCGCGGAGCCGCGCAGAGCGGCACCGTGTGGGTCTCCGGCCCCGACGGCTCCACCGCGGAGCGCGCGGTCGCGCTCGGACTCACCGACGGCACGCAGGTGCAGATCACCGAGGGCCTCACCGAGGGCGAGGAGATCCTCGAGTTCGCCCCCGGCGCGATGGCGACGGTCGACGAGGGATGCACCGTGTACCCCGACGGCTCGATGTACTGCGATCCGGCCGCCGTCTCGTGAGCCTGCTCGCCCTCCGCGAGGTCACCCGGACGGTGATCCCGCAGGATCAGCCCGCCCTCACGATCCTGAACGGCGTCGACCTCGTCATCGAACCCGGCGACCACGTCTCGGTCGTGGGACGCTCGGGGTCGGGCAAGTCGACGCTGCTGAACATGCTGGGGCTGCTCGACACCCCCACCAGCGGCGAGATCACCTTCGACGACCGCCCGGTGAAGCAGTATTCCGCGGCCCAGCGCGACCGGTTGCGGGGGGCGGCGATCGGATTCGTCTTCCAGCAGTTCAATCTGCTGCCCGGCCGCACGGCGCTCGAGAACGTCACCATGCCCCTGCTCTACTCCACCGGGCGCACGTTCTGGAGACGCAAGCGGATCGCCGCCGACATGCTCGCCCTCGTCGGACTCGAGCACCGTCTGAACTCCCTGCCCGACCGCCTGTCGGGCGGGGAGCAGCAGCGCGTCGCGATCGCCCGGTCCCTCGTCCGCGGGCCGCGCCTGATCCTCGCCGACGAGCCGACCGGCGCCCTCGACCTCGACACCGGTCAGAGCGTCATGGAGCTCATCGACGACGTCGCCGAGCGCACGGGCGCCGCGCAGGTGATCATCACGCACGACCCCACGATCGCCCGTCGCGCCCGTCGGCACTTCCGCCTCGATCGCGGGGTGCTCACCCCCGTCGACGACCCGGCCTTCGAGCCCCTCACTCGCCGCGACCGGAAAGAGATGGCCCCGGCCGCCGAGGATCCGCTCGACGACCTCGCCGCCCTGGGCCTCGCGGACGCGCACGGGAGCGACGCCTGATGCGCGCGCTCACCGCCCTCGTCGGCGCTCTCCTCGAGGCGTGGCAGGAGGTCCGCGTCCACCGCACGCGCGTGCTGCTCTCGCTCGTGGGTGTGGCCGTCGCCGTCTGCTCGCTGACCACCGTCGTCGCCCTCGGCGCCATCGTCCAACAGGCCAACCAGGAGCTCAGCGAGCGGTCCTCCGGCCGCCCCGCCACCCTGCACGTCTCGGCGTACCGCACCGACGGCGGGACCGTGGATGCGAAGGCGATGGATGCCGCCTGGTCGGAGGTCCTCGACCGGTACGAGGTGTCGTACGCCACGCGCGTGCAGAACGTATCGCAGCTCGTCCCGTTCCCCGACGGGGTGGTGCAGGTCGTCACGCAGGCGGTGGACCAGCCCTACGGCGAGATGCACCGCGTGCAGATGGCCGAGGGCGACTGGTTCACCGCTCTCGACGCCGCGCAGCTCGCCCCGCGTCTCATCGTCAACAGCGTGTTCTGGGATCGCATGGGCAATCCCCAGCTGGCGTCGCACCCGGTGGTGGCGCTCGGCGGCCAGGCCGTGCCGAACGCGGCATCCGGGATCCCCGCGGGCGGCACGACCGCGGTCGTCGTGGGCGTGGTGCCCGCGGCGACGTGGGAGACCCAACCGACGATGTTCATGCTCGCCGACCACCTCGCCGCGATACAGGACGCCGCGACGGGCGAACGCGGCGCGGGTGCCGCCGCCACCGACCCCTATGGGCAGGGCGCCCCGCAGACGCAGTACGAGATGTGGGTGCCGCCCGAGATCTCGGAGCAGCTGACCGCCGCCGTGAAACGCGATCTCGCCGGCGCCCTCGGCGAGAACGTCTCCGTCGACGCGGCGCGCAACGACTGGGCGACCTACGGCGACGATCCGTTCCTGGTGACCAAGCTGGTCGTGACCGGCATCGCCGTCCTCGTCCTCCTGTTGGGCGCCCTCGGGCTCGTGAACATCGCCCTCGTGACGGTGAAGCAGCGCGTGCGCGAGATCGGCATCCGCCGCAGCTTCGGCGCGACCGCGGGACGGGTGTTCTTCGCCGTGATGATGGAGAGCGTCGTCGCCACCGTCGTCGCCGGCGCCGTCGGAGTCATCGTGTCGATCCTCGTCGTGCAGTCCCCCGCGATGCGCGACCTCGTCGGCCAGGGCATGGTGAGCGATTTCCCGCCCTTCCCCGTCGACGCGGCGATCACCGGCCTCGTCGCCGCCACCGTGGTCGGGGCGATCGCGGGGCTGCTCCCCGCGCTGGTGGCGGTGCGGGTCAAGGTGATCGATGCGATCCGGTACTGAGGACGAAAGAGTGCGCGGCGGGGCTGGGAACGCCCCGCCGGGCGCCGATAGGTTCGAGAGGTGACCGACATTCCTCGTGACGTCCCGCCGCCGTCCGCTCTTCCCGAGGCGGTTGCACCGCCCGTCTCGAACGACGCGCTCCCGGCGATGCAGCTGGCGGGGCTGGCGAAGCACTTCGGTCAGAAGGTCGCGGTGGCCGGTCTCGATCTCACCGTCCCGACCGGATCCTTCTACGGACTGGTCGGCCCCAACGGCGCCGGGAAGACGACCACGCTGTCGATGGCGACGGGACTTCTGAGACCGGATGCCGGCACCGCCCGCATCCACGGGGTCGACGTCTGGACCCGACCGGTCGAGGCGAAGAGACTCATCGGCAACCTCGCCGACGGCGTGCGCCTCTTCGACCGGCTCACCGGTGAGCAGCTCGTCACCTACACCGGCATGATGTTCGGTCTGCCGCGCGAGGAGGTGAGCACCCGCACCGCCGATCTGCTGCGCATCATGGATCTCACGGAAGCGGCCGGCACGCCCGTCGTCGACTACTCCGCGGGCATGACCAAGAAGGTCGCCCTCGCCTGCGCCCTCGTGCACGCCCCGCGCCTGCTCGTGCTCGACGAGCCGTTCGAGTCGGTCGACCCGGTGTCGGCGGCGAACATCGAGGACATCCTCCGCGGCTACACCGCCTCGGGCGGCACGGTCATCGTCTCGAGCCACTCGATGGACCTGGTGCAGCGCATGTGCGATCACGTCGCCGTCATCGCGCAGGGCCGGCTGCTGGCATCCGGGACCGTCGACGAGGTGCGCGGCACCCAGACCCTCCAGGACCGCTTCGTCGACCTCGTAGGCGGCCGCCACCACGCGGAGGGGCCGCAGTGGTTGCGACAGTCCTGAGGATCCGGTTCCGCGTGCTGGGGAACACCCTGGCGCGGAGCCCCATGCAGATGGTCGGGTTCATCTTCGGCGTGATCGGCGCGCTGTGGATGCTGCTGCTCGTCGACGTCGGACTGTTCTTCGTCGGCACGCTCGACCTCGACATCGCGCGGTCGGTGATCACCGCCGCCGGTGCGGTTCTGACGCTGGGGTGGGTGGTGGGGCCGATTTTCGCCGCGGGGCTCGACACGACGCTCGACCCCGCGAAGCTCGCCCCCTTTCCGCTGACGACCCGGCAGATGATGCTCGCGATCACCGCCGGCGGGCTCACCGGCGTCCCGGGGATCACCACCGCGGTCGGATCGCTCGCGGTGTTCCTCGTCTGGGCGCGATACCCGGTCGCGGCGGTCGCCGCGCTGGTGTGCGTCCCGCTGGGCGTGCTGACCTGCGTCGTCGCGTCGCGCGCGGTCGCCGCCCTCGCCGGCGGCATCGGAGGAGGGCGACGCACCCGCGAGATCATCGGGCTCGTCGGCTTCGCCCTGCTCATCTTCGCCAGCCCCTTGTTCATCGCGATCACGAATGGTCTCGCCTCGGCGAGCGCCCAGGGCCTCCCCCTGCAGGCCGTCGTCTCGGGTCTGTCGTGGACCCCGGTCGCGGCCGTGTGGGCGGTGCCCGGCGACCTCGCCGCGGGCGCCTGGATCACGGGACTGCTCAAGCTCGTGATCGCGGGCGTCACCCTCGCGGTGCTGTGGGTGCTGTGGCAGCGGAGCCTGTCGGCATCCGTCGTCGGTCCGCCCGCGCGCTCGGCCGCCCGCCGCCGCTCGGGCTCGCTCGGATGGTTCGGCGTCATGCCCTCGACCCCTGTCGGCGCCACGTGGGCGCGGTCGCTCACGTCGTGGACGCGCGACTTCCGCTACCTGCGGCAGCTGCTGCTGATCCCCTTCACGCCCGTCCTCGTGCTGATTTACTCGCAGGGCGACCTCGACGGGCCGTTCTTCGCGGCCTCGGGACTGCTGGTCGGCTTCTTCGCCGGCATCCTCGCCTACACCGACGTCTCGTACGACGGCACCGCCTTCGCCACGGTCCTTCAGACGGGGATCCGCGGGCGCGCCGACCGCCTCGGCCGCATGCTGGGTGCGGCGACCGTGAGCGTGCCGCTCGTGCTGCTCGCCGACGTCGTGATTCTGGCGATCACCGGCCGGTGGGAGCTGCTCCCCGCGGTCGTCGGGGGCTCGATCTGCCTGACCCTCGTCGGCCTGGGCGTCAGCGCCGTGAGCTCGGCGCTGCTCGTCGTCCCGACCCCCGCGCCGGGCGACTCGCCGTTCAAGCGCGTGCCCGGCTCGACCTTCTCGATGTTCCTGGCGTTCTTCCTGTGCTGGATGCTCGTCGCCGTGCTGGCACTGCCCGCCGTGATCCCCGCCGTCATCGCCGTCTTCGGGGGAGCCACCGGCGCCGGGTGGGTGGCGCTGGCCATCGGGTTGGTATGGGGTGCGGTCGTCTTCGCGGGCGGCGTGCTGATCGGCGGCGCCCGCTTCGACTCGAGCGCGCCGAGGCTGCTCGCCCAATTGCGGACGTTCCAGGGCGGATGAACTGGCTTGGTGGGATCGCTACAACGCCGGAGCTCATCTGCTTTCAGCGACAAACACAACAAGACGATGACCCGGGGGGATCGAATGTCCAGCTTCGAACGACGAGAACGAGTGAACGCGCTCAACTACTGGGCGGAACACGGAGCCGAAACGCCGCGACCGCCGTTGCAGATTGAGAAGTACTTTTCAACTCTGCTCGGCCGGGTCATAGGGCCCGTTTTTCTCCCGCTGACGATCGATGGGAGCTCCGAATCCGTCGACTTCCACCGGGAGCTGTCCTTCCTTGTGGATGCCTTCGACCAGTTTCCTCATCGGGTAGACCTTGCGTTCGACGCCGTATGGAAGGCAGTCGACTCGGGAGTGAAGGACATGGACGGTTTCGGTCGGGACATGACGGCCAACTTGTTTGACCTCAGCGTGCGCGTGGATGATTCGCCGTACAGACCTGCGATGCTCGCCCTGATCGACAACAGTCCGCAACAGCTGTGGGAGTTTGTCCTCAAGCACGTTCTGTGCGATTCAACCGGGCAGGCTGCGAGACGACTGCTGAACCCGAAGGGGTCTCCCCCAGAAGACGACCACATCACTCGCCTCTTCAGCGTGCTCATATCGCGCTACGCGCTCGACGAGCAACCAACGGCGGACCAACTCCGCAAAGCGTCCCGGCTCTTGCGACTCGTGATGAGAGGCACCGACGGTGTTGAGGTGAACGGGGAGCGTCTTGACGTCAGGGAGGTGGACCGCATCTTCATCTACCTGTCAGGTTGTCTCTACACCCTACGCAACACCAGATTCCACGGGTCGATGCCCTCGCCGTTTACCAGCTCGGAGGCCACACTCGACACATTCACGCTGCCGTATCACGCCTTTCTGTCGGCATACTTCTTGTATCTGCTGACGGCAAAGGAGCGAGGTCACCTCCCGACCGCGACAGCGGATCAGATCGGCGCTAATGCGGTGACGAATCTCGACCGCGCTCGCACCGCCATGAAAAGGCACTGGGGCTGACGTCACCGGCATCGTCTGATGCGGAAAGCCGTGAACACGTACGTCCGAGACAGTGAAAGAGGTTGGGTCCTGCATGGCCTCCCGTTCGTGTCGAACAGTCCGCCGGACGCCGAAACAATCGGTCAAGCCGTCGTCGACGCCCTGCACTCATCCATCGCTACCGTCGTACCTACCCGGGACTACCGCACAAACCCACCGGACCAGGCCTTCCTCGACTGGGTGGGTGCGCCTACGTACGCTCAATACATGAAGGGCGTACGCGCCGTTCTCGTACACGGTTTCTTCGACGGGGCCGCCCATATTCTCGTTACTCCGCAATCGAACGGGGGCGCTCGCTTTGGTTTCGAGCCGATGCGTGACCACCGCGTGAAGCTCGATTGGTCAGCCGATGAGGTCGGGGCAGCGGTGCAGGCAGCGCTGAATATTGCTACCGGGTGACGTGGAGCCGGCTGAGGGCCAGTACGCCAGTTCAAAGAACGAGGAACTGATGGTTGAAGTGATCCGATGAAGTACGGCACAGTGACTGTTCACCTCCAGCGGGACGGGCGTGTGTTCGTTCAGACGTACTCCCGTGACACCGGCGCCACGTTCCGCCACCTGTCCTGCTCCACGGTATGAGGCTCTACGCTAAGGTCATCGCTGGTGTCGTGTCCGTGCTCGATCACATCGAGCCCCTCCGTGGCTGGCTACAGGACCTCACCGGCAACGCGGCCGAGGTTATGGCCTTCGCGCAGACCTGGGCCAATGTCGCCGGGCAGTTGAACCACGTCGGCGCCGATCTGCAGCACCGTCTGGGTGATCTTGACGGCATGAGCGGCGCCACGATTGACGCGTACCGCGCCCACGTGCTGGAGCTCGCTGACACCGTCGCCTCAACGGGTACCTGGACGGGGGCGGTCGGTTCGGGACTAGAGATCGCGTCCGGTCTCGTGCAGGCCGTCTACGAACTCGTTCGAGACGCCATCGCACAGGTGGTCGGCACAGCCATCAGCGCACTGATCACCGCTGGGGTGACGCTGGGGCTCGGCACGCCGGTCGCCGTCGGACAGGTCGTAACAAGGGTCGCCTCCGTCGCGGCGCGGGTCGGGAAGTTCATCACTAACCTCCTCGAATCAGCCCGCCGGTTGATGCCGCTCTTCGACAAGATCTGCACCGCGATCGAGAGCATCGTCCGGTGGCTGCGCGGGAAACTCAACGGCGGCGCCGCGAGCGAGCTCCCGGATCGCGCCCCGGCCGCGCCGACACCCGATGGTCCCACGGTGGGTTCCGCGACGTTGCCCTTCGGGGCGGACGGTGATCTGCCGGTGAGACACAACCGGCTCTCTGATACGCCTGAAGGCTGGCGCCCACTCAGCAAGGCGGACATCGACGAGCTGCCTGTAGTTCGTGACGGCTCGCACATCAGCTCTGACGGGAGGGGTCTGTCACCCAATACGTGGTACCAGACTGGGGGTCTGCTGCACGGATAGGTGACATCTGATCTGGCTTGCCCCGAGGGGTTGGCCTGGAAGGATGCCATCGTGCCCAAGCCCTATCCGCAGGAGTTCCGTGATGACGTGGTGCGCGTCGCGGAGAACCGTGAGCCCGGCGTGACGATCGAGCGGGTCGCCGCCGATTTCGGGGTTCACCCTATGACCCTCACGAAGTGGCTCGCCCGATCGCGTGCTGAGAAGACCGCCTCCGAGACGGGCTCGCCGTCGCCCAGCGACCGCGACGCCGAGCTTCGCGAGTTGCGTCAGCGCAACCGGCTGCTGGAGCAGGAAGTCGAGGTGTTGCGGCGGGCGACGGCGTATCTGTCGCAGGCGCATCTGCCGGGAAAAGGCTCTACCCGCTCGTGAAAGAGCTCGCCTGTGACGGGATTCCTGTCATGGTGACGTGCCGGGTCCTCAAGCTCCCCCGCCAGCCGTACTACCGGTGGCTGAACCAGCCCATCACGCAAGCGGAGTTGGTGGAGGCGTACCGCGCGAACGCGCTCTTCGACGCGCACCGCGACGATCCCGAGTTCGGGCACCGTCTCCTCGCTGATGAGGCCCGCGACGCCGGTCAGGGCATGGCGGATCGGACGGCGTGGCGGATCGCGTCGGAGAACGGCTGGTGGTCAGCGTTCGGCAAGCGCAAGGCCCGCGGGAAGGGGAAGAAGGCCGGTCCTCCCGTCCACGACGACCTCGTCCAGCGGGTGTTCACCGCGGACGCCCCGAACCGGCTCTGGCTGACCGACATCACCGAGCACCACACCGCCGAGGGCAAGCTCTATCTCTGCGCCGTGAAGGACGTGTTCTCGAGCAAGATCGTCGGGTACTCCATCGACTCCCGGATGAAGTCCCGCCTGGTCGTGAACGCGCTCAACAACGCAGCCGCGCTCCGCGGCGACGTCGCTGGTTGCATCGTCCATTCCGACAGGGGCAGCCAGTTCCGTTCCCGGAAGGCCCTGCGCACTCTCACGCACCACGGCATGGTCGGGTCGATGGGCAGAGTCGGCGCCGCCGGGGATAACGCCGGATGGAAACGTTCTTCTCGCTGCTACAGAAGAACGTCCTCAACCGGCGCTCCTGGACCAGTCGCGAAGAGCTCCGCATCGCCATCGTCACCTGGATCGAGCGCACCTACCATCGTCGACGCCGCCAAGACCGTCTCGGCCGTTTGACCCCGGTCGAGTTCGAGACCATGATGACCAAGACCCTGGCCCTCGCGGCCTGACTACCCGCTGTCACCTAATCGTGCAGCAGACCCACCCGTACTACCTCGGCATCGTCACTTTCCAGGGAACAAGCTACCCGGGACGACACATACCCCTGGTCGATCAAGCCACCTGGCAGAAATGCCAGCAGGCATTCGCGTCACGGTCGACCGGCGAGAAGGCTCGCATCCATAACCACTATCTGAAGAGTTCCATTTTCTGCGGCCAGTGCAAGAGCAAATTCATCATCCACTACTCCAAGAACTCCGCAGGAGTGATCTACCCGTACTTCGTTTGCATCGGTCGCCACCAGAAGCGCACGGACTGCACGATGTCAGCCATCAACATCCACGACGTCGAACGGCAGATCGAGAACCTCTACAAGCTCGTCGCCCTCACTCCTGAAGGTGCGGCGATGACCAAATCCCGACTCAAAGCAACTGTGGAAGCCGGTGCCGCAGAAGCCAAGCGCGCACAGCAGATGCTCCTCACTCAGCAGACAAGCCTGATGGAACGCAGCAAGAAGCTGCTCGACGGCCACCTCGATGGCACTGTCCCTGCTCAGCTCTACCGCGAGGAACAGCAGCGCGTGAACCTGGAGATGACCGTCGTCGGCGAACGCCTCAGCGCCCTCAAAACCGAGTTCGAAGTACTGGAGCAGAACCTCGACGATGCGATCACCCTCGCAGAGAACTGCTACGAGGCATACCGCCGCGCCCCGGATGCGCTCCGCCGCACCTACAACCAGGCGTTCTTCAAGCGAATTTTGATCACCCGCGACGAGAGCGTCGAAGGGGTACTTGCCGAGCCGTTCGCCTGCATCGTCACGGCGATGAAAGCCACATACGGCGCCCCTCCCGAAGGAGAGGCGCCGTATGAAGGTGGCTCTTACAAGGTCATTTGTTCTAAAGAGACCGATTTGGTGGACCTGAGGGGATTCGAACCCCTGACCTCCTCGATGCGAACGAGGCGCGCTACCAACTGCGCCACAGGCCCGGAAACCTCGACAACACTATCACGGCCCGAACGCGACCCTGACCACGGCGGGCCGCGCGGGGTACCGATATGCCATAGCGTGCATGTTGTGCAGGGGCGCGGGAAACCGGCTCAGGCGCCGACGGCGCGACGGTCCAGCAGACGACGCACGTGATCCTCGATCTCGGCGTCGTCGACGTATCCCATGGCCGCGTACGGCGACACCGGCGCGGGGGCCGTGGCGACGGCGGGACGGGCCGTCTCGATCGGCGTGGGCGCCTGCTGCGCCGCGATCTCGCGCGCGGCCTCCTCGCGCGCCGCGATCCGCAGGGCCTCTCGTGCGAGCTGCTCGTCGACGACCGCGGCGGCACGCGAGCCGGCAGAGGCGACGAGGGGGCGCGGCAGTTCGCGGGGCGTCCACGTGGGGCGGGGCGTCGGCACGAGCGGCACGTCCTGCACCTCGACGACGGGCCGGGCGACGGAGACCGGGGCGGGCCCCGCGTGCACGCGACTCGCCACGACCGAGATGCGCCGCAGGATGATGAGCGCCGCGAAGACGGAGACGGCCCCGGCAATCAACAGGACGGGCGCCGCTCCCCCGATCGCGAGGACGCCACCGACGATCGTGGAGGCAAGACCGAGGGCGGCGAAGGTGGTGACCGTCAGGCGGAAACGCCGACGCGTCCGGGCCCGGCGCGCCTCAGGGCGGGCGTAGGCGATCGCACGTTCCGCGTGCGCGCGCTCGACCGCGGCCGCGCGCTCGGCGCGGGCTTTCTCCAGGGCGGCCGCGCGCTCGGCGCGGGCGACCTCGACCGCCGCGGCACGCTCGGCACGAGCGAGGTCGAGCGCGGCGGCGCGCTGCTCTTTGACGACGTCGCGGTCGCGGGCGCTCTCGAGCTTGGCGACCTCGAGCCGCGCCTTCGCGGCAGCGAGCTCGGTCTGCGCCTTCTGAGCCTGCACCTGGCGAGCGAGCTTCTGCTGCTGGAAGGCGGTGCGGGTGGTGAGCTCGAGACGCACTTCGCGAGGTGTCTCGGCCGTCTCAGCGAGCACGCGCAGCGCCTGATTGAGGCGCACGGCGTTGCGTTCGGCCGACGTGAACCGGTGTCGGCTCTGCCACGACGGCAGCAGGTACACCAACCAGAGCGCGACCGCGACGAAGACGATCACGCCGCCGCTGAGAACCTGCCCACCCATGCCATAAAGGTAGGTCACCGAGAGATCACACCTCGGCATCCTCCCGCGTGTCGTGCGGGCGGAGCTCAGATCCGGTCGACAGGGGGCACGCGCGCGGCGTCGGGCGGGACCTGACCGCGCTCCCACCGGTCGAGGACACCGTGCGGCACGTCTTCGCGCACCAGCGCGAACGAGTAATGGTCGCGCCAGTCGCCGTCGATGTGGATGTAGCGCCGCCGCAGACCCTCGTAGCGGAAGCCGAGCTTCTCGACGATGCGCAGGCTCGCGTGGTTCTCGGGACGGATGCAGATCTCGACCCGGTGCAGGTTGAGCGAGGTGAAGCACAGGTCGGTCGCCATGGCCACGGCGATCGTGGTGATGTTTCGACCGGCGAACGACTCGGCCACCCAGTACCCGATCGTCGCCGACGCGAGCGACCCGCGCGACACTCCCCAGACGTTCAGCTGACCGGCGACCTCTTCGCGCCACTCCATCACCAGCGGCACGCCGAGGCCGTCACGGTACTGCTGCAGCAGGCGACGGATCCCCAGCCGCATGTCGAACGACACCGGCCCGTCGGGGCTCGTGGCCTCCCAGGGCCGCAGCCACGACCGGTTGTCGATCAGTTGCTGCTGCAGGACGCGCGCGTCGCGGTTGCGGATGAGGCGGATCCCCACCTCGCCGTGCCGTCGCGGGACGGAGAGATCCATAGCCGTGAGCCGGGTCAGAGACCCTGCGCGAACTCCTTGAACCAGGGGCGGAGGGCGGGACCGAGGTCGTCGCGGTCGGCCGCGAGCTGCACGATCGCCTTGATGTAGTCGACGCGGTCGCCGGTGTCGTACCGACGGCCGCGGAACACGACGCCGTACACGCCGCCGCCGTCGCCACCGCCGGTCGCGAGTTCCTCGAGGGCGTCGGTCAACTGGATCTCGCCGCCCTTGCCAGGCTGGGTGCGCTCGAGGATGTCGAAGACGTCGGGCCCCAGCACGTAGCGACCGATGATCGCGAGGTTGGAGGGGGCGTCTTCGGCCTTGGGCTTCTCGACGAGCTGCGTGACCTTGACCACGTCGTCTTCGTCGGTCGCCTCGACAGCGGCCACGCCGTAGAGGTGGATGTGGGCGGGGTCGACCTCCATGAGCGCGATGACGGTGGCGCCTCCGCGCTTGTCGTACTCCTCCATCATCTTGGTGAGCAGCGGGTCGCGCTCGTCGATGAGGTCGTCGCCGAGCAGGACCGCGAACGGGTGGTCGCCCACGTGGCTGCGGGCGCGCAGCACCGCGTGGCCCAGGCCCTTGGGCTCACCCTGGCGCACCATGTGGATGTCGGCGAGGTCGGACGAGTGCTCGACCTTGGCGAGCTTGTCGTCGTCGCCCTTCTCGCGCAGCTTCGCCTCGAGCTCAGGCATCGAGTCGAAGTGGTTGGCGATGTTGTTCTTGTTGCGGCCGATGATGATGAGCACGTCGTCGATGCCGGCGCCCGTCGCCTCTTCCACGACGTACTGGATCGCCGGCTTATCGACGACCGGCAGCATCTCCTTCGGCATCGCCTTGGTGGCGGGGAGGAAGCGCGTACCGAGACCGGCGGCCGGGATGACGGCCTTGAAGGGCTTATGAGGCATGGGCATACCCTAGCGGGCCGTCGTGACGGCATCGTGCACGGAAACGCGGCGAACGGCGCGGCATCCCGTTCGCGCAACCGGTCCCCTGCGCGGACGTAGAATGACCCGCATGCCGGATCGCATCGAGCAGGCCAAGCGGGCTCTCCGCGCCGACCTGCGCGAACGCCGCCAGACCATCTCCGCCCACGCGCGCGAGACGGCCGAGGCGGGCGTCAAAGAGCAACTCGACGCCCTCGTGGCGCGACTCGGCGCACTCAGCGTCTCGTGCTTCCTGTCGACGCCGACCGAACCGGGCACCCACGCTTTCGTGGCCGGGGCGGTGGAGCGCGGCATCCGGGTCCTCCTGCCGATCACGCGCGAAGACGGTCTGCTCGACTGGAGCGTCGCGACGCCCGACACCGAGATCGCTGAGGGCCTGTTCGGTCTGCCCGAACCCGTCGGCGACGTGCTCGGTCCGATCGCCGTCAACGACGTCGACCTCCTCATCATCCCGGCCGCCGCCGTCGACCAGCGCGGCATGCGCCTGGGCTGGGGTCGCGGCTACTTCGACAAGACCCTCGGCTCGATGGAGAAGTGCCCGCCGGTCTACGCGGTCATCTTCGATTCCGAGCTCATCGATGACGTGCCCCGCGACGTGCACGACCAGCCCGTCACGGGCGTGGTCACCCCCACGCGCACGCTGTCGCTGACCCCCTCCTCCTGACACACCCGAAGGAACCGTCAATGCCCACCTACTCCTATGCCTGCAAGCAGTGCGGCCACCGTTTCAACGCCGTGCAGTCCTTCTCGGACGCCGCCCTCACCGAATGCCCCGAGTGCGGCGGCGAGGTGCGCAAGCAGTACGGGTCGATCGGCGTGACCTTCAACGGCTCCGGTTTCTACCGCACGGACTCCCGCGGCAGCTCCGCCGGGAGCACCGGTGGCGGCACGGGCGGTTCTTCGACATCATCGAAGTCGGAAACGAAGACGTCCGCCCCGTCCTCAGCCTCCTGAGTCCGGGCGGCGTGGCAGAAGGGGAGCCAGCGCATGATCAAAGGATTCAAGGAGTTCATCCTCCGCGGGAACGTCATCGATCTGGCGGTCGCGGTCGTCATCGGTGCGGCGTTCACCGCCATCGTCACCGCCATCGTGCAGGGCCTGATCAATCCGTTGATCGGTTTCCTGTTCCAGGTCGGCGATCTCACCGACTTCAACGTCTCGGTACCCACGCTCTCGGGCGGGGTGTCGACGTTCGAGTTCGGCTCGATCGTCGTGGCGCTCATCAACTTCCTCGCGGTCGCCGCGATCGTCTACTTCGTGTTCGTCTACCCGATGAACCACTGGAAGGCCCGCGCCGCCGCGCGCGCCGGAGTCACCGAGGCCGCGACCGAGGAGCCCAAGCTCCCCACCGAGCAGGAACTGCTCGTGCAGATCCGCGACCTGCTGGAGCGCCAGAACCCCAAGGTCTGAACCGGACCGCACAGGACCGCGTCGGGGCACTCCCCCGGCGCGGTTCGGCGTCTGTGACTCAGTAGTGCGGAGGGACGTCGCGCAGCATGCGCTCGTCGTTGGGCCCGGATGCCGCCGGCCTCGCGCCCGTCCCACGCCCGGGGTCGTCCGCGGGTGCGGGTTCGGCGGTCGTGCCCGGCGCCGGCAGCAGGCGCGCGCGCCGCGCACCGCGCACCCGGACGATCGGCTGCCGCTCCGTGTGCGCGCCGTTCACCTCGGCGTCGACGCCGGACGGGGGCGCGGTGCCCTCGGCATCCGGCTTCTCATCCATCGGGGTCAGGGCAGGTCGAGCGGCTCGGTCGAGTTCTCGGGGGCCGTGCCGTCGTCGGTCGGGACGCCGAGCAGGCCCGCGATCTTGGATGCCACCCCCGCGGGGTCGCTGTAGAGGTCGAACGCGTGCACGCGCACGTAGTGCCAGCCCAGGCGCCTCAGGATCTGCGGGCGCAGCCGGAGGGTCTCCCGCAGGGACTCGCCAATCGTCTCGGGATCGCTCTCGGCGACGACCGCCTTGCCCTGGTACCGGGCGACGAGCGGGAGCAGGCCGCGGTAGTCGACGTCGACCTCGACGCCGAGGCTGCGAAGCTCCCGCGCGAGGGCCCGCGTGAGGGGGTCGGCGAGGTCTTCGAGGCGGCTCTCGCGACCGCGCGCGGCGACGTTGCCCAGGATGCCCATGAGCGTCGCCGCCCCGTGCTCGAGACGCCCGTCGTCGAAGGCCGACGGACGGATCGACGAGACGATGACCATGGAGCGGCGGGCGCGGGTCATGCCGACCGTGAGCAGACGCTCGCCGTCGGGCGTCGACAGGTCGCCGAAGTCGCTCAGCACGCGTCCGTGACGGGTGAGACCGAAACCGAGCGAGAACACCACGCGGTCGCGGCTCTCGGCCACCGACTCCTCGAGCGTGAGCACGGCGAAGGGCTCCGCGGCATCCCTCGAGACGAACTCCGCGACGTCGGACCGGCCGGCGAGCGCCGCGACGACCGAGGCGCGCACGCGCTCGGCGTGCCGGCGACTGGCCGTCACGACCATGAGCGACTCGGAGGCCCGGTTGACCGCGTGCTCCACGACCAGCGTGACCACACGCGCCACCTCGGCGTCGGGGCTCTCGACGGCACCGCTCACGGGGTCGGGCGCGCCCACCCCGTTCTCGACGTAGTCGACGCTCAGGCTGCCGCGGCCCAGGTACGAACCGGCCCACGGGAGCGAGACGATCTCGCCGCCGTAGAAGGCGTCGTTGACGAGCTGCGAGAGGTCTTCGCCGCCCGCGCGGTAGCTGCGCGTGAGCGTCTCGACGGGCAGCAGCTCGGCGACGCGCTCGAACACGCTGGTCTGATCGAAGGGCACCTCGTCGGTCTCGTCGGAGACGGGGGCGATCGACGCGCTCACCCGGAACGGCGTGGGCTTCTGCACCACCGGGTCGCCGAACAGCACCACCTGACGCGCGCGGCGCAGCGCCGGCGTCGCCTCGGCCAGGCACAGGGCCGCGGCGTCGGCGATGATGACCACGTCGAAAGCGAGATCGGTGGGGACGTCGGGTACCTCGTACGGGGACGCCAGCCACACGGGCGCGAGCGTGCGGAGCAGCTGGGGAGCGGCATCCGAGATCTCGTGAGCCGTGTGCAGGCCGTCTTTCAGCACGCGCTTGAGCGCCGCGGCCTCGTCGGCCTGATCGACGATGCCGATACGCCACTGCGTCGCCAACTGCGCGGCCAGCAGGGGCCCGGCGGCGGCGGCGTGCGCCTCGTCGACGAGGCGGAAGTCGCGTTCGAGACGGTCCACGACGCTCGTGTTGGCCCCCAGGAGGGCGCGGTCGGTGCGCAGCAGGTGCTCGAGGGCCGACTGCCACCACGCGAACTCGAGCTCGGCGCCCACCCGTTCCTCGGGGACGTGGCGCACCGACAGCTCGACGAGCAGCTGCTCGAGGCCGAGGCGGGCGAGCTCGGAGCGCAGTTGCGCGCGCTCGACGAGGTTGTCGAAGAAGGTCGACTCGGCCGCGAGGCCGGCCAGCGTGCGCACGAGACGCTGCACGGGCAGGGTCGACAGACGCTCGGAGCCCTGTCGGCCCAGGATCTGATCGAGCTCCCCGAGCAGCGCGTCGGTGCGCTGCCACGCGACGTGCACGTCGGCCAGGCCGAGCGGCACCTCGGGGGTGACCCCGGCCTCGACGACGCGCTGCCACTCGGTGCGCTGCTGCTGGATGCGCACGAGCGCCTCGTACATATCGGGCACGTGCACGCCGGGGCGCACGTACTCCTTCGACAGGCGCTTCAGACGGCGACGGTTGGGGCCGCTCATCGCGGAGGCGTCGCGGCGCGGCGAGTGCGCGTCGATGAGCTCGCCCAGGGGGCGCTCGAAGACGGTGGGACTGAAACGGTCGAGCGACTCGCGGATGCCCTGCAGCAGCCGCAGGTACGAGCCCAGCTCCGACACCGTCTGGAACGGCCGCATCCGCGTCTGGGCGATGAGCTCGTAGCCGCGCTCGAGCAGACGCGGCACGTCGCTGGTGTGCAGCTTGCCGGCCAGGTCGTGCGCGGCGCGCGCGTCTTCGGTACGCGTGAAGCTCACGCCGTACCAGGGCGAGTCGTCGGGGCCGAAGCGGAACTCTCCGAGGCGCGCCGCCGTCGCCAGCGCACGAGCGGCCGCGTCTCGACGACCGGCGAGGCGTTCGAGCGTCGTCAGGTCGAAGCGGGTGTCCGCCGAGGGCGCCGGAGACGTGGATGCCAACGACGTCAACGCCCGCAGCACCTCGAGCGCCGAGACGCCCAGGGCCAGATGCGGCTCGGTGACCGCCGAACGGTAGTCGCGCAGCACGGTGCGAAGCCGCACGAGGGCGTCGTCGATCTCGGCGACCTTGGGCTGCTCGGCCTTCTCGTTGCGACCGATCGCCCGGATGAGGTCGCGGCGCACGTGGTGGGGCGAGACGGCCAGACCGGTGAGGCCGACGCCGGCCAAGCGGTGACGGATGCCGTCGAGCGTCGAACGGCGGGCGCTCACGACGAGCACGCGCTTGTTGTCGTGCACGAGCTGACCGATCGCGTTGATGACGGTCTGCGTGCCGCCCGTTCCCGGAAGCGTGTGCACCAGGAGGGAGTGGCCGGCCGCGATACGGGCGAGCACGCGCTCCTGCTCGGCGTCGGCGTCGAGCAGGAGGGTGTCGGCGGCCGGGGGGCGCTCGTCGGGCCCCACGACGACCGGGTCGTCGCGGCGTACCGTCACGCGGGCGCGATCGTCGGGATGACCGGCGAGCGCGTTCAGCAGCGGGTCGTCGAGGTCCTGGGTGTCGCGGGCCATGCCCGAACCCACGTCGGCGAACGAGGAGATCACCAGGCGCGGATGCACGACGAAGGTCGGCACGTGGGAGGTGAGGCGACGGATCCGGTCGATGACCGGCTGCGGCTTGAACACCCCCTGGTCGTAGGCGAGGGCCGCGAGGGCCGCGCTGTCGATCTGGATGCCGAGGTGCGTGCGGAACGCACGGGCGAGCTCGGGGTTCATCACGAACGCGCCATGCAGCTTGAGCTCGAAGTCGCCATGATGGCGGCGGATCGCGAGGGGACGCAGCAGCACGGGGGCCGACCATTCGACCCCGCCGATCTTCCACGCGGCCAGACCGACAGCCAGATGCACGGGCTCGATCCCCCGGGCCGTGCGCAGTTCGACGTTCTTCGCGGTGATGCGCTCGGCGGCCATGCGTGCGGTGCGCAGCGCCACCTCGTCGCGGAACAGATTGGAGAGCATGGTCGCGCGACCGGTGATGAACTGCGGCAGGGACCCGGGGTGGGCCTTGGTGATGTCGATGCCCGCATCGCGCGCGTCGTCGAAGCGCAGAAGGGTGGAGCGACCGCCGAGAGCGGCGGCCTCGGCGCGGATGCGGTCCCGCTCGGGGTCGGCGACGTGGCGGACGACGATGCCGGGCTCCGACAATCGCAGCTCGCCCGGGTCGACGGACGACACCGTCTCGTCTCCGTCAGCGCCGATCACGGCACCGTCCTCAGCTCGCCACACACCTGCCAGACTAAGCCGGGCACCGCGCGAACGTGCGCAGCGGGAGCGAGTTTCGCGGGAATCGGCGACACGCCGCGTCACCGGCTCTTCCTCCCCAGGGGACGGATCGGGGGGATCCTCCCCCGATGCGCCTCTCAGCCCGACGGGGCCCCGCGACGGTCACGAGGATGAGCGCATGAACAGAGTCACCAGCACCGACCACGACAGCCCGATCGGGCCGATCCTGCTCACCTTCGTCGACGCCGCCCTCGTGCGCCTCGACGTCGCCCACGAGGGGATCGACCCCGCTCGCGCCGACATCGCCCGCCGCCTGGGGGTGCTCCCCGAGCCCGACGCGGCGACCGGAGCCCCCCTTGTCCGACAGCTCGACGAGTACTTCGCGGGACGACGGCGCTCCTTCGAGGTGGAGCTCGACTGGCGATTGGTCCGCGGTTTCACCCGGGCGGCCCTCGAGGCCGCGCTCGACATCCCCTACGGCGAGGTCGCGTCCTACGGCGAGGTCGCCGTCATGGCCGGTGCGCCCGGTGCCGCCCGCGCCGTCGGCACCGCCTGCGCGTCGTGCCCGTTCTCGATCGTCGTCCCGGTGCACCGGGTGGTGCGAGCCGACGGCGCGATCGGCGAGTACGGCGGGCACCCCGAGGTGAAGGAGCACCTGCTCGCCCTCGAGAACGCGACGGTCCTCGGCGAGGGGCTGCGGGTCGCCCCCTGAGATCGCGGCCGCTCGCGCGAACGACGGCGCCCGGCCCCCGCGGCGAGCAAGGACCGGGCGTCGTCGGTCGGGATGCCGACCGGTCAGTGGTTCGAGGCCTTCTCGGCGCCGAAGCCGGTGAGCGAGCGCACGTCCATCTCGGCGGCCTTGCGGGGGTCCTCCGCCCGCCGCGAGGTCACCGAACCCAACCAGCCGAGGAAGAACCCGAGCGGGATGGAGACGATGCCGGGGTTGTTCAGCGGCCAGATCGCCACGCCCGTGTCGACGAACACACTGGTCGGCGTTCCCCAGAACACCGGCGACAGGAAGATCAGCACGAGGGCCGATCCGAGACCGCCGTACATGCTCCACACCGCACCGCGCGTGCTGAAGCGACGCCAGAACAGCGAGAACAGGATCGTCGGCAGGTTCGCCGAGGCGGCGACCGCGAAGGCCAGCGCCACGAGGAAGGCCACGTTCTGACCCTGCACGCCGATGCCGCCGAGGATCGCGAGAACGCCGATCACGATCACCGTGCGACGGGCCACCTTGACCTCGCCGTCGGGCGGCACGTCGCCCTTCTTGACCACGTTCGCGTAGATGTCGTGCGCGAACGACGCCGCCGCGGTGATGGTGAGTCCGGCGACCACCGCGAGGATCGTCGCGAAGGCCACCGCCGAGATGAACCCGAGCAGCAGCGGACCACCGAGCGCGAACGCGAGCAGCGGAGCGGCCGCGTTGACGCCGCCGGGCGCCGCGAGGATGGCATCCGCCCCCACGAGGGCTCCCGCACCGTAACCGAGGACGAGGGTGAGGATGTAGAACAGGCCGATCAGCCAGATCGCCCACACCACCGACCGACGGGCCTCTTTCGCGGTGGGGACCGTGTAGAAGCGCATCAGCACGTGGGGCAGGCCGGCGGTGCCCAGCACGAGGGCCAGGGCCAGCGAGATGAAGTCCCACGGGTTCTTGCCGTACTGCAGACCCGGGGCGAGAACGGCATCCCCCTTCGGAGACGCCGCCACGGCGCTCTCGAGCAGGGTGTTGAGGCTGAAGCCGTTGATGGCGAGCACCCACACCGTCATGACCACGGCACCGCCGATGAGCAGGAAGGCCTTGACGATCTGCACCCAGGTCGTGCCCTTCATGCCGCCGATCAGCACGTACACGATCATCAGGATGCCGACGACGGCCACCACGATCGACTGCCCCACCCGCTCGGTGATCCCGAGCAGCAGCGACACCAGGCCGCCGGCGCCGGCCATCTGCGCGAGGAGGTAGAAGAAGCACACCGCGAGCGTCGTGATCGCGGCGGCCATGCGGACCGGACGCTCCTTGAGCCGGAACGACAGCACGTCGGCCATCGTGAACTTGCCCGTGTTGCGCATCAGCTCGGCCACGAGCAGCAGCGCCACGAGCCACGCGACGAGGAAGCCGATCGAGTAGAGGAAGCCGTCGTAGCCGTTGATCGCGATGGCGCCCACGATGCCGA
Organism: uncultured Microbacterium sp.; assembly: GCA_913774845.1. Lineage (GTDB taxonomy): Bacteria > Actinomycetota > Actinomycetes > Actinomycetales > Microbacteriaceae > Microbacterium. Next base: position 698 of record CAJYJO010000019.1, on the reverse strand, counting down.
GGAACGACGCCGCCGACAGGTAGTCGCCGGCGATCGCGAAGCCGTTCTGCGGGCCCGTGAACGAGCGGCCCGCCGCGTAGTAGTCGGCCGCCGTCTTGCTGTTGCGGCTGGCGCGGATGACGATGAACAGCGTCACCGCGACGAACGCCCCGAAGATCGAGATGTTCAGCACCGGGTTGTTCTCGACCGTCTGCACGGCGGCCTCCACGGCGGCGAGCACGTCGTTCACGATCGACCCCCCTCGGCGCGCTCGAGTTCATCGCGCAGGGCCTCGGCCCCCGGGTCGAGGCGACGGTTCGCGTAGGCGACGTAGCCCATCGTGATGGCGAACGTGGTCACGAACTGCCCGAGTCCGAAAAGCAGTCCCACCGTGATCGCGCCCGACACCGGCTGGGCCATGAAGCCCGGGGCGAACGACGACAGCAGGACGTAGACGAAATACCAGACGAGGAACGCCACCGCGAGGGGGAAGACGAAGCTGCGCTGACGCCGCTTCAACTCCCGGAACGGGGCGAATTCCTCGACCGCGATGTAATCGATCCCGCCCTGGTGGGCTTCGTCGATGCGACGGTCCGTCATGTGGCCTCCTTGCCTCATGAGTACGGCGCAGCACTGCGCCGATCGGGGGAAAAAGTCCGGGTCGGCCGTTGCTTCCCCGGTGGTAGGGTCGACGCTACGAAACGCGGCGACGACGCCGT
>CAJYJO010000018.1 GCA_913774845.1 uncultured Microbacterium sp. | reverse complement strand
CCCGCACCGACGACGGACCCGGCACCCTCGGCGCCATCCGAGCCCGCGTGCAAGTCGTCGTCCCGGCGCTGTCGGTTCTCGACCCGGGACGGGAGAACATCGACCCCGCCGAACTCGTCGGACACGGACCCATCGACATCGACACCGCCCGACACCTCGCCGAAGCGACAAGGGTGCCCTGGGACCGGGTACTGACAAACCCCGTCACCGGGGCCATGCTCTGCACCGACACCTACCAACGGACCGCGGCGATCGACCGATACCTCCGCGCCCGCGACCGACACTGCCGGTGGCCCGGCTGCACCGCCCCCGCCGTCCGCTGCGAAATCGACCACAACCTCGACTACGCCCTCGGCGGCAAAACCCACGTGTGCAACCTCTGCCACTTCTGCCAGAGACACCACACCCAGAAACAATTCACCCGGTGGCAGGTGAAGCAACTGCCCGGCGGGGTCATCGAGTTCACCTCACCCACCGGGCGGGTCTACACCGACCACCCACTGCCCTACTCACCAGCCGTGCGGTTCGCGCGGGAGGAGCCGCCGCCGCCCTCAGGAGTGTGCGCGCGGTGAACAGACGGACACGCCCACGCGCCCGCTCGAACCGTGATCATTGCGCGGGGGCGCCCGACGACGTGTGCGCGACGAGGTCAGACCGCGAAGAATGTTGCGCTCGCTGCGTCAACGCCTGCTTCCCCCTGACACCGTGTCAGGGTGTGAAATGTCGTCCATGCTCTCCATCAGCGAACTCGCCCGCCGCACAGGAACCACTCCTCGCATGCTGCGCCATTGGGAGGCGACGGCGATCCTCCCGCCGGCGGCGGTGGATCCGCGATCGGGCGCGCGGACCTACGAACCGGAGCAGGAGGGTCGCGTGCAGACGATCGTCGCGCTTCGCGCCAACGGTTTCGGGCTCGACGCGATCCGAGAGCTCCTCGACTCGTCGAGCGACCTCGCTCGCGTGCGGACCGTCCTCGACGCACGCCGCTCCACGCTGGCCGCGAGCGTTGCTCGGGACCGGGCCGCCCTCCGTCTGCTCGATCAGCGCCTCGAGGCGATCGACGAGGCCCGGGACGCCATCGAGGGCTCGCTCGAGATCGGACCGCTGCCGCATCTGCACGGGGCCGGGTCGCGGGCCCAGGTCTCTCACGAGTCGGAGATCGGCGCGGTCGCCCGCCGGCTCCGCGAACGCTTGTGTCCGCTCCCCACGGAAACGGTGGTCCAGATCTACGACGGGACGACGGATCCCCAGGTCATCGCCGTCACGGTGATGGTCCCCGGACGAGCGGCCGCGGACGGCACCCCGATGCTGAGGGTGGCCGCCGCCGACCGCGGCGCACGCGTGCGGTTGACCGGTCGGCTCATCGATCTCGGCGACTGCTGGGCCGCACTGGATGCCGTTCTCCTCGAGCGAGGGCTCGCCGCGCGAGGCCCCTTTCGACACGCCCTGACACCCGACGGTCCGACGATCCTCTCCGTCCCCGTCAGCGCAATCGAGCGGCGGAGTTCACGCGACTGAGCCGCCGCGCGGCGCCCCTCTCGAAATGCGCTGACACCCGACGATCCTCTCCGTCCCCGTCACAGCGATCCAGCAGCAGAGCGCAAGCGACTGAGCCGCCCCGCGGCGCCCCTCTCGACATGCCCCGATACCCGACGATCCTCTCCGTCCCCGTCAGAGCAATCCAACAGCAGAGCGCAGGCGGCCGAGCCGCCGCGTCATGCCCGGGGCGCGTGGAAGCGCTGCTGCGCCACCACGAGACCATCCTCGACCAGGATCTCCACGGCATCCGCGGCATCCGAGACGAGGATCGGCAGGGTCTGCCGTTCGGTCGCGCTGAACGGGTCGAGCACCCAGTCGGCGGGGTCCTGCCGTCCGATCGGGCGACCGATGCCGACGCGGACGCGGGGGAAGTCCGCGGTGCCGAGCGCCTTGGCGATGTCGCGTACGCCGTTGTGCCCGCCGTGACCGCCCCCGGTCTTGAGCTTGATGGTGTCGTAGGGGATGTCGAGTTCATCGTGCACGACGACGATCCGCTCGGCCTCGACACCGTAGAACCGCGCCAGCCCTGCCACCGGACCGCCGGAGACGTTCATGAAGCAGTTGAGCTTGGCGAGTACGAGCTTCGCCGCCCCTGGTCGCAGCCACGTCTCGACGACGCGCGCGTTCGCCTTGTGCGCACGGAAAGCCTCGCGCCGCCGCCCCGCGAGCTCGTCCATCACCATCTGACCGATGTTGTGCCGAGTGGCCTCGTAGCGCGGGCCGGGGTTGCCGAGACCGACGATGAGCCAGGTGTCTGCCATGGCATCCATCCTTCCGGATGCGCGAACCGGGTCCGCGCGCGAGCCGAGCCGCGAGGACCCGGGGAAAAGAAGAACGAGGGGGCGCGAGAACGCGCCCCCTCGTGGTCGGCGAGCCGGAGCCCGCCGGGAATTACTTGTCGTCGCCCTCTTCGGTCGACTCGGCCTCTTCGGACTGCTCCTCGGCGACCTCGGCGTCGGCCTCGGCGATCTCCTCGTCGGCGGCGATCGTGTCGAGCGGGATCGAGACGCCCACGACGAGGGTCTCGGGCTCGGTGACGAGGGTCGCGCCCTGCGGCAGGGTCAGGTCGGCGGCGGTGATCTGCGTGCCGTCCTCGGCACCCTCGACCGAGACCTCGATGTTCTGCGGGATGTGGGTGGCCTCGACCTCGAGCGCAACGGACGTGGCGTCGAGCATCGCGATGGTGCCGGGGAAGGGCTCGCCGGTGACGACGACGGGGACGTCGACCTGGACCTTCTCGCCCTTCTTCACGACGATGAGGTCGATGTGCTCGATGATCTGGCGCACGGGGTCCTTCTGCACGTCCTTCACGAGGACGAGCTGGCCCTTGCCCGCGATGTCGAGGTCGAGCAGCGCGTTGGCGCGGCGGATCAGCAGCGCGACCTGGTGGCCGGGCAGCGCGACGTGCTGGGGCTCGGTGCCGTGACCGTAGATGACGGCCGGGATCTTGCCCGCGGCGCGGAGGCGACGGGCGAAGCCCTTGCCGAAGTTCTCGCGGAGCTCCGCGACGACCTTGTTGTCTTCCGACATGATGTTCTCCTCGCGGGCTCGCGGCCCGCAGCTTGTGAGCGGGACGTGGCCCGCACCTGTGTGGTCTGGATTCGACTCGAACGCGAGCGCGTGAGGAAAGCCGGGGAGCCTGCATCACTGCGTCGATCACGGATGCCCGCGCGCCGTACGGCCCGCGAAGCGGCATCCCTCGCCGAAGTTCCCCGGAAGTCTACCAGCGCGCACGTGCCCGCACGACCCGCGCGTGTCGGGGCGCACCCGAGCGGCCCGATAGAATCGAAGCCCACCGACCCGAAGGATCATCATGGACAGCGGCCTCTTCTCCCACGTCGTGCTCTGGGTCATCGGCGGCATCGCCCTGGTCGGCGGCATCGGCGCGATCGGCGCCCTGTTCTCGCTGGGTCGCAACGCGAACTACAAGAAGCACTGATCACGCGGATCGCCGACCGCCCCCTCGGGCGATCGACCGATGACCGCCCCCGCACGGCGGGGACGAACGAGGCGGACCCGCCCACCGCGGGTCCGCCTCGTCGCATATCGGAGCCGTGAGGCTCCCCGCCTCACACCGTCGAGGTGCGCAGGCCGATCTCCCCCACCACCACGTCGAGCTCCGCTCCCGGCTGGATCGGGGAGGCCGAGAACGGTGCGCCCATCATGATCACGTCGCCGGGCCCGAGGGTCGTCCACCCGGCCACGTACGCGAGGCAGTCCCGCAGCGCGACGGGGTAGCGGCCGGCCGAGGTCTCCGCCACCGGCTCGCCGTCGACGATCAAGCGGAGGGGCACGTCGTCGTCGAGCCCGATCGCGGTGTCGATCCACGGCCCGAGCGGGGTGTAGCCCCGCCCCGACTTGGACTCGAAGTTGCGCGGGTCCACGGCCGCGCGGTCGGGGCTCGACAGGTCGTTCACCGCGGTGATGCCCAGGACGTACTCGTGCGCGTTCCCCGCGGTCAGGCCCGTCGTCTCGCGGCCGATCACCACGGCCACCTCCGCCTCGGCCACCGTGGTCCCGGCGTCCCGTCGGAGTGTCACCGTCGCGTCGGGACCCACGACGGTGCGGGGACTCTTCAGCCACGCCTGCACGGGCGAGACGTGACCCGGACCGTTCTGGGCGATACCGACGACGAGCGTCGGCTCGCACGGCGCCAGGAGGGTTCCCGAGACCGGGCCGCCGGCATCCTGGACCTCGCGCCCGGCGGCGAAGGCGGCGAACGGGTCGTGGACGGGGATCCACGTGCCGTCGGCTTCCGCTCGGACGGTACGGATTCCGTCGGGCGTGGAGATCCTCGCCAGACGCATCAGATCGCCGCCGTCATCGAACCGGCCCGGTCGGGCGCGCTCACGCGATCGTCCGGACGGTGACGGTCGTGGCATCCACGCCCTCGCCGGCCTCGTCGCGCGACACCTTGATCGCATCGTCGGTGCGGGTCAGATCGCGACGCAGCGTCTCGGGCACGAGGAACGTCGAGGCCGTGGTGATCAGCGCCAGCGTGCCCATGTAGATCGCGAGCAGCAGCCAGTTCGCCCCGCTCACCGCGATGATGTAGGCGCCCAGGACTCCGGCGAGACCACCGGCGAGTACCGCGGAGATCTCGCGGGCCATCGCGACACCGAGGTAGCGGTGGCGGTTGCCGAACAGTTCGGGGAGCATCGCGCACTGGGGTCCGAGCATCGAGTTCACCGCGACGCCGATGCCGATTGCGATCACGGCGATCGTGATCGGGTAGCTGCCGAGCGACATGAGCCACCACGCGGGGAAGGTGAACAGCAGCATGAACAGCGCACCCGCGCGGTAGACCGTCCGCCGGCCCATGCGGTCGGACAGCGCCCCCGTCAGCGGCACCGAGAAGATGCCGATGAGCGAACCGAGCGTGACGCCCCAGGTGAGCAGGCTGCGGTCGGCCTGGCCCCCCACCGAGGCGACGAAGAACGTCAGCGCGAGGGTGTTGAACATGTATGACCCGCCGTTCTCGGCCATGCGCAGACCGATGCCGACGACGACCCCCGGGAGACCGCGCGTGAAGATGTCGCGGATCGGGCGATCGGCGATCTGCTCGGCCTTCTCGAGCTCGATGAACGTCGGCGTCTCGCGAAGCCGCATGCGGATGAACAGCGCGAGCAGGATCAGCACGAACGAGGCGAGGAACGGTACGCGCCAGCCCCAGCTGAGCAGCTGATCCTCGGGCAGCAACGAGATGATACTGAAGACGACGGCCGCCAGCAGCGTGCCCGCCTGGATGCCGATGAACGGCAGGGCCGAGAAGAAGCCGCGGCGCTTGACCGGCGCGTACTCCGCCATGAGCACCGTGGCACCCGCCTGCTCGGCGCCCGCTCCGAAACCCTGTAGCAGACGCATGATCACGAGCAGGATCGGCGCGAGGATGCCGACGGCCTCGTAGGTGGGCAGCAGGCCGATCGCGGTCGAGGCACCGCCCATCAGCAGGATCGTGATGACCAGCACCCACTTGCGACCGAGCTTGTCGCCCAGGACGCCGAAGAAGAGGCCGCCGAACGGACGGGCGAGGAAGCCGACCCCGTAGGTCGCGAAGGCCGCCACCGTCGCGAGGGCCGGGTTGTCTTGCGAGAAGAACAGGACGTTGAAGATCAGAGCGGTCGAGAGGCCGTACAGCGCGAAGTCGAAGTATTCGAGGGCACTGCCGATGCTCGAGGCGAGCGTCGCGCGCCGCAGGTTGGCGGCGTATTCGGGATCATCCGTCGGCTGCGGCGTCGGGGTGGATGAAGTGGTCACGGCCATCTCCTTCGATCGGCTGGGGTCTTGCGACGCAGCCGACTGTACCAACCCACTGGACAGAGTTCAATATGTTGAACACGTTTCCTGCGCTACGGCATGACGAAGGGTGTTCGGGGCGGGTTCGGCAGCTCAGGGCGGGATTGTTCCGCCCCGAACGACGAACCTCGCCCCAAACCCGAGGAGGGGGCAGCGCGGGCGGATCAGCCCGCGCGCGTCGCGCTGAACGGGTTCGTCAAGGCGGCGGCGGCCTCGCGCAGCGCGGCGCCGACGCGGGCGAGACGTTCGGCGGTGGCATCCGCGACCGGGATGCCGACACCCAGCGCGAGCTGCGGATCGCCCGGCGCCCAGCCCTCGAGGGGGACGGCGACGCCGACGATGCCGCGGAAGGACTCCTCTTCGTCGACGGACCACCCGCGCTCGCGCGCGGCGCCCAGCTTCGCGATGACCGCATCGACGTCGACCGTGCTGTGCTCGGTGAGCTTCGGCAGCGGGCGACCGTGCGCGAGGAGGGCGCGGACGTCGTCGTCGGAGCGGGTCATGAGCAGCGCCCTCCCCGTGGCGGAGAGGGCCGCCGGCAGGCGCGAGCCGAGCGGCGTGCCGAGCCGCACGGACCGCGACCCCTCGTAGCGGGCGAGGTAGAGGGCATCGACGTCGTCGAGCACGGCGACCTGCACAAGCTCGGTCGCGAGCACCGGCGAGCTCTCGCACACGGCGTAGAACTCGCGCACCTGATTGAATTGCGCCGCGAAGGCGCCGCCCAGCTCCGCGGTACGGATGCCGAGACGGTAGCCGAGCGCAACGCGCTCGATCATGCGGCCGGCCTCGAGCGACAGGCACAGGTTCGCGGTCGAGGACTTCGCCAGCCCGAGACCCGCGGCCAGCTCGGTGAGCGTCAGCGCACGGCCGGCCTCGGCCAAGAGGCCGAGGAGGCGGATGCTCCGCCCCACCGCCGGAGCCGGATCCCGAGCGATCGCGCTGTCATCGTCGTCGCTCACTGCGACCTCCCCTTGCGTCGACGTCGCCGGAGCGACCGTGTCAGTAGAACTCGACCGTATCGACTACCGCACGCATCGGCTCGCCGTCGAGAAGGCGCGTGGCATTCTCGGCAAAGCGTCTCGCGATGCGCTCCTCCTCTTTGCTGCTCAACGCGGCGGTATGCGGGCTGACGAGGACGTGGGGATGCCGCCACAGCGGCGAGTCCTCGGGCAGGGGTTCGACCTCGAAGACGTCGAGGGCGGCGAACGAGACCCGCCCGTCGTCGAGGGCGGCGAGAAGCGCCTGTTCGTCGATGACGGTCCCCCGCCCGACGCTGGCGACGATGACGCCGGGCTTGACCGCGGCGAGCACCTCCGCGCTGATCAGGTGGTGGGTCTGGTCGGTCCCGGGCAGGGTGACGACGATGGCGTCCACCTGCTGCACCGCCGCCACGAGGTCGTCGAGCGGGATCAGGCGATCGACGCCCTCGACCGGGGCGCCCGAGCGCGTGGTCCCCCAGACATCGGCGCCGAGAGCGTGGAAGCGACGGGCGCACTCGGCGCCGATCCCCCCGAGACCGACGACGAGCACGGTCATCTCGTCGACCTGGCGCATCTCCCACCGGTCGGCCCAGGTCTTCTCCGCCTGCTGGCGCGCCAGCCGCGGCAGATCCTTCGCGCCCGCGAACACCCCGAAGACGGCGAACTCCGCCAGCGGCCCGCCGTGCACACCCGCGCTGGTGGTGAAGACGACGCGGTCGAGGGCCTCGCGCTCCAGGCCCGCGGCCTTGACCTGACCGCCCCCGCCCGCGGCCGTGGTCATGACCCAGCGAAGACGGGGATTCGCCGCCACGGTCCGCGCAAGGGCGGCGGGGTCGACGTCGGGGATGCCGAAGAGCGCTTCGGCGGAATCGACCATCGCGTCGAAGGCGCGCTGCTCGTCAGGGGTGCGTTCGTGGGCGGGGTCGCCCGACCAGTCGGCGGGCCCGCGCATGGGGTGCGTGAGCGAGGCGTCGCGCACCACCTCGACACGGGGCTCGAGGCGTTCGATGAGGCGGCAGTGCTCTTCACTCAGGGGAACCGCGACCACCGCGCGTAGGCTCTTCGTCGTCGACATCGTCGTCTCTTCCCTCCGCCGCGAGGATCGCCGACCGCTCGCGGACTGTTTCGAATGCTGTTCACAATAGTGAACCCTGTTCAACCTGTTGTCCAGCCGATAGGATCGCGCCATGACTCCGCTCGACGAAGAGACCGGTTCCGCCGATGCAACGCGTCTGGGCGTCTGGGGCCTGGGCGCAATGGGCGAACCGATGGCCCGGCGTCTGCTGGACGCACGTGGATCCCTGACGGTGCACGCGCGCCGCGAACGCCCGGAACTGACCGCGGCGGGGGCGCGGTGGGCGCCGACCGCGCGCGAGCTCGCCGCGGCGACCGACGCGGTCCTGGTGATGCTGCCCGACCTCCCCCAGCTCGAGGAACATCTCGACGGACCCGACGGCCTCCTCGCCGGCGTCGGCGATCGCGACTACCTCGTCCTGATCGGCTCGACCTCCTCCCCCGTCGGCGTCCGCGAGCTCGCGGAGCGCCTGCCGGACGGCATCCGTGTCGTCGACTGCCCGGTGTCGGGCGGCGAGGACGGCGCGAAAGCGGGCACCCTCTCGATCATGCTCGGGGGCGATCCCGCCGACACCGACCGGGCCGCCGCACTGCTGCGCCCCTGCGGGAGGCCCGTGCGCCTCGGACCACTCGGCGCCGGCGAGGTGGCGAAGGCCTGCAATCAGCTGGTGGTCGCGGCGACCATCCTCGCCCTCGGCGAGGCGACCGAGCTCGCGGCGCGCTCCGACGTCGACCCCGCAGCCCTGTGGGAACTGCTCGGCGGCGGCTACGCGGGCTCGAATCTGCTGGAGAGCCGCCGCGACAAGCTCGTCGAGGGCGACGACTCCCCCAGCGGCATCGCGGGGTACATGGTCAAGGACCTTCGCTTCGCCGCCGACATCGCCCGGGCGACCGGAACCCGCCCAGCCCTCCTCCCGGCCCTGCGCTCGGCCTTCGACGAGATCGTCGACCGCGGTCTCGGCGAGCGCGACATCGCGGTCACCCGCCGGTTCACCGCCGAGCGCAGCGCGGACTGAACAGGCGGAACGCCCCGGTGCTCGAGCGGCGAGCGCCGGGGCGTTCCGCGTGTCAGAGCGCGAAGACGACCTTGCCGGATCGCTGCGAGTCGCGAGCGGTGGCGAAGGCCTCTTCGGCATCCGTCAGCGCGAATTCGTGCGTGAGCGCCGTCTCGATGCCGGGAGTCTCGGCCAACAGGCGCACGGCCCGGTCGATCTCCTCATGGAACCGGAAGGCGCCGAGGTAGCGCACCTCCTTCGAGATGAAGGGCGCCAGGTTCACCGGTCGCGGGTCGTCGGGGAGCATGCCCACCTGCACCACCGTGCCGCCGGGACGCACCGCCTTCAGCGCCGTCGAGATCGACACCGGGACTCCGGAGCATTCGAGCACCACGGCGTAGGCGTTCGGTTCGACGGCGTCGGCGGAGACGTCGATGACGGCGTCGGCGCCGAGGGCCCGGGCTCGCTCGAGGGGCCCCGCGAGCACGTCGGTCGCGGTGACGCGCGCCCCCGCGGCGACGGCCGCGGCCACGGCCATGAGCCCGATGGGCCCCGACCCGGTCACCAGGACCTCGAGGCCCGCGACGTCGCCCGCCTTGCCGAGCGCGTGCAGCGCGACGGCCAGCGGCTCCGCGAGAACGGCACGGCGGACCGGGAGGTCGTCGGGGAGGACGCGCACCATGTCGGCCTCGACGATCAGGTACTCGGATGCCGCGCCCTGGGTGTGCGGCCAGGTCGACGCGCTGCCGAGATACGACCCCCCGGGCCACAGGTGGGGCGCGTTCTCGATCCCCGCGCGCGGCGTGCCGAAGCGCGCGGGGTGCACGGTCACCGGGGTGCCCGCGGCGAGGGTGCCCGAGGGGTCGAGGTCGACCCGCCCTGACAGCTCGTGGCCGGGGACGAGAGGCTCACGGACGACGAAGGCGCCGTTGGCCCCCTCGAAGTAGTAGTGCAGGTCGGAGCCGCAGATGCCGACGTATTCCACGCGCAGGCGCACCTGCCCCTCCCCCGGTTCGGGGACGTCGACCTCGTGCACGTCTGCGGTGAGCGCCTTCTCGATCAGCAGTGACTGCATCATCTTTCCTCTCCGCGGTCAGACGACCGCCGTCATCCCGCCGTCGACGAAGATGTTCTGCCCCGAGACGAAGCTCGAGGCGTCCGAGGCGAGGAAGAGCAGGGCGCCGCGCAGCTCGTCGAAATCGCCCCATCGGGCGGCGGGCGTGCGCTGCTCGAGCCAGCGCGTGAAAGCGGGGTCGTCGACGAGAGCGCGGTTCATCTCGGTGGCGAAGTAGCCCGGGCTGAGCGCGTTGACCTGGATGCCGAAGCGCGCGAGGTCGGCGGCCATGCCTGCGGTCAGCTGCGCGACGCCGCCCTTGGTCGCCGAGTACGGGGCAATCGTCTGACGCGCGAGACGCGACTGCACCGAGGCGACGTTCACGACCTTGCCGGAGCCGCGGGCCACCATCGCGGGGGTGACGAACCGCGAGACGTAGAACACCCCCGACAGGTTCGCCGCGACGATGTCGTCCCAGTCTGACACCGCGAACTCGTGGATCGGCGCGCGGCGCTGCACGCCCGCGTTGTTGACGAGGATGTCGGGCGTCCCCACCTCCGCGAGCATCTCGCCGACGACGTTCTCGACGACCGCGGCGTCGGTGACGTCGAAGGTCACGGCGTGGGCCGGACGTCCCGACAGCTCCTCGACCTCGGCGCGGGTCTGCTCGACGGCGGCCTCGTCACGACCGTGGACGATCAGTCGGGCGCCCCCGCGGGCCAGCGTGAGAGCGAGCGCACGGCCCAGACCGCGGGACGACCCGGTGACGAGGGCCAGGCGATCGGAGACGTCGAACAGATCGGCGTTCGAGCCGGTCACAGGAGTGCTCCGATACCGAAGACGAGCAGCGCCGCGGCGAATCCGAGCACCGACTCGATGGCCTGCTGCACGGTCCAGGTCTTCAGCGTCGTCTTGACGTCCATGCCCATCAGGCGGCCGACGAGCCAGAAGCCGGAGTCGTTGACGTGACCCGCGAAGACGGAACCCGCGGCCGTTGCGATCGTGATCGCGACGATCTGCAGCGGCGAGAAGTCGCCCGCCATGACGGCCGGGGCCGCGAGGCCGGCGGCGGTGACGAGGGCGACCGTGGCCGAGCCCTGCGCCAGACGCAGGATCACCGCGATGATGTAGGCCGCCACGATGACCGGGAGTCCGAGGTCGCCCAGGCTGTCGGCGAGCGCGTCACCGATACCCGAGGCGCGGAGGACAGCCCCGAACATGCCACCGGCACCGGTGATGAGGATGACCGAGCACACCGGCCCGAGAGCGGAGTCGACGACCTTCTCGAGGGCCGTGCCGTTCTCGCCGCGACGGAAGCCGAACACGACGGTCGCCACGAGCACGGTGATGAGCAGGGCGACGGGCGAGTTGCCGAGCAGGATGAGCACCTGCACGACCGTGTTGTCGGTGTCGACGACCCCGGCCGAGCCCAGGGTGGTGAGACCGGTGTTGAGGAAGATCAGCAGCATCGGCAGCAGGAGCACCGCGATGACGGTCAGGGGCTTGGGCGGGTTCGCAGGCTGGTCGGCGTCGACGTCACCGAAGAGCATCGGCACGGGAAGCACGATGCGGCGCGCGATGAACTTCCCCCAGAGGTAACCCGACAGGTACCAGATCGGGAAGGCGATGAGGAGGCCGACGATCAGCAGAAGACCGAGGTTGGCGCCGTACAGCTCGCTCGCCGTCACCGGCCCCGGGTGCGGCGGCAGGAAGACGTGCATCACCGAGAACGCGGCGGCAGCGGGCAGACCGAACAGCAGCACGTTGTTGCCCGACACCCGACGGGCGATCGCGAAGATGATCGGCAGCATCATCACGAGCCCGGCGTCGAAGAACATCGGGAAGCCGAGGATCAGCGAGACGATGCCGAGGGCGAACGGGGCTCGCTTCTCGCCGAAGATGCGCACGAACGTCTCCGCGAGCGATTGCGCCCCGCCGGAGTGCTCGATGAGCCGCCCGAGCATCGCGCCGAGGGCGACCAGCAGGGCGACCGTGCCGAGGGTTCCTCCGAACCCTCCCGTGAGCGTCGACACGATGGCCGACACGGGGATGCCGGCGACGAACGCCGTCACGAGCGACACGATGATGAGCGCGAGGAACGCGTGCACCTTGAGCCAGATGATGAGCACCAGGATCAGTGCGATCGCGCCCGCCGCGATGGCGAGCAGCGGCGCCGTGCCGAGTGTTTGAGTCCAGTCGTCCAAGAGATCTCCGTTGATTCAGGGTGCGCGGCGTCGGGCATGCTGTGATCGACCCGCGCCCACGAGTCCAGTCACGGCATCTTCACACAATGATCATATTTTTGACAAGATATGGTCGTACCAAACGACCTAAGGAGGGGTCATGGCCCGCGCCTCGCACGACTCCGTGCTGGATGCCATCGGCATCCGCATCGTCGACGGAGAGCTGCCCGCCGGCCGCGTGCTGACCCTCGCCGCGCTCGAAGCCGAGTACGGCGTCTCACGGACGGTCGTGCGCGAGGCGGTTCGCGTGCTCGAAGCCATGGGCATGCTCGCTCAGCGCCGCCGCGTGGGCATCACCGTGCGCCCCGCCTCCGACTGGAGCGCCCTGGACACCCGCCTCATCGGCTGGCAGCTCGCGAGCCGCCGCCGCGACCAACTCATCGTCAACACCACGGAGCTGCGCGCGGCGATCGAACCGGTCGCCGCCCGTTTGAGCGCGCGCCGCGCCACCGACCTCCAGCGCGGCGAGATCCTCCGCCTCGCCGAGGAGCTCGCACGGCTGGGAGCGGCCGGCCTCGGCAACTCCCCCGAGTACCTCGCGGCCGACATCGCCTTCCACGACCTCATCCTGATCTCCAGCGGCAACCTCATGCTCGCCGCCGCGCGCGCACCCATCGCCGCCGCGATCGAGGGCCGCGCGATGCACGGCCTCACCCCCGGCATCCCGAACCCCGACGCCCTCGACAACCACGTCGCGACCGCGGAAGCCATCGGTCGCGCCGACGCCGACGCCGCCGAGGAGCACACGCGGATGTACGTCGCCGCCGTGCTCACCGAAGTCCGCCGCACGATCTGACCGTCAACAGACCGCTTTCGACGAAGAGAGAAGCCATGACCGCTCCCGTCCCCGTCCTCGTCTTCATGGGACCCGCCGGCACCGGCAAGTCCACCGTCGCCGGCATGCTCGCCGGTCGCCTCGGCTGGGACTTCCAAGAGGGCGACGACCTGCACCCCGCCGAGAACGTCGCCAAGATGGCATCCGGTCACGCCCTCAACGACGACGACCGCTGGCCCTGGCTCGATCGCGTCGCGGGGTGGATCGACGGTCGGATCGCCGCCGGCCGCCCCGGGATCGTCACGTGCTCCGCTTTGAAGCGCAGCTACCGCGACATGCTGCGCCGCGACGACGTCACCTTCGTGCTGCTGATGGGCGATCCGAAGCTCGTGCTCGAGCGCCTGCTGCGCCGCCAGGGCCACTACATGCCCCCGTCGCTGCTCACCTCGCAGTTCGAGACCCTCGAGATCCCGGATGCCGATGAGCGGGCGATCCGCGTCGACCTCGACCTGACCCCGCAGCAGCAGGTCGACGAGGTCGTCGCCCGCCTGCACCTGAACGCCACACCCTGAAACACGCGCGGGCCGAGCCGATACAGTGGCGGAGGCGGCCCGCGTGCGCACGCCCACCCCTTCCTCGCACCCGAAAACGGAGCAACGAATGACGTCGACCCCCTCCCCGACCGGACCTTCGACCGACCAGAATCAGGCCCCGCACGAGGCCGCTCAGGTGCACGAAGGCGCACCCGGCATCGAAGAGGTGGAGCGTCCCACCGCCGAGGCCGACTCGCGCCCCGAGGGCGAAGGCGACGGCACCGCCAACATCGGCGTCGTGGGCCTGGCCGTCATGGGCTCGAACCTCGCCCGCAACCTGGCCAGCCGCGAGGGCAACACCGTCGCGATCTTCAACCGCAGCCAGGACAAGACCGAGCACGTGCTCGAGCAGCACCCCGAAGCGAACTTCGTCGCCTCGTTCTCGTACGAGGACTTCGCCGCGTCGCTGTCGAAGCCGCGCACCGCGATCATCATGGTCAAGGCCGGCCGCCCCACCGACTTCGTCATCGACGAGCTCGTCAAGGTCTTCGAGCCGGGCGACATCATCGTCGACGGCGGCAATGCGCTGTTCACCGACACCATCCGCCGAGAGAAGGCGGTGCGCGACACCGGCATCAACTTCGTCGGCATGGGCGTCTCCGGCGGCGAGGAGGGCGCTCTGCGCGGCCCCTCGATCATGCCGGGCGGATCCGACGAGGCGTGGGCGACGCTCGGCCCGATCCTGAAGTCGATCGCCGCGGTCGCCGAGGGCGAGCCGTGCGTGACCCACGTCGGCCACGACGGCGCCGGCCACTTCGTGAAGATGGTGCACAACGGCATCGAGTACGCCGACATGCAGCTCATCGCCGAGGCCTACGACCTCATCCGTCGCGCCACGGGCAAGACGCCCGCCGAGATCGCCGACGTGTTCGCCGAATGGAACCGCGGCGAGCTGGAGTCGTACCTCATCGAGATCACCGCCGAGGTGCTGCGCCAGACCGACGCCGACACCGGCACGCCCCTCGTCGACGTCATCCTCGACCAGGCCGGCGCCAAGGGTACCGGAGCGTGGACCGTGCAGACCGCCCTCGACCTGGGCGTGCCGGTCTCGGGCATCGCCGAGGCGACTTTCGCCCGGTCGCTGTCGAGCCACCCCGAGCAGCGCGAGGTCTCGCGCGAGCTCCCCGGCCCCTCGGGCACCGACGTGCTCTCGGGCGAGGATGCCGACGCATTCATCGAGCAGGTGCGCCTGGCGCTGTACGCCTCGAAGATCGTCGCCTACTCGCAGGGCTTCGACGAGATCCGCGCGGGCGCCGCGCAGTACGACTGGAACATCGACCTCGGCGCGGTGTCGAAGATCTGGCGCGGCGGCTGCATCATCCGCGCGCAGTTCCTCAACCGCATCGCCGAGGCGTACGACGCCGAGGCCGAGCTGCCCGTGCTGCTGACCGCCCCGTACTTCGTCGAGGCCCTCGGCCGCGCCCAGGACGCCTGGCGCCACATCGTCTCGCTGTCGGCGGCGAGCGGCATCCCCGCCCCCGCCTTCAGCTCGTCGCTGGCGTACTACGACGGTCTGCGCGCCGAGCGCCTGCCCGCCGCCCTGATCCAGGGCCAGCGCGACTTCTTCGGTGCGCACACCTACCGCCGGATCGACAAGGAGGGCACCTTCCACACCCTCTGGTCGGGCGACCGCTCCGAGATCGAGGCCGAGGACACCCACTGACGACCCCGATGACGAAGCGGCGGCGGGCAGTGCTCGTCGCCGCTTCGTGCGTCTACGCCGTCGCCCTGTGGTGGATGACGCTGCGTCCCTCGATCTACGACGCCGAGGTCGGCGGCATCCTGGATCGGGTGCTCGACGCGCTACGGGGGTTCCCGGCGACGTCCTGGATCACCTTCGACGTCGTCGAGTCCCTCGCGAACGTCGCGCTGTTCGTCCCCGCGGGACTGCTGGTGATGGCGTGGCGAGGGCGGTGGTGGCACGGCATCCTGATCGCCCTCGCGCTGAGCCTGGCGATCGAGACGGCGCAGCTGCTGTGGCTGCCGTCGCGGGTGGCCGACGTGCGCGACCTCGCCGCCAACACGGTCGGCGGAGCGCTGGGGGTCGGCCTCGCGATCGTTTCCAGCCGATGGCTGCGCAGCTCACAGGAATCCCATAATGCACACCATAGAAAGCTCATAGATTCCGGCGCACAATGAGTTCCATGACCGCGACCGCCGCCGCCCCCGCCTTCACCCGCCCCGACGGGAGCCCGCTGCGCGTGCTCGTCGTCGACGATGAGCAGATGCTCACCGACCTGCTGTCGATGGCCCTGCGCATGGAGGGGTGGGATGTGAAGACCGCCGGGTCGGGCTTCGACGCCCTGCAGTCCGCTCGTGATTTCGAACCGGATGCCATGGTGCTCGACATCATGATGCCCGACCTCGACGGCATGGCCGTGCTGCAGCGCCTGCGCCACTCGGGCAACGATGTGCCGGTGCTCTTCCTGACCGCCAAGGACGCCGTGGCCGATCGCGTCGCCGGGCTCACCGCCGGTGGGGACGACTACGTCACCAAGCCCTTCAGCCTCGAAGAGGTCGTGGCGCGCCTGCGGGGGCTCATGCGCCGTGCGGGCACCGCACTGACCCGCGACGCGGAGCCGATCCTGCGCGTGGGCGACCTGTCGCTCAACGAGGACAGCCACGAGGTCATGCGCGGCGACCGCGAGATCGAGCTGACCGCCACCGAGTTCGAGCTCCTCCGCTTCCTCATGCGCAACCAGCGCCGGGTCGTGTCGAAAGCGCAGATCCTCGACCGCGTCTGGAACTACGACTTCGGCGGCCGCTCCAGCGTCGTCGAGCTCTACATCTCGTACCTGCGCAAGAAGATCGACGCCGGGCAGGAGCCGCTCATCCAGACCGTCCGCGGGGTCGGCTACATGATCAAAGCTCCACAGTGACGATCCCGCCCCGACCCGCTCCCCCGTCCGCTCCCCCCGCCGCACCGCGACGCGAGAACACGCTCACGCGGCTACGCCGCCCCTGGACCCTGCAGGCGCGACTCATGACCGCCGTGATCGGCATGGTGGCGTTCATCCTCGTGATGATCGGCATCTCGACGAGCGCGATCCTCAGTCAGGTGCTGTACGTGAACCTCGGGGCGCAGGTGGATGAGACGGCGGCGTCCATCCAGCCGCGAGCGACCTTCCAGAGTTCGGCCGAGCAGGTCCTCGAGTCGGGGTTCTTCGATTCGGGCACGCTCCTCGTCATGAACTCGCGCGGAAGCGGGATCTCCGGTGCCGTCGTCGGTGACGACGGAGCGCGCGCGCTCACGAACGACGACCTCGGCCGGATCGCGGATAGTCTGCAGGCCGCGGCCGACTCGGACGCGCAGACGGTGGATCTTCCCAACCTCGGCGAATACCGGGTCCGCACGTTCCAGACGCCCGGGAGCGACAGCATCTTCCTCGTCGGCCTACCGCTGTCGAGTGTGACCGGCACGATCGGCGCGATCCTCACCACGGTCGCCCTCGTCACGGCCGGCGGGCTGCTGCTGCTCGCCGTGATCATCGCGATCGTCATCCGCCTGGGCCTGCGTCCGCTGCGCGCCGTCGCCGAGACCGCGACGCGCGTCGCATCGCTGCGGATGGACCAGGGCGACGTCTCGATCACGGAGCGCGTGCCCGCCGAGCAGGCGGACGCGCAGACCGAGATCGGCCAGGTCGGCTCCGCCCTGAACACGCTGCTCGACCGCGTGGACGCCTCGCTCACCGCCCGACAGCGCAACGAGGAGCTGATGCGCCGGTTCGTGGCCGACGCCAGCCACGAGCTGCGGACTCCCCTGGCATCCATCCGCGGCTTCAGCGAGCTGTCGCTGCGCGCCATGCGCCAGGCGCAGGACGACGAGAGCCGCCAGCGCGTCGCCATGGCGGTGGAGACCACCGAACAGTCGCTCGAGCGCATCCAGGCGCAGTCGCTGCGCATGACGACGCTCGTCGAGGATCTGCTGCTGCTGGCGCGCCTCGACGAGGGACAGGAGCTCGTCTACGGTTCCGTCGACCTCACCCGCCTGGCCGTCGAGGCCGTCGGCGACGCCCGCCCCGCGGGTCCCGACCACTCCTGGACGCTCGACGTCCCCGACGCGCCCGTCGAGCTCGCCGGGGATGCTTCGCGCCTGCATCAGGTGGTCGCGAATCTGCTGGCGAACGCCCGCACGCACACCCCCGCCGGCAGCGAGGTGAACGTCTCGGTCGCCCACGAGGGCGACGAAGCCGTCCTGCGCGTTCACGACGACGGGCCCGGAATCGACCCGTCGGTGGCCTCGCAGCTGTTCGAGCGCTTCGCCCGGGCCGACCGCTCCCGCGACCGCAAGACCGGCGGTACGGGCCTGGGCCTCTCGATCGCCCGAGCTATCGTCGACGCCCACCGCGGCACGATCACCGTGACGAGCACCCCCGGCGACACGACGTTCGAGGTGCGGCTCCCCGCGAAGCCCGCCGACCCGGTGTGAGATCCCGGATGCCGGCGGTCAGGCGCAGCGCTCCCTGACCGCCGCCTTCGCCGCCTCGACGTCGGGGGCGGGCGCCGCCGCGACGCCGGCGACCGCCACGTCCACGGCCGTCACTCCCACAGCGGACGTACCTCGGCGGCCAGGGCACGCAGGTGGCCACCCTCGAGCGAGAATCGCGACTCGGGAACCCCGAACGTCGTCCACTGCACGACGACGTCGAGTGGGCCCTCAGGCGGCAGCGGCCACAGCCACAGCCCGTCATGCATCGTGTACTCGTCGGACCCGCCCGACCCGCCTTGACCCGTCATCCGCACGGTGTGACGCTGCGGCTCGGCCGGAGCGTCGTGGCGGTGCGGATCTGGGAACCCGAACGGGTCGTCCAGGAGCAGCCGCTGACCGTCGCCCAGCGACAAACCCCAACGCAGGCGTCCCGGGGTGCGGTCGGCCACCCCGAAGTGCCCCGCGAAGTCCATTTGCGCGAGCTGCCACTCCCGTGGGTCGCGTCCACCGCGACGGAGGTGCCGATCGAACAGGATCTCGACGCCGTCCGAGAAGACGCGTACGCCCATGAGGGCGATGACGACGTCGCTCCCGCGTGCCAGCAGGCCGGTAGGGCCCGACGGGACCGGGATCTCATCGCGCGGCGGCTCGAACGAGGGGATCCGCTCGGACCGCCCGTCGAAGCGGTCGCCGTCATCGTCGTCCACGGGGTCGGAGGAGAAGAAGGTCGAGCGCATACCCCCACCTTCTCCTCTCGCGGCGCCGGACGCCAGTCTCACGTTGGAGGGCTGAACCTTGCCTGTCGCGGTTCAGTAGCCGGCGAAGGCGTCCGTGGTCAGCGACCTGGCTTTCGCGAGCGCCGGGGCGAGCGCCGAGATCAGCCGCGGCGGGCCCGAGACATACGCCGAGCGCTGCGCGATGTCGGGAACGGCGCGCAGGAGCCCCTCGGCATCCACTCGATCGGGCCCGGCCCACGTCCACGTCGACGGCAGATCGCGCGGTTCGTCGCGGGAGAACACGACGACGGGGATGCCGCTGTCGGCGATCTCGTCGCGGTATGCCAGCTCCGACGTCTCCGACACGACGTACACGAGCACCACATCGCGCTCCTGACCGGTGGCCGCGAGGTGACGCAGCTGCGACACGAACGGCGTCACCCCGATGCCGGCGGCGACCAGCAGAACGGGCGAGGCCGGACGCGAGGGGAGGACGAAGTCGCCCCACACGCCGGTGACCGCGAGGGTCGACCCGTGCTCGACCGCCGTGAGCGCCCGCTTGTACGAGGACTGCGAGCCGTCCTTGAAGGCGATGCGCACCTCGGGCAGGTCTTCGGGAGCCGAGACGATCGAGAACTCGCGGCGTGTACCGCGGGCGTCGGGGCGGCGATGCGGCACGTCGAGCTCGAGGTACTGGCCGGGGCGGAACGAGAAGGGGCGGGCCGCCTGGAACGCCAGCTCGCGCACCGTCGGGGTCACATCGCGGCGACGCTCTACCCGCAGACGGACGGCCGCGCGCAGGCAGAGGAGGAACGCGAGGAGGTTGCCGACGAGGAGGGCGCGCTCCTGGCCGAGGGTGATCTCACCGACCGGCAGCGGCCACCCGGCGAGGACGCCGACGAGGATCGCCACGAGGTATTGCTGCGCACGACGGGGCGGGAGCGTCAGCGGCTCCGACAGCATGAACGCGCCGAGGAAGAGGAAGGGGGACGAGAACGCGACCTGCATCAGCACGGCAGGTACGTCGACCGGGAACCCGGCCGCCTGGAACTGCACGCTCGTACGGAGGAACGCGACGGCCATCGCGACGATCCAGAAGACGACCACGATCGGCAGCTTGTCCGTCCTCAGCAGCAGCAGGACGCCGAGCACCAGCACCGGGACCGCGAGCCAGGGCGAGCCGACCCACCAGGCGGACGAGCCGAGGTCGGGGGCCCAGATGCTCACGATCGTCAGCACCGTCGCACCGGTGGCGGCGGGGTTGAAGACGTGCCGCCCGCGCCACGCGAGGAGGTATTTCGACGCGGATGCCACGACCCCGGCGAGAGCGAGACCGGCCAGCCCCATCGGCTCGACCGAGGGGCGCAGGACGAACAGCAGGATCCCCGCCGTGATCAGCGAGGACTCCAGACGACGCGGCATCCGGAGCAGGCTCTGCGCGACGAGGTCGGTGAGCGCGCACGCCACGGCGAGCACCACGACGCTCGCGACCAGCTCGAGCGGCTGCGGCACCACCAGTCCCGCGAACGACAGCACGAGCGAGACGACGGCGAGCAGGCCCAGCGACGCGAGGACGAGCCGGTACATCGACACCCGTCCGATGAGACCGAGGATCCGGGTCGAGCCGGCGGTGAGCGTGGTGCTCATGAGGAACCCTTCGGGGGAATGGAACGGGGTCAGGAGAAGATCTCGCCCGAGAATCCGGGCGACCACTCGACGCGGCCGTCGGTGCGCATGCGGACCCAGGGGCAGTCCCAGGATGCCGCGAGCTCGGGGCCGCCGTCGAAGAACAGCGCCGTGGCGAGGGCGTCGGCGCGCATCGCGGTGTCGGCGAGGGCCCAGGTCGCCGCGTACGCGCGAACGGGAGCACCGGTGCGGGCGTCGAGCACGTGATGCAGGCCGTTCCCCCACGCGCGACGGTTGATCGCCGAGGCGCACAGGGCCGCATCGGTCACCGTGACGACACCGATCGCGCGCGCGGGGTCGTAGGGATGCTCGAGGCCGACACGGACGGGCGTCCCTCGGGCGGCGAGATCGCCGGAGGCGTCGACCACGACATCGCCCGAGGCGTGCCGACCGACGACGTCGAGGACGAGGTCGACGAGGCGCCCCTTGCCCAGCGCCCCCACGTCGATGGTCGCGGGCGAGGCGAGCCGTACGCGATCGGCGTCCCAGCTGAGGACGTCGTCCCACGCGCAAGCCGGCCGGGCGTCTCCCGACGGGGCGAGGGAGAGGCGCGCGTCGTACCCGAGACGGGCGAGCGAGTCCCCGACCAACGGGTTCACCGCGCCGGAGGTCGCGGCAGCGAGCTCGCGGTAGAGCGAGAGCATGGCATCCGCGTCTTCCGGGGCGGGGATGGATGCCGTGCGCCCCTCGGCGAGCGAGGACACGAGCGAGTCGTCGCGGAACCGCGACCACTCGCGGTCGAACCGCTCGACGAGGGACGACACCGCGTCGCGGGCACTCGAGGACAGCGGATCCGCCGTCTCGATCGCCCACGACGTGCCGATCGCGTCGAAGGTCCAGGTCGAACCCGTCGCAACCGGAAGGCTCATGTCGGTCAGGCCTTCGCCGAGGCCTTGATCTCGTCGACGGCCTTGTTGAAGCCGCCGCTGGTCAGCGAGGAGCCGGCGACCTTGCTGACCGAGATCTCGTCGAGCTTCTTGCCCACGACCTTGTCCTTGATGCCGCCGATGAACTCGCTCTGGTAGCGCTTGGACTCGGCCGCCTGCGGGTCGCCGGTCACCTCGACCGCCGTGACGGTGTCGCCGGCGATCGTCAGCGTGACGTCCACGGTCTCGACGCTCTCCGGGGTGGCGTACTGGCCGGTCGCCTCGTACTGGCCGTCCTTGTACGTGCCCGAGCCGCTCGAGCCGCCCGCGGCCGCGCTCGAGGAGGGGGCGGCTGCACTCTCGGCCGGAGCGGCCGCGTCGGTGGCGCCGCCCGCGCACCCGGCGAGGGTGGCGATCCCGGCGACGCCCAGCAGAGCGGTGCCGATGCGGACGGGACGGGGTACGGCTGTGGTGCGGATCATGAGGGTCCTCCTTCGGTCGTGCCTCGCGGCGCGTTCGTGCTCACGGTAGGGACACGACCCCGGCGGCACCCGGGTTCATTCTTTTGTGGCGGCTATGAGCGCGTGACGCGATTAACCCGGCCCGAAGAGGCTCAGCCGCCTCCCGCGACGGGAGACGGCTGAGTCAGCGGACCGGGAACGCTCAGGCGTCGCCGCCGAACATGCTCGTGACCGAGCCGTCCTCGAAGACCTCGTGGATCGCGCGGGCCAGCAGCGGGGCGATCGGCAGCACCGTGAGACGCTCGAACCGACGCTCCGCGGAGATCGGAACGGTGTCGGTGACCACGACCTGATCGATCGCGGCATCCTGGAGGCGCTCGACGGCGGGGTCGCTGAAGATCGCGTGGGTCGCGGCGACGATGACCTTGCGCGCCCCGTTCGCCTTGAGCGCCTGCGCGGCCTTCTGGATGGTGCCGCCGGTGTCGATCATGTCGTCGACGAGGAGGCACGTGCGCCCCTTCACGTCACCGACGATCTCGTGCACCGAGACCTGGTTGGCGACCTTGGGGTCGCGACGCTTGTGGATGATCGCGAGCGGGGCGCCGAGGCTGTCGGACCACGTGTCGGCCACGCGGACGCGACCCATGTCGGGAGAGACGACCGTGAGGGTCTCGCGGTCCTCGCCGGTGAGGCCCTGCTCGAAGTGCTCGAGGAGCACCGGCTTGGCGAACAGGTGGTCGACGGGACCGTCGAAGAAGCCCTGGATCTGCGCCGCGTGCAGGTCGACGCTCATGATGCGGTCGGCGCCGGCCGTCTTGAGCAGGTCGGCGACGAGACGGGCGCTGATGGGCTCGCGACCGCGGCCCTTCTTGTCTTGCCGCGAGTACGGGAAGTACGGCGCGACGACGGTGATGCGCTTGGCCGAGGCGCGCTTGAGCGCGTCGAGCATGATGAGCAGCTCCATGAGCCACTCGTTGACCGGCGGGCCGAACGACTGCACCACGAAGACGTCGCAGCCGCGGATCGACACCTCGAAGCGGGTGTAGATCTCGCCCGAGGCGAAGGTGCGGTGCTCGGTGGGGGCGAGTTCGGTGCCGAGGTGCTCGGCGACCTGCTTCGCCAACTCGGGGTGCGAGCGACCCGAGGCGACGACGAGCCGCTTCTTGGTCTTGGCGACGAGCCCGGGGGCGATGCCGTTGTCGCGGTCGAGATCTACACGGTTCTTCTTACGAGCCATCGCGCGCTTCCTGTTCAGCCCGAGCCCGTGCGGCCACGTCGGCCGCTGCGGTGCCCGGTCGGTTCTTCTCGACCCACCCCTCGATGTTGCGCTGAGGGGCGACACTCAGAGCCAATGCACCGGCCGGGACGTCCTTGCGGATAACCGCGCCGGCACCCGTCTTGGCGCCGTCTCCAATCGTAACCGGCGCGACGAAGACGTTGTGCGAGCCGCTGTGCACCTCGTCGCCGATGACGGTGCGGTGCTTGGTGAGATCGTCGTAGTTGGCGGTGATCGCGCCGGCACCGAGGTTGACGCCGCGGCCGATGTCGGTGTCGCCGATGTACGACAGGTGCGGCACCTTGCTGCCCTCGCCGATCGAGGAGTTCTTGACCTCGACGAAGGTACCGACCTTGCCCTTGACGCCCACGCGCGCGTTCGCGCGCAGGTAGGCGAAGGGTCCGACGGTGGCGCCTGCTTCGACGACGGCGAGCGTTCCGTCGGTGCGGGTCACGGTGGCGTCCTCGCCGATCTCGCAATCGACGAGGCTCGTGTCGGGACCGACGGTCGCGCCCGAGGCGATGACGGTCGCGCCGCGCACGTGGGTGTTGGGGAGGATCGTCACGTCGGGCGCGAGGGTCGCGGTGACATCGATCCAAGTCGTGGCGGGGTCGATGACGGTCACGCCCTCGAGCTGCCAGCGACGCACGGTGCGCGCGTTGAGCGTGCGCCCCGCCTCCGACAGCTGCACGCGGTCGTTGACGCCCAGAGCCGCCGAGGCGTCGGGGGTGAGGGATGCCGCGACCCCGAGCTGCGCGTCGCGGAGCAGACCGATGACGTCGGTGAGGTACTTCTCGCCCTGCGCGTTCGCCGTGCCGACGAGCGCGAGCTGCGTACGCAGCGCGGCCGCGCGGAAGGCGTAGACGCCGACGTTGATCTCGTTCACCGCGGCCTCGTCGGCGGAGGCGTCCTTCTGCTCGACGATGCGACGCACGCCGTCACTGTCGTCGCGGAGGATGCGTCCGTAGCCGAAGGGCTCGTCGACCCGTGCGCTGAGCAGTGTGACCGCGGTGCCGCCGGAGCGGTGCGTCGCGAGCAGCTCGGTGAGGGTGCCGGTCTCGAGCAGCGGAACGTCGCCGCTGAGCACCAGGACATCGCCGTCGAAGTCGTCGAGCGCGTCGAGCGCGACCTCGACGGCGCGGCCGGTGCCGGGCACCTCGTCCTGGTCGACGACCACGACGCCCGGGGCCAGCTCCGACACCGCCTGTGCGACGAGTTCCCGCTCGTGACGGACGACGACGACGATCCGCGCCGGATCGAGGGATGCCGCGGTGTCGAGCACGTGGCCGAGCAGCGGGCGACCGCCCACCGGATGCAGCACCTTGGGGAGGCGGGAGCGCATGCGGGTGCCCTGGCCCGCAGCGAGGACGACGACGGCGAGCTCGGTCGGTGAGGTCATGCTCCGCCGCCAGGATTCGAACCTAGACCTAACAGCTCCAAAGGCTGTCGTGCTGCCGTTACACCACGGCGGACCGTGCCCGCGGGCACCGGTCAAGTCTGCCAGACCTCGCCCGCCGCCGTTCGCGCCCGCCCGTCACGCGGGTCGCCTTGTCGCCATAATGAGACCGTGACCAGGGACAGCGACGAAGTCGACCGCATCGTCGAGGCCTGGATGCGCCAGCGCCCCGATCTCGACTTCTCGCCGCTCGAGGTGCTGTCCCGCGTGGCACGCCTGTCGCGACACCTCGACATCGCCCGCAAGGAGGCGTTCCGTCGCAGCGACATCGAGTCGTGGGAGTGGGACGTGCTGTCGGCCCTGCGCCGGGCCGGCGAGCCGTACCAGCTCAGCCCGAAGCAGCTCCTGCAGCAGACGCTCGTCTCCAGCGGCACCATGACCAACCGGATCGATCGGCTCGTCGCCCGCCGGTTCGTGCGCCGAGAGGCCGACCCGGGCGATGGACGGAGCATCCTGGTGACCCTGACCGAGGACGGCCGCGTGCGCGTGGACGCCGCCATCACCCGCCTCGTCGACGCCGAAGCGCTGCTGTTGGACGGGCTGGCCCGGGGCGACCGGGACCGGCTCGCGACCCTGCTGCGCAAGCTCAGCCTGGGGTTCGACGCATGAGCGCCCCCGTCACGCGGCCGTCGCACCTCGCCCGCGTCCTCGCGTGGTTCGACGTGCGGTTCCGCTCCCCCGCCGCCATCTACGGCCTGATCGTCTTCGCGGCCTTCGTCTCGATCGCCGACGATCACACCGACTCGGTGTGGGAGGTGCTCGAGAGCGCCACCACCTCGCTCGTGGTGTTCTTCATCGCGCACGTCTTCGCACACACGCTCACCGAGCACGCTGCGCACGGTCTGCGCGGCGCGACCCGCGAGGGGCTCCGGCACGGCTCCGGCATGCTCTACGCCTCGCTGCCGGCCATCCTCGTGCTGATGTACGCGGGTGTCGCGGGGGTCTCCGTCCCCGACGCGTTCGAGGCGTGCATGTGGGCGACGTTCGTCGTTCTCGGCCTGCTCGGGTACGGCGCCTACGCGCGGCGCAAGGCGTCGATCCCGATGCGCCTGCTCGGCGCGGTGTCCACCGCATGTCTCGGGGTGTTCATCGTGCTCCTCGAGTACGCCGTGCACTGAGCGCGCTCTGCCGAGCAAGGCCGCGTGGCCCGCGGACCGGTCGCGTGCGCGACGGCACGGGCGCAGCGGGACGCCCGTGCCGTCCACCGGCGCTCGGCGGGTCAGGCCTCGATGCGCTCACGGCGACGACGGCGCAGCGCGAGACCGGTCACGACGGCCGCGGCAGCGAGCAGACCCGCTCCCGCCGCGATCGATCCGCCCGTCACGGCGAGGCTCGCACCGCCCGCGACCGGCGCGGGGGTCGCCGACGCGGTCGGCGCGCTCGACACGGATGCCGAGGGAGACGGCGAGGCGCTCGGGGCCCCCGCCGTGGGGGTCGGGGTCGACGAGGGTGTCGCCGTCGGGGTCGGCGTCGGCGTCGCGGTGGGCGCACCGGGGATGGACCAGCCGGCCCCCGCGAACGTGACGGTGACGGTCGCCACGGGCGTGACCGTCGACGGCACCCCACCGGTGAGGGCGAGGCACTCGACGGAGAGCGCGGCGGAGCCCGTTCCGGCGGGGACCAGTTCGGCGAACGACGACGCCATCGGCACGGCGACCGTCCCCGCGCCCGCTGGGACGGTGGCCGACGCCACCACGGCGCTCCCGCCGACGGGCGTCACCGTCAGCCGGGCGCCGTCGCGCACGCCCGCCGGGCAGCCGCCGCTCGCCTCCGCCGTGGCGAACGACGGGTAGGCGGTGGCGTCACCGGCGTAGATCGCCGCGCCCGCGGCATCCCGGATCACGAGCTCGTCCGCGGTCGCGGCGGACGCGCCGGCGGCACCCAGCGGGAGCAGCGCCGCGACGGCGATCGCGGCGACGGGAAGGAGGCGGAGGGAGGGGGTGCTGGACGACATGTTGGCTCTCGGTCGAGACGGGTTCTGCGGACGCGAGGGACTGTGCCGCACCGGGTGATCCGGCCAGTGAACGGATGGTGACGTCAACATCATCGACCGGCCACCTCGCATTCACCCGCCGCGCATACGTTCCCGGCGACCCTCCTCACGAAAGTCAGCGATGTCCTCTCCCACGCACTCCGGCCTCTCGCGCCGCACCTTCCTGGCCGCCGCCGCGGCCGCCGTCACCACCGCCTCGGCCGCGTCGTCGTTCGGCCCCGCCGCGGTCGCGAGCGCCCAGGCGGCCGCCGCGACGACGCCGGCCGACCCCTCGAAGCTCAGCTGGCTCGTGTTCGACCACCACGTGCACTCGGTCTACTCGCACGACGCGAAGTACGCGATGACGACGATCCTCGATCAGGCTCAGCGCTTCGGAGTGGATGCCATCGCCTTCACCGAGCACAGCAACCTCGGGCACGCGAACGTCGGCGGCGTCTTCAACGCGGCGCGCGAGATCGAGGCGGCGCGCACCGCGCGGCCCGACCTGCTCGTGTTCCAGGGCCTCGAGTGGTACATCCCCGCCGCGGAGCACGGAACGGTGCTCGTGGCACCCGGTCCTCGCGTCACGCAGGTGCTGCGACGCTTCGAGCTCGACTACGACGGCAAGCTCAACAAGTGGGAGAAGCCCCGCCCCGGCACGAGCGACGCCGCCGACTGGCTGCAGCATGCGGTCGACGGCATCCGGTGGCTCGGTCAGCAGCGCAAGAGCGGCGTGGTCGACGACGTGCTGGTGCTCGCGAACCATCCGAGCCGACTGGGCATCGACTCCCCCGGCGAGCTGCGGACGTGGCAGGATGCCGATCCCGACGTGTTCCTCGGCTTCGAGGGGGCCCCGGGCGCGCAGGCCTCGGGCCTCGCCGCCAACACCACCGACCGCTCGCAGCGCGGCGAGTACGAAAACTCGCGCAGCGACTACTCCTTCCCCGGCTTCCCCGCCGAGGCATACCGCGCGCACGGCGGCTTCGACTGGATGACCGCCGTCGTCGGCGGCATGTGGGACGCGCTGCTGAGCGAGGGCCGCCGCTGGTGGATCACGACGAACAGCGACCTGCACCTGAAGAACTTCGACAACACCCGGGTCGGCGACTTCCCCACCGGCACGGGGTGGGACAGCGGCGCGACGCTGGCCAACTTCAACCGCGCGGGCCGCCGCCCCGACCCCGTGTCGACGGCGACGCCGCAGGGCGGGAGCGATCTGTGGCCGGGAGAGTTCAGCCGCACCCACGTGGGCGCCACCGCACGCACGCACACCGCCGTCCTCGACGCGGTGCGCGCGGGGCGGATGTGGGTCGACCACGGCCACCTCGTCTCCGGCCTGTCGGTGACGCTCCGCGCCGCCGACGACACCGCCACCACCGCCACCCTCGGCGGCACGCTCCGCGTGCCGCGCGGGACGAAGGTGGAACTCGTGATCGACGTCGAGCCGACCACGCAGCGCAACTCCGCCGGCATCCTGCCGCGTCTCGCGCACCTCGACGTCATCCGCGGCGAGATCACGGGCCCCGTCGGCGACCGCGACACGATGGTCGCGCCCAAGACCCGCGTGGTCGAACTGCGCGACGTGAGCGACCGCAGCGGCTCACCGTTCCAGATCGTGATCCCGGTGGGCACGGTCGACGTCGACGGCTACGTTCGCGTGCGCGGCTCCGACGGCCGCGTGAACGGCACCGGTCCGCGCGGCGCCGAGGTCGACCCGCGCGCCCCGCAGCCGCACGCGCCGAGCCAGGGCAATCCGTGGCTCGACACCTGGCTCTACACCAATCCGATCTTCGTATCGGTGGGCTGAGCGCCGCGGCGCGGTGAGCAGAGGAGATTCGGTCGGCGGAGGACGGTCACGGCCCCGAACGTCCTCCGCTCCCCGATTCCCCTCCGCTCACCGGCTCGGCCGGCCCCGGCTCAGCCGATCGCCTCCGTGAGCTCGAACCACTGCACCTCGAGGTCGTCGCGCT
The DNA here is from genome assembly GCA_913774845.1 of uncultured Microbacterium sp. Taxonomy (GTDB): domain Bacteria; phylum Actinomycetota; class Actinomycetes; order Actinomycetales; family Microbacteriaceae; genus Microbacterium. The sequence continues at coordinate 21,721 of CAJYJO010000018.1, read as the reverse complement.
CCGCCTCCAGGGCCGAGATGCGCTGCATCTCTTTGCCGAGACCGACGTAGTCCGCCTGATCGTGGTCGGCGAGAGCGGCCTTGGCCTTGTCGATCTGCTGCTGCAGCTTCTCGATGCGCCGCTCAATGGCGGAGGCCTCCTTCTGCGCGGCACGCAGCTCGGCACCCTGCAGACCCGGGGCCGGCGCAGCGCCTCCCGTCGGCGCGGGCCGCGAGGGCTCGGCATCCTGGATCGACCGCAGCCGCAGGTACTCGTCGACACCCCCGGGGAGGTGGCGGAGCCGCGCATCGAGGATCGCGTACTGCTGGTCGGTGACGCGCTCGAGGAAGTAGCGGTCGTGCGACACGACGATGAGCGTGCCCGACCACGAGTCGAGCAGGTCTTCCATCGCGGCGAGCATGTCGGTGTCGAGGTCGTTGGTCGGCTCGTCGAGGATCAGCACGTTCGGCTGATCGAGCAGCACCAGCAGCAGCTGCAGGCGGCGCTTCTGCCCACCGGAAAGGTCTTTCACGGGCGTCGAGAGCTGGGCGCTCGAGAAGCCGAGGCGCTCCAGCAGCTGACCCGGGGTGAGCTCCTGGGCCTTCGAGCCGGCGCCGAAGGAGTAGGTCGTGCGCAACCCGGAGATGACCACGCGCACGGGGTCGTTGAGGTGCTGTTCCAGTTCGTCGAGGCGCTGGGTGAGGGTGGCGACCTTGACCGTCTTGCCGCGCTTCACCCGCCCGCTCGTGGGCTCGAGAGAGCCGGTCACCAGACTCAGCAGAGTCGACTTGCCGGCGCCGTTGACGCCCAGGATGCCGGTGCGCTCGCCGGGCGCGATGCGCCATTCCACGTCCTTCAGGACCGTGTGGTCGCCGTAGACCACCCCCGCGTCGAGGAGGTCGACCACGTCTTTGCCCAGACGCGACACCGCCAGGGACTGCAGCGCGACCTTGTCGCGGATCTCGGGCACATCGGCGATCAGCTCGTTCGCCGCATCGATGCGGAACTTCGGCTTCGAGGTGCGCGCCGGCGCCCCACGGCGCAACCACGCGAGCTCTTTGCGGGCGAGGTTCTGCCGGCGCTGCTCGATGGATGCCGCCTGACGGTCGCGTTCGACACGCTGCAGGATGTACGCGGCGTACCCGCCCTCGAACGGCTCGACGATCCGGTCGTGCACCTCCCAGGTCATGGTGCAGATCTCGTCGAGGAACCACCGGTCGTGCGTGACGACCAGGAGGCCGCCCGCGCTGGGCGCCCAACGCCTCTTCAGATGACCCGCGAGCCAGGTGATGGCTTCGACGTCGAGGTGGTTCGTGGGCTCGTCGAGGAACAACACGTCCCAGTCGCCCGAGAGCAGCTTCGCGAGGGCGACGCGACGGCGCTGACCGCCCGAGAGGTCGCCGAGGCGGGCGTCCCAGGGCAGGTCGCCGAGCAGGCCCGCGATGACGTCGCGGGTGCGGGCGTCGCCCGCCCACTCGTGCTCGGCGCGGTCGCCGACCACGGCATGGCCGATCGTGTCGTCGTCGTCGAGGGTGTCCTGCTGGTCGAGGACGCCGACCGTCACTCCCCCGCGCACGGTCACGCGACCGCTGTCGGGCTCGCGGATGCCGGCGAGCATGCCGAGCAGGCTCGACTTGCCGTCGCCGTTGCGGCCGACGATGCCGATCCGGTCGCCCTCGTTCACGCCGAGCGAGACGGAGTCGAAGACGACCTTGGTCGGGTATTCCAGGTGCAGGGCTTCGCCCCCGAGCAGATGTGCCATATCCGTTCCAGGCTACGCGGTGCCCCGGGCTCGTCGAGCGCGCACGAGAGCCACATCCCCCACGACACACGGCGGGGCCGCCCGGACATCCGGACGGCATCCCCCACGACACACGGCGGGGCCGCCCGGACATCCGGACGGCCCCGCGAGAAGGGGTGGGCTCAGAAGCCGTTGGCGGCGAGCCACTCCTTGGCGATGTTCTCCGCCGACTCCTGGTCGACCGTCGACTTCACGTTCAGCTCGACCAGGCCCTCGGGCGTGAGCGCCGCGCTGACCTTGTTGAGCACGTCCGACACCTGCGAGGCGACTCCGGAGTTGACCACCGGCACGACGTTCGAGGCGAGGAACAGGCCCTTCGGGTCGGTCAGCGTGACGAGGTCGTCGGTCTGGATGCGCGGGTCGGCGGTGTAGACGTTGGCCACCTGGATGGTGCCGGCAACCAGGTCGTCGACCGTGGTCTCACCCGTGGGCGAGAACTGCACGTTCACACCGTAGGTCGACTGCAGACCCGCGGGACCGTACGGGCGCTCGGCGAGCTCGGCGTTGCCACCGAGGGTGACGCCCGAGGTGACCTTGGCGAGGTCGGCGATGCTGGTCAGGCCGTTGGCCTGCGCGAACGCCGAGGTGACCGTGTAGGAGTCCTGGTCGGTCGCCGACGACTGGTCGAGCACCTCGAGACCCTCGGGGAGGGCGGCCGGCAGGGCCGCGTAGACCTCGTCGGCGGTGCGCGCGGTGGTCTCGGCGTCGAAGAACTGCAGGAGGTTGCCGGTGTACTCGGGGAAGACCGAGACCGAGCCGTCCTCGAGCAGCGGGATGTAGGCGTCGCGCTGACCGATCTGGAACTGGCGGGTGACGGTCATGCCGGCACTCTCGAGGGCCTGCGCGTAGATCTCGGCGATGATCTCGTTGGAGTAGTACGCCTGCGAGCCGACGACGATCGTCGACGACGAGTCGCCGCCGTCGCCACCGTCGTTGCTGAGCGGGTCGCTGGATCCGCCGCTGCAACCGGCGAGGGCGAGCGAGGCGGCCGCGAGGCCGGCGAAGAGACCGAGGCCCTTCCGGGTTCGTGCTGTGAACATGGGTGCTCTCTTTTCTGGTGATCGGGATTCGGGTGGGTCAGGGGGTCGCCGGGGGTGCGGCAGGAGCCCCCACGGCGACGGCCTCGGCGCGCCTCTGCCGGGCGGATCGCCGCTGCGGCTGCGCGGCGCCGGCGGCGCGGATGCCGCGCGGGACGACGAGGTGCTGGAGGAGCGCGAACAGACCGTCGATGACGAGCGCGAGCACGGCGACGAGGATGGCGCCGCCGATGAGGATGTCGAAGCGGCGCAGCGGGATCGCGGCGATGATGTACTGCCCCAGTCCGCCGAGCCCGATGTAGGCGGCGATGGTGACGGTGGCGAGCACCTGCAGCGTGGCCGCACGGATGCCGCCGACCAGCAGCGGGAGCCCGAGCGGCACCTCGATGCGCCACAGGATCTGCGTCTCGGTCATGCCCATCGAGCGGCCCGCGTCGATGACCCGGCGGTCGATGGCCTCGAAGCCGGTGTAGGCACCCGCGAGGAGCGAGGGGATCGCGAGGACCACGAACGAGATGATCGCCGCCTCGGGCTTGTGCAGCACGCCCAGCAGCAGCGTCAGCAGGATCAGCAGGCCGAACGAGGGGATCGCGCGCGCGGCACCCGACGCGGCGACGGCGATCTCTCGCCCCTTGCCGGTGTGACCGATGTACCACCCGAGGGGGATCGCGATCGCACCCGCGATGAGGATCGCCACGAGCGTGTACAGCAGCTGCACGCCGATCGCGAGCGGAATGGGGTCGAAGCCGCGACCGGGGTCGCCGGAGAAGATCCAGCCGATGGCGTCGCCGAGGAGGTTCATACCGTCACCGCCGTCCGGTCGTTGCGGCGGGAGACCGTCTTGGTCGCCCGCGTCCACGGCATGAGCAGCCGACCCGCGACGACCAGGAGCAGATCGATCAGCAGGGCGAGCACGACGATCGCGACGACGCCCGCGAAGACCTCGGGGATGATGCGCCGCTGCAGACCGTTCGTGAACAGGTAGCCGATGTTCTGGATGCCGACCAGGATGCCGACCGTGGCCAGCGCGATCGTGCTCGCCGAGGCCACGCGCAGACCCGCGAGGACGACGGGACCGGCGAGCGGGAACTCCACCGCCCAGAACCGGCGGAACGAGCCGTAGCCCATGGCCGTGGAGGCCTGGCGCACGCCGGCATCCACCGAATCGAGGCCGTCGGCGACCGCACGGACCAGGATGGCGACCGCGTAGATGGCCAGGGCGACGATGAGGTTCGTCTCGCTGACGATGCTGTACCAGCCCGTCACGACGGGCACGAGGATCAGCAGGGCGAGCGAGGGGATCGTGTAGAGCAGGCCCGTGATCGTGATGACGCCGCTGCGCACGAGACGGTAGCGCCACGCGACCCAGCCCAGCGGAACGCTCAGCACGAAGCCCGCGATCAGCGCGATGAGACTCTGGCGCAGGTGCACCAGCGTCAGCTCGCCGATGAGGTCGAGATTGTTGACGACCCAGGTCACGGGCGGGAGTCCTCCACCAGGGCGCCCTGCGTGCGACCCTCGGCATCCACGACGACCGTGCCGGTGGCCGTCTGCTTGAGGTGCAGGGCCCGCTTGCCCTTGACCGCCCCGATGAAGCTGGCGACGAAGTCGGACGACGGGTTCTCGACGATCTCACTCGGGGTGCCGACCTGGGCGATCTTCGCGCCCTTCTCGAGGATGACGACCTGGTCGCCCAGGAGGAAGGCCTCGTCGATGTCGTGCGTGACGAACACGATGGTCTTGCCGATCTCGTCCTGCAGACGGATGAGCTCCTGCTGCAGCTCGTCGCGGACGATCGGGTCGACCGCGCCGAACGGTTCGTCCATGAGGAGGATGTTGGGGTCGGCCGCGAGACCGCGGGCGACGCCGACGCGCTGCTGCTGACCGCCGGAGAGCTGGCTCGGATAGCGATCAGCCATCGCGGCGTCGAGACCGACCGTCTTCATGAGCTCGAGCGCGCGGCTGCGCGCGGCCTTGCGGTTCTGCCCCTGCAGCACCGGCACGGTCGCGATGTTGTCGGCGACGGTGAAGTGCGGCAGCAGCCCGGAGTTCTGCATCACGTACCCGATGCTGCGGCGCAACTGCACGGCGGGCTTGCCGCCGATGTCGTCTCCGTCGATCGTGATGGTGCCGGACGAGGGCTCGACCATGCGGTTGATCATGCGCAGCAGGGTGGTCTTGCCGCAGCCGGAGGACCCGACGAACACCGTCGTCTTCCGGGACGGGATGACGAGGTGGAAGTCGTCGACGGCGCGGGTGCCATCGGGGAAGACCTTCGAGACGTCCGAGAATTCGATCATGCGCTGGTCCGACTCAGTCGGAGACCACGACCTTGCGATCGAAGGCCACGTAGCCGGCGAAGTCCTTGCCCACGCGGTCCACCGCGCCCGGACGCAGGTCGGGGTACGACCAGGCGCCATCGGTCAGCTCGGCGCCGTCGAGGGAGATGTTCCAGTACTGCGCGGCCCCCTTCCAAGGGCAGGTGTACGGGGTGGGGCTCTGGGAGAGCGCTCCCTCGCGCACCGCCTGGGGCGGGAAGTACCAGTTGCCCTCGATCGAGGCCAGGTCGTCGCGGTCGGCTTCGGCGATCACGACGCCGTCGAGCACTGCCTTCATGGGATTCCCCCTTCGTGGCGCCCGCGGGCACGGCACCCAGCGGTGGCGGTCCACCTCGGTCGAGGCTAGCGAGGCCGCCGGTGGCGATTGCGAAGATTGCCCCGTGTGTCGACCTGGGCTAGGGTGCCGCGCCGGCCGGCGGCTCCGACGGGTTCGGTCGTGCAGTCCTCGGCTGTCTCTCCCCCGCGCCAGGTGCCTGAGCCCGTCGAAGGGACCGGGAACGGATCGAGACGGGACGCCGCCGGGCCCCCGAGCCCGTCGAAGGGACCGGGACCCGCCGTCGGGGTCAGACCACCCGCGCGCCCGGGACAGGCCCGTGCACGTGCAGGGCCACGAGGCCCGCGGCGCTCAACGTCACCTGCAGATCGATGGCCGAGGACTCGTCGGCGGCGAGGAACGCCAACGTGGGCCCCGAGCCCGAGACCAGCCCCGCGAGGGCTCCCGAGCTCTCGCCGCGCTCGAGCACCCGCGCCAGGTCGGGGCGCAGGTGCAGCGCCGGCGCCTGCAGATCGTTGCGCAGCGTCGCGGCCAGCATTCGCGCGTCACCCTGACGAAGGGCGTGCAGCACGTCGGGGTCGACCGCGGGCACCCGTGGCGCCGGACCGATGTCGACCGCGTGCCGCTCGCGGTGGGCGTCGAGCTCGCCGTAGACGACCGGCGTCGACATGCCCTCGTCGTTCGGCACGAGCACCCAGTCGAAGCGCCCGCGCGCCAGGGCCGGGCTGAGTTCGTCGCCGCGGCCCGTGCCGACCGCGGTCCCGCCGAGCAGGGCGAAGGGCACGTCCGCGCCGAGACGCGCCGCCAGACGCGCGAGCTCGCTCGTCGGCATCCCCAGCCCCCACAGGGCATCGCAGGCGACGAGCGCCGCGGCCGCGTCTGCCGAGCCGCCGCCCATGCCACCGGCCACCGGGACCGCCTTGCGGATCGACAGGTGGGCACCGCGGTCGATGCCGGCGGTCTGAGCCAGCAGACGTGCCGCGCGCACGGCGAGATTGCGGTCGTCGGTGGGCACGCCCTCGACGTCGACCGGACCGCGGGCCGCGACCTCGAGCGTGATGTCGTCGGCAGGGGTCGCCGTCAGCTCCTCGTAGAGCGAGACAGCCTGGAACGCGGTCGCGAGTTCGTGATAGCCGTCGTCCTGCACGTCGCCCACCTCGAGGAAGACGTTGATCTTCCCGGGAGCGCGGACGCGGACGGCTGTAGGGGCGTGCGACGCCATCGTCAACCTCGCTCCTCGACGTGCTCGCGGTGTGCGAAACTGGTACGTCGGCCCGCTTCCCGCCGTCGCTCGCAAGGCGGTACGGGAAGGTCCGGGCCGGAGCGGGCGATGAGAGTCACTCTTCGACAGTAGCGCCCCGCTCCCCACCGTTCGGCGCCGCCGCCGAAACGTCGTCGAAACCCCGGAACCCTACGGTTGCGGGATCCGTCATCCATCCCCCCGAGGAGGCAGCATGCGCCCGATGGTCCCCCTGTCGAACGACACCGACCCCTGGCGCGCCCTGCTGTCCCGCTCCGACATCCGCATGCACGACGGCATCCTCCACGTCGTCGACGACACCGCCACCCCCGCGATGGCGGAGCAGGACGACCTGCTCACGGCCGCCGCGGCCATCGAGGCGGCCGGCGTTCGGGTGCTGCTCGTGCGCGACGCGAACCGCCGCCCGAAGCTCGTGGTCGACACCGTCGACGGCGAGCGGGCGATCGATGCGCTCCGCGATCCCGACCTGGGCCCGGTGTACCTCAAGGCCCGCGGGGAGGACCCCGTCCCCGCCCACAGCGTGCAGCCCGCGCCCGGGTCGGTGCAGGCCTACGCCGTGTTCCGTCCGCGCACGTCGACCGAGGGCTCCTACCGCTACGGAGCGTCGCTCGCCCCGCGCCTGGAGCTGTGGCGCTTCGGCGACACCACCGTCGAGGCGCCGCGTCCGAGCGCCCTGACGCGCCGCCGCTTCGCCGCGGCCGACCTCGATCTCGTCGAGGTCGAGCGCTACGGCCGACGGTGGACCACCGTCTCGGGCATGTTCGATCCGCACCCGAACGAGTTCACCGCCGACATCGACATGGTCTTCTCGTGGGTCGACGGCTCATCCAGCGAGTTCCAGCGCCAGCGCGCCGCGCGCATGAAGGGCTACGTCGTCGGCGACGGCGACGACAACGCCGCCCGCTATCGCCAGGTCGACGAACTGCGCTACGCGCTGCGCAGCGTCCACATGTACGCGCCCTGGGTGCGGCGTATCTTCATCGCGACCGACTCCCCCACCCCCGAGTGGCTCGCCGATCACCCGAAGGTCACCGTCGTGCGCAGCGAGGAGTTCTTCGCCGACCCCTCGGTGCTGCCCACCCACAACTCGCACGCCGTCGAGGCGCAGCTGCACCGCATCCCCGGTCTCGCCGAGCACTTCCTCTACAGCAACGACGACATGTTCTTCGGGCGACCGGTGACCCCGGAACTGTTCTTCAGCGGTGGCGGCGTGAGCCGTTTCGTCGAGAGCGGCGTGCGCATCGGAAGCGGTCCGGCCCACATCGATCGCTCGGGTCACGACAACGGGCTCCGCGTCAATCGCGCCCTCCTGAAAGAGCGCTTCGGCCGCGTCATCACGCTCGACCTCGAGCACTGCGCGACGCCGCTGCGCCGCTCGGTCGCCTTCGAGCTCGAGGCGGAGTTCGCCGAGGACTACACCCGCACCGCCGCGAGCCGCTTCCGCGCGGCGACCGACATCTCGGTGACCAACAGCCTGTACCACCACTACGCGCTGGCCACCGGCCGGGCCGTCGTGACGACGGAGCCCCGCACGCGTTACGTGCAGACGACGCAGCTCGATTCGCTGCGCACCATGGAGCGACTCGTCTCCCGTCGCGACACCGACATGTTCTGCCTCAACGACGGCAGCGTCCCCGAAATCCCCGAGGAGGTGCGCGTCCCGGCGCTGCGCGCCTGCCTCGAGCGCTACTTCCCGGTCGCCGCGCCGTGGGAGAAGCCCGCGGTCAGTGCAGGATCGGGATCGGCGTCGTCGGCGGCGACACCCGCCCGCTGAGCGCACGCGAGGTCGGGACCACGATCCCGGCATCGCGCAGGCGGCGCTGGGACTCCTCGGCGTCGACGTACTGCAGCGCTTCGCTCGCCGCCATCGGCACCACCGAATGCACGATCGTCTCGTCGTAGACGTGCACGATGTTGAACCCCTGCGCGGCGTCCTGCGGCCGGGTTCCCCCCACCGGGACCATCAGGTCCTGCGTGTAGCAGGTGGCCGACGCGACCGACACCGGGATGCCGGCGAAGGTGGCGAAGGTCGAATAGTGCAGGTGCCCGGCGAGGATCGCGCGCACGTCGCTCCCCCGGAGCACCTCGGCCAGGTCGCGCTGGTCGCGCAGTTCGACCGAGGCCGCGAGGTCGAGGACGCTCGGGACCGGCGGGTGGTGCATGGCCAGGATCGTGCCCAGAGGGGCCGGGGTCGACAGGACGTCGGCGAGCCACGCGCGCTGGGCGGCCGTGACCTCGCCGTGGTGGGCACCCGGTACGGAGGTGTCGAGGGTGACGATGCGCAGGCCGTCGAACTCGTCGACGCGGTCGACGGGCGCGGCCTTGTCGGCGACGTCGTCGGGGAGCAGCGCTTCGCGGAACGCGGACCGCTCGTCGTGGTTGCCCATGACCCACACGACGCGGGTGCCGAGGCGCTCGGCGAGCGGTTCGACCAGGGCGCGCACGCGGGCGTAGGCGTCGGCCTCACCGAAGTCGGCCAGGTCGCCGGTGAACACGAGCGCGTGCGGACGCAGCCCCGACGCCTCGATCGACGCGACCGCGCGGGCGAGGTACGCCTCGGAGTCCACGCCGTCATAGAGCGGGGCTCCGCCGGCACGCAGGTGGGTGTCGCTCAGGTGCAGCAGCACCCGTTCGGCGCGGGGGTACTCGGCGTAGCGCATCTCGTTCCTCTCGGGCCGTCGGGTACGACCTCGTCACCGGCGTGATGCTCCCGGTCAGCTCGAAATGTTACAGACGTGTTTCAGGAACGGGTGATGAACACGGCGAGAATTCGCCCGGTTCCCTCCCGCGTGAGTCGCCACGATTCGTCGCTCGACGCTCCGCCGAAGCGACAATCTTGGCGACTCGGACCCCACACGGCGCCGGCCGGGCGGCCAGGAGCGCCGGCGTCAGGAGGAGAGGGCGGCGATGCGGGCGTAGTCGTCGACCGTGAGCTGCTCGCCGCGGAGGGTCGGGTCGACGCCCGCGGCCTCCAGCTGCGCCGACGCCTCGGCCGCGGTTCCCCCCAGCACGCCGGACAGCGCCTGGCGGAGCATCTTGCGGCGCTGCTGGAAAGCGGCATCCACGATCTGGAAGGTGCGGAGGCGGTGCTCCTCGCTGCCGCGGGGCTCGGCATCCCGATCGAAGCCGACGAGCACGCTGTCGACGTTGGGGACCGGCCAGAACACCTGACGCGACACGGTGCCCGCCAGACGCCACGCGCCGTACCAGGCGGCCTTGACGCTCGGCGCACCGTAGATCTTCGAGCCGGGAGGAGCAGCGAGACGCTCGCCCACCTCGGCCTGAACCATGACGACGCCGCGCTCGAGATACGGGAACGTCTCGAGGAAGTGCAGCAGCACCGGCACCGACACGTTGTAGGGGAGGTTCGCGACCAGCACGCTCGGCTCGCCCGGGAGCTCGTCGACGCGCAGCGCGTCGGCGTCGATCACGGTCAGGCGGTCGTCGGGCACCCCGTGCGCGCGCGCGGTGTCCGGCAGGCGTTCGGCGAGGCGGTGGTCGATCTCGACCGCCGTCACCGACGCGCCCGTCTCGAGGATCGCGAGAGTGAGGGATCCGAGGCCGGGACCGATCTCGACCACTCGATCGGATGCCGTGACCCGAGCCGCCTGCACGATCTTGCGCACCGTGTTGGCGTCGACGACGAAGTTCTGCCCGAGCTTCTTGGTGGGCGTGACGTCGAGGTCGGCGGCGAGCCGACGGATCTCGGCGGCACCGAGGAGCGAAACGGGCATTGTTCCACTGTAGTCAGGGCTCCGCCAGAACCCTCGCCGTCGGCGAGGCGGGAGTAGCGTGGGCAGGTGAGTCAAACGCAGTCCATCCCCTCGAACGCCTTCACCCTCAGGAGCCCCTACGGGCGACGAGCCATCGGCCTCTCGGTCGCGGCCGCGGTGGGCGGTTTCCTCTTCGGTTTCGACTCCTCGGTCATCAACGGCGCGGTCGATGCGGTCGACGGCAACTTCGAGCTGGGCCAGGTGCTGACGGGCTTCGTCGTCGCCGTCGCGCTGCTGGGCTGCGCGGTGGGAGCCATCATCGCCGGCGCCCTCTCGGACCGCTGGGGGCGTCTGAAGGTCATGCTCCTCGGCGCCGTGCTGTTCTTCGTGTCGTCGATCGGCGCCGCGCTCACCTTCAGCGTGCCCGACCTGATCCTCTGGCGCGTCATGAGCGGCCTGGGCATCGGCATCGCCTCGGTGGTCGCCCCCGCGTACATCGCCGAGGTCGCGCCGCGACAGATCCGCGGCTCGCTCGCCTCTCTCCAGCAGCTCGCGATCACCCTCGGCATCTTCGGCGCCCTGCTCTCCGACGCGCTGCTCGCCAACTCTGCCGGCGGTGCGGCGAACCAGCTCTGGCTGGGCCTGGAGGCGTGGCGTTGGATGTTCCTCGTCGGCGTCATCCCCGCCGCCGTCTACGGCATCCTCTCGTTCACCGTTCCCGAGTCGCCCCGCTACCTGCTCGCCAAGGGCAAGCGCGACGAGGCCAAGGCGATCTTCGCGCGCCTGGTGCCGCCGGCCGACCTCGACAAGACGATGAACGAGCTGTCGAACACGATCGAAGCCGACCGCAAGAACAAGAACGTCTCGCTCCGCGGCCCGGTGCTGGGCCTGCAGGGCATCGTCTGGACCGGCATCCTGCTGTCGATGTTCCAGCAGTTCGTCGGCATCAACGTGATCTTCTACTACTCCACGACCCTCTGGAAGGCGGTCGGCTTCGACGAGAGCAACTCGCTGCTGATCTCGGTCATCACCTCGGTGACCAACGTCGTGGTGACCTTCGTCGCGATCTTCCTCGTCGACCGCGTGGGCCGTAAGCCGATCCTGCTGACCGGCTCGATCCTCATGACCCTCTCGCTCGGCGCGATGGCCCTGTCGTTCGCCTTCGCGACCGGCTCGGGTCAGGACGTCTCGCTCCCCGCCCCGTGGGGCGGGGTCGCCCTCGTCGCCGCGAACGTCTTCGTCGTCGGCTTCGGCGCCTCCTGGGGTCCGCTGGTGTGGGTGCTGCTCGGCGAGATCTTCCCGAGCCGCATCCGCGGCAAGGCCCTCGGCGTCGCCGCCGGTGCGCAGTGGATCGCGAACTTCGCCATCACCGTCTCGTTCCCCGCGATGTCGGGCTGGTCGCTCCCCCTCACCTACGGCATGTACGCGCTGTTCGCGGCGTTGTCGTTCGTGTACGTCGCCCTGCGCATCCCCGAGACCAAGGGCATGGAGCTCGAGCAGACCGAGACGCTGTTCGTACGCAAGCCGAAGGCCGGCACCAAGGCCTGATCCCGGATGCCGGAAGGCCGGCGCCCCGCAGGGTGCCGGCCTTCGTCGTTCTGGCGTCGTCTGCGCTCGCGTGATCTCAGCGACCTGCGCAAGCTCAGCGGCGTCCTCGGCCCCGCGGCTGAGGACGCGCGAGGCGCCGAAGATGCGCGCGCGTCAGTCCTCGAAGGCGCCGTAAACGCGGAGCGTGTTGGCGGCGACCTGGGCGCCGAGCTCGTCGGCATCCATCCGCAGCTCCGCCGCGAGGAAGCGCAGCGTCACGGGGATCAGGTACGGCGCATTCGGGCGACCGCGGTAGGGCACCGGAGTGAGGAACGGGGCGTCGGTCTCGACGAGGATGCGATCCAGCGGGGTCACGGCGAGGGCGTCGCGCAGGTTCTGCGCGTTCTTGAACGTGACGTTGCCGGCGAACGAGAGGTAGTACCCGCGGTCAGCGGCGATGCGCGCCATGTCGGCGTCGCCTGAGAAGCAATGGAAGACCGTCTTCTCGGGGGCACCGACCCGCTCGAGCGTCTCGAGCACGGCGTCGTGGGCGTCGCGGTCATGGATCTGCATGGCGATGCCGTGCTTCTTCGCCAGGGCGATGTGCGCCTCGAACGAGCGCTGCTGGGCCGGGATGCCGTCGGCCTCGGTGCGGAAGAAGTCCAGGCCCGTCTCGCCGATCGCCCGCACGCGCGGCTCGGCGGCGAGCTCGTCGATGACGGCGATCGCCGCATCGAGTTCGCCCGCCTGCTCGTACGCCGGCGCCTCGTTCGGGTGGATGGCGACGGCGGCCAGCACGCGGGGGTGCGACCGCGCGGCCCACGCCGACCAGCGCGAGGAGTCGACGTCACCGCCGGCCTGCACGACGCCGTGGACGCCGACGGCCAGGGCACGTTCGAGCTGCTCGTCCAGGGAAAGGCCGGTCTCGCCGTCTTCGATCTCGAGGTGCGTGTGATTGTCGTAGACCGGGATGCCGAGGGGCTCGGGCGCCGGCGGATAGCTGACGTCGCGACGACCGTCGACCGACCGTTCCCGGACGTACTGGCTCGGGTCGGCTCCGTCGATGGTGCCCCGGGGGCGATCGACGGGGGCCGAGCCGGGGGCGGCGGGCCGGGCGGTGCCCCCGGTGGCGGACCCTTCGACAGGCTCAGGGGCCGCCGCCTGCGCCGGGGCCGCCGCCTGCTCAGGGGCCGCCGCCTGCGCAGGGGCCGCCGCGGGCTCGGGGGCCGCCGGCTCAGGGACCGACGCAGGCTCGGGGGCCGCCGCGGGCGCGGACTCGGAAGGCACCCGCGTCACGCCTGCTCGACGCGCGGGAACAGCGGCGAGAGCGCGTTCACCGACGAGCCGGGACGCAGCACACCCCACTCCCCCGCTTCGCGCAGCGGCTGCCCGTGCAGGTCGCCGAGGCTCTCGGACGCGCCGAGCGCGACCCACAGCTTCGTCGTCGACGCGGGCATGACCGGCGAGAGCAGCACCGCGAGCGCGCGCAGTCCCTCGGCGGCGGTGTAGAGGACGGTGCCCAGACGCTCGCGCGTCGACTCGTCTTTGGCGAGGGCCCACGGCTCGTTCTCGGTGATGTAGCCGTTCAGCGCGTCGACGATCGTCCAGATCGCGGAGATGGCCTCGTCGATGCGGAACCGCTCCACCGCGGCGTCGGCGTTCACGGCGGCATCCGCCACGATCCGCTGGATCGTGAGGTCGCCCTCGGTGTACGCGCCGGGCTCGGGCACGACGCCCTCGAAGTACTTCGCGATCATCGCGACCGTGCGCGAGGCGAGGTTGCCGAAGCCGTTGGCGAGCTCGGCCTGGTAGCGGGCGGACAGGTCTTCCCACGAGAAGGAGCCGTCCTGACCGAACGCGATCGCCGACAGGAAGTAGAAGCGGTAGGCGTCGGAGCCGAACACGTCGGTGATCTCGGTCGGCGCGATACCGGTGAGCTTGGACTTCGACATCTTCTCGCCGCCGACGAGCAGCCAGCCGTGCGCGAAGACGCCCCGGGGCACGTCGAGACCGGCCGCCATGAGCATGGCGGGCCAGATGACGGCGTGGAAGCGCAGGATGTCTTTGCCGACCACGTGGAACGCGGGCCAGCGCCGGGCGAACTCCTCGGGATCGGTGCCGTACCCGACGGCGGTGGCGTAGTTGAGCAGCGCATCGACCCACACGTAGATGACGTGCGAGGGGTCCCAGGGCACCGTGATGCCCCAGTCGAAGGCGGAGCGCGAGATCGAGAGGTCTTTCAGGCCGCTGCGCACGAACGACACGACCTCGTTGCGCGCCGACTCGGGTCGCACGAAGTCGGGCTCGGTCTTGTACAGCTCGAGCAGGCGGTCCTGGAACTCGCTGAGCTTGAAGAAGTAGTTCTTCTCCTGCAGCAGCTCGAGCGGCTTCGAGTGGATCGCGCAGACCTTGAGGCCCTCGAACGCGCCCGTGCCGTCGACGATCTCGGCCTCGGGCTTGAACTCCTCGCAGCCGACGCAGTACAGCGCCTCATATTCGCCCGCGTAGATGTAGCCGCGATCGAACAGTGCCTTCACGAACTGCTGCACACGCTGCTCGTGGCGAGGCTGGGTCGTGCGGATGAAGTCGTCGTTGGCGACGTCGAGCGTCTCGAGGAGGGGGAACCACGATTCGGTGACGAGCTTGTCGACCCACTCCTGCGGCGTCACGCCGTTCGCGGCGGCCGCGCGCAGCATCTTCTGCCCGTGCTCGTCGGTGCCGGTGAGCATCCAGGTGTCGTCGCCCGACTGACGGTGCCAGCGCGCGAGCGTGTCGACGGCGACGGTCGTGTACCCGTGCCCGATGTGGGGCAGATCGCTGGGGTAGTAGATCGGCGTCGTGATGTAGAAGGATCGGCCGGAAGTCACCAGGAGATTCTACGGGGGCGCGCCGACACGGCCGCGCGTGTGACGGGTGTCAGCGCTTGACCGCGAGCCCCGCCTGATACAGCTCGCGCGAGGAGTGGCCCGTCTGCGCGGCGACCTCGGCGGCCGCCTCCTTGAGCCGCGTTCCGCCGCGCACGAGTTCGAGCACCTGGGTCACGGCATCCGGGAACGCGACCTCGCGCGCGCTCGCGCCGCCCACGACGATCGCGATCTCGCCGCGCACGCCCTCGGCCGCCCACGCGGCGAGCTCGCCGAGGGTGCCGCGCATGACCTCCTCGTACAGCTTCGTCAGCTCGCGGCACACGGCGGCGGGGCGATCGGCGCCGAACGCGGTCGCGAGGTCGTCGAGAGTGGATGCCAACCGCGACGGCGACTCGAAGAAGACGAGCGTGCGCTCCTCCGACGCCAGCTGCGCGAAGGCCTTGCGGCGCTCTCCGGG
The DNA here is from genome assembly GCA_913774845.1 of uncultured Microbacterium sp. Taxonomy (GTDB): domain Bacteria; phylum Actinomycetota; class Actinomycetes; order Actinomycetales; family Microbacteriaceae; genus Microbacterium. The sequence continues at coordinate 6,466 of CAJYJO010000018.1, read as the reverse complement.
CTTGCGGCGGGGGAAGCCCTCGAAGGCGAAACGGTCGGTGGGCAGCCCCGCGACCGCCAGGGCGGTGACGACGGCGCTGGGCCCGGGAAGGGCCGTCACGGTGACGCCCGCCGCGGCGGCCGCGGCGACGAGACCGAAACCGGGGTCGCTCACGGTGGGCATCCCGGCGTCGCTCAGCACGAGCAGATCGTCGTCACGGGCGAGTTCGACGAGCTCGGCTGCCCGCTCCTTCTCGTTGTGGTCGTGGAGGGCGATCAGGCGCGGCCGGTTCTCGACGCCGAGTCCGGCGAGCAGACGCTGGGTGGTGCGCGTGTCCTCCGCCGCCACGACCGTGGCGTTCTCGAGGGCCTCGACCAGACGTTTCGAGGCGTCGCCCAGATTGCCGATGGGAGTCGCCGCGAGGATGATCACCGCCCCACCCTATGCTGGGGCGGTGACCGCCGTCCCCGCAGTGCTCCCGTCGGACGACCGGACGCGCCTCGACCAGTGGCGCGACGCGCTGCTGGCGTCGCCGCGCGGCGCGCGACTGTGGCGCTGGCTCGCTCCCACGATCATCACTCTGTTGGCGGCGGTGCTGCGCCTGATCGACATCGGCAACCCCCACCAGTTGGTCTTCGACGAGACCTACTACGTGAAGGACTCGTGGAGCCAGTGGGTGCTCGGCTACCCGTCGCAGTGGCCCACCGACGCCGACCCCCGCTTCGCCGCGGGCGACACCGACATCTTCACGGGCGTCGGCAGCTACGTCGTCCACCCGCCTCTCGGCCGCATCCTCATCGGCGCGGGTATGGCGCTGCTCGGGCCCGATTCGGCGACCGGCTGGCGGCTGTCCGCCGCCCTGTTCGGCACCGCGACGGTGCTGCTGGTGTACCTCTTCGCGCGCACCCTGACCGGGTCGATCCCGTTCGCCGCCGTGGCATCCGGTCTCATCGCCATCGACGGTCTCAGCATCGTGCTGAGCCGCATCGCGCTGCTCGACGTCTTCCTCACCTTCTTCGTCGTGCTGACGCTGTGGTTCGTCGCTCTCGACCGCACGCGCGCCGCGGACCGTCTCGCCGCGCGCATCGCGGCCCTGCCGGGCTCGACCCACACGTGGGGTCCGGTGCTGTGGGACCGTCCGTGGCTGCTGGCCGCGGGGGCCGCGGCCGGCGCGGCGACCGCGGTGAAGTGGTCGGGGCTCTACGTGCTCGCCGCCGTCGGCGTCTACGCCGTGGTGACCGACGCCCTCGCCCGTCGTCGGGCCGGGATCGTGCAGTGGCCGGTGGATGCCGTGCGCCAGGGCCTCGCGTCGTTCGTGCTCCTCGTGCCGATCGCGGCCGTCGTCTACCTCGCGAGCTGGTCGGGTTGGCTGTTCACGACCGGCGGCTGGGGACGGACCGGTGGCACCCCGGCGACGGGGCTGTGGGCATGGGTGCCCGAGCCGCTGCAGAACCTGTGGGCGTACCACCAGCAGATCTACGGCTTCCACGTCGGCCTCGTCACCCCGCACAGCTACGCCAGTCCCGCCTGGCAGTGGCCGCTGCTCATACGCCCCACCTCGATGTACTGGCACCAGGACGACGCCGGTGTGAACGGCTGCACCCTCCCGGCCGGCTGCACCGAGGCGATCTCCAGCCTCGCGAACCCCATCATCTGGTGGGCCGGGATCGCGGCATCCCTCTATCTGCTCGTGCGCTTCGTGATGAAGCGCGACGGGCGCTACGCGCTGGTCCTGGTCGGGCTCGCTGCGACCTACCTCCCGTGGCTGCTCTACCCCGAGCGCACGATCTTCCAGTTCTACACGGTGGCGATGGTGCCGTTCCTCGTGCTCGCGCTCGCCTTCGCGCTGCAGGACGTCGCGCGCGGAGTGCGAGGCGCGTCTCGCGCGAGCGGGCAGGCGATGGTCGTGGTGTTCCTGGTCGTGTGCGTCGGCGTCTCGGCGTTCTGGTACCCGGTGTGGGCGGGCCTGCCCGTGCCTTATGAGTTCTGGCGCCTGCACAACTGGCTGCCGTCCTGGATCTGACGTGTCCCGCGGCGACGAGTGGCTGCACGACCCGCGCCCCATCCAGCGGATCTCCGTCTTCCGCGACGCGCCGATCGACGAGGGCTCGTGGCCGGCCGACATCCCCGCGGTCGCGCAGTTCCTCGATGTCGCCCGGGGCGACGGGTGGGAGCTCGGCCCCGGTGTGACGTTCCTCGTGGGCGAGAACGGTTCCGGTAAGTCGACGCTCCTCGAGGGCATCGCCGAGGCCTACGGTCTTCCCCCCGAGGGCGGGTCGACCAACGGCGGCGGCACCACCCGCCGCACGGAGAGTCCCCTCGGCGAGTGGCTCCGCCTGGAGCGCAGCCCCCGCGCCCCGCGCTTCGGCTTCTTCTTGCGAGCCGAGACGATGCACGGCTACTACTCGTGGCGCGACGATCTGCCCGACGCCCCACCGAGCCTGCACCCGATGAGTCACGGCGAGTCGTTCAACGCGCTGCTCGACGAGGCGCTCGACCACCCACACTACGTCGCCGGTCTCGCGTGCCTCGACGAGCCCGAGGCGGCGCTGTCGTTCTCGTCGACCCTGAGATGGTTGGCCTCCCTCGACCGCATGCGCTCCCGCGGCACGCAGGTCGTCTGCGCCACCCACTCCCCCGTGCTCGCGGCGCTGCCCGGCGCGACGATCCTCGAGCTCGGCGAGTGGGGTATCCGCGAGAGCGCGTGGGAGGACCTCGAGGTGGTGCGGCTGCACCGCACCTTCCTCGACGCCCCGGGGCGGTACCTGCGGCATCTGCTCGACTGACGGCGGGTGCGGGCGGGGGCCGGGTGGGCCCGGGGTCAGCGAGCGCCGGATCCGGATGCCGGCAACAGAATCGGAGCTGCGCGCGGGCGGCATCCGAATCCAGTGCCTCGATCCGCATCCGCGGCTCGCTCTCGGTGGGTGGGTGCCATGTCCCACTTATGGCTACTTGAGAGCGCGCTGAACCGCCATTAGTGGGACACGCTCCGCACAAAGTGGGACACAGTTCTTCACCGGGGCGAACGCGCGTCAGGGAGTCCGCGTACGCATGAGCGCGGCGAGGAGCGCGGTGGCGGGGTAGATCGCGCGCCCGGTGGGCTCGACGACGGGCGCGGGGAGGAAGTCCGCCCGGCGCCAGCGGTCGATCTCGTCGAGAGGGATGCCCGCGAGACGCGCGAAATCTGCCGCGGGGATGTCGCCCTCTACGGCGTTGCGCGAGCTGATGGCCTCCACCCCGACCGACAGAGCGGCGGCGAGACCCGCCCGGGGTTCCCCGAGGACCCGGCAGGCGGCGAGGAGGTAGCGGGAGGTGCGGAATGCCTCGCGACGTCGGGGGCCCCGCGCTTCGTCGGCCTCGCGAGCCGCGGCGAGAAGCACCTGGCGGACGACCGGGTGCACCGCATCGGCTGTCGCGACGCCGGGGCGTCCGGATGCCGGAGGGCTGGGGTGTTCGTTCATGTCCGCCTCACGGGTGGGGGTGAGAAGAAGAGCGGCCGACGGCTCGCGCCGCGCCGACGCCCTCCGTGTCGACGGCAGGAGGGCGCGGTGGGAGCCGCTGCGAGGCGACTCCCACCGCGGGCGATCAGTCCTCGTCGGTCGCGTCCGTGCGGGCGCGGCGGACACGGGTGATGCCGAGGGCGACAAGGATGGCGAAACCGACGGCGCCGAGTCCGATCCACGGCCACGCGGGAGCGGCGGCCAGGAGGGCCCCTCCGGTCGACGCGAGCGGCCCCGCCGGCGGCGGCGTGGTGTTCGTGGTCGTCTCACAGTTGCCGGTGCAGTCGCCGCCGGGACCGGTCGGGACGACGACGTTGTGCAACACCTTGTCGCCGGTGTCGGGGGTGTTCACGGTGAACGAGTAGACGATGGTCTTCGTCTCCCCGATGGCGAGCGCTCCCTTCCATGACAGGGTGTTGCCGCTGACCACCGCGCCGTTGGAGGCGTCACCGTTGTAGGTGGCGTCGTCGGTGACCTTTGACAGGTCGTCGGTGAACGACGCAGGCTTGGCGTCGGTGTAGTCGACCTGGCCGGTGTTGGTGACCGTGATCGTGTAGGTCACCCGATCGCCGGGCTTGGCCTGCGTCTTGTCGACGGCCTTCTCGACCGAGTACGTGCCGACCTTGGTGATGAACGGCGGCGGCGGCGGGGTGGGGCCGGGGCCCGTCGGCACGACCGCGTTCTCGAGCGTGCGGTCACCGGTCGCGGGCTTGTTCACCGTGAACGAGTACGTGATGGTCTTCGTCTCGCCCTTCGCCAGGGTCCCCGACCATGACAGCGTGTTCCCCTCGACGGTGGCGCCGTTGGTGGCGTCGCCGTTGTAGGTGGCGTCGTCGGTCACCTTGGACAGGTCGTCGGTGAAGGATGCCGGCTGCTCGGCGGTGTAGTCCGCCTCACCCGTGTTGGTGACCGTGACGGTGTAGGTCACGACCTCGCCGGGGTTCACCTCGGTCTTGTCGCCGGTCTTGGTAACCGAGTACGACAGCACCTTGACGATGATCGGTGGCGGCGGCGGCTCGGGGCCGTCGCCGGTGGGGACGACCGCGTTCTCAAGGACCTTGTCGCCGGTGTCGGGGGCGTTCACCGTGACCGAGTACGTGATCGTCTTGGTCTCGCCGACGGCCAGCGGACCCGCCCACGACAGGACGTCGCCGGTCACGGTGGCGCCGTCGGTCGCGTCATTGTTGTAGACCGCGTCGTCGGTGACCTTCGACAGGTCGTCGTCGAAAGATGCCGGCGACTGCTCGGTATACGCCACCTTTCCGGTGTTGCTGACCGTGATCGTGTACGTCACGGTCTCGCCCGGCGCCGCGCGAACCTTGTCGGCGCTCTTGTCGACCTTGTATCGCTGCACCGGCGTGGACGTCGCGCAGGTGAGATCCGGGTCGCACGACCCGCCGATCGAGGTGTCCGGCGACACCACGTTGTCGAGGAGCAGGTCGCCCTCGTCGGGGGTGTTCACGGTGACCGAATAGGTGATGGTCTTCGTCTCGCCTGCCGCGAGGGGCCCCGACCACGACAGCGTCGTGCCGGAGACGGTCGCGCCGTCGGTCGCGTCACCGTCGTAGGTGGCGTCGTCGAGCACCTTGGCGAGATCGTCGGTGAAGGAAGCCGGGTGGGATGCCGTGTACGGAACGGTGCCGGGGTTCCTCACCGTGACGGTGTAGGTGAGCGTGTCGCCCTGCGTCAACGTGGTCTTGTCCGCAGCCTTCGACACCACGAACCCTCGTTCGTTCGCGACATTGGTGATGTTGCAGCTGTACTGGTTGTCGCCGGGAACGGTGAACGTCCATTGACCGGGTGATCCGCCGGTCGGCACCTCCGTCTGAAGGGTCTCGTCGGTACAGACGACCGTCGGCGTGTACCCATCGATGCCGGTGGCCGACCCCTCGGCCATCGTGTCGGTGAGGCGGTAGGTCGTCCCCCGCACGACCGGCCAGTTGGTTGTCGACGCTGTCGTGTCGGTGCCGGTGGTGGTCGCCGAGGCCAGCGTCGCTCCCTCGTCATCCGCGAGGGCGACCGTGAACTGGTCCTCTGCGTATGCCCTGGTCTCGACCGTCTTGGTCACGGTGACGGTGGGAATGGGCGCATCCGCGCAGCGGGCGCCGTCGTTGCCCGCGGACGCGGGCCCATCGGCGATCTTCAAACCCTCGAATGTCTTCGGGTTGACTCGGTAGATGGCGCCGCTTGAATTGTTGGAGAAGTAGAGAAGGCCCTCGGAGTCGGCGTACGAAGCCCCGTAGATTCCTGTCGACTCATTCCGGGTCGCCGCCACGGCGCCCAGATCTTTCCACACGCCGTTTGTGTCCATGCGGTACAGGTGCCCCGCACCTCCGCCGGTCCCGGCCTGAGCGGTGAGCCCGTAGAAGTATCCGTTGACGTACGTCATGTCGGAGGGAACCCGGGAGTCGGCCGCAGGTTTCCTCGTCGTGCCACTCTTCAGGATCTTCCCGTAGGTCGACGAGGAGGGATCGGAGAGATCGATCTCGTAGTAGGGCTGGGTGTTGTTGGGGTTGGCTCCACCCGCCGTGACCCAGAGGTGCCCCGTGCTGTCGAAGTCGCCGGTCTGAATGCTCCACCCTCGGTCGATGCCCGGATTGCCCAGATCCGTGATCGTGCCGTCGGCGGCGATGGCGACGACGGAGTTCCCGAGGGTCCCGCTGATGCCGTACATGTAGTTGTCGAGCGTGTTGTACCCGACCGCGTTCACGGCGTACTCCGTGGTTCCGGCCTCCTGCGCCTCGCCCGTGACGATGTTCACCGACTGGATCGTGGGGGTGTTGCCACGGCTGCTCTGGAACAGGTACCCGTCCGTCGAGCAGCTCCACGCCGGCCCTGTCGGCGGCGCGGCCTGCGCCGCGGTCGGCGACGCCAGCACGTTCGCGGCCGTCAGCGAGGCGATCAGTCCCGTGACGAGGGTCGCGGCGGTCAGCGCCCGCTTGACCCGCCCGCGCTTCTCACCGGGGGGGGGGGGGGGGGGGGGGGTG
>CAJYJO010000017.1 GCA_913774845.1 uncultured Microbacterium sp. | reverse complement strand
AGCCCCAGTCCGAGACCGTGTGGCGTCAGGCCGACAAGTACGACGTCCCCCGCATCTGCTTCGTCAACAAGATGGACAAGCTGGGCGCCGACTTCTACTTCACGGTCGACACCATCGTCAACCGCCTCAAGGCCAAGCCGCTGGTCATCCAGCTGCCCATCGGCGCCGAGAACGACTTCGTCGGCGTCATCGACCTCGTCGAGATGCGCGCGCTGGTCTGGCCCGGCGACGCCAAGGGTGACGTGACCATGGGCGCCAAGTACGAGATCCAGGAGATCCCGGCCGACCTCGCCGACAAGGCGGCCGAGTACCGCCAGCAGCTGCTCGAGACCGTCGCCGAGTCCGACGACGCCCTCCTCGAGAAGTTCTTCGGCGGTGAGGAGCTCACGGTCGCCGAGATCAAGGGCGCCATCCGCAAGATGACGATCGCCTCGGAGCTCTACCCCGTGCTCTGCGGTTCGGCGTTCAAGAACCGCGGCGTGCAGCCCATGCTCGACGCGGTCGTGGACTACCTCCCCTCGCCCCTGGACGTGCCCGCCATCGAAGCGCACGACCCCAAGGACGAAGAGATCGTCATCGAGCGCCACGCCGACCGCGAGGAGCCCTTCGCGGCCCTGGCGTTCAAGATCGTGACGCACCCGTTCTTCGGTCGCCTCACCTACATCCGTGTGTACTCGGGTCACCTCGACTCCGGCGCCCAGGTCGTCAACGCGACCAAGGGCAAGAAGGAGCGCATCGGGAAGATTTTCCAGATGCACGCCAACAAGGAGATGCCGGTCGACTCGGTCACCGCCGGTCACATCTACGCCGTCATCGGCCTGAAGGACACCACCACCGGTGACACCCTGTGCGACCCGGCCAACCAGGTCGTCCTCGAGTCGATGACGTTCCCGGAGCCGGTCATCGAGGTCGCGATCGAGCCCAAGACCAAGGCCGACCAGGAGAAGCTGGGTGTCGCCATCCAGAAGCTCGCGGAAGAAGACCCGACGTTCCGCGTCGAGCAGAACGCCGAGACCGGTCAGACCGTCATCAAGGGCATGGGCGAGCTCCACCTCGACATCCTGGTCGACCGCATGAAGCGCGAGTTCAAGGTCGAGGCCAACGTCGGAAAGCCGCAGGTGGCCTACCGCGAGACGATCCGCAAGTCGGTCGAGCGCCACGACTACACCCACAAGAAGCAGACGGGTGGATCGGGTCAGTTCGCGAAGATCCAGTTCGCGATCGAGCCCCTCGAGGTCACGGCCGACAAGACCTACGAGTTCGAGAACAAGGTCACCGGTGGTCGTATCCCGCGCGAGTACATCTCGCCGACCGACCAGGGCTTCCAGGACGCCATGAACGTCGGCGTGCTCGCCGGCTACCCCATGGTGGGTGTCAAGGCGATCCTCCTCGACGGCGCCTCGCACGACGTCGACTCGTCGGAGATGGCGTTCAAGATCGCGGGATCCATGGGCTTCAAGGAGGCCGTCCGCAAGGCGAACCCCACCATCCTCGAGCCGATCATGGCCGTCGAGGTGCGTACTCCCGAGGAGTACATGGGCGACGTCATCGGCGACCTGAACTCGCGTCGTGGCCAGATCCAGTCGATGGAAGACGCCGCCGGCGTCAAGGTCGTCCGGGCGAACGTGCCGCTGTCCGAGATGTTCGGCTACATCGGCGACCTGCGCTCGAAGACCTCGGGCCGTGCCGTCTACTCGATGGAGTTCGACAGCTACGCCGACGTCCCGAAGGCCGTCGCCGACGAGATCATCCAGAAGAACAAGGGCGAGTAACACCGCTCTCACGGATGCCGGGAACCCCGGGTTCTGCTCAGGTTCCCGGCATCCGCTCAAACTGAATACCGACTCTCTAGTAATCTGAGAACCATCCCCGCGAAGAACCGGTCGCAATCCAGTGCCCGAGACCTCGCAACCAACGTCCTGAGGAGGACCCAGTGGCTAAGGCCAAGTTCGAGCGGACCAAGCCGCACGTGAACATCGGAACGATCGGTCACGTCGACCACGGCAAGACCACGCTCACCGCTGCCATCTCGAAGGTGCTCGCCGACAAGTTCCCGTCGGCCACCAACGTTCAGCGCGACTTCGCGTCGATCGACTCGGCGCCGGAAGAGCGTCAGCGCGGTATCACGATCAACATCTCGCACGTCGAGTACGAGACCCCGAAGCGTCACTACGCTCACGTCGACGCGCCCGGTCACGCCGACTACATCAAGAACATGATCACCGGTGCCGCTCAGATGGACGGCGCGATCCTCGTGGTCGCCGCCACCGACGGCCCGATGGCTCAGACCCGTGAGCACGTTCTGCTCGCCAAGCAGGTCGGCGTGCCCTACCTGCTGGTCGCGCTGAACAAGAGCGACATGGTCGACGACGAGGAGATCCTGGAGCTCGTCGAGCTCGAGGTTCGCGAGCTGCTGTCGTCGCAGGACTTCGACGGCGACAACGCCCCCGTCGTCCGCGTCTCGGGCCTCAAGGCTCTCGAGGGCGACGAGCAGTGGGTCAACGCCATCGTCGAGCTCATGGAAGCCGTCGACGAGTCGATCCCCGACCCGGTGCGTGACAAGGACAAGCCCTTCCTCATGCCCATCGAGGACGTCTTCACCATCACCGGTCGTGGAACGGTCGTCACCGGTCGCGCCGAGCGCGGTACCCTCGCGATCAACTCCGAGGTCGAGATCGTCGGCATCCGCCCGACGCAGAAGACCACGGTCACGGGTATCGAGATGTTCCACAAGCAGCTCGACGAGGCCTGGGCCGGCGAGAACTGTGGTCTGCTCCTGCGCGGCACCAAGCGTGACGACGTCGAGCGCGGCCAGGTCGTCGTGAAGCCCGGTTCGGTCACCCCGCACACCAACTTCGAGGGCACGGCATACATCCTGTCCAAGGAAGAGGGCGGCCGCCACAACCCGTTCTTCACGAACTACCGCCCGCAGTTCTACTTCCGCACCACCGACGTGACCGGCGTCATCACGCTGCCCGAGGGCACCGAGATGGTCATGCCCGGTGACACCACCGAGATGTCGGTCGAGCTCATCCAGCCGATCGCCATGGAAGAGGGCCTCGGCTACGCGATCCGTGAGGGTGGCCGCACCGTCGGTGCCGGTACCGTCACCAAGATCCTCAAGTAAGTCCTTCCAGGCTTCACTCGGCAAAGGCCGGGCCTTCGGGCCCGGCCTTCGTCGTCGGTACCGGAGGGGTTCCCCCGTGCGGGGCGACGACTTCAGAATGAGTACGAGGCCGGCACACGGGTCGGCCCGCTCACCGAGGGAGACGCACATGGCTGGCGTGGACGACATCATCGCGAAGGGCAAGAAGCTCCTCGACGAGAATCGCGACAAGATCGAAGAGGCTCTCAAGAGCGAGAAGGCCGAAGAGGTCAGCGACAAGATCCTCGACGGTGCGGCCGACGCGATCAAGAAGGTCGTGCCCACCGAGCATCACGCGAAGGTCGACGAGGTGCGAGAGAACGTCGACAAGAACATCGGCAACGCCTGATCGCATCAGGGCTTCCGGCGCCGCCCTCACGGGGGTGGCGCCGTCGGCGTCTCGGCGGGCGATGCTGAGCATCCGCCGGACGCGACACGCCCGGGTTTGCGACACACCCGGGCGGTCCGTAGACTAGTCCAGTTCCACATTCCGGTGCGCGCTCGGCGTGCGCCAGGATCACTGTCACGGCAGTGCACAGGCGGCGCGAAAGCGCAGGGTCCTGGGCCGCGGACAGCAGAACACACACCGAACCCCCTCTTCCCTCACGGGATCCGCGCGCGTGCGTGCGAGGGGCGGGCCGGAGGCCATGGCATCCGGTTTGACAGCTGAACAGCGGTGCAGCATCTCTCGCGCGAGCGAGGGGAAGTGCCAGGGTGCGTCAGCACCACCGTGCGTCCAATGCCCCAGGTCGGGTAAGACGCGAGAAAGAGAGAGAGCAGACAATGGCGGGACAGAAGATCCGCATTCGCCTGAAGTCGTACGACCACGCCGGACTCGATTCGTCGGCGCGCAAGATCGTCGACACCGTGACCCGTGCCGGCGCCACCGTGGTGGGCCCGGTTCCCCTTCCGACCGAGAAGAACGTCGTGTGCGTCATCCGGTCGCCCCACAAGTACAAGGACAGCCGCGAGCACTTCGAGATGCGCACCCACAAGCGCCTCATCGACATCATCGACCCGACGCCCAAGGCCGTCGACTCGCTGATGCGTCTCGACCTCCCGGCCGATGTCAACATCGAGATCAAGCTCTGAGGTTCGACATGGCTGACATCAACTCCAAGATCTCCAAGGGCCTTCTCGGCACCAAGCTCGGCATGACCCAGGTGTGGGACGAGAACGGCAAGCTCGTTCCCGTCACCGTCATCGAGGTCGCCCCGAACGTCGTGACCCAGCTCCGCTCGGTCGAGAAGGACGGTTACAACGCCGTCCAGATCGGCTACGGCCAGATCGACCCCCGCAAGGTAAACAAGCCCCTCACGGCTCACTTCGACGCCGCCGGCGTCACCCCGCGCCGTCACCTCACCGAGGTGCGCACGGCTGACGCCGCAGACTACGCGCTGGGCCAGGAGCTCACCGTCGACGGCCTGTTCGAGGCCGGCCAGCTGGTCGACGTCGTCGGCACCAGCAAGGGCAAGGGCACCGCAGGTGTCATGAAGCGTCACAACTTCAAGGGCGTCTCCGCATCCCACGGTGCGCACCGCAACCACCGCAAGCCCGGCTCGATCGGCGCGTCGTCGACCCCGAGCCGCGTCTTCAAGGGCATGCGCATGGCCGGCCGTATGGGTGGCGAGCGCGTGACCGTCCTCAACCTCACGGTGCACGCCGTCGACGCCGAGAAGGGACTCATGCTCGTCAAGGGCGCCGTCCCCGGTGCTCGTGGCCGCATCGTCTACGTCCGCAACGCAGTGAAGGGTGCCTGATCATGGCTGACTCGACTCTCGCGCTCGACGTCGTGAAGGCCGACGGCAAGAAGGCCGGCTCTGTCGAGCTGCCCGCCGCGCTCTTCGACGTCAAGACGAACATCCCGCTCATCCACCAGGTCGTCGTGGCGCAGCGCGCCGCGGCTCGCCAGGGCACGCACTCGACCAAGCGTCGTGGCGAGGTCTCCGGTGCCGGCCGCAAGCCCTTCAAGCAGAAGGGCACGGGTAACGCCCGTCAGGGCTCGATCCGCGCGCCGCACATGACCGGTGGTGGCATCGTCCACGGCCCGAAGCCCCGCGACTACGGCCAGCGCACCCCCAAGAAGATGATCGCCGCCGCTCTGCTCGGCGCGCTCAGCGACCGGGCCCGTGGCCAGCGCCTGCACGTCGTCGACGGCTTCGGCATCGAGGGTGCTCCCTCGACCAAGACTGCCGCGACCGTGCTCAACGCCCTCGGCGCCGTCAAGAACGTCCTGGTGGTCATCGACCGCGACGACGAGCTGACGGTCAAGAGCGTGCGCAACCTCGCGTACGTCCACGTGCTGTCCTTCGGTCAGCTGAACGCCTACGACGTGCTCGTCTCCGACGACATCGTCTTCACCAAGGCCGCTTACGACGCGTTCGTCGCGTCGAAGTCCGGCGCCACCGAGGAGGTCTCGGCATGACCGCCGTCAACAAGGACCCGCGCGACATCATCCTGAAGCCGGTCGTCTCCGAGAAGAGCTACTCGCTCATCGACGAGGGCAAGTACACCTTCCTGGTGGACCCCCGCTCGTCGAAGACCGAGATCAAGCTCGCGATCGAGAAGATCTTCGGCGTCAAGGTCGCTTCGGTCAACACGATCAACCGCGTGGGCAAGGCCCGTCGCACCCGCTTCGGCATCGGCAAGCGCAAGGACACCAAGCGCGCCATCGTGTCGCTGAAGTCGGGCACCATCGACATCTTCACGTCTGTCGGCTGACGGTCGGGATAGAGGACAACAACAATGGCTATTCGCAAGTACAAGCCCACGACCCCCGGTCGCCGCGGCTCGTCGGTGGCCGACTTCGCCGAGATCACCCGATCGACGCCCGAGAAGTCGCTGCTGCGCCCGCTGTCGAAGACCGGTGGCCGCAACAACCAGGGCCGCATCACCACCCGCCACATCGGTGGTGGACACAAGCGTCAGTACCGTCTGATCGACTTCCGTCGTAACGACAAGGACGGCATCGACGCCAAGGTCGCTCACATCGAGTACGACCCCAACCGCACCGCGCGCATCGCGCTGCTGCACTACGCGGACGGCGAGAAGCGCTACATCCTCGCTCCCGCGAAGCTGTCGCAGGGCGACGTCGTCGAGTCGGGTGCCGGCGCCGACATCAAGCCCGGCAACAACCTGCCGCTGCGCAACATCCCCACCGGTACCGTGATCCACGCGATCGAGCTGCGTCCCGGTGGCGGTGCGAAGATGGCCCGTTCGGCCGGCGCCTCGGTGCGTCTGGTCGCGAAGGACGGCCCCTACGCGCAGCTGCGTCTGCCCTCGGGCGAGATCCGCAACGTCGACGTGCGCTGCCGCGCCACGATCGGCGAGGTCGGCAACGCCGAGCAGTCGAACATCAACTGGGGCAAGGCCGGCCGCATGCGCTGGAAGGGCGTCCGCCCGACCGTCCGTGGTGTCGCCATGAACCCGGTCGACCACCCGCACGGTGGTGGTGAGGGTAAGACCTCCGGTGGTCGTCACCCTGTTTCGCCGTGGGGCAAGGCCGAGGGCCGCACCCGTCACGCGAACAAGGAGAGCGACAAGCTCATCGTCCGCCGTCGCACCGCCGGCAAGAAGCGCAAGTAGGAGTAGAGGAAGATGCCTCGCAGCCTTAAGAAGGGCCCCTTCGTCGACGAGCACCTGCTTCGCAAGGTCGTCTCGCAGAACGAAGCCGGTTCGAAGAACGTCATCAAGACCTGGTCGCGCCGTTCGATGATCATCCCCGCCATGCTGGGACACACCATCGCCGTGCACGACGGTCGCAAGCACATCCCCGTGTTCGTGACCGAGACCATGGTCGGCCACAAGCTGGGCGAGTTTTCGCCCACCCGCACCTTCCGCGGCCACGTGAAGGACGACAAGAAGGGCCGTCGCCGCTAAGGCGACCGAGGAGGAGAGAGAAATGGTGGAGTCCATCGCACGCGTGCGACACATCCGCGTGACCCCTCAGAAGGCTCGTCGTGTCGTCGCGCTCATCAAGGGCAAGCAGGCCGAGGAGGCCCTCGCGATCCTGAAGTTCGCGCCGCAGGGCGCGAGCGAGCCGATCTACAAGCTCGTCGCCTCGGCGATCGCGAACGCTCGCGTCACCGCCGACAAGACGAACGAATACCTGGATGACGCCGACCTGTACGTGAAGAACGCGTACGTCGACGAGGGCACGACGCTGAAGCGTTTCCAGCCCCGCGCTCAGGGTCGCGCCTTCCAGATCAAGAAGCGCACGAGCCACATCACGGTCGTGCTCGCGACGCCCGAGACCGCTGAGGCGGCCCCGGCTCGCGCCAACAAGAAGGCGAGCAAGTAATGGGACAGAAGGTCAACCCGTACGGCTTCCGCCTCGGCATCACCACCGACCACGTGTCGCGGTGGTTCTCGGACTCGACGAAGGCCGGTCAGCGCTACGCCGACTACCTCGCCGAGGACATCAAGATCCGTCGCCTGCTGACCACGTCGCTCGACCGCGCCGGCGTCAGCAACATCGAGATCGAGCGCACGCGTGACCGCGTCCGCGTCGACATCCACACCGCCCGTCCGGGCATCGTGATCGGTCGCCGCGGCGCCGAGGCCGAGCGCATCCGCGCCGACCTCGAGAAGCTCACCGGAAAGCAGATCCAGCTGAACATCCTCGAGGTCAAGAACCCCGAGGCCGACGCTCAGCTCGTCGCTCAGGGTGTCGCCGAGCAGCTCACCGCTCGCGTGGCCTTCCGCCGCGCGATGCGCAAGGGTCTGCAGGGCGCGCAGCGTGCCGGTGCCAAGGGTGTCCGCATCCAGGTGTCGGGCCGCCTCGGCGGCGCCGAGATGAGCCGCTCGGAGTTCTACCGCGAAGGCCGTGTGCCCCTGCACACCCTGCGCGCGAACATCGACTACGGCTTCTACGAGGCCAAGACGACCTTCGGCCGCATCGGCGTGAAGGTCTGGATCTACAAGGGCGACCTCACCAATAAGGAGCTCGCCCGCGAGCAGGCCAACGCGCCCAAGTCGCGCGGTCGTGACGACCGCGGCGGCGACCGTCGTCGTGGCCCGCGCAACGAGGCCCCCGTGGCAGAAGGAGCGTCGGCGTAATGCTCATCCCCCGCAAGGTCAAGTACCGCAAGCAGCACCACCCGGGCCGCTCCGGCCAGGCCACCGGTGGCACCCAGGTGTCGTTCGGTGAGTTCGGGATCCAGGCGCTGACGCCCGCTTACGTGACCAACCGTCAGATCGAGTCCGCTCGTATCGCCATGACGCGTCACATCAAGCGTGGCGGAAAGGTGTGGATCAACATCTACCCCGACCGCCCCCTCACCAAGAAGCCCGCGGAAACCCGCATGGGTTCCGGTAAGGGTTCGCCCGAGTGGTGGGTCGCCAACGTCAAGCCGGGCCGCGTCCTCTTCGAGGTCGCGGGTGTCGACGAGCAGCTCGCTCGCGAGGCACTGACCCGTGCCATTCACAAGCTGCCCCTGAAGGCACGCATCATCAAGCGCGAGGAGGGCGACGCGTAATGGCGATCGGCACCAAGCAGCTCGCCCCGAGCGAGCTCGACACGTTCGAAGACCAGCGCCTCGTCGAGGAGCTGCGCAAGGCCAAGGAAGAGCTGTTCAACCTGCGCTTCCAGTCGGCTACCGGCCAGCTCGAGAGCCACGGCCGCATCCGTGCAGTCAAGCGCGACATCGCGCGTCTGTACACGGTGATCCGTGAGCGCGAGCTCGGCATCCGCGCCACCCCGGCCCCGGTCGAGGCGACGAAGGCGAAGAAGAGCAAGGCGAAGAAGGCGGATGCCGCTGACGACGCCGCGAAGGAAGAGGCGGAGTAATGGCTACCGCGAAGAAGGCAGAGGCCGAGGCGCAGGTCGCCGGCCACGAGCACTCCGAGAACGACGTCCGTGACGAGAACGCCCGCGGTTACCGCAAGGCGCGTCGTGGCTACGTCGTCAGCGACAAGATGGACAAGACCATCGTCGTCGAGGTCGAGGACCGCGTGAAGCACCCGCTCTACGGCAAGGTCATCCGTCGCACCTCGAAGGTCAAGGCGCACGACGAGACCAACTCGGCGGGCATCGGCGACCTCGTCGTCATCAACGAGACCCGTCCGCTGAGCGCCACCAAGCGCTGGCGCCTGGTCGAGATCCTCGAGAAGGCCAAGTAAGCCTCGCGGCTTGCTTGGAACCCAAGGAGTAAAAAGTGATTCAGAACGAATCCCGGCTGAAGGTCGCCGACAACACCGGCGCCAAGGAGCTGCTCACCATCCGCGTGCTCGGCGGCTCCAACCGTCGCTACGCCGGCCTGGGCGACGTCATCGTCGCTACGGTCAAGGACGCGATCCCGGGTGGAAACGTCAAGAAGGGCGACGTGGTCAAGGCCGTCGTCGTCCGCGTCGTGAAGCAGACCCGCCGTCCCGACGGCTCGTACATCAAGTTCGACGAGAACGCCGCCGTGATCCTGAAGAACGACGGGGAGCCCCGCGGCACCCGTATCTTCGGACCGGTCGGTCGTGAGCTTCGCGACAAGAAGTTCATGAAGATCGTCTCGCTCGCCCCGGAGGTCATCTGATCATGGCGAAAATCAAGAAGGGCGACCTGGTTCAGGTCATCTCGGGCGCCAAGCCCGAGCGCGGCGGAGATCGCGGCAAGCAGGGTAAGGTCCTCGAGGTCCTCACCGAGCAGAACCGCGTCATCGTCGAGGGCGTGAACTACGTCACCAAGCACAACCGCGTGGGCCAGTCCCAGCGCGGCACCAAGACCGGTGGCATCGAAACCTTCGAGGCCCCGATCCACATCTCGAACGTCGCGCTCGTCGACCCCTCGACCAAGAAGCCGACCCGTGTCGGCCACCGTGTCGAGGAGCAGGTGAAGGATGGCGTCAAGCGCACCGTCCGCGTGCGCTTCGCGAAGAAGTCAGGCAAGGACCTCTGAACATGAGCACCTCGACTGCCGCGGCGGCTGGCAAGATCCAGCCCCGCCTCAAGCAGAAGTACAACGCCGAGATCAAGAAGGCGCTGCAGGACGAGTTCGGCTACGCCAACGTCATGCAGATTCCCGGCCTGGTCAAGGTCGTCGTGAACACCGGTGTCGGCGAGGCTGCTCGCGACAGCAAGGTGATCGATGGTGCGGTCGACGACCTCACCAAGATCACCGGTCAGAAGCCCATCGTCACCAAGGCCCGCAAGTCCATCGCGCAGTTCAAGCTGCGCGAGGGCCAGGCCATCGGTGCGCACGTCACCCTCCGCGGTGACCGTGCGTGGGAGTTCGTGGACCGCCTTGTCAACCTCGCCCTGCCCCGCATCCGCGACTTCCGCGGTCTGTCGGCCAAGCAGTTCGACGGCAACGGCAACTACACCTTCGGTCTCCAGGAGCAGTCCGTGTTCCACGAGATCGATCAGGACCGCATCGACCGCGTGCGTGGTTTCGACATCACCATCGTCACCACCGCGAAGACCGACGACGAGGGCCGTTCGCTGCTGCGTCAGCTCGGCTTCCCGTTCCAGGCGGCCGACGCTCAGGCCTGAGCCCCCGGGCCCCCGGGATCCCGGGGGCCCCTCATCGAAGGTCGACTGTCGTGTAACGGCAGCCGAAACCTCATGAAAGAAAGAAGCAACACATGACGATGACAGACCCGGTCGCAGACATGCTGACCCGTCTGCGCAACGCGAACTCGGCACACCACGACTCCGTGTCGATGCCGAGCTCCAAGCTCAAGACCAACATCGCCGCCATCCTCAAGCAGGAGGGTTACATCGCCGACTGGAGCGTCGAGGACGCCCGCGTCGGCCAGACCCTCAACATGACGCTGAAGTACGGCCCGAACCGCGAGCGGTCGATCGCCGGCATCAAGCGCGTCTCGAAGCCCGGCCTCCGCGTGTACGCCAAGTCCACGGAGGTCCCCACGGTCCTCGGCGGCCTCGGTGTCGCCATCCTGTCCACCTCCTCCGGTCTCCTCACCGACCGTCAGGCCGAGCAGAAGGGCGTCGGCGGGGAAGTCCTCGCCTACGTGTGGTGATCTGACATGTCGCGTATTGGACGTCTTCCCATCGACATCCCCGCCGGCGTCACCGTTTCGGTGAACGGTCGGGAGGTCTCCGTCAAGGGCCCCAAGGGCGAGCTCGCGCTCACCGTGGCACAGCCCCTCGAGGTGTCGGTCGAGGAGAACCAGGTTCTCGTCACCCGCCCCGACGACGAGCGCGAGTCGCGGTCGCTCCACGGCCTGACCCGCACGCTCATCAACAACAACATCATCGGTGTCACCCAGGGCTACACCAAGGGCCTCGAGGTCGTCGGCACGGGTTACCGCGTGGCGCAGAAGGGCAGCTCGGTCGAGTTCGCCCTCGGCTTCTCGCATCCCGTTCTGATCGACCCGCCCGCGGGCATCACCCTCACGGTGGAGGGCAACAACAAGCTCACCGTGAGCGGCATCGACAAGCAGGCCGTCGGCGAGGCCGCAGCCAACATCCGCAAGATCCGCAAGCCGGAGCCCTACAAGGGCAAGGGTGTGCGGTACGCGGGCGAGGTCGTCCGCCGCAAGGCCGGAAAGAGTGGTAAGTGACCATGGCTGTCAAGACAAAGTCCGTCGCTCGTGCTCGTCGCCACGCGCGTCTTCGCAAGAAGGTCGTGGGCACCGAGCTGCGTCCCCGCCTCGTCGTGACGCGTTCCGCGCGCCACGTCTTCGTCCAGGTCGTGGACGACAGCAAGGGCCACACCGTGGCCTCCGCTTCCACCCTCGAGACCGACCTGCGCGGCTTCGACGGTGACAAGACCGCCAAGGCCCGCAAGGTCGGCGAGCTCGTCGCCGAGCGTGCCAA
This sequence comes from uncultured Microbacterium sp., assembly GCA_913774845.1. GTDB lineage: Bacteria > Actinomycetota > Actinomycetes > Actinomycetales > Microbacteriaceae > Microbacterium. The sequence goes on along the minus strand of CAJYJO010000017.1, from coordinate 95,654 downwards.
GGCCGTGGGCGTGTCCGACGTCGTGTTCGACCGTGGCGGCAACCGCTACGCCGGCCGCGTCGCCGCGATCGCCGACGGAGCTCGCGAAGGAGGGCTGAACCTGTGAGTGACAACAAGGAGACCGAAGTGACCGAGCAGACTGCCCCGGCTGAGGGTGCGGCTGCGGCCCAGGCCCCTGCCGAGCGTGAGCGCGAGCCGCGTCGCGGTGGTCGCGAGCGCAACACCAACCAGCGCGACCGTGGTTCGCGCGACCGCAACGAGAGCCAGTTCCTCGAGCGCGTCGTGACGATCAACCGTGTCTCGAAGGTCGTCAAGGGTGGTCGTCGCTTCAGCTTCACCGCTCTGGTGGTCGTCGGTGACGGCAACGGTGTGGTGGGTGTCGGCTACGGCAAGGCCCGCGAAGTCCCCCTCGCCATCTCGAAGGGTGTCGAAGAGGCCAAGCGCAACTTCTTCCGCGTCCCCCGTTCGGGCTCGACCATCCCGCACCCCGTGCAGGGTGAGGCCGCTGCCGGTGTGGTGCTCCTGCGCCCCGCCGCCGCCGGTACCGGTGTTATCGCCGGTGGTCCCGTCCGCGCCGTGCTCGAGTGCGCCGGTATCCACGACGTGCTGTCGAAGTCGCTCGGTTCGTCGAACACGATCAACATCGTGCACGCGACCGTCGAGGCGCTGAAGTCGCTCGAGGAGCCCCGCGCCGTGGCCGCCCGCCGTGGCCTGGAGTTCGACCAGGTCGCCCCGGCCCGCCTCGTGCGCGCCGAGGCCGCCGCTCAGAAGGTAGGTGCCTGATGGCCGAGCGTCTGAAGGTCACGCAGATCAAGTCCAAGGTGAGCGAGAAGCAGAACCAGCGTGACACGCTGCGTTCGCTCGGTCTCAAGCGGATCGGCGACTCGGTCGTCCGTCCCGACGACGCGCAGACGCGCGGTTACGTCAAGACCGTCGCCCACCTCGTCAAGGTTGAGGAGATCGACTAATGGCTGCCAAGAAGGACGAGACCGCTACGGTCGACGCCCCGAAGAAGGCCTCGGCCGCGAAGACGGCCGAGAAGAAGGAATCCCCCGCGGCGCGCCCCGGCGTGCTCAAGGTCCACCACCTGCGTCCCGTCCCGGGTGCTCGCACCGCCAAGACCCGCGTGGGTCGCGGTGAGGGCTCGAAGGGTAAGACCGCCGGTCGCGGTACCAAGGGAACCAAGGCCCGTTACCAGGTCAAGGTCGGCTTCGAGGGTGGGCAGATGCCGCTGCACATGCGCACCCCGAAGCTCCGCGGCTTCAAGAACCCGTTCCGTGTCGAGTACCAGGTCGTGAACCTGGACAAGCTCGGCGAGCTCTACCCGCAGGGTGGCGACGTGACCGTCGCCGACCTCGTGGCCAAGGGCGCCGTGCGCAAGAACGAGAAGGTCAAGGTGCTCGGCACCGGCGACATCTCGGTCGCGCTGACCGTCTCGGTCGACAAGGTCTCCGGCTCGGCTGAGCAGAAGATCGTCGCCGCCGGCGGTTCCGTCAACTGACGCCCGACCCAGAAGGGGCCGGCGGCCTTACGGCCGTCGGCCCCTTCTGCGTTAGTCTGCTTTGGTGCGTGCCATGACGCGCGCGCCGAGATCGTTCTGGAGGATCCTCCCTTGTTCAGCGCCATCGCGCGGGTTTTCCGCACGCCCGACCTGAGGCGGAAGATCGCCTTCACGCTGGGCATCATCGCCATTTACCGGCTGGGTGCCCACGTGCCGACGCCCTTCGTCGACTTCCCCAACGTTCAGCAGTGTCTGAACCAGTCGGGAGGGACCGAGGGCCTGCTGTCGTTGGTCAACCTGTTCTCGGGTGGCGCGCTGCTGCAGCTGTCGATCTTCGCGCTCGGCGTCATGCCGTACATCACGGCGACGATCATCGTGCAGCTCCTGCGCGTCGTCATCCCGCACTTCGAGACGCTCTACAAAGAGGGTCAGGCCGGCCAGGCCAAGCTCACGCAGTACACCCGCTACCTGACGATCGCCCTCGCGCTGCTGCAGTCGACGACGCTCGTCACGGTCGCGCGCTCGGGTCAGCTGTTCGGCTCCGCCGGCGTGCCCGAGTGCCAGCAGCTGCTCACCAACGACATCTGGTGGGCTCAGCTGCTCATGATCATCACCATGACCGCCGGCACGGGCCTGGTCATGTGGTTCGCCGAGCTGGTCACCGAGCGCGGTGTCGGCAACGGCATGTCGATCCTCATCTTCACCTCGATCGCCGCCACCTTCCCCGGCGCCATGATCTCGATCCTCAACGCCCGCGGTGTCGAGGTCTTCCTCCTGGTGCTGGCGGTCAGCATCGTCATCGTCGCCCTCGTCGTCTTCGTCGAGCAGTCGCAGCGACGCATCCCGGTGCAGTACGCCAAGCGGATGGTGGGGCGCCGCACCTACGGCGGCACGAACACGTACATCCCCATCAAGGTGAACATGGCCGGCGTCGTGCCCGTGATCTTCGCCTCGTCGCTGCTGTACATCCCGGCGCTGATCGCCCAGTTCAACCAGCCGCAGCCCGGCCAGGAGCCCGCCCCCTGGGTCACCTGGATCTCGCAGTACCTCACGCGCGGCGACCACCCGCTCTACATGCTCGTGTACTTCCTCTTGATCATCGGCTTCGCGTACTTCTACGTCGCGATCACCTTCAACCCGGTCGATGTCGCCGACAACATGAAGAAGTACGGCGGATTCATCCCCGGCATCCGTGCGGGTCGTCCCACCGCCGAGTACCTCGACTACGTCCTGACGCGCATCACGCTGCCGGGCTCGATCTACCTCGGTCTCATCGCGCTGCTGCCGCTCGTCGCCCTGGCGACGGTGGGCGCCAACCAGAACTTCCCGTTCGGCGGCGCCTCGATCCTCATCATCGTGGGCGTCGGCCTCGAGACCGTGAAGCAGATCGACGCCCAGCTCCAGCAGCGTCACTACGAAGGGCTCCTGCGATGACCGCTCGTCTCCTCATCGTCGGCCCGCAGGGCTCGGGCAAGGGCACGCAGGGCGTTCGCGTCGGCGAGGCCTTCGGCATCCCCGTCGTCTCCACCGGCGACGTGTTCCGCGCGAACGTCAAAGACGGCACGGAGCTGGGGCTCCAGGTGAAGTCCATCATCGACGCCGGCAGCCTCGTCCCCGACGAGCTCACCAGTGCCGTCGTCCGCGACCGTCTCGCGCAGCCCGACGCCGCGGAGGGGTTCCTCCTCGACGGGTACCCGCGCAACCTGGCGCAGGTCATGCACCTCGACGAGTTCCTCGAGGGTCGCGACGAAGCGCTCGACGCCGTGATCGCTCTCGTCGTGCCGCGTGAGGAGTCGCTGGCGCGGCTCACCGCGCGGGCGGCGGAGCAGGGGCGCGCCGACGACACCGAAGAGGCCATCGCCACGCGTTTGGGCATCTACGAGCGCGAGACGGCTCCGATCCTCGACGTGTACGGCACCCGGGGCATCGTCGACGAGGTCGACGGCGTCGGCAGCCTCGACGAGGTCACCGCGCGCATCTTCGCGGCGCTCGAGGCTCGCGGCCTCACCGCCGTTTCGGCTGACTGACGTGGTGTTCCGCTCCTCGATCTACAAGAAGCCGGCGCAGCTGCGGTCGATGATCGAGCCCGGTCTGATCACGGCCGATGCTCTGGATGCCGTTCGCGCCCTGGTCGCACCCGGTGTCACGACTCTCGAGCTCGACGCGGCGGCATCCGCCCTCATCACCTCGCGCGGTGCGGTGTCGAATTTCCAGATGGTGCGGGGATACCGGCACACCATCTGCGCCTCGGTGAACGAGCAGGTGGTGCACAGCATCCCGAACGATCGTCCGCTCGAGGCCGGGGACATCCTCTCGATCGACGCGGGCGCCGAGTTCCGGGGCTGGAACGGCGACTCCGCCTTCACCGTGATCGTCCCCGGCGACGCGCCGGAGGAGATCGTCGCCCCGCGCCGTCGGCTGTCCGAGGTGACCGAGGGGTCGCTCTGGGCGGGGATCGCGGCGCTGAGCCGTGCCAGCCACCTCTCCGAGGTGGGCGCGGCGATCGAGCAGTACATCCATGAGCACGCGCCCGAGGGCGGTTACGGCATCCTCCGCGATTACGTGGGGCACGGCATCGGCCGCAAGATGCACGAGTCGCCGAGCATCTTCAACTACGCCGTCGCCGACAGCGGCCCCGAGGTGCGCCCGGGCCTCGCGGTGGCGATCGAGCCCATGGTCGTGATCGGCGATCAGGAGACGTACACCGAGGACGACGGCTGGACCGTCTCGACGGTCGACGGCACCGAGGGCTCTCACTGGGAACATAGCGTCGCCGTGCATGATGGGGGCATCTGGGTCCTCACCGCGCACGACGGCGGTGCCGAGAAGCTGGCGCCGTTCGGAGTGGTGCCGAAGGAGATCGACTGATGATGATGGCGGCTGTCCGCAAGTCCACGAACTGGTTCGCGATCGGCGTCACGGCGGCGGCCGTGGTGGTCGTGCTGATCGTGGGCGGTGTGGTGTGGTTCGCCAACAGCCAGGCCACGTCGCCCGGAACGCTGCCGGAGACGTCCGCGGTCAACACCGAGACCGGTGCGATCTCGATCGGTTCCGGCCCGAAGACCGTCGACACCTACGTCGATTTCATGTGCCCCATCTGCAACTCGTTCGAGCAGGCCTACGGCCCGACGCTGCAGCAGTTGGCCGACGACTCCACGATCACGTTGAACTTCCACCCGATCTCGATCCTCGACCGCCAGTCGCAGGGGACGCAGTACTCGACTCGCGCGGCCAACGCGGCCTACTGCGTCGCCGTCGACGACGTGGCCAACGTCCCCGCCTTCGTCAAGGCGCTCTACGCGCAGCAGCCGCAGGAGGGGACGGCGGGGCTCGATGACGCCACGCTCGCCTCGATCGCGACGACGGCGGGAGCCTCGGATGCCGTGACCTCCTGCATCACGGACGGTACCTACACGAAGTTCGTCACCGCGATGACGCAGAAGACGCCGTTGCAGCCGAACGCCGCCGGCATCGCGACGCCCACGATCGCGGTCGACGGCACCGTGCTGAACAACCAGCAGAACCTCACCGGTGACCCGCAGAAGGACATCGTCGCCCGCCTGAACGGCTGACGAGGTCCCCGGCGAGTTGCCGGGTCGGGCATTACCACGTATGCTTGATCTTTGGTGCGTTGCGCCTTCATTGGCGTGTCGAGGCACCGAATCCCCATCCACCGCAGACCGGCCGGTCTGCAACTGAGCGTGAGCGAGTTTATGGCGAAGAAAGACGGTGTCATCGAGATCGAGGGCACGGTGTCGGAAGCACTGCCCAACGCGATGTTCCGTGTCGAACTGACCAACGGTCACAAGGTGCTCGCCACCATTTCGGGCAAGATGCGGCAGAACTATATCCGCATCATCCCCGAGGACCGTGTCGTCGTCGAGCTGAGCCCGTACGACCTCACCCGCGGTCGTATCGTCTACCGCTACCGCTGAGTCCGGCCGAGAAGTAACGACCGCGTCCGCGCGTCGAAGACAGCGAAACAGGAACATCATGAAGGTCAACCCCTCCGTCAAGCCCATCTGCGACCACTGCAAGGTGATCCGTCGTCACGGGCGCGTGATGGTGATCTGCAAGAGCAACCCGCGCCACAAGCAGCGTCAGGGCTGAGCTCCTCACCGAGCTCGATCGCATTTCCAACTGAATACACACCGGCAGGATCAGATCCCCTTCGCGAGAGCGGAGGGAGGACACCTCGGGGCGGAGGCCCGAGCACCGATCCTGCTCCACACCTCCACGACACTCTGAGGAGAGCCGCATGGCACGTCTCGCCGGCGTCGACATCCCGCGCGACAAGCGCGTGGTGATCGCACTTACCTACATCTACGGCGTGGGTCGCACCCGCTCCGTCGAGATCCTGAACGCGACCGGCATCAGCCAGGACATCCGCGTCAAGGAGCTCACCGACGACCAGCTGGTCGCTCTGCGCGACCACATCGAGGGCACCTACAAGGTGGAGGGTGACCTTCGCCGCGAGGTCGCCGCCGACATCCGCCGCAAGGTCGAGATCGGTTCCTACGAGGGCCTGCGCCACCGCCGCGGCCTCCCCGTGCGCGGTCAGCGCACGAAGACGAACGCGCGTACCCGCAAGGGTCCCAAGCGCACCGTCGCCGGCAAGAAGAAGGCGCGCTAAGCCGCGGGCTGAGCGTCAGGATTCAGGAGAACGCACATGGCACAGGCCAAGTCCGCCGCGCGCAAGCCGCGCCGCAAGGAGAAGAAGAACATCGCCGTGGGTCAGGCCCACATCAAGTCGACGTTCAACAACACCATCGTTTCGATCACCGACCCCTCGGGTGCCGTCATCAGCTGGGCTTCGTCCGGCGGTGTCGGGTTCAAGGGCTCGCGCAAGTCGACGCCGTACGCCGCCGGCATGGCCGCGGAGTCGGCCGCTCGCCAGGCGCAGGAGCACGGCGTCAAGAAGGTCGACGTCTTCGTGAAGGGTCCGGGTTCGGGTCGTGAGACCGCGATCCGCTCGCTCACCGCGGCCGGCCTCGAGGTCGGCTCGATCCAGGACGTGACGCCGCAGGCCCACAACGGCTGCCGTCCGCCCAAGCGTCGCCGCGTCTGACGCGTCTCGTTCCCGGGGAGTGCTCGTCGCTCCCCGGGAACGTTGCGCTCCCGCGCAACAGTTTTCCGGATGCCGGTACGCCCCTTCGGGCCGCTGGCGCCCGGCGAGTACAACTCAACACCTCACCCCATTACACGTGTCATATAGCGGGCACGTGATCGAAAGGAACACATAGTGCTCATCGCACAGCGTCCCACTCTGACCGAGGAGAAGATCGGGGAGTTCCGCAGCCGTTTCGTCATCGAGCCGCTCGAGCCCGGTTTCGGTTACACGATCGGCAACGCGCTGCGTCGCAGCCTCCTGTCGTCGATCCCCGGCGCGGCCGTCACGAGCATCCGCATCGACGGCGTCCTGCACGAGTTCAGCACCATCCCGGGCGTGAAGGAAGACGTCACCGAGATCATCCTGAACATCAAGCAGCTGGTCGTCTCGAGCGAGCGCGACGAGCCCATCACGGCGTACCTGCGCAAGACCGGCGCCGGTGAGGTCACCGCCGCCGACATCTCCGCTCCGGCGGGCGTCGAGGTGCACAACCCCGAGCTGGTCATCGCCACGCTCAACGACACCGCGAAGTTCGAGCTCGAGCTCACGATCGAGCGTGGCCGCGGCTACGTCTCGGCGACCCAGAACCGCAACGAGTACGCCGAGGCCGGTCAGATCCCGATCGACTCGATCTACTCGCCCGTGCTCAAGGTCAGCTACCGCGTCGACGCCACCCGTGCCGGTGAGCGCACCGACTTCGACAAGCTCGTCCTCGACGTCGAGTCGAAGGCCTCGATCGCCCCGCGCGATGCCGTGGCCTCCGCCGGCCGCACCCTCGTCGAGCTCTTCGGCCTCGCCCGCGAGCTGAACGTCGAGGCCGAGGGCATCGAGATCGGCCCCGCGCCGGTCGAGACCGTCCTCTCGAACGAGCTGTCGATGCCGATCGAGGACCTCGATCTGTCCGTGCGCTCGTACAACTGCCTCAAGCGCGAGGGCATCAACACCGTTTCGGAGCTGGTCGCCCTTTCCGAGACGCAGCTGATGAACATCCGCAACTTCGGTCAGAAGTCGGTCGACGAGGTGCGCGACAAGCTCACCTCCCTCGGCCTGTCGCTCAAGGACTCGGTGCCCGGTTTCGACGGCGCCCAGTTCTACAGCGGCTACGACGAAGAAACCGTCTGACCCCGTCGGACCCGACCGAACCTTCTCCTGGAGTAATACGACATGCCCAAGCCCACGAAGGGTCCCCGCCTCGGAGGCGGCCCGGCCCACGAGCGTCTGCTTCTCGCGAACCTCGCGGCAGCTCTCTACACGCACAAGTCCATCAAGACGACCGAGACCAAGGCCAAGCGCCTGCGTCCGCTCGCCGAGCGCCTCATCACCTTCGCCAAGCGCGGCGACTTGCACGCGCGCCGTCGCGTGCTGAGCGTGATCGGCGACAAGGAGGTCGTGCACACCCTCTTCACCGAGATCGCGCCGCTGGTAGCCGAGCGTGACGGCGGCTACACCCGCATCACCAAGGTCGGCAACCGCAAGGGCGACAACGCGCCCATGGCCGTGATCGAGCTCGTGCTCGAGCCCGTCGCGAAGAAGTCGTCGGCCAAGACCGCTGCGGCCCCCGCCGCTGCCGCCCCGGCCGCCGACGAGGCTCCCGTCGCCGATGAGACCGTCGCCGATGAGACCGCCGCCGACGAGACGTCGACCGACGAGACCGCCGCCGACGCCGGCGCCGAGTCGCAGGAAGAGGGCGCGGCCGCGGAGGCCGCCGCCGACGACGCCGTCACCGACGACGCCAAGGCCTGAGCCCTCCCGCTCGCACGAAGCCCCCGCCCGGATCCGTCCGGGCGGGGGCTTCGTCGTCGGCGCGCCCGCCGCGCTCGTAGGCTGGTGGGGTGCGCATCCGCTTCGACATCGCCTACGACGGCACACATTTCCGCGGGTGGGCGCGACAGCCGCGGCTGCGGACGGTCCAGGGCGAGCTCGAGCAGGCCCTCGCCCGCATCGTCGGCGGGACGCCGCGCCTCGTCGTGGCGGGCCGGACGGATGCCGGTGTGCACGCGTCGGGTCAGGTGGCGCACCTCGACCTCGACGACGAGCAGATCGCACGGCTCCCGCGTCGCCGCCGCGACGGCGACGAGACCGACACGGTCGCCGCGCTCGCGGGGCGTGTGCGGGGCGTGCTCGGCGCGTACCCCGACGTGACGGTGCGCCGCACCTCTCTGGCGCCCGAGGGCTTCGACGCGCGCTTCTCGGCCGTCTGGCGACGGTACAGCTACCGACTGGCGGACGCCGTCACCGCGTACGACCCGCTCGACCGGTACCGGACCACCACCGTGCGCAGCGCGCTCGACGTGGACGCGATGGATGCCGCGGCCGGCCGCCTCATCGGCCTGCACGATTTCGCCGCCTACTGCAAGGCTCGGGAAGAGGCCACCACGATCCGCACGCTGCTGGAGTACGACTGGCACCGAGGCGATGACGGAGTGCTGGTGGCCAACGTGCGCGCCGACGCGTTCTGCCACAGCATGGTGCGCGCGCTCGTGGGCGCGTGCGTGGCCGTCGGCGAGGGGCGCATCGCGATCGATGACGTGGTGGCGATCCGCGACGCGCGCCTGCGCATCCCCGAGACGAAGGTGCTCGCGGCGCGGGGTCTCGTGCTGGCGGAGGTCGGGTACCCCGCCGACGAGCTTCTCGCCGCCCGTGCCGAGCAGACGCGCAATCGGCGGGATGCCGAGGAGTCGGCATCCTGAATCGAGGGGGCTGTGCAACCCCTCGCCGGCACCGTCCGCGGCGGTCGTAGGCTGTCCAGGCCATGAAGGTCATCTCGTACAACCTCAACAAGCACCGTGCCGCGGGCGAACTCGTCGCTCTCGTCGACCAGCACGAGGCCGACGTGCTCTGCCTGCAGGAGTGCGACACCGCGGACATCCCCGAGACCATCGGCGACCTGCGCCTCGCCGAGGCGACCCAGCGCAACCGCCTGGGGCTCGCCCTGTACTACCGCGAGAACACCTTCCGCGCCGAAGAGGTGCGGGCGATCGCGTTGAAGAAGTCGCTGCACGACTACGTCCTCAAGCCCGCGGAGGAACGGATGCTGGGAGTGCGGCTCCGCGACATCGACCACGGACGGGATGTCATCGTGGCCTCGTTCCACGCGGCGCCGCTCACGGCGCTCAACTCGCTGCGGCGTCATCAGATCCGCACGGCCCTGTCCGAGCTGCAGAACCTCGGCCCGGGCCTGCCGGCGCTCATGGTCGGTGACTACAACTACCCGGTGTTCAAGGAGAACCTCGGGCAGAAGGTCCGCGACCAGGGGTACGAACTCACCCTCAGCGACGCCCGCACCTATACCCGCTACCGCTTCTTCCGCGGGCACTACGACTTCGCGACCTCGATCGGTTTCGACATCGCCCACATCCGGACGTTGCCGCAGGGACTCAGCGACCACCTGCCGATCCTCATCACCGCCGAGGTCACCGCGTCATACCCGGGCCGCGTCTGAGCCCGCCTGCGCGCCCGGTGCGACCGCGGACACCTACACTGGGAAAACCATCCGGGGGAGGCATCATGCGGTTCGCAGCGCGTCGCGGCAGGGCGGCCTTCAGCGCGGCCGTGGCGGGGGCGACCCTGCTCGCGCTCACCGGGTGCGGCGCGCCGCCGTGGGCCCAGGGGGCGGGCTCCGAGCCGGTCGTCTCGGCGGCGCCGACGACGACGAGCGCGCCGCAGCCGGTCCGCAACGACCTGTCCGGCGGATCGACGCAGCGCTCGCTCACCGCCGGCTCCGTGGCCGCGACGGTCGACTACTGGTCCACCCTGTCGATGGACCGCTGGACGCCCACGGCCCTCAAACCCGTCAGCCTGTCGATGGAGACCACGGTCACCCCCAACGACGGTCAGAAGGTCTACCTGCAGCGGGCGACCATGACCGCCGTGCCCGGCAACGCCTCGCAGTCGCTCGCGCCGCTCGCCGCGCAGGTCGATCAGACCGATGCCCCCGGGTACCTGGTGCTCTCGCCGTACAGCTATTCGCAGACGTTCAACGTGGGCGAGGTCCCCGCCGACGCCACCTTCGTCACCCTGCAATTCACGTTCGAGTTCCTCGTGCAGACCACGCCCACCTCGAACGAGTTCGCCAAGCAGACCGCGAGCGACTCGGTGACCGTCGCGATCGCCGGCGACGCGACCGCGACGGGCTGATCACAGCCGCACACGCTCCCAGCGATCGCCGCCCTGGCGGGTGGCTTCGGCGGCTGCGGCGTCGGCCGCCGCGACGAGCACGGACAGATCGAAGTCTCCTGCCTCGGCCGGAACCCAGCCGACGCTCGCGGAGAGCTGGATGTCGACCAGGGCGGACACGTCGAGCTCGGTGATCCTGCGCAGTACGGTGCGGACGGTTTCGCGCAGCACGGAGTCCGGCCGCGAGAGCACGAGCACGACGCGACCGCGGACCTCGCGACCGAGATCGCACTCGGCGGGGAAGACGTCGGCCACGACGGCCTCGAAGGCCGCGACGAGGCGCAGCCAGTTGCTCTCGCCCGCGGCGCTGCGCACCTGGGTGGGGTCGTCGAGGGTGATGGTGAGCACCGCCCAGCTGTGCTCGCGCGCCCGTCCGGCGCGACGGAGGCGATCGCCCGCGGTGACGACGAAGTGCGGCCAGTTCGACGCGGAGTGCGTACCGCTGGGTGACACCGACGTGAAGTACAACAGCGAGACCGTCGCGCACACCAGGAACACCAGCATCGCGAGCCCGTTGATGATGCGGGGGAGGACGAGGTCGCCGATCGCGGAGGGAGCGGCGAGACCCGATACGAGGACCGCGGCGCCGAGCGCGACGAACGCGGCGGACACGATCGTCAAGGGCAGCGCGAGTCGCTCGAGGCGGTCGGCGGCGCGGCGCAGCTCCCGGACCGTGAGCCCCGCGAACGCCGCGGCACCGACGAAGGCGATCCGGAAGGTGAGACCGTACGCGTTCGGGTCGACGGTGACCACGAATGCCGCCGCCGTCACCACGGCCTGGACGGCGCCGAGCCAGGGAAGCGCGCGGACACCGCGCCGTGCGCGGAAACCCGACCAGATCAGGGCGGGGGCACCGAGCATGAGGCCCAGCCCGGCGCGGCGCACCATCTCGTTCTCGAGGATGGCGCCCGTGACCGACACCCATGTGCTGGCCATCGCGAGCACGAAGGCGAGCGACCACAGCAGCGCGGACCGCGATGGCCGGTGCAGGAAACCGAGGCCGATGATCATCACGGTGCCCAGCGTCGCCACCGTCGCCTGAGCGAGGCCGAGGTTCGACAGCACGTCGGCCGGTGTCACGCGGGCGCGCCTTCGCTGCGGACGGGCAGGATCACCGTCACCGTCGTTCCGGCGCCCAACTCGCTCTCGAGGAACAGGGATCCGCCCTGGTCCTCGACGATGCTGCGGATGATGCCCATGCCCAGGCCCGTGCCGGGGGTCGAACTCTCGCGCACCGACTGCGCACGGAAGTACGGATCGAACACGTGCGGGAGGTCGTCGGGGTGGATGCCGATACCCGTGTCGGCGAAGTGCAGGATGACGTCGTCGGGCGAGACGTCTCCGGAGATGCGGATGGTGCCGCCCGCCGGGGTGTACTTGATGGCGTTGCTGAGGATGTTGTCGAAGGCCTGACGCAGACGGAAGGCGTCGCCGGCGACCTCGGCGGTCGCGGGCAGCTCGTCGACGACGCTCACCCGCCGGGCCGCCGCGGCGGGGCGGAACGACGCCAGCGACGAGGCGATGATGCGACTCGCGTCGGCCCCCGCGGGGGCGGAGGTCTCGCGGAAGACACCGCGCGAGGTGGCGAGGATCTCGGAGATGAGCTTCTGCATGCGCTCGCCGGCGGCGGCGATGACCTCCAGCTGCTCGCGCACCTTCGGAGAGAGACCGGGGTCGTCGAGGGCGAGGTCGGCGTGGCCGACGATCGCGGTGAGGGGATTGCGCAGCTCGTGCGACACGGTCGCCGCGAGGCGTTCACGCGCCCGCTCGGACTCGATCAAGGCGGTGATGTCGTGGACGATCAGGAGCGTGCTCTCCGGCTCGTCCGAGGAGATGAGACGACGCGTCGACGCCGACAGGGCGTGCCACTCGCCGTGCGGGTCGAACAGCCAGACGCGCTCGTCGTCGAACTGCTCGCCGCGCGCGGCCCGGGCGAACGGGCGCTCGGACTCCGGAAGCGGCTCGCCGCGCAGCGTCGCGTACTCGACCGCCGCCCCGGGGCGTTGCGGCTCGTCGCGCTCGACGCCGTAGAGGGCGACGTAGGTGTCGTTGAGGGCGAGTACCTCGCCGTCGGCGGAGAGCCGCGCGATGCCGGTGTCGAGGCCGTTCAGCATCTGCGAGACGCGCCGCTCCTGTCCGGAGACGCGTTGAAGCGTGCCCTGCAGGCGGCTCGCCTGCCGCCGCAGGAGCTGTTTGAACGCCCGGGTCTGCCGTGCCGACAGGTGGGCGGTGATGGCGATGAAGGTCAGCGACAGCAGGACGACGATCAGGCGCAGGGCGCTCAACGGACCGGAGTCGGCGATCGCGGCATCCACGACGATGATGACGCCCACCGAGCCGAGCGCCGGGACGAGGTAGGCGAGCGAGAAGTGCGTCGCGATCCAGATGATCGGGAAGACCCAGAAGAATCCGAAGCGCAGGTCGGTGTCGAAGCTCAGCAGGCCGATGCCCAGGATGTCGCCGAGGGGGATGACCGACACCGCCGCCCGGGGCAGGCGATGCCACGGCACCACGATGGCGACGGCCGTGAGGGTAATGACGACGCCCACGCCCGAGGAGAACGGCCACTGTGCGAACAGCGACGGCTCCAGCGCCTGGACGAGCAGGACGGTGATCACGACGCCCGCGCCGAGCACGAGCTGTTGCAGCCAGACGGAGCGGGTGCGGCTACCGGGGCTCGCGTCGTCTTCGTGGACGCCATCCGGAGGAACCGCCGGTCGGACGCTCCTCAGGGATGCCATTCCTCGAGTGTATAGAGAGTGGTGTAGTCTTCTGCGCGCCATCCTGTCTCTGCTCGCCGCGCGTGAGGACACCCTCGCGTCGCCCGGTCAGACTCCCCCTGAGGCCTGCATCCCGCAGCGTGATGGTCGTTCAGCGACCTCTGCGCCCTTGCGCCGACCCTCAGGAGACACACCGTGAGCACCCCTCGCCGCCGCGCTCGTGCCTGCGCCCTCACCGTCGTCCTCGCCCTCGTGGCGCCGGCGACGCTGACCGGATGCACGCAGGTCGCGGAGATGTTCAACGCCCTGCCCGGCCAGATCGGCGCCGGCGCACAGTCCGTGGTCGTCGCGACGCCCGTGCCGCAGTCCAGCGCGGATGCCATGCCCTTCGACTCGCGGTTCACGTACGACGGATCGGTCTCGCTGACGAGCGAGGTGGCCGACGGTCTCGAGGTGCGCCTGGACGTCTGGGCGGTGAACCCCAAGCGGACCATGGAGTGGACCCCGACGAACGAGAAGCAGCTCGGTTTCGCGGTGAACGTCGTCGACCACCGTGTCGACGAGAAGGCGGTGCTGGCGCAGAAGCGGCGCGTGTACGTGTCGTCGGTGTCGATCACCTCGCAGACCGCGCAGACGAACGGACAGGTCTCGAACCCCTTCCAGTTCAGCGCCGATCCGCGCACCCTCGTGCCGACCGACACCCTGCGCTCCGACCGGGGTCTGCTGCTGAACAGCTTCCAGGGTGGTCTGCTCGTGCCCACCACCTCGATCCGGCAGCTGCCCGCCGACACCTACGGGTTGACCCTCGAGTTCGCGCTCAACGTCGCCGTCGAGGGGACGGCGAACAGCGACGCGTTCTCACAGCAGACGGTCTACCAGTACCTGCCGATCGCGATCTCCGCGGAGCAGGGGCAGAGCCCGACGAACCAGGGTTCGGGGACGCAGAGCAGCACCGGCCGCGCGCCGGGCTGGGGTCAGACCACCGACCAGGGGTGAGCGCCGCGGGGCGTACCGATCCGCGGACCTGCGCCGCCGGGGGTCAGGCCGTCCCGAGCTGTCCCTGACGGGGCCGCAGACGCCGGCTCTCCATGAGCAGCGACAGATCGTCGACGTCACGGGCCAGGTAGTGCTCGAACGTCAGGTCGGGCACGTCGGCGTAGTCGATGGTCGGCATACGGCGCGCGAACGCGCGTCGAACCGCCTGCTCGACCTCGGCGGCGTCGAGCGTGGACGGCGCGACCGCGAACACCGAGTCGCGAGCCGGAACGCCGGTGACGACCTCGGGGAGCGCGTCGTCCACGGCATCCGCCACCGCGCGGAGCATCGTCTCGCCGCGCTCCGCGCTGTGCGCCGCCCGGATGAGATCGATCTCGGGCACGCGCACCACGCTCACGCGGACGAGGGCGTGCGCCTCGATCAGGCGGGCGGTCTCGCGGCGGAGGGTGCCGCGGTCGTGGGCGCGCGTCCCGGGCGCGGGGTCGTCGTCGAGCTGTCGCCCGATCCGCACGGCGCCCCACGAGACCAGGGCGATGACGACCGCGCTCACCGCGGCGGTGGCCTCGGCCGACACCGGCCCCTGGCCCACGAGCAGCCCTCGCCCGAAGAAGGCCACGACCGCCAGACGGGCCAGGTTGTAGGCCGCGTACAGGCTGAGCGTCCACGACAGGAGTCGGGCGCCGTGCAGTTCGCTCAGCGGGCGGCGCGAGCACTCGAGCGCGCCGAGCGCGCCGAAGACGACCAGTCCCGCGGTCTTGAGCAGGGTCGCGTCATCGAGGGGGACGAGGAAGGTCAGCCCCAGCATCAGGATGCCGCCGGCTCCGGTGCTGACCGCACCGATCGCCCGGCGGCCGTTCAGTCGTCGCGCGCCCGCCCACAGCAGTCCCGCGGCGAGCAGGTTCGTGGCGTTGCCGACCGCCGCGGCCGTCGCCCCGCCGCCCGTCGTCTCGAACACGTTCATCGCCCCGCACAGCAGCGCCGCGATCGCGGCCATGCCGAAGTAGCGGACCATGTCCGCGCGGGGTCCGCCGCGATCGTCGTCGGGGCGCCCGTGCGTGAGGAGGAGCATGGTCAGGGCGATCCCCGCGGCGGCGATCGAGGAGAGGAGAGCGAGGACGATCACAGAGGGTCGTCTCCTTCTGCGTCACGGTGCAATCTTGAGGGAATCTTGCGGGGACGGTGGTCTCGGGCGGCGGTCGTCTTGTGGTGAACGTACCAGAGTGGGATTCGGCTGACAGGCCACCTCGCCGACAGGAAGACACCCCCATGACCGATGCGCGCAGCTACACCTCCCCGGCGGGCGATTTCGGTATGCACCCCCGCGTGCTGACATCGGCGGGGGAGCACGGTTTCGCCGACGACTTCGCCGCCGTCCTCGAGAACACCTCGGTGCACCGTTCGACCATCGGCTGCGTCATCCCCGCCTACAACGAGGAGGAGTCGATCGCCGATGTGATCGAGGCGCTGCTGGCTCAGACCCGCGTGCCCGACGTCATCCACGTGGTGGTCAACAACACCTCCGACGCGACCGTGAAGATCGCCAGCGAGTACAGCGGGCCGCACGAGCTGCTGACCGAGCTCGGCGAGCAGTTCACCGAGGTGTTCGTGCACGACATCGGCAAGAACCCCGACAAGAAGGTCGGCGCCTTGAACTACGGCTACTCGCTCGTCGAGGGCTACGACTACCTCCTCGGCGTGGACGGAGACACGATCGCCGACACCAAGGCGGTCGAGTACCTCGAGACCGAGGCGGTCTCCGACTCCCGCATCGGTGGCATCTCGGCGATCTACACGATCGACGACAAGCCCATCAAGGGGCTCATGGCGAAGTTCCTGACGGCCGGTCAGCGCACCCAGTTCGCCGCCTTCAACCTGCAGAACATGCTGCGCGGTCGCAACATGGCCGTCCTCGGCGGGCAGTTCTCGATCTTCTCGACCAATGCCCTGCGCGACGCGATGACGCAGAACCACCAGACCTCGCCCTGGGTGAAGGACTCCGAGGTGGAGGACTCGCTGCTGTCCTTGCAGATCAAGAGCGCCGGCTACCTGACCAAGATCAGCCCGTACGCCCGCGCCGACGTGGGCGGCATGACGACCCTTTCGGGATACGACGCCCAGCAGGTCAAGTGGACCTACGGTGCGATCGAGCTCATGTGGCCGGGACAGCGCGGCGACACCAAGGGGCAGCCCTTCCACCCGAACCTGCGTCTGCGGTGGTTCGAGAACTTCGGGATGCTGACCAACCTGTTCGTCCGTGTGGCCTTCCTCACCCTGCTGGCGGGCTCGCTGTCGATCGGCGCCTTCGTCTTCTCTCCCGTGTGGCTCATCCCGCCGGTGATCGCCATGATGCTGAACCTCCGTATCGCCCGGACCATGAAGAACGTGAACCGGCGCGACGTGATGTTCGCGGTGCTGTTCTTCCCCGCCGAGATCTTCATGTGGATCCGCATCAGCCACTTCGTACGCTCCTGGACCCGCTTCCTGTCGCGCAAGAAGGTCGACAACTGGGCCATGCAGGCCAAGGCGGAGCGCGGCGGCGGACTGGGCCACTGGACGCCCATGATCGTGCTCATCGCGGTCGCGATCGCGCTCGCCGTCATCTGGATCATGGTCGGGCCGATGGTGCAGTCCTCGATCCTGTGGATCGGCTGGCCCATCGTCGGCGTGGTCACCGTGCTCCAGACCCTCCTGATGTTCTCCAAGCTCGTCCGTCGTCAGCACGGCTTCAAAGTGTGACGGACCCCGATCTGGTCGACCCGAACGACCGGAAACACGGATGCCTCGGCCCTGGGGAGGGTCGAGGCATCCGTTATTCGCTCGGGGCTCACGGAGCGGCGAGCAGCTCCGAGGTGAGACGGTAGCCGACGCCGCGGACGGTCTCGATGTACCGCGGGTTGGCCGGGTTGTCCCCGAGCTTGCGGCGGAGGTTGGTCATGTGGGCTTCGATGGCCCGCTTGTCGGCCTCTCCCACGAAGTAGCTCGTCACGTACGACTCCCCGCGCAGCACGAGGGTGAGATCGGCCTTGCTGCGCACGCGGCGCTTGGACTCCATGAGGGTCGCGAGCAGGTCGAACTCGGTGCGGGTGAGATCCAGCTCCGCGCCGCCGACGCGCACGAGGCGGCTGTCGGGGTCGAGCTGCAGGTCGCGATGCTCCACCCATGCGCTGCCGGTGGGGGTGAGTCCGCCGGCAGCGGGCCGGCTGACGATCTCGGTGCCCACGGCGGCGGCACGCGGCTCAGGGCCCTGCGACGACGGAACGATCACGGGCGCGGCCGGCGCCTCGGCGGTGGATGCCGTGGGCGCCGGGGGAGCGGTCTCGATGCGGCCGGTGGGGAAGGACGGGCCGACACTGTCCTGTCGCGGGGCGGGCGGAGCGGAGGAGTCGCCGGTGCGCGGACGGCGCAACAGCGCCTCGATGCGCGCGCGCAGTTCGCGGGGGCGGAACGGCTTGACGACGTACTCGTCGGCACCGGCTCCCAGGCCCAGGACGACGTCGGCCTCTTCTTCGAGCCCGGTGAGCATGATGATGTAAGTGTCGCTCTGCTGGCGGATGCGGCGAGCGGCCTCGAAGCCGTCGATGCCCGGCATGTTGACGTCGAGAGTGGTGATGAGGGGCTGGTAGGCGAGCACGGCGCGCACGCCGTCGATGCCGTTGCCGACCGACACGGTCGAGAACCCGGCCGATTCCAGGACCTCGACGAGCAGGTGCCGGATGTCGGGATCGTCCTCGACGATCACGGCTGTTTTCAGCAACTCGGTGCTGTCGCTCATTTCACCTACATTCCCCGCATGGCACGAGACCGTGCCCGCGCACTTCCCCGAGACGCGGCGTCGCGATGCGACGTGCGCAATCTTGACACACTTCACGAGTCGCGCCGCGCTGGCCCGTGCTCAGCGCTGCGCGCGTGTCAACTCGGCTGCGGCATCGGGCCACCAGGTGCCGGCGGAGGGGCCCCCGTTGCAGTCTCCGTCGCTCTCTCCGGGCGGTTTGATCCACAGGTTCGTGTCGACCACTCCGTCGCCGTAGGAGCCCCCGGCAGCGCCCACGAGACGCTCGCTCGGATTGCACCACTGGGATCCGAGCGGCCCTGCGCCGTTTCGAGAGGTGTCGATCACCGCGTGGATGCCTCCCAGGCGGTCGGACAGTTCGTGCGCGTAGGTGAACTCGGCCGCGGTGTCCTGGTAGTTCGACACGTTGAGGGCGATGCCGCGCACCTCGGGCAGCAGGCCGGTGGCGCTCAGCAGATCGGCCATCTCCGACGCCGGATGCCACGCGGAATGCCCTCCGTCGAGGTAGATCCAGGTGTTCACCCCGCGCATGTTCTCGACGGCCGTACGCAGATATCCGGCCCGGTCGGAGATCGATCCGCACGAGGAGGCCAGGGCGATGCTGTCGGGCTCGAGGATCACGATCTTCTGGATGTCCGAGGCGTTGCCCAGCGCGTCGCCGATGCGGTTCGTCCATTCGCGGTAGGCGTCGGGGTCGAGTCCGCCCGCGGAATGGTTGCCGCAGTCGCGGTCGGGGAGCCCGTAGACGGCGATCGCGAGGGCCGCATCCTGCTCGCGCGCCTCTCCGGCGAGGTGGGCGACGCGGTCCCAGACCTCGTCGATCGGGTCGATCTCGGGCGTCAACCAATACGTGGTCGGTTGCGCGGCGAGCCATTGCGCGGAGTCGTTCTCGGCGGCATCCCCTTGTCCGGCTCTGGCCGCCTGAGCCGCCTTGGATTCGTCGGGAGCCACGATGCGGGTGTCGACCGCGGGGGGTGTGGCCCCGAGCGTCTGGAAGAGAGTCGTGACCGCGCCGCCGATCGCGGCGATCGCGGCGACGAGCCCCGCGACGACGACGACGGCGGCGATCGCGAGGAGCACGCGGGGGACGCGTCGTCGGGGCCGCGCGGTGCGGGGGGTTCTCGCCACGGTGGCGACTCTAGCCGAGCCGCGCGGGCGGGGCGCTCAGGTAGTTAATCCGACCTTGCCCGATAGACTCGCGTGGTGGGAAAACTGGTTTACAACACCCTGGGTCATTCGTTCGACATCGAGGATCGCACCCTCTCCCACCTGCGTGTCGTCTTCATGAACAAGCTGCGCCGCAACGAGCCGTTCATGTTCCACTTCCCGATGGGCGACGGCAGCGGCACGCGCACCCTGTGGATCTCGCCGTCCATCCCGCTGGTGTTCCACTTCTACGGCAGTCGAGCGCCGCAGCTGAACCGCCGTTGGATCGACGACCTGATGAACGAGGCGAGCACGCCCCACGGGCTGAGCGTCGTGGCCGAGCCCGATCCCGACGCGGTGGGCTCGACGGCCTGAGGCGTCAGGCGCACTCCGCGTCGACGACCTCGCGCACCCGGTCGAGGAACGCGGCCAGCTGATCGGCGGTCGCCTCGGGCAGTTCGAGGGCGAAAGCGCGGATGCGGGCGGTGACGGGGTCGATCGTGTCGATGTCGGCGTCCCGATCGAAGGGCACGACGTATTTGCTGCGCCGGTCGGAGGGGTTGGCCACGAATCCGATCAGGCCTCCGGCGTGCAGGCGGTCGAGCATCCCCGTTACGGACGCCGTCGAGATCGCGAGCGACTGTGCGATCTCGGTGGGGGTGATGCTCGTACCGGCGTCCGCTCGCTCGAGGATCAGCCGCATTGCGGAGCGAGCATTTTCGCTCGGCCCGCAATCCGACTGACGCCGGCGGGCGAGGCGTGCCTCGGCGAGCCGGAGGCGTTCGACGGCGCGTGCAGCGGTCGTCGCGGGATCGTCGTGCGTCTCGATCGTCATGGGTCTCCTCGGGATTCCGACCACCCGTGACGACAGTGTAGTTCGGTAGACGAGTTATCAGTCAGCCGATCGATTTCGGTCGCCGTCCAGAAATCGCGCGTACAGCGTAAGGATTCCGTTCGGAACTCTTGCGGTAGTTAGGCAATCTAGTAAAATATGAGACGTCGAATTCCCGGGGAGGGGACGCTCATGGGCTCGCTGTATTACGGCTCCTCCGAGAGCCCGATCCACATCCCGGACCGCGTTCTCGCGCACGTGAAGGTCGTCATCGCCACCAAGCTGCGGCGCGGTGAGAGCTTCACCATGTCGTGGCGCCACCCGTCGGGGGAGCAGGCCGGGCGCAGCACCCTGTGGCTGCAGCCGTCGATCCCGCTGCGCTTCGTCTTCGGCGCCGCCGAGCCGGAGATGCTCGACCCTGCCCTCCTGCAGTCGTACGCCACCGCCGCCAACTCCTCCAGCGGACTGACGATCGACCTCGAGACGCACGACGTCCCCGTCGCCCAGTCCGCAGAAGCCCCCTGAGCCCCGGGCGTGTTCCGGCCGCTTGCTTCGGGCGGTCAGATCCGACCGGTCGCGTGCCGGTGCGCGATCGCCGACATCCACTGCATTCCGGGGCAGGGCGGCGCCGAACGTCCGCGCATGCGCTCCCAGGCTTCGACGTAGATCCCCTCGAGCAGCGCATCGGCCTTCTCGGCCAGGCCCGTGAGCGAGAGCAGAACGGCGTACACGCGCGGGGCGGTGGCATCGTAGAACGCGACGAACGCTTCGCAGTCGCCCGTTGCGGCGCGCACGAGGAGGGCGTCGAGGTCGTCATCACGCGTCGCGGGGGACGCAGCGTCGGTCATGGTCACGGTGCACCTCCTTCGGGCTCGATGCCAGTCAACAGGGGTCGGTCGCCGGCGGCCCGGGGTTGCGTAATCGGGACGAGTGGCCTATTGCCGCCCGTTGACCGCGGTCCGCCGGGCGTCAAGCCCGCCGAGGCGGGGAATCCCGCCCCGTACCGTGACCAATATGAGACATTTCGTGCGCTGGACCTTGGCCCTGGCGATGGTGTTCGCCGGCGTCTCCCACCTGACGTTCGCCCGCCGGGACTTCCAGGCGCAGGTGCCGGACGCGCTGGTGGAGCGCGGCCCGCTCGACCGCGACGCCGTCGTGGTGGCATCCGGGGTCGTCGAGGCTGCGTTCGGTCTCGCCCTGATCGCCCTCCCTCGGGAGCGACGGCGCATCGGCGCGGCGTTGGCGGCGTTCTTCGTCGCCATCTTCCCGGGCAACATCGACCAGTGGCGCAAGGGTCGCTCGGCGTTCGGACTGGACACCGATCAGAAGCGCTTCGGCCGTCTGTTCTTCCAGCCGCTGCTCGTGGCGGCCGCCTGGTGGTCGACGCGCTGAGCGACGATGGCGGAGGTCACCAGTCTCGAACTCGTCCTCGACGACGCCGCGGATGCCGCGGTCCGCGCCGAGTGGGACGCGCTCGCCCGCGCGGAGCTGCCGAGTCAGGCGAAGCACACGGGGGCGAGCAACCGGCCGCACATCACGATGCTGGTGCGTCCTCCGCTGGCCCGGATCGACGTCTCCGTGCTGGCGGACGCCCTGCCGTTGCCGCTGACCCTCGGGGCACCCGTGCTGTTCGGTATCGGGCGGACCCGGGTGATCGCCCGGTCGGTCATCCCGACGGGCTCGCTCCTCCAGCTGCACGAGAGACTGCACGCGCTCGCCGGGGACGGCGACGACGCTCCGCACACGCGCCCGGGCGAGTGGACCGCGCACGTGACGCTCGCGCGGCGCGTCCCCCTCGATCGCGTGGGGGAGGCGCTCGGGGTGCTCGCCGATGCGGGGCTCGGCGACCTCGCGGCGACGGCGGTCGGATTGCGCCGCTGGGATGCCGCCACGCGGACGACCACGGATCTGCTCGGGCGTGGCACGCTGGAGGGGTGCTGACCGACGACGCGCTCGCCTTCCTGCGCGAGTACCACCTGGCCACCCTGTCGACCATCGGGCGATCGGGGCGCGTGCACGCGGTGCCCGTGGGTTTCACGTGGGAGGACGGTGTCGTGCGCGTGATCGGTTCACGGGGGACGCAGAAGTTCGTCAACGCCGAGCGCAGCGGCCGCGCCTCGGTGTGCTCGGTCGACGGGGCGAGATGGCTGAGCTTCGAGGGGCCCGCGCGCGTCACCGACGATCCGGATGCCGTGGCCCGGGCGGTCGAGCTCTA
Organism: uncultured Microbacterium sp.; assembly: GCA_913774845.1. Taxonomy (GTDB): domain Bacteria; phylum Actinomycetota; class Actinomycetes; order Actinomycetales; family Microbacteriaceae; genus Microbacterium. The sequence goes on along the minus strand of CAJYJO010000017.1, from coordinate 73,168 downwards.
CGCGGCGCGGTACCGCCAGCCGCGCGTCAACCCCGACCGTGTCGTGCTGGAGCTCACCGTGGAGCGGATGCTGGGCTCGGCCTCTCTTCGCGCCTGACGGGCGTATCCTGGGGCCATGTCCCCGTCCTCCTCGTCGATGCCCGTCGGGCGTGAGGAGGTCGTCGGTGCGCGGAGCGCCGACGGCAGAGGCATCGCGCACGCCGCGTCCTTCGCCGGGTGACCGGCGCCGGCGCTGAGCCCGATGCTCGCGCCCTCCCGCCCGCCCTCTCAAGGTGGGCTCCTTCCCGCGTTCGCGCGGGTGCTCCCGCCGCGGCGTCCGCCGCGGCCCTCCGACGGGACTCCTCATGCACGCTCTCTCCGCCACCGCCCTCCGCTCCAGCTTCGTCAACGTCTCGACGCGCGAACGCGCCGCTCTCGTCATCCCGGCCGACATCGACGGCCGCGACTGGGATCGACTCGACTACGTCGGCTGGCGCGACCCCAAGAGCCCCCTGCTGGGCTTCGTCGTCGCCGAGATCGACGGCGCTCCCGTCGGCCTGCAGCTGCGCCAGGCCGAGCAGCCGACCCGTTCTCGCCCGCAGTGCTCCTGGTGCGCCGACGTGACCCTGCCCAACGACGTGGTGTTCTTCGCGGCCCGTCGCGCGGGCAAGGCGGGCCGGGCCGGCAACACCGTGGGAACCCTGCTGTGCGCGGACTTCCAGTGCTCGCGCAACGTCCGACGGCTCGATCCGCCCGCGTACCTCGGCCACGATGCGCACGCTGCGCGCGACCGGAGGGTGGCGGCGCTGCGCACGCACGTCGACACGTTCTTCCGCGATCTGCGCGACGGCGCCTGACGCTCGCGCCGCCGCCGGTCTCGGTCCCGAGGCTGCGGCATCCGCCATGCCATCGGTCCTGCGATACTCGACCCGATGTCCTCTTTCGTGCGTCTCGTGGTGCCGATGGCGCTTGCCGCGGTGCTGCTGGCGGGGTGCGCTCCCTCGAACGACTCGGTCGTGGGCGCGCCGGCCGTCGCCACCACGACCGCGGTGCCGTGCGCGCCGGGTGCGGTGGAGGTCGGTCCCGACGCCGATGATCTGCAGCGCGCGCTCGACACCGCCCGTCCCGGTGCGGTGCTGCAGCTGTCGCCGGTGGTCTACTCGGGCCGTTTCCACGCCCAGGTCCCCGGGACCGACGACGCCCCCGTCGTGCTCTGCGGTGTCGAGGGGAGCGTGCTCGACGGGGGCGACCTCGGCTCCGGCTACACGCTCCACCTCGACGGCGCCTCGCACTGGGTCGTCCGCGATCTCACCGTGCGCGGGGGACAGAAGGGCGTCGTCCTGGATGCCGTGTCCGGCGCGACGCTGTCGGGCGTGCGCATCGCCGACGTGGGGCAGGAGGGACTGCACCTGCGCAGCGGCAGCTCCGACAACCTCGTCCGCGCGGTGTCGGTGTCGCGCACGGGGCTGAGCGACCCCGAATTCGGCGAGGGCGTGTACATCGGCTCCGCCGAGTCCAACTGGTGCCGGTACACCGCCTGCGGGCCCGATCGCAGCGATCGCAACGTCTTCGAGTCGCTGTCGGTCGCCGACACCCGTGCCGAGGCCGTCGACGTCAAGGAGGGGACGAGCGACGGAGTGATCCGTTCGTCGACCCTGTCGATCGCCCCGGATGCCGTCGTCGACAGCGCGATCGATCTCAAGGGCAGCGGCTGGCGGGTCGAGTCCAGCACGGTGACGGGCCCCGCCGAGGCGGTGTCGATCCACGTCATCCTCGCCCCGTGGGGCTCGGGCAACACCGTCTCCGGATCGGTCCTGCGCGCGGCGACGGGCGGGCGCGGTGTGCACCTCGTCGGCGCTGCGGCGTCCGCGGACAACCTCGTCGCGTGCGACAACACCGTGGCCGAGGGGACGGCCCTCGGCGTCGACGGCTGCTGAGACGACACCGGCGGCGCGAACGCGCTATCGTTCAGTGTCTCCCCCGGCACGGTCTACGACTGCACGTCGGGAAGGAGCACGGTGGGCGACGCGTCGTTCAGCGACCAGCTGATGTGGGTTCTGCCCTTCGGGTACCTCGGGATGGTGTCCTGGGGGTTCTGGATCGTCCGCAAGATCCTGGCTGCGACCGCCCGCCCGGTGCGCAACGACTTCCGCACGACGACGACGGTCGTGGTGCCCTCGTTCCGCGAGGACCCCGACGTCCTCATCCGCTGCCTGAAGACGTGGGTGCGACAGGGGCCTTCGCGCGTCATCATCGTCCTCGACCTGGCCGACACCGAGGCGCAGCGCCGCATCGAGGCGATGGAGCTCCCCACCGTCGACGTGGTGATGTTCAAGCACCGCGGCAAGCGGTCGGCGCTGGGGGTCGGTATGCGCATGGTCGACACCGAGCTCATCGTGTTCGTCGACTCCGACACGGCGTGGGAGGACGGGATGCTCGCGGCGGTGCAGATGCCTTTCATCGACCCCGCGGTGGGGGCGGTCAGCACCCGGCAGAACGTCTACCTCCCGAAGTCGAGCGTGTGGCGACGCGTGGCCGACTGGATCATCGACCTGCGCTGCACCGACTACGCCCCGGCCATGGGGCGGTTCGGCGGCGTCATCTGCGCGTCCGGGCGGACGGCGGCCTACCGTACGTCGGCGATCGTGCCGCGCGTCGAAGAGCTCGAGAACGAGACGTTCTTCGGTCGGCAGTGCGTGGCGGGCGACGACGGGCGCATGACCTGGCTCGTGCTGTCCCAGGGGTTCCGGGTGGCCCACCAGGACAGCGCCCGCGCGCTGTCGATGTTCCCCGGGACCTTCCGCGCGTTCGTGAAGCAGCGGGTGCGGTGGAGCCGCAACTCGTACCGGTGCTATCTCACCGCGATCCGGCACGGCTGGGTGTTCAAGGTGCCGCTGATCTCGCAGATCACGATGATGCAGATCCTGCTCACCCCCTTCACGATGTTCGTCGCCCTCGCCTACATCGTGCTGGCGGTGCGCGCCGAGCATCCGGTGCTCGCCATGGTGCTCGCGGTGGTGTGGATGTTCGTCGGTCGCGGCATCCGGGGCATGTCCCACCTGTGGCGCCGTCCCGAGGACATCGTGCTCCTGCCCCTGGTGACGGTCGTCATCATCTTCGTCTCGCTGCCGATCAAGCTGTACGCGCTGTTCACGATGAACAAGCAGGGATGGCTCACGCGTTCGGCCGATACGCAGGGGGGAGAGGGGCAGACCGAGGCGAGCCTGCTCGACCCGACGGATGCCGCGCCCCCGACGCCGGAGCCGGAGGCACCGCGTGTCGGGTGACGACGCCGCCGCCCTCACCGCCCGCGAGCGAGGCGACACCCACGTCGCGCTGCGCGGCATCGGGCGGATCGTCATGCTGGTCGCCGTCGTCGTGCTCGTCGCGGGTGTCGTCCTGACCGGCAACTTCGTGCACACGGGCACCTTCTTCCCGTGGCTGCGCACCGCCACCGCCTCGACGACCGCGGTGGTGGGCGAGGCTCCGACCCCCTCCGCATCGGCGGAGGACGACGGCACCACGCCCCAGACGCCCGCTGAGCGCGTGGCGTCGGAGGACGAGCGGCTGTCCGCGGTCGCGGCGCTCGGCAGCACCGACCCGGCGCTGATCGAGAAGTGGAACACGGTCGTCCTCGGGGCGAAGGGCGGCCAGGCGACGATCTACGTCCTCGACGACCTCGTGGCTCTCGGAGCTGTTCGGCGGGACGACGACAAGACCTTCACCCTCGTACGCAACGTCGTGGTGCGCGCCGGCGTGGAGCTGGACCTCATCGTTCCCGGGGTGACGCTGCGGATGGCCAGCTCGCCCGCAGGCACCACCAGCATCGTCGGGTGGGGCGGGCACCTGCAGTTCGCCGGCACGGAGGGCGAGCGCATGACGATCACGTCGTGGGACGACGATCGTGGAGGTCCCGATGTCGACGAGTCCGACGGGCGCGCCTACATCCGCGTGCGCGACGGGATCATGTTGACCTTCTTCGCCGACTTCGCCTCGCTCGGTTATTGGAGCGGTCGGACGGGCGGTCTCGCGGTCACCGGGAGCGGGACGGTCGATGCCGGCGTTCGGCTGCAGAACACCACGATCACCGGTTTGCACTACGGCCTGTTCGCCTCGGAGAGCACCGGCGTGGGCGTCTTCGACACCACCATCACGGGTTCGACCCTCACCGGTGTCGAGCTGACCAACGGCGGACACGACTTCGTGCTGCAGCGCGCGATCGTGCGCGACTCCGGCGGAGACGGCATCTCCCTGTCGCGGCAGTCGAAGGATCTCTCGCTCACCGAGACGACGGTGGAGGGCTCCGCCGGCTGGGGGATCCGTGTCGACGGGTCCGCGCTCGCCGCCGGTCCCACCAGCGGCGGCTACGGCCTGGACCCGGCGAGCGGCTTCACCCTGACCGAATCCCGGGTGCAGGACAACCGCGACGGCGGCGTCCGCGTCATCTCGAACGACACGACCGAGATCACGCGCACCACGATCGACGAGGTCCGCACCGCCGTGCTCGTCGAGGGGCCGTCGAAGGGACTGACGGTCGCGAACGCCGACCTGTCGTCGAGCGAGCTGCGGGCCCTGGACATCACGGGTCGCATCACGGATGCCACGGTCTCGGGCTCCCGCCTCGTGGGGCGCCGCATCGCGCTCGCGCTCGCGGGCGCCGCCGTCATCGTGAAGGACAACGACCTGACGGTGTCGTCGGGCTACGCCGTGGAGCTCGCCGACGAGGCTCGTGCCGACCTCACGGGCAACGTCTTCCGCGGGATCGGGCAGGACGCCGTGGCGATGTGGTCGGGGGCGCGCACGATGCAGGCCGACAACGATGACTCCCACTGGAGCTTCCAATGGGCGTGGGTGGGGTGGATGAACGAACATCCCATGATGTGGATGTGGGCGCTCGTGCTCCTCATCCCCGCGATCGGCGTCCCCCTGCTGTGGCGCCGGGCCCGGGAGCACCGTCGCTTGCGTCGGCTGCTGCGCGACGCTCTGCTGCGCGATGGGCAGGAACGCGTGGCGGCGTACGGCGGATCCGCCGCGGAGGACCCGGCCACGCCGGTGCCGACACCGGTGCCGACACCGGTGCCGCCCCCCGCGTCCGCGCCGCCGCTGTTCGCCGGGGAGCCCGCTCGGCTCGCACGAGACGCCCGTGCGGATCGGCCCCGCTCCTTCGCCGATCTGCGCACCGGCCCGCTGGAAGGACGCACGTTCGCCTCCCTGCGGGAGTTCGCCGTCGCCGCGGTCGTGGAGGGAGGCTTCTCCGTCGGTTCGATCGCGCGTCTGTTCCGCATTCCGCAGTGGCGTCTGCAAAAGTGGGTGGACGAGGCCGCTTCCGCGCCCGCCGGATCCGGGAGGACGTTCACGTGAGCGAAGCTCCGATCGACGGGCGACTCGACGAGGTGCTGCGTGCCCTCTCCGCGCGGATCCGTCGACTTCGCGAGGAACGCGGCCTCACCGTTCCCGCGCTCGCCTTCGAGGCCGGGCTGTCCGAGTCACGCGTCCGAGCCATCGAGAGCGGCCGCACGACGGCATCCCTCGCGACGCTGGTGGCGCTCGCCGAGACGTTCGAGATCGAGGTGTCGGCGCTCTTCGGCGACACCGAAGCGTCCCCGGCGCAGAGCGGGTTCGACAGTCCTTACGTGGTGCCCAGCGAGGTCGTCTGGGGCGGAGAACTGCCGCCCGCGCCGTGGCTGACGACGACGCCGGCAGCTCCCGCGGCCAGCCCGTACGTCGTCGCGAGCGACGTCGTGTGGGGCGGTGAGCTCCCGGCCGCGCCTTGGACGAGCGCGGTCGCCGCCGCGGAGATGCCGGCGTTCGACCCGGTGTCCGCACCGGCGGACGCGTCCTTCCCGCGCACCGAGCACACGTGGAGCGCGTCGGTTCCCCCGGTGTCCGGGCCCGAGGCGGCCGCTCTCCGGCCGCCGGACGCCGCGCCCGCGGCATCCCGCCCTCCCGTGTCGGGGACGATCCACGAGTCCGCCGCGACGCAGGTGCACCGGCGCGCGGCGGAACAGGGGATGCAGGGGGCCTCGAGATACGTCTTCGTCGCGCCGGGGACGACGGGGCCCAAGGAACCGCGCACGTTCTCCGACCTGCGGGAGGGACCGCTCGCGGGTCGCGCGTTCCGCTCCCTGCGGGAGTTCGCCGTCGCCTCCGTCGTCGAGGGCGAGCACTCGATCACCGCGGTCGCACGGGTGTTCCGTGTGCCCGTATGGCGGCTGGAGCAGTGGGTCACCGAGGCGGGGTACATCGGACGGTGACGACGGCGGGGCGCGCCGGGCGGCGCGCCCCGCGGCCGGTCACAGCGCGCGCAGCTTCTCGAGCAGCGGAGCCGCGATCTCGTCGACGAAGCGCTGCTGCTGCTCGTCGCCCACCTGCACGATCGCGATGTCGGTGAAGCCGGCGTCGATGAAGGGACGGACGCTCTCGGCGAGTTCGTCGAGGTCGGGGCCGCACGCGATGGACTCCGCGACGTCCTCCGGGCGCACGAACTGGGACGCGCCCGCGAAGCCGGCCGGGGTCGGGAGGTCGGCATTGACGGCCCAGCCGCCCGCGAACCAGCGGAACTGGTCGTGGGCGCGGGCGACGGCTGCGTCCTTATCGGGGTCCCAGCTGATGGGGATCTGACCGATCTTGCGGGACTCGCCCTCGTGGTGCTCGTCCCAGCCCTGGATGAGGTCGCCGTCGGGCTCCGTGGTGATCAGATGGTCGCCGAGAGGGGCGAAGCGCTGGATCGAGTGCTCGCCGGACACCGCGACGCCGATGGGGACCCCTCCGTCGGGGGCATCCCACACGCGTGCCGAGTCCACGCGGAAGTACTCGCCGTCGTAGGTCACGAGGTCTCCGGTGTGCAGCGCGCGGATGATCTCGATCGCCTCGACGAGCATGTCCTGGCGGGCGTGGACGGCGGGCCATCCCTCGCCCACGACGTGCTCGTTGAGGTTCTCGCCCGAACCGAGCCCGAGCGTGAAACGGCCGTCCGAGAGCAGCTGCAGGGTCGCCGCCTTCTGCGCGACGACGGCCGGGTGGTAGCGCACCGTGGGGCAGGTGACGTAGGTCATCAGTTCGACGTCCGTCGTCGCCTGCGCGACGGCCCCGAGGACGGTCCAGGCGTAGGGCGCGTGGCCCTGGCTCGTCAACCAGGGGGAGTAGTGGTCGCTCGAGACGAGGAAGTCGTAGCCGGCGCGCTCGGCGCCGACGGCGTAGTCGACGAGGGCCTTGGGGCCGCTCTGCTCGGTCATGAGGGTGTAGCCGAATCGCGTCATGCCGCCACGGTAGGGCGGCTTCCGAGCGCGCTCGCCGGGGTTGCGTTCGTGGTGCGGATACGGCAACGGGCCCGCGGCGTCGCCGCGGGCCCGTCGTCGCCGGGGTCAGTCTTCGGGAGCGTGGACGACCTTCTCGCCCTCGAAGGTCTTGCGGTCCTTCTTCTCACGGTCGTTGCGGGTCTTGCGGAGGCTGAGGAACGTCGCCACGGCCACGGTGGCGGCGATGAACAGCAGCGAGAACCAGATCGGGATCTCGGGCACCCACAGCAGCGGCTCGCCGCCGTTGATGAAGGGCACCTCGTTGACGTGCAGGGCGTGGAAGACGAGCTTCACCCCGATGAACGCGAGGATCACGGCCAGGCCCTGGGCGAGGTAGACCAGACGCTCCAGCAGACCGCCGATGAGGAAGTACAGCTGACGCAGACCCATCAGGGCGAAGGCGTTGGCGGTGAACACGATGTACGCCTCGTTCGTCAGCCCGTAGATGGCGGGGATGGAGTCGACCGCGAAGACGAGGTCGATGAAGCCGATCGCGATGATGACCAGCAGCATCGGGGTGACGAAGCGCTTGCCGTTCTTGCGCACGGTCAGCTTGTCTCCGTTGTACTCCTCGCTGACCGGCAGCACCCTCCGCACGAAGGTCATGAACTTACCGTTGGCGGGGTCGCTCTCGCCGTGCGAGAACGCCTGACGGTAGGCGAGGAAGAGCAACAGGGCGCCGAAGAGGTAGAAGATCCAGGAGAAGTTCTCGATCAGCGCCGCGCCGACCGCGATGAAGGCACCGCGCATGATGAGCGCGATGACGATGCCGATCATCAGCACCTTCTGCTGATAGATCTTCGGCACCGCGAACCCGGTCATGATGATCAGGAAGACGAACAGGTTGTCGATCGACAGCGCCTTCTCGGTCAGGTACCCGGCGAAGTACTCACCGCCATAGGTCCAGCCGGAGAACACGCCGATCCCGACGCCGAACAGCAGGGCCAGGCCGATGTAGAACGCCGACCATCGCGCGGATTCGGCGATCGAGGGTTCATGGGGCTTGCGCACGTGCGCGAAGAACTCGAACACGAAGAACGCGACGGTGACCGCGATCGTGATGATCCAGATGAGGGGGGTGACGCCCATGGCGGCCTCCAAGGGAAATAGGTGTACGGCAAGACACCAAGGTCTCCTCCACCCGGCGAGCCGGGCCGACGTCCCGGGACCACGATGGCGTGGTCCGTATTGACGAGATCGTCGCGGTGGGAGTACTCCCCTTGCTGGATCGATTCTAGGGCATGCATCTGAGCGAGCCCGGCCTGGACATGGATCGCTCGGCTGTGGTAGCCGCCCTGCGTGGCGTGTGCCTCATCGGGGGAGGGCGCCGCCCACGACCGCGTCGGACTCGCGGTCGGCATCGACTACGCGCTCTTCATCCTCTACCGCCACCGTCGCCAGCTCCTCGCCGGGGCGGACGTCGGAGAATCGATCGGCCTCGCGAACGGGACGGCGGGAAACGCCGTCGTCTTCGCCGGGTCGACGGTGATCGTCGCCCTGCTCGCGCTCAACATCACCGGCATCCCGTTCCTGGGCCTGATGGGCACCGCGGGTGCGGTGAGCGTGCTGGTCGCGGTCCTCATCGCGGTGTCGCTCACGCCCGTTCTTCTCGGGCTCGCCGGGATGCGCATCCTCAACCGGAAGGCTCGCGCGCGGGCCACCGCTGCCGCGGACGCCGCGGAGCACCCGCGCCGGGCCGCGCGCACCGCGCCCGTCGACGTGGAGGAGCACCCCCGCTTTCCATGTCATCCCGACCGAGGGCCCCAACGCGGTGTCGACCGACCGCCTGGTGCGCGAGCTGCGCTCCCTCCCGCCGGTGGACGGCGACATCGACCTCGGCGTCGCGGGTGCGGCGGCGATCGACATCGACATCTCCGAGGGACTCGCCGACGTGCTGTCCCTCTACCTCGTCGTGGTCGTCGGCCTGCCGTTCCTCATCATGGTGATGGTCTTCCGCTCGCTCCTCGTGCCCCTCATTGCGACGCTCGGCTTCGTGCTGTCGCTGTTCGCCACCTACGGGGCGGTGACCGCCGTCTTCCCATGGGGCTGGCTGAGCGTGCTCTTCGGGGTGCACGACCCCGGCCCGATCCTGAGCTTCCTGCCGGTGATCCTCGTCGGCATCCTGTTCGGTCTGGCCATGGACTACCAGCTCTTCCTCACCACGGGCATGCGCGAGGCGTGGGCGCACGGAGCGGCTCCGCGGCTCGCGGTGGCCCAGGGATTCCGGGCCGGACGCACCCACGTGATCGCCGCGGCCATCATCATGGTCTCGATGTTCTCGGGCTTCATCACCTCGGAGGCCGTCATCATCACGTCGTCCGGTCTGGGTCTCGGCCTCGGTGTGCTCTTCGACGCGTTCGTCGTGCGCATGCTCCTCATGCCCGCCGGCATGCACGTGCTGGGCGGGGCTGCGCGGCGGCTGCCGACGTGGCTCGACCGCATCGGGCCGAACGTCGATGTCGAAGGATCGGCGCTCGAGCGCCGTCACCCGTCCCCTCACGGGGTCTGAGCACCCGGCGGTGCGGGGCGCAAGCCCCGCCGTCCGGTCGGCTGCGGTTGTCAGGATTCCGAGACGACACCCTTTCCGAGGAGGACGACGATGACCGAACGCGAAGAGACCCAGGACGCCCCCGTCATGGACGGTGCCACCGACGCGGGCGTGGAGGAGAAGAAGGACGGCGCGCGCGAGCAGCGTGCGGCGGACGCCGCCGTCGCCGACGACGACCTCGCGCAGGAGGATCTCAAGGACGACCTGCGCAGCATCCGCGGCTACGGCGAAGACCGCTGAGACGGACGACGACTCCCGTCCGGAGCCGGTGGGGGACGGGCTCGACGGGCGGGAGTCGTCGGGGACGCCATGAGCGGCGTCATCCGCGCCGGCGATGCCGGGGTGGGATACGACAGAACAGTACGCTCGCGTCGCCGTCGTGACGCGATGTCCCAGCTGATCCCAAGGAGGCGCCGAGCGCATTCGCCCCCTCCGGGGCGTCGTCAGTCGGTAGGGACCTCGCCGGCGGCGATCGCGTCGGCGTAGGTGCGGATGTCCGGGCCCGGTTCGTAGTCGATGAAGCGGTCCTTGATGCGGGCGTTGATCTGCGCGAACGCCTCGTCCGACGAGATGCCGTCGCTCTCGCGGGCGATGGCGACGACGGCCTCGCGGAGCACGGAGTCGGCGTCGTCGAGGATCTTCTGACGGGCGGGTTCGTTCCAACGGATGTCCGAGATGTCCATGGCCCACACGCTAGAGCGGCTCCCCATCGCCGGATCCCGGGGTTGCGCGACGAGCCGTGATGTGCGGCGGCGCAACCCGCCTGGCCTTCTCCGCGGCCCCCGGGAGGATGGGGGCATGTCGACGGATGCCGGACCACGCCACGTCTCGCGGATCGCCGCGGGGGTCCGCGACCTCGACTGGTGGGTACGCGACTACGCGTACGCGCTGAACGGGCAGGTGCGCGCGCTCCTCGGACGCAGCGTCCCGGACGACCTCGCCAGGGGCGAAGGCACCCCGCTCGTGCTGCTGCCCGGGATCTACGAGACCTGGCGCTTCCTCGAACCGCTCGCCCGCGTGCTCCACGATCGCGGCCACCCCGTTCACGCCGTCACCGCGCTCGGCGACAACCGCCGTCCCATCGCCGAGGCGGCGGGTCGCGTGGCCGCGCTCCTGATCGAGCGGGGGCTCGACGACGTCGTCCTCGTCGCGCACAGCAAGGGCGGGCTGATCGGCAAGCACGTGATGGCCTTCGACCCGGCGGGCGAACGGGTGCGTGCGATGGTCGCCGTCGCCACCCCGTTCGGCGGGTCGCGCTACAGCAGCCTCATGCCGACGCCGTCGCTGCGCGCATTCCGCTCGGGCGACGCGACGATGCGCGCCCTCGCCGCCGCCGCCGAGGCGAACGCCCGCATCACCTCGGTGTACGGCGCGTTCGACCCGCACATCCCCGAGGGCAGCGAACTCGCCGGAGCGCGCAACGTCCGCCTCGACGGCGGAGGACATTTCCGCGTGCTCGCCGACCCGCGCGTGATCGCCGAGGTCGTCCGCGTCGCGGAGTGACGGCCCGCCGGACGTCAGCGCCCGCCGCCGCCGCCACCGCCCATCCCGCCGCCCGAGAAGCCCCCGCCGAAGGATCCGCCGGAGAAGCTCCCCGATCCGCTGCTGGTCGTCACCGGTATGCTCGCGGCACGCATCGAACCCAGCGTCGTCGTGAACGCCGCACTCGAGAAGCCCTGGGGGCCGGCGTACCACGACAGGTCGCCGCCCGCCTCGCGCACCCGCGTGTCGAGAGCGTGCGCCCACTCCCTCTCGACGCCCCACACGACGGCCCAGGGCAGCAGGCGCTCGTACAGATGGAGCATCTCGGCGGCATCGCCGGGGTCGATTCGGCGCCGTTCCGCCCCTTCCGGGCTCTGCAGGACGCGCAGGCGGTCCGCCTCCGCCAGCTGCAGGTAGTCGCGCAGTCCCCGGAGGTGGTCGCGCGCGGGAGCGCCGGCATCCGTGATCCGATCGCGGTACCGCAGGAGCACGAAGGCCAGGATGCCGACGACCACCGTGGCGGGGACGGCGGCGATCTGCCACCACGCGGGAGCGGTGCCCTGGGCGGCGAGAATGACGACGAGCACCGCCACGATGAAGGCGCCGACGGCGAGCAGGCCGGCGGCCACCCGCGTGCCGACCCGCTGACGGCTCGTCCACCCGCGGGCGCGGAGTTCCGCGGACGCCGCGGACGGCAGCTTCTGCAGCGCCTTCGCCACGTCCTGACGATCGGCGCCGAGAACGACGCGCGCGCCGGGGGAGGGGGCGTCGCCGAAGACAGCCCGCAGCACCGCGGAGCGCAACGGCGTCGCGCGCTCCCCGGTGACGAATTCGAGCTCGAGCGCCTTGGGCCGATCCGGCACCTCGATGATGCGCAGGTGTCCGGCCACCGCCGTGTCGAGGAGGGCGGCCGGGATGCCGGCACCCCGGCGATCCGCCAACTCCGCGCCCTCGAGCACGTCGACGCCGGCGGGCGGCTCGTACTCGGGGACGATCACACCGCGCCCCGGGGCGTCACGACCGCGACGACGTGCGAGGAGGGCCGTGGCGACGCCGGCGAGGGCGAGGACCAGCGCGCCGAGGGACGACGCGGCCAGCACCGGCGCGGCGTCGACGGAGAACTGCTCGATCGGGGTGCGCACGACCTCGCCGGGGACGAACGTCCCCGCCGTGAGTCCGATCGCGATGGTGACGTTCTCCCCGGGCCCGAGACCGGTCGCGCCCGCCTCGTACACGAGCGGGGCCCCATCGCCGCCGGACCGGGCGATATCGCACCGGGCGGTCGACCCCTGCGCGCCGACGTAACAGGCGGCGGCGCCGTCGAGGGCCGCCGACTCGAGCGCCGGATCCAGCCGCAGGCGCGCGGTCACCTCGCCGAACGGCTGCGCCCAGTCGGTGCCGTTGATGTCGCGATAGAACTCGTCGGCGTCGGTGTCGGCGAACGCGCGGATGGTGTCGCGCTGCGTGTAGCGGAGGACGTACGTCTGCACGCCCCGGACGTACTCGTCGTCCCCGGTGAGGACGGTCACCTGGCGACGGTCGGTCTCGACCTCGAAGGGCACGGCGGCGCCCGCGGCGTCGGTGACCGACACGATCCGGGTGTGCAGGGGGACGCCGTCGTAGTCGTCGGGGATCACGCGGACGAGACCGCGGTTCTGATCCTCGTCGGGGAAGCGCGCGACCAGAGTCTCGGTCACGGCCAGCTCGGCGTGACCGTCGGCGCCGCGGGACAGGGTCATGTCGGCGTCGATAGCATCGAAGGTGAAGTCGTCGGTATCGGCCCGAGCGGGGAGGGGAGCTCCCACCGTCAGCAGTGCGGCCAGCAGGAGCAGCGCCGCCGCCGAGATGAAGCGGAGGAAGGGGCGCGGTCGGGCGAGGACGTCCATGAGTCGACGCTATCGATCCGGCCCGCGCGGCGGATCCCCCGCACGGAGGATCAGCGCAGCAGGACCGCGCTTTCCGTGTCGTCGAGCTGCAGGTCGCCGCGCGCGACGGCGGTGACCTCGACGGAGTCCAGCGCGACGGCACCGGAGATCGTGGTGAGAAACGCCGTGTCGGCGGCGTCGCGTCCCGTGGCGATACGCGCCAGATGGGCTCGAGGCGCCAGGCGGGTGGCATCCACGACCTCCCACCGGCCCTCCACGAACGCCTCGACGACGGCGTGGAAGTCCATCGGGTCCAGCCCCGGGGCGAAGGCGGAGACGAGCCGGGCCGGTACCCCGCTCGCCCGCAGCAGTGCGATGGTGACGTGCGCGAAGTCGCGGCAGACGCCCACCCCCGCGCGGAGGGCGTCGAGGGCGGAGTCGGTGGGTCCGCTCGAACCCGGCGCGTACTCGAGGCGCGCGGCGACCTCGCGCAGCACGCGGGTCACGATCTCTCGCGGCGGCAGCCCGACGAACGCGGACGCCTCGTCGCTCAGCAGATCGGACGGGACGTAGCGGCTGGGTCGGAGGTAGCGCACGGGGTCGAGATCGTCCGAGGTGGCGGGTGCGGCGGGCGGGGACACCTCGGCGCGGTAGGTGAGGGATGCCGCGCCGGCGGGGAGGACCGCGCGGTGCAGCCGCGTGCCGTGCGCGTCCTCGCGCTCGACGGGGACGATGGCGTGCCCGTCGGCGGCGAGGTCAAGTCTCTCCTCCGTGGCCCACCCGGTCGCCGGGACGACGGAGAACACCACCTCGGCGGCGACGGAGACCGTCAGCGCGATGTCGACGGTGACGACGGTCCTCACGCGGCGGCCGGGGGGAGCTGGTCGGTCGCGGCGGAGGTCGTGACCGGCAGCGATGCCGCGCGCGGGCAGCAGCGTCGTTCCTCGACGTCGCAGATCTCGGCGACGGCGCAGCGCATGCGCTGAAGGAAGGAGGTCACCGCGACGGTTTCGCTCTCGCTCATGCCGCGCGTCGCCTGCATCATGCGCGCGTGCATGGCGGCGAGGGTCTCGCGCATCTCGTCGTCGGCGTGACCCGTGGTGGAGACCACGACCTTGCGTCTGTCGGTGGGATGAGGATCGCGGCGCAGGTGCCCCGAGCGCTCGAGGCGGTCGAGGAGGGCCGTCATCGACGCGGTGGAGACCCCGAGATGGCGGGCCAAGTCGATCGGGGTGACCTCGCGCCCCGTCCCCGACGCGCGGGTGAGGTAGCGCAGGACGAGGAGCTCGTTCTCACCCATCGCCATCGCGTCCTGGGTGCGCCGGCGCATCGTCATCTCGGCGGCGCGGTACGCGCGCATCGCCTCCATGATGCGTGCCCCGCGTTCGTCCTCGGTGCTCTCGCTGTACCAGTAGGACGGGGGCGAGGTGCTCTCGGCTGTCATCGACGCTCCTAATATCTCGCTTGCCTATTCGCTAGTCTACCTAGTAAGTTAGAAAACGAGCAACGAGCAGAGAGGGACACATCATGGCGAAGCTCTTCTACGGCACCACGCCCGAGCCCATCACGATCGACGACCGCATGCTGGCGCACGTCAAGGTCGTCGTGGCGACCAAGCTCCGCCGCGGCGAGAGCTTCACCCTCTCCTGGGTGCACGGACCCCAAGAGCCCGTCGGGCGCTCCACCATCTGGCTCCAGCCCTCGATCCCGCTGCGTTTCGTCTTCGACTCCGAGCAGCCTGAGGCTCTCGACCAGAAGCTCCTCAAGCGCCTCGCGAACGACGCGAACTCCTCGCGCGGGCTGAGCCTCGACGTTCCGCTCGACGAGCCGGTCGCGCCGCGGGTCACCGCCCGGGCTGCCGCGCCGGCGGCGAAGGCCGGTCGCCCCCTCGTGCGCGCCGCGTGATCGCGCAGGCCGGACGATCAGTGGGCGTCCCCGAGCTCGTCTGGTCCCGAGTCGACGGCGACCTCACCGTCGCCACCCGAGCCGGCGCGTTCGCCGGATACATCGACCGGCGATCCGCCGCGACGTACGTCCTCTTCGACGATCACGCCCGGCAGGTCGGGGTCTTCGACGATCCGGGCGACGCGCGCCGGGCACTCGGCACCCCGCCCCTGCCCCCACGGCGCACCGGTCTGAGCGCGTTGATCGCGCGGGCGCGCACCTCGCTTCTTCGCTGAACCGTCCTCCAGGGAGACAGACATGGACACCGTCGCATCGTGGGACGTTCCCACCGAGCCGATCTCGATCATCCCCGCCGAGGCCGTGCCCGCCCTCGCTTCTCATTGAGGCTCGCCGGCGTCGGCGTCCGGGTCACCGCCCGCCGTCGCCGCTCTCGTCGTGATCGCCGGGCGGGGTGCCCTCGCTCCGCGTGCGCACCACGGCGATGCCGAACAACACCGCGCCCACGGCCGCGAACGCGAGTTTGGGTGCGATGGGGGAGTCGGCCGGGAACACGAGCGTCGGCGCCGCGCACGTGAGCGCCGCGACCGCGCTCACGATCGCACCGTAGGGGCGCCTCGTCGCTCGTCTCATGCCGATTCTCCTGCCGCGATGGTGCCAGCCTAGCGAGGGTGCCCACGTCGGCCATATCGCGTCGGACGACGGCCGTCTACCGTCACGTGGTCGCCCCGCCACGTGCGACGCCGACCACCGCGTCCCCGCAGAGCGGTGCCGCCGCAGCGGCGACGCGGAGACTGACCTCAGGGCACGAGGTAGCCGGCTGCCCGGACCAGTGCGTACCACTCCGAGCGGGTGAGGCGCAGGTCGGAACCCGCGGCCGCCTCGGTCACCCGCGACGGCGTCGTCGTACCGAGCACCACCTGCATGTCGGCGGGATGCCGAGTGATCCAGGCGACGGCGACCGCCAGCGGTGTCACGGCGTACGACTCGGCGAGCTCGCGCAGCAGCTCGTTGAGCTCGGGGTAGTCGGGGTGATCGATGAAGACGCCGCCGTCGCCGCGCGTTCCCTGCAGCGGCGACCACGCCTGGAGGGTGATCCCTTCGACGCGGCAGTACTCCACGAGGCCGCCGCCGTCGCGCACGACCGACTGAGCGGCCGATTCCATGTTGGCGGCCACCCCCTGCATGACCAGCGGGGCGTGCGCGATCGACAGCTGCACCTGATTCGCGACGATCGGCTGACGCACGCGAGTGCGCAGCAGGTCGATCTGCCGCGGCGTGTGATTGGACACCCCGAACGCGCGCACTTTGCCGCTGCTCTCGAGATGATCGAAAGCCCGGGCGACCTCGTCGGGCTCGACGAGGGCGTCGGGGCGGTGCAGCAGGAGGACGTCGACGTAGTCGGTCTGCAGGGCCCGCAGCGACGCCTCGACCGATGAGACCAGGTGATCGAAGGAGAAGTCGAAGAAGGGCCCTTCGCGGACGATGCCCGCCTTCGTCTGCAGGCGGATCTCGGAGCGCTCTGAGGGGGAGAGCCGCAGGGCCTGCGCGAAACGCTCTTCAGCGGAGTGCAGGGAGCGGGCGTAGATGTCGGCGTGATCGAAGAAATCGATGCCGGCCCCGCGGGCGGCCTCATAGAGGTCGCGCACCTCCGCGTCGCTCTTGCCGTCGATGCGCATCATTCCGGCGACGACATTGGGGACGGACAGGCCCGTGGAGCCGAGGGGGACGCTTCTCATCCGTCCACGGTAGCCGCCGTCTCGGGCGCAGGGCCGCTCAGGCGCGTTCGTCGACGATCGAGTGCTCCTCGAAGGCGACTTCGTCTGCGTGGCCGTCGGCGTCGGGTGCATCGGCGGCGGCGGCGTCGTCGACGTGCTCCGTCCGGGCCCCGCGGGGTGCGGCGCGCAGCAGTTCGTTCATCTCGGACATGAAGCTGCCGAGCTGCTGCTGCTGCCAACGCAGATCGCGGGTGCGGTCCTCGGCGTCGCGCAGCACGCCCGAGGCGTGCGAGGTGATGGTGTCGGCGATCCGTTGCGCCTTCTCGCGCGAATCGTCGAGGATCTCGCGGGCGCGCACCTGCGCGTCGGCTTCGACCTGCTGCGCCTGCGCCCGCGCGAGGCGTTCGTAGTCGTCGGCGCGCGCGCTGATGCGACGTGCGTGCGCGAGGGCGGCCTCCACCTGCTCGCTCGCGTCGGAGGTGATGCGCTCCGCGTGCGCGACGGCCTGGTTGTGCAGCACGAGGAACTCCTGCTGCGCTTCGTCCTGGCGTCGGGTGAGCGACTCCTCGAACTCGAGAACGCGCGCGGTCATCTCGCGAACGTCGCGCTCCGCCTTCGCCCGCAGTTCGCCGGTCTCGCGCGACACCATCGAACGCAGCGCCGCCGCGCCCTTCTCGGCCTCCGTGCGGATCGCGTCGGCTTCCCGCGACGCCTGCGCGACCCGTTCGGCCGCGTGGGCGGCCTCGCGCTCGAGGCGGGCGGCGTGCGCCGTGGACTCGGTCTCGATGCGCAGTCGCACCTGATCGGCGTCGTGCTGCGCCTCGGACCGCAGCCGCGCCTGCTCCGCGACGGCTTCTTCGCGAACCGTCGAAGCCTCGTCCTTCGCCGCCGCCAGGAGCCGGTCGGCCTGCGCCACGGCATTCTGCACGAGCACCGAGGCCTGCTCCTCCGCGACGCGGAGGATCGTGTCGAACTGCTGGCGCTCCTGCTGCGGATCGGCATCGTCGCCGCGACGGGCGGCGAAATCGTTGGACAGCGCCGACACCTGGGTCTCCGCCTCGGCGGCGCGCGCGGCCGCCTCCCGCAGCTGCTCCTGCAGGGAGCCGTTCTCCTCGGCGTGCCGGCGTGCGGCCTCTTCGAGCTCTTCGTCGTGCTCCGCGCGCTGCTGGGCGAACATCGCCTCGGCGCGGCGCTTCGCCTCTTCGACGTCGGCCGTGGCGCGGCGCACGCGCTCGCCGAGTTCGCGGACGGCGGCGTCGACCGCATCGCGGTCGTAACCGCGGAAGCCGATCGGGAAGACGGCGTGGAGATCGTCTCCGGCCTCCGCCGAACGCAGCAGATCGTCGAGCGGCGAGTCGGAACCGGAGCGGGACGCTCCGGGATCGAGAGAGTCGTCGCGGGTGACGTCGTCGTCGTGGGGCTCGGTCACGGTGATCCTCCTCGGGGCGGGTGCCTCTCGATTCAACCTCACGCGAGATCTCGGGGCCGGACTTCGCGGGAGGTTCACAACCGGCCGCCAGAGAGACGCGGGTGGAGCCGGGCGTCGATCGGTACGGCCCCCCGGCTCGCAGGCGACGCCGGCCCCACCCGCGGACCCAGCATCGGGGCGCACCGGCGACGGAGACGCCAGAACCCTGGCGAATTCACCCATGGTTCGTGCGACCATCACCCGCGGGTGAAGCCGCGCGGGTCGAGGCGGTAGTGTGGCCGAGCCCCATCCAGGAGACCGCGATGACAGACGACGACCAGGTGCGCGCCCTCCCGCGCGCGACGCCCGTGGCATCCCGGGCATCGCGATGGGCCGTCGTCGGCGGGCTCGCGGCGCTCACGAGCGCCGGGCTCATCTGGATCTGCCGCCTGTGGGACCCGAGCGTCCACTACGTCAGTCAGCTGGGATCGACCGGCGCGCCGACGGCCCCGGTGTTCAACCTCGCGTTGTTCCTGCTCGCCTTCGCCGCCGTCGTCGTGGACCGCGCGATGGTCGCGGGACGCTCCCGCTACGTCGTCGGCTGGCCGGTGGCCACGACGCTGCTGTTGTGTGGACTCTGCTTCGGCGTGGCATCAGCGGTCACCTGCTCGCCCGGCTGCCCCGTCCCCTTCACCCCCGGGGCGCTTCCGCAGGACCTCGTGCACATCTGCTTCGCCGTCCTCGGCTTCGTGCTCGCCCTCATCGCGATGGGGCAGGTCGCCGCCATCCGTGCACGTCCCTGGATGCGTGCCACCAGTGCGGCGACGTTGATCGCCGTCGCTGTGACGTCGTTCACCGGCGCGATGATCGCGCTGGGACGCGCGGACACCGTGCTCGGCGGCAACCTCGAGTTCACCGCGGCCACCCTGGCGATCGTGTGGTTCGGCGTGCTGGGCTTCCAGGTCGCCTTCGACGAACGGGACGTCCGATCCGGTCACCACGCCGCTGCCGCCGGCGCAGCCGTGCACGCCTCTCCCGCTCGGACGACGTGAGACGGCCGTCGCGGGTTCGCAGGATCGTCGTCGGACTCCTGCCCGTGGTCGCCGCGGTGGTGATCCTCGCGGTGCTGCGCGGAGCGGGGGTCCCGCTCACGGTCCCGGGCGTGGTCGCTGTCGTCGTCGTGATCGCGTTCGCGCGAGTGGCCGGGCTGGTGCTCGCCGGGCGACGGCGTGCCCGCGCTGTCACATCTCCGCGTCCTCCTCGACGAGTCCCCACGCGTGCGCCGCGCGGATCGCGCTCACGCGATCGGTGACCCGCAGCTTGCGATAGAGGCTGCGAAGCTGCGTCTTGACCGTGTTGGGCGAGACCACCAGCGCCGTGGCGATCTCGGAGACGGTGGAGGTCGGTGTCAGTCGGGCGAGCACGATCTGCTCCCGTCGGGTGAGCTGGGGAACGCTCACCGACGTGTCGAAGAGCGACGGCCGTGCCGCGATGAGCTCCCGTGATCGCGGGGACAGCGCCTCGAAGACGAGCGGTCGATCCTCGGGGGAGACGAGGCTCCACGGTGTCCACAGGTCGTGCCGCTGACTCATCGCCTCGGCTCGCTGGGCGGTGGCGATCTGCGTGACGTACCCGTTCAAGCGCGCGTCGGCGACGAGGCTCACGACGAGGTTGTCGAGGGCGGTGCGCGGGGACGGTTCGTTGTGCAGGCCCCACTTCATGCTGACGACGAATGCCTCATGGGGCTGGCCGGCGTACAACTGCGACAACGCGATGGCGGGGGCCGTGGCGGGAGCCAGCGCGAAGGCCCCCTCGAACAGGGAGACCGCCTTGCGGGCCTGGCGGAGCGCGATGAGGACCTTGGCGCGCGCGAACAGCAGCTGAGCCGACAGGAAATGCGGCGCGGGAGTGCTCCGTCCGCGGGCGCTCCAGTATCGGAGCAGACCCGCGGCGTCGGGGGCGTCGCCGCAGAGCAGGGCCGCGACGGCGTGCGCGGCGGCCACGAGAGGCCAGAGCTCGCGAGCGCCCTCCGTGGCGGTGAGGTCGTCGAGGAGCGTACGAGCGCCCCTCGCATCGCCGCTCTCGAGGAGCACCCAGGCATCGGCCAGACGCATCGCCTCTCCCCAGGGGGAGCGGAACCATTCGTCGGTTCGCCCCGCTTCCGCAGCGACGCGCGCGGCCGCGACATCGCCCTCGATGAGATCCAGGAGCGCGAGGACGCCCCGAGCGCGAAGACGCCGAGCGGGCGGGGCCGTCTGCGCCGAGCGCTCCAGCCCCGATCGCGCGTCGCGCAGGGCGCCCATCGCCAGGGATGACATTCCGGTCTGGTACCACCCCTCGCACGCGCTCTCCGAGGTAAGTGAGCGGGAGTGGCGCAGGGCTTCGCCCAGGTGGCCCGAGGTCTCCGACGCCAGGGCGAACCGGCCCGCCGCCCTCTGCAGGCTCACGCGGAGAGCGAGGACGTCGACCCCGCCGCGGGACCCCGGCACCTTCTCCAGCAGCGTTGCGGCCACGGTGGGAGTGTCGGACGAGGTCGCCGCCCCCGGGTCGAGGGCCAGGAGCACCTCGAGCGTCGGGGGCGACGGCGGCAGTGCGCGCAGGACCTGCACGAAGCGTCCAAAGGCGTTCGCGTCCCGCGCCCAGATCTCCGGACTCGCGGATCGCAGGATCCGGGTGAGCGCCGCGTGCTGTCGCAGATCGGCAGCGAGACGCGCGGCGAGGAGCGGGTCGGGTCCCGTGGCCAGGTGATCCAGCAGGTGATGACGCGCCCGCAGCACACGGCGGGGGTCGCTCTGTTCCATCGCGCGCAACCAGCGTTCACGGATCGGCTCCGCCAGTGTCGACCGGGTGGAGCTCGGCCACGCGAGCCCCGCCTTCTGCAGCAGCCGGAGGAGGTCGTCCGTGTCCGTCGGTGCCGGGACCCCGAGCGCGTCGATGATGTCCGGCGTCAGGTGCGGCGCGACGGCCAGGATCCGGAGCGTGTCGGTCACCTCGACCGGCAACCGGCCCTCCATCGCGGCGGTCAGGGCCGTGATCACGTCGTCCGCCACCGCCTCCGCCTCGTCGCGGGTGCGCAGCGGCATCTGCTCGAGGCGCAACCGAGCGCTCGCGAGGTGGATCAGGGCCGGCCACCCGTAGGTGCGCTCGGCCAGGGCGTCGATCCCGACGCCCGCGGCATCCACGCCGTTGAGGGCGAGGACGCGGGCCACATCGTCGCGCGTCATGAGCAGGTGCGAGGGTGGGACGACGTGCACGTCGAAGTCGAGCGTGGCTCGCGGGCTCTCCAACGTCGTCGCGCACCGGGAGGCGACCACGAGGCGCAGCGCCGCGTCCTCGTGCAGCAGGGTGAGGAGATCGTCGCCGGTGAGCCCCGGGCGCTCGACGAAGTCGTCGACGAGCAGGACGTGCGAGCCCGGTCCGTCGGAGAACTCGGCGCGGACGCGCGCCAGATCGTCGGCGTCGATCCGCCCGCCGTCGAGGAGACGCACGCCGTGACCGGGATCGAGCTCGAGCTCGGCCGCCCACTGGCGAAGCAGTGCCGTCTTCCCGATGCCGGAAGGTCCTCGCACGAGGACCACGTCGCTCGTCAGCGACTCGTCGAGCGCGGTGAGGGAACCGGTGCGAGGGGCCCAGTAGCGACTGGACCGGCGCTGGGGGCGGGGGCCGCGTCGAGGGGGATCCGCGTCGATGAGCATGGTGCCTCCGGAGGAGAAGGGTGGTCTCGTCACGCGTCTGTCATCGCGAAGCCGGACCCGGCCCGGCGCAAGACCGGTCGCCTATCCACGATCCTGACCGGGATCGCGGAGCGACCCCCGCCCGGCGGCGATCTTTCATCCCCTTCTTCACCGACATCTCACCCGTTCTGTCACCCGTTGCCCGCATCTTCGCGCGCGAGGACCCTGGATCCTCTGCTTACGCGTCCCGCTGCCGAGGCGCTGCGCACGACGATCGGATGACAGAATTCACCCTCGGCGAAGTGAGGCGCGCCAAGTACGGAATGTTTACATGTTCATGTGAGATTGACCCGCCGACCAAGCTGGACGGATGAGCGACGCTCCCGATCCCGATCCCTGGACCGAATTCGCCCGAGAGCTCGGTGTGCGGATGCTTCGTGCCCGCGCGGAGAAGAAGATGTCCCAGGAGCAGGTCGCCCATGCGGCCGGTCTCGCCACCTTCACCTACCGGAAGCTGGAGAAGGGCGAGTCGAATCCCGGCACGGCTGCCAATCCGCGCCTTCGTACCCTCGTCGCGCTCTCCGAGGTGCTCGACGTCCCCCTCGACCGTCTCATCCCGACGCCGCCGAAAGGGCTGCCGCCCAGTCGCTGACAGTGATGTCGGAGGTTGGTGATCAACTGATCGTGTGCCCACCGTTTTACGAGTCGTCGGCGATGCCGGCGACTCCGCGAGGAAGGTGTCTGGCATGAAATCGGCGAACTCCCCCGACGAGCGCGAGCGGGTGCGGTGCGCGTACGCGTGGTGCGTCACGGACCACGGCCGCACGGTCCACCCCGACGACGAAGACCACCGCAGCGAGGGCTCGGGCTTCGCCGCGCGCGTGCGTGACGGCTCCTCCCGCGGCGGCGGCGAGATCGTCGACTTCGAGATCGGTGTGCTGCGGCGCCGAGGCGACGCCGAGACGTGGATCTCGATCGAGTCGGGCGCGGGGGTGTCGCTCGCGCTTCCGCTCGTCGATGCGCGTGCGCTCGCATGCCGCCTCGGTCGCGAACTCGCCGACGCCGGTGCCCCGCTCGAGCCCGGGCCCATGGGTGCGTCCGCCGCCCCGGCACGCGCGGACGCGCACCGGGCTGAGGCCGGCGAGCTCAGCTCCCGCTGACCCTCTCACGCGCGCTCGCGCGGCGGCGCCAGAGCGCGACCGCCACG
The DNA here is from genome assembly GCA_913774845.1 of uncultured Microbacterium sp. GTDB lineage: Bacteria > Actinomycetota > Actinomycetes > Actinomycetales > Microbacteriaceae > Microbacterium. Next base: position 50,087 of record CAJYJO010000017.1, on the reverse strand, counting down.
GCGCCGGCGATCGTGCCCGCGCCGTTGGCGATCACATCCAGCACGCTGGCCGTGCGCCCGGGGAGGAAGACCGCCTGCGTCAGTTCGACCAGCGTGGGCACGCCTATCGCGACAACGAGGGCCGCCCACGGTCTGCGCGTCAACAGCGGGGCGAGGAGGGCTCCAAGGGGGAGGAACAGCAGCACATTGATCACGACGTCGGCGGAGTCGGCGCCCGCCCCGGGGAAGAGGCGGAAGAAGACGCGGTACACGGCGCCCGCGTGCCGGTCGAGATGCTCGGGCCAGAGCAGGATCACCGCGAGGGCGAGCAGGTACACCGCGGCGACCACGGCGCCGACCGACGGCCGGCGTCGGGAGACCCCGGGGGTGGAGCGGCCGGGGCGGCGCAGGACGGCGGTGGGACGGCACCGGCCCCTCATCTTCGGTCACCGAAGGTCTTGCGGATGATGCGCAGCAGTCCGAGGAATCCGAAGAGGCCGATCACCGCCCCCAGCACGCCGAACAGCGTGATCGAGCCGCCGAGCACCGGTCCACCGCCGGCGATCACCAGCACGACCGCGAGGACGACGGCGGCGATGGCCACGAGGGTCGAGGCGACGTCGTTGGTGGTCCGACCGAGGAGCGCGCCGAGGTCGTCGCCGTTCGTACCGCGCAGCGTGACGCCGATCGAGCCCTTCTCCGCGCCGGTCAGCAGGGCATCGATCCGCCGCGGGATCTGTTCCAGACGCGCGAGGTTGATCACCGACTGCGCCTGCAGGTCGGTGGCCACGCGTTTCATCGAGACGGTCCGACGCAGGAGAGTCGGCATGAGCGGAAGGGCCCGGCCGACCATGTCGAAGTCGTCGACGAGGACGCGCAAGCACCCCTCGAGCGTCGCGAAGCTGCGGAAGGCGGAAGCCAGTTCGCCGGGCAGGGCGATGCGGTGCTGCCGGATCACGTCGAGCATCCGCGTGAAGATCGAGCCCTGGCCGCTCGTGCGCAGGTGCTCCGTGGTGAGGACCACCCCGACGTCGTGTCGGAACGCGTCGACGTCGAGGTCGGTGGGGGCGTCGACGATGAGCAGCAGCGCATCGGCGGCAGCGACATCGTTCTCGCTGAGCGCCGCGAGCAGGAGCGCCGTCATGTGCTGGCGGCGACTGCGCTCGATGATCCCGACCGCACCGAAGTCGATCATGCCGAGCGTGCCGTCGTCGGTGAGCAGGACGTTCCCGGGGTGCAGGTCGGCGTGGAAGACGCCGTAGACGAGGATCTGCTCGATCACGGTCGACATCAGCACCTGGGCGAGGCGGTCGCGCTGCTCGGCATCCATCGCCGCGAGGCGCTCGGCCGAGTCGCCGAGGGCGTCGCCGTCGACGAGCCCCATCGTCAGCACGCGCTGGTGGGAGGCCGCGTCGACGATCGCGGGCACCGCGATCATCCCGCGCCGACCGGGGTCGGCGCGGTCGATGAGCTCGAGCGTGGCGCCGATCATCCGGGTGTTGCGCGCCTCGATGCGGTAGTCGAGCTCCTCCAGGAGGGTGGCCGTGAAGCCGCGGGCCACCGACTCGATGCGAAGGTCGCGACCGACGCGGGTGTGCGTCTCGGCGCGGTGCGCGAGGCGGCCGATGATGTCGGCATCCGCTTCGACCTGCGCGCGGGCGGCCGGACGCTGCACCTTGACGACGACGGTCGTGCCGTCGAGCAGGCGCGCTCGGTGCACCTGTGCGACCGAGGCGGCGGCGAGGGGCACGGGATCGACCTCGGCGAACACCTCCGAGAGGGTGATGCCGAGGTCGGCTTCGATGACCGCGCGCACGGTCTCCCACGGCAGGGTGGCGGCGCTGGTCTGCAGGGAGGCCAGAGCGCTGAGGTACGGCTCGGGGACCAGGTCGCGTCGGCTGGACAGCACCTGCCCCAGCTTGACGAAGCTGACACCGGCATCGTTGATGGTCGCCACGATCGCGCGCGCCCGCTCCTCCGACGTGCTGAGCTCGGCCTCGACGCGCGCTCGTCCGCCGTGGAACAACCAGCCCACGCCGTGCCGCGAGGCGATCGTCAGGATCTCGAGGTAGCGGCGCGTGCGCTTGCGTTGGCGCAGGGCGGCGCGGACCACGTCGATCGGGTTCGGCAGGGGGCGGGTGGGGAAGACGGCCTCACTGGCGACGAGGGCGGCCACCCCGAGGGCGAAGACCCACGCCAACGACAGCACGATCAGGCCCAGCCAGAGCCAGACGTCCTCGGGCGGCACGTCGCGGGAGCCGTCGAAACCCGTCTGTTGGAGCGTCCACGCGACCGACGGCACGCCGAGGAAGAAGACGAGGAGGCCGACGGCGATGCTGCGGGGCCAGCCCACGGGGGTGCCGAGGACGCGCCGCGCGACGAACCCCACCAGCACCGCCGAGACGACGGCGGCCATCGAGATGAGGATGGTGGCGACCACGGGGTCAGCGTAGCCGCCGGGGGCTCTCAGAGAAGCGCCAGCCCGCACCCCGGACAGGACCAGAACGCCGCGCGCGCCGACCCGGACGGTTCGGCGGTGAGCAAACAGGCGTCACAGCGCGGCGCGAATCCGCTCAGGGTCTCGTCTTCGTCGGATCCGGCGGTGTCGGCCGGTTCGATCACGCGCGTCGTCCGCTGCATCGGTCCTCCTCTGGTGACATGTGCATTCTCACATGCGCACGTCAGGGGGAGGGCGTTGTCCACAGCCGGTCGACGGGAGCGCATGGCGGCCGTCGCGAGAGGGGCGACCGACCGCACGAGGCTCACCCGCGGAGCTCGCGGAACGTCTTCTTGGCGCGCCTCTCGGCGGCGGCTGCGGCCTTCTTGGCGGCTTTGCGGCGGCGCTTGCGGGCTGCGGGGTCGTTCCACAGACGGACGATCTGGTGGCCGACCGACTCCCGGTTCTTCACCTGCACGCGGGGCGTGCGGGTGCCGATGACGTAGGCGAGCAGCGCGACGGCGCCGATCAGGACGAGCTTGGTGCGCATGGCATCCTCCAGTCCGACGAGCGTCCGGTCGGTGCGCGCCCCGGTGGGCGGCCACGGCTCGTCACTGATCAGACGTGCTCCGCGCGCGATTCGTCACGTCTCCTCGCCGAACCCGCGGACGCCCCGACCCTCCGGCCGGGGAGTCCGCGGGGACGATCAGGGGCGCCCCATGCCGTGGTAGGTCCAGCCGGCGGCGCGCCAGGAAGCGGCGTCGAGGCAGTTGCGGCCGTCGATCACGATGCGCCCGCGAGCGAGGGTCGCGGCGTGCTCGGGGGAGAGCTCGCGGCGATACTCGTCCCACTCCGTCACGACGATCACCGCGTCCGCTTCGCGCAGGGCCTCGTCGCGGTCGTCGACGTAGTTCAGCTGCGGGTGGACGCGACGGGCGTTCTCGATCGCGGCGGGGTCGGTGATCGTGACCCAGGCGCCGAGGCCGTGCAGGCGGACGGCGACGTCGAGGGCGGGGGAGTCGCGGATGTCGTCGCTGTGGGGTTTGAAGGCGGCGCCGAGGACGGTGACGTTCTTCTTGAACACCGTTCCGCCGAGGGCTTCGACGGCGAGGTCGACGGCGCGGTCGCGACGGCGGAGGTTGATCGCGTCCATCTCGCGAAGGAAGGCGACGGACTCGCCGCGACCGAGCTCCTCGGCACGGGCCGAGAACGCGCGGATGTCCTTGGGCAGGCAGCCGCCGCCGAAGCCGATGCCGGCGCCGAGGAAACGGCGGCCGATGCGGGCGTCGTGTCCGATCGCGTCGGCGATGGTCGTGACGTCGGCCCCGGTGACCTCGGCGATCTCGGCCATGGCGTTGATGAAGGAGATCTTCGTCGCCAGGAAGGCGTTGGCCGCGACCTTGACCAGCTCGGCGGTGGCGTAGTCGGTGACGATGAAGGGCGTGCCCTTGCCGACCGAGGGGTGGTAGATCTCGCGGAGGATGCCGGCGGCTCGCTCGCCCTCGGCGGTGGGAGCCCCGTCGTCGCTGGGGACGCCGGCGACCAGGCGATCGGGGTCGACGGTGTCCTGCACGGCCCAGCCCTCGCGGAGGAACTCGGGGTTCCACACCAGCGTCGCCCCGGTCGCCGTGACGCGCGGAGCCAATCGCGCGGCGGTGCCGACGGGGACCGTGGACTTGCCCGCGACGATGTCGCCCTCGGCCAGGTACGGCAGGAGGCCGTCGATGGCGGCGTCGACATAAGTGAGGTCGGCGGCGTACCCCCCGGCCTGCTGAGGCGTACCGACGCCGACGAAGTGCACCTTCGCCCCCTGAGCGGCCGACATGTCGGTGGTGAACGACAGGCGCCCCGACGCGATGCCCTCGGTGAGGATCTCCTGCAGGCCGGGTTCGAAGAAGGGGGCCTCGCCCTTCGACAGGGCGGCGACCTTGCGCTCGTCGACGTCGATGCCGACGACGTCGTGGCCGATGGATGCCATGGCGGCGGCGTGCACGGCACCCAGGTAGCCGCACCCCACTACAGATAGACGCACGGGAGGAGCCTTTCAGGTCGGCCGGGCCGCACACCGGGGGGTGCACGCGCGCGACGGCGAGTCGAGATCGAGTGAGGTCACGCAGCGGTCTCGCCCGGCGCCAGGGCGGCGCGGGCTGTCCTTCCCAGGATGACGAAGTCTCCCAGCAAGGTCCAATTCTCCACGTAGGACAGGTCGAGCCGGACCGACTCCTCCCACGACAAGGAGGAGCGTCCGCTCACCTGCCAGAGGCCGGTGATCCCGGGTTTGGCGAGGAAGCGCCGGTGCACGTGGTCGGCGTAGACGGCCACCTCGGAGGGGAGCGGCGGTCGCGGGCCCACCAGCGACATGGATCCGCCGAGGACGTTGAACAACTGCGGCAGCTCGTCGAGGCTGTACTTACGCATGATGCGACCGATCGGCGTCACGCGCGGGTCGTTCTTCATCTTGAACAGCACCTCGTTGCCCGCGTCGCGCTGCTGGGCGGCCAGCTGGGCGAGCAGGTCCTCGGCGTTGACGACCATCGACCGGAACTTGATCATGGTGAACTCGCGTCCGCGGAAGCCGACGCGTGTCTGACGGAAGAACACCGGCCCCTCGCTCGAGAGGCGCACGGCGATCATCAGGAACACCAGCAGCGGGCTGAGCAGCAGGACGCCGACGGAGGCGGCGAGAAGGTCGACGCTGCGCTTGAGGAAGCTCTGACCGCGTGAGAACTTGGGCGTCTCGACGTGGATGAGGGGCAGCCCGGCGACGGGGCGGGTGTGCAGGCGGGGGCCGGCGATGTCGACGATGCTGGGCGCGAGCACGAGGTGCTGTCTGCCCGCCTCGAGGCTCCAGGAGATCTGCTTGACCTTGTCGGCGGGCAGCTCGTCGGCGCTGGTGACGGCGACGGTGTCGGCACCGGTGGCCTGCAGGGCGCGGGTGACGTCGCCCACGTGCCCCATGATCGGAATGACCGTTCCGGCAATGGTGTCGGCGATCCGCCCGTTGGGCACGCAGGCGCCCACGACGCGGTACCCGGCGCTCGGGGTGCGCGCGAACTCGCTGGCGAGCTGCGTCACGGAGTGCAGGGATCCCACCAGGAGCACGTTCGCCGAGTAGCGGCCGCGCGATCGCTGCACGACCAGCCACTGGCGCCACATCCAGCGCGTGAAGAAGAGCACGATGATGCCGAGGGGCAGGCTGACCAGCAGGTACCCGCGCGCGACGTCGATCTGCGTCAGGAAGGCGATGATCGCCACGGCGCCGAAGAGTCGGAAGCTCGCGTCGGCGATGCGCACGTACTCGGCGGAGCCGGTGCCGATCACGCGGTCGCTGCGCGACTCGACGAACGCCAATGCCCACATCCACGTCACGATGAGGATGGCCGAGAACGCCCAATACGACAGATCGCTGATCCGGCTGTCGCGGCCGGCCGCGAGCTGCGCGTTGCCGAGTCCGAACCACAACAGTTGCGTCCCGTACACCACCCAGATCAGGGAGGCGAGGTCGGTCAGCACGAGGTTGCGCCGATACCTGCGGCGCCAGGGGTCGCGCGGTGGCGCCGCGGGGAGCGACTCGCCGTGGGCTGTGGAGGGGGCCGTGGCTGTCGCAGAAGCGCCGTCGGAGGCTGGGGTGGGCGCGTCCGGTTCTCCCGCCGATGCGTCCGCGCGGAGCTCGAACGTCACGATCGCCTGCCTCCCCCGATCGACGAACGCCGATCCCACTCGGCGAACAGTAACAGGCCAATGTCACCCGAAATGTCACCCGTCTCAAAATTTCATTCAGCCGAAACGCCGCGAGGGAAGGGCTTGATTTACCCCGTCGAGTGGCGTATTGAACTCCGCTCCCGACCTCGCCTACACTCGGGCGCGGATCAGCCGTTCCCGGTTATCGCGAGATCGTCCCGCCAGCGGGAGCGGATGCCATCGACCGACGCCGTGGGGGAGAGCCGGATGTCACGCGAGACGACGCCGTCCCGGACGCCGCGCAGACGGCGCGGATCCGCCGGGCTCATCGCCGCCATCGCGGTCGCCGCGATCGTCGTCGCCGCCGTCGCCGGCGTCTTCGCCTTCGCCCTGCTGCGGCCCGAGCCGGCGCCGGTCGCCGCGTCGCCCACCGCCACGGTCTCCGCGCCGACGCCGACCGCCTCGCCGACGCCGACGGCCACCCCCGAAGCCCCCTCGACGCCCGCGCCGACCGTTCCGGCCCCGCCCGTGTCGCCGGCGACCCAGATCTGCGAGGGAGCGCCCACGACCCTGAGCATCTGGGCACACCCCGACGACGACATCATCTTCGCCAACCCGACGATCTCCAGCGCCATCGCCGCGGGCGAGTGCGTGCGCACGGTGTTCGTGACGGCGGGAGACGCCGGCAAGGGCGGACGCTACGTCAGCGGGCGCGAGCTCGGCATCCTGCGCGCCTACAACGCGATGCGCGGGGCCGACGCCCTGTGGGACACCACCGACCTGACGTTGGATTCGGGACTGCACGCCCGGCGACTGACGCCCCAGGGCGACCCTCGCGTCTCGGTGCTGTTCCTCCACCTTCCCGACGGCAACATCACCGGTGCCGGGTTCGACGCCACCGGCCACGCGACCCTCTCGAAGCTCTATGACGGGGTCATCCCGTCGATCTCGCCCTTCGACGGGGGCGCGGGCGTCTCCCGCGACCAGCTGGTCGCCTCCCTCCGCGAGCTCGCGGGGGCCTTCGCGCCGACCCACCTGCTGACCCACATCCCCCGCGGCAGCACCTTCGCCCCTGGCGACCACCCCGACCACTCCGTGGTCGGCGCGCTCGTGCGCGACACGTTGGGTTCGGACCCGGCGGTGGGTCCCGGCATCCAGTATTTCGTCGGGTACCCGTCCGCCGACCTGCCGCGCAACGTCGACGGAGCGACGCTCGACACCAAGGTCGACACGTACCGCATCTATACGCAGCAGGACGAGGTCATCCGCTGCGCCGACCGCGACGCCTGTCTCGGCACGCGCAAGTTCGGCGAGTGGCTGCGGCGCTCGTATCCGAAGGCCGAGGCCGACCTGCAGATGGGCTGAGCCCCCGGCGCTCAGTCGGCCTGGAGCGTCCCCTCGACCGCGGCGCGGGCCTCGCGCTCGGCGATGATGTCGACGAAGTCCTTCACGGGCGCGTCGGCGTACTTCTCGACGGCCACGACCGCTTCCTCGTGGACCACCTCGGCGGGCGCCTCGGGGAGGCGCGACGCGATGCGATCCTCGACGTCGGCGATGGTCTCGTCCTTGTCGAAGGAGTCGTCACGGTGCGTCATCGCTCGGCCTCAGTGCTCGTAGGTGCCGTGCAGGATGCCCCGGCCGAGGGTCTTGAAGGCCAGGTTGAACGACACGACGGCGGGGGTGGTATCCGGATCGACTCCGAGGGTCTCCTCGCCGACGGCGTGGACGACGAAGAAGTAACGGTGGGGCTGATCGCCCTGCGGCGGTGCGGCGCCCATGAAGCCGGGCTCTCCGCCGTCGTTGCGCACGTGGAAGGCGCCTGCGGGGAGCTCCCCGGCGGAGGCGCCGGTCGCAAGCTCGTGGACGTCGGCGGGGACGTCGACCAGCACCCAGTGCCAGAACCCGCTCGGGGTGGGGGCGTCGGGGTCGAAGCACGTCACCACGAACGACTTCGTGCCCTCGGGCGCACCGCTCCACCGCAGGTGGGGTGAGGTGTTGCCCTTGTCGGCGACCTGGTCGTCCTTCAGCGGAGCGCCGTCGACGACATCGTCGCTGACCACGTCGAAGGACGCTGCGGCGGGAAGGAGCGGGTAGGGATCGGGCGTCTGCGCGCGGGAGAGATCGACCATGACGAGCACGATAGGGGCCCCGTCCGAACGGTTCGGAGGGCTTGCACGCGAGCGCGCGGCTCGGTAGGCCTCAGCGCGTGAGCGCCAGGAGCGAGCGCGCCGCCTCGTGGCATCCGTCCGGCGTCGGCAGCCCGTAGTCGACCTCGACGACCGCGCGAAGTTCGCCGGCCAGTTCGTCGACGGTGGGCTCGACGTCGAGCGCTTCGAGGATCGGCACGATCAGGTCGTCGTACTCGTCATCGGGCCAGCCGTGTCCGATGTGATGCACGCCGATGGGATCCCATTCGTTCAGGACCGCTCGGACGCGGAGGGCTACGGGCGACAGTGACCGCGGCGGTGAGGACGTCTGCATGAGGCGAGTGTCGCGACCGAGGTTAGGTGCGCGCTGAGGATCGTCGATGTGTTCCGTGCGGGAGAGACCGGCCTCCCGCGTCATGACGCGGCCTTCGTCCCGCGGCCCGGGGTTTCGCGTCGGGAATGACGCCCGCGCCGCGGTAGCGTCGAGGGGCGTCCTCGGGCGCGGGCAGTGTGATCCGTCGCCGGGGGGCGAGCAACACAGGACGGAGTCGAGCGTGAGCGACATCGACGAGCCCTCGGGCGGCGACGACGCGCGTCCGCCGCGGCGCCGGGGGGTCAGCCGCCGCGCACTCGTCTTCGGGGGACTCGCCGTGGGGGGTCTCGCCGCCCTCGGCGGAGGCGCTCTGATCTACCGGGACATCCGGCGCTCGGCCGGTCCCGAGGGGACGTGGGTCGAGCTCAGCCCCATCGTCCCCGTCCCCGAGGAGTCGCCTCGGGGGGATTCGCCGGCCTTCGAGGAGCCGGGCGACGACACGACCGTCGCGGTCTGGGCGCACGCCGACGACGACATCATCTTCGCCAACCCCCACCTGGCGGGCGTGATCGCCTCGGGGGCGACCCTGCGCACCGTCTTCGTCACGGCCGGCGATGCGGGACGCGGCCTCGCCTACGCGCAACAGCGGGAGGCCGGCATCCGAGCCGCCTACGACGAGATGCGGGGGAGCGACCAGCCGTGGGAGAGCAGCGAGATCACGCTGCTCAGCGGAGCGCGGGTGATCCGTTTCGTCCCGACCGACGACCCGCGGCTGTCGATCTCGATGCTGCGCCTGCCGGACGGCAACCTCAGCGCGAAGGGCTTCCCCGCGACCGGGGACGCCGGGCTCACCCAGCTCATCAACGGGCTCGTCCCGGTTCTCGAGCCGATCGACGGGGGCCCGACGATGGATGCCGCCCGCCTGGCCGAAACGATCGCCGAGCTCGTCCACGCGGGGCGGCCCGACCACGTCACCACGAACATCCCGCACGAGAGCGCGTTCGCGCGCGGGGATCACCCCGACCACTCCTGCGTCGGCTCCCTCGTGCGCGCCGTCGCCCCGTCGGCCGGGGTCTCCCCGGCCGACGTGACCTACTACATCGGCTATCCGTCGCAGCATGAGCCGCCCAACGTCTCGGGCGACGAGCTCGCCGCCAAGGTCGACGTGTACCGCTCGTACTCCGCCGAGGACCCGGTGGTGACGTGCGGGAGCGCGACGGCCTGCCTCGCGCAGCCCGGCTTCGGGCAGTGGCTCCGCCGGTCGTACGGCAAGGGAGAGGACGAGCTGCGCTTGGCGTGATGCGGCTTCGACAGCACGACGCCGCCCGCGGAGGCGGACGGCGTCGTGCTGTCGAAGAGCCCGGGACGGGGCGCGATACGTGGGGCTCAGCGCCCCGCCACGGGGGTCGGGAAGGTCAGTCCTCGGAGACGGTGACGGTGACCTCGATGTTTCCGCGCGTGGCGTTGGAGTAGGGGCACACCTGGTGCGCCTCGTCGGCGAGCTGCTGCGCGAGCTCGCCCTCGACGCCGGGCAGGACGACCTCGAGCAGCACGGCGAGCTGATAGCCGCCCTGGCCGTTCGGGCCGATCTGTACGCGCCCGCCGACCGACGAGTCCTCGAGCTTCACCTTGTGGCCGCGCGCCACCGCGTGCAGGGCGCTGTGGAAGCAGGCGGCGTATCCGGCCGCGAAGAGCTGCTCGGGGTTCGTGCCGTTGCCCGAGCCGCCCATCTCCTTGGGGACGGCGACGTCGAGGTCGATGCGGTCGCCGGCGACGACGTGGCCGTTGCGGCCTTCGCCGGTGGAGAGGGCTTCAGCGGTGTAGAGGACGTCCATGGGGGTGTTCCTTTCTGGGGACGGTTCGGGGATGCCGGGGCTCCGGCGTCACGCGGAGCGGCGACGCGAGGCGGTCCGGGGGCGGCCGGGGGCGCCGAGTGCCGCGAGGACGGTGTCGGGCTGGTCGCGCAGACCCTTCATCGCCTCGGTGAGCTGGTGGAGGGCGTCGATGAGCTCGCGGGCGCTGTCGGCATCGGTGAGGCCGGCGCCGTAGGCGATGCACTGCGGCACGTGGGCGAGCTCTTCGCGCATCTCGACGCCGCGCGCGGTGAGCGAGACGGTGACGACGCGCTCGTCGTCGTCGTCGCGACGGCGGACGACGTATCCGGAGGCCTCCATGCGCGCGAGCATCGGCGACAGGGTGCCGGAGTCGAGCTGCAGCGCCTCGCCGAGGCTGCCCACCGTCTGCTCGCCGTCGTTCCACAGTGTCACCAGCGCGATGTACTGCGGATACGTCAGGTTCCACGGGTCGAGCAGCACGCGATAGGCCTGGGTGGTCGTGCGGTTCGCGGCGTAGAGGGCGAAGCAGACGAGGGCGTCGACGGCGGGCATACGAAAACTATTGCACACAATTAAATTGCGCACAACCGAATAACACCTTTCGCCCGCCCCGACCCCGACGGCGCCTGTCAACCCCTGCCGCGACGCTTTCCGTCGGGCGAGCATGGGTCGCATGATCAGCCGCAGCGACGCGAGCGCCATGGCTCCCTCGGGATTCCTCCCCGACGGCGACCGTGACCTGCTCGCCATCAACGGGCATCACTTCGAGCTCGGCGACGCGGTCGCCGGGCTCGGAGGAGACCCCGCCTGAGTCTCCCGCTCGCGCCGTCCGAGGGCGGCGCCGACCGCCCGCGCCGCGATCGCGGCGGTGCCTCCGGACTCAGTCCAGCGCTGCCGCCGTGTCGTCGACCGGATGCCGGGTGACCAGCAGCTCCGCGACCCGGCGTCGGTCCACGGCGCTTACCTGGAGCGTCGCGCCCTCGACCTCGACGGTGTCGCCCACGTGGGCCAGTCGGCCGAGTCGCTCGACGACGAAGCCCCCGACGGTGTCGGATGCGCCGCGGGGGAGCGGCACCCCGGTCGCCTCCTCGAAGTCCTGCAGGTTCAGGCGCCCCTCGACGGTGCCGTGCTCTCCCTCCGAGAGCGGCTGCTCGGCATCGGTGTCGTACTCGTCGAAGATCTCACCGACCACCTCCTCGACGAGGTCCTCGAGCGTCACGATCCCGTCGGTGCCGCCGTACTCGTCCACGACGACGGCGATGTGGCTGCCCTCGGCGCGCATCGCCGTGAGCGTCGGCAGCACGCGCGCGGTGGACGGGATGTAACGGATCTCCCGCATGACGGCGGTGAGGGGACGCTCGGGGTCGTCGTTCAGATCGCGCACGTGCACGAAGCCGATCACGTCGTCGATCGTCTGCTCGGCCACCGGATATCGGGAGAACGGCAGGTCGCGCACGCGATCCATCGCTGCGGCGATGGTGCCGCCGGCATCCAGGGTCACCACCTCGGGGCGCGGGCGCATCACCTCGCTCACGTGACGGTCGCGCAAAGAGAGCACGTCGTCGAGGATGCGGCGCTCCTCGGCGGGGAGCCCCTCGTGACTGGAGACGATGTCGCGCAGCTCCTCGTCGGTCAGCTCCTCGCCGGTCTTGTTCGGATCGCCTCCGAGCAGGCGCACGAGCAGGTTCGTCGAGATCGACAGCAGCCAGATGACGGGCCGCATGAGCTTCGCGAACCCGTTCAGCACCGGGGCGACGGAGTAGGCGAACGCGGCGTTGCGCTGGATGGCCAGCCGCTTCGGAACGAGCTCCCCGAGCACGAGCGAGAGGTAGGCGATCACGAGCGTGAGCGCGATGGTGGCGACGGTCGCGGCGACGCCCTGGTCGAGACCGAGGGAGACGAACAGCGGGGTGACCGACGGGGCGATCGACGAGGCGCCGTAGGCGGCGGACGCGAAACCGGCCACGGTCACGCCGATCTGCACCGCGGAGAGGAAGGTGTTCGGATTGCGGGCGAGGTCGGCGACCTTCTGGCCGCGCCTGCCGCGAGCGGCGAGAGCGTTGACCTGGCTCTCGCGCAGCGTGACCAGGGCCATCTCGGTCGCGGCGAAGACGCCGCCGATGAGCACGAAGACCACCACGAGCACGATGTTGAGGGCGAGGTCGTTCACCGGCGACCTCCCGCCGTGAGCGACGAGACGCCCGGGGTCACCCGGGCGCTCGGACTATGACCGTCGGCGTCGAGAGCGTGACTCATGCGCCGAGTGTAGTGAGCCCTCGGCGCCCCATCCCGAGGAGGGCGCGGGGGTTGCGCGGCGGTTCGCGGTCTGCTCGGGTCAGAGCACGGCTCCATCGGACGCCGAGACACGCACCGTCGTGCCGCCGCCCGGGGAGACCTCCCAGACGGTCGTTCCGCTCTCCTCGTCGAGTTCGACCCTCTCGATGCGCGCACCACCGGGGGTGCGCGCGGCGGCGATGCGCACCGCGTCGGCGAGGGTGGTGACGGCCGCATCGAGCCGAGCCTGGTCATCGCCGTCGAGGGTGTCGCCCTGGCGCGAGGAACGCACCTCGCCCCCGTCGGCGCTCACGCGCACCTCGGTCTCGCGCCCGTCCGTCGCCACGTGCACCTCCCATTCGCCGTCGTCGCCCTCGAGCTCGAACGCGCGGCCGCCCGACTGCGACTCGGCGAGCGTGATCGCCCGGACGGCCTCGCGGTCGGTCGCGGCATCCGTGGTGTCGGGGCCCGCCGCGCACCCGCCGAGGGCGAGTACACCGACGGTGGCGAGGGCGATCACGAGAGTGCGGGTGGCGGCCATGACGCGAGGTTATCGAGGCGGCACCGGACGCGGCGGGGTGCTTGCATCCGGGAAGCAGGTGTGGATGGAGGCATGTCGTGTACCAATCGAGCACGACGGCGTCAATGGCCGCCTTCCGTCCAGGTTGCATCCAGAGCATGAGCCGCATGAGCGAGATCACCGCACACCACGGACTCCTGACCGACATCGACCTCCACGTCGACGACACCGGCGGCGCCGGACGCCCCGTCGTCCTGATCCACGGCTGGCCCCTCTCGGGCGAATCGTGGGCGCACCAGGTACCCGCGCTCGAGGGCGCCGGTTATCGGGTCGTCACCTATGACCGTCGTGGCTTCGGCCGCAGCGACAAGCCGCGGTCCGGGTACGACTACGACACCTTCGCCGACGACCTGCAGGCGGTCCTGGAAGCGCTCGACCTGCGCGACGCGACCCTCGTGGGCTTCTCGATGGGCGGGGGCGAGGTCGCGCGCTACCTGACGCGCCACGGCTCCGACCGCCTGCACAGCGTCGTTTTCGCGGCGGCGGTGCCGCCCTACCTCGCGCAGACCGATGACAACCCCGAGGGCCCCCTCGACGAGGCGACCGCCGACGGGATGAAGCAGGGCCTGAAGGACGACGAGAAGAGCTTCTACCACCAGTTCACGACCGACTTCTTCTCGGTGGACGGCGAGCTCGCCGTCTCGGAGGCCGACCGGGCGGAGGCCGAGCGCCTGGCGAACCAGGCCGACCACCACGCCGCGCTGAAGTCGATGGAGGCCTTCGCGACCACGGACTTCCGCGAGGACCTGCCGAACGTGACGGTGCCGACGCTGGTCATCCACGGCGACAGCGACACCACGGTCCCGTTCGAGGGCTCCGGCAAGCGCACGCACGAGGCGATCGCGGGCAGCGAGCTGCACGTCGTCGCCGGCGCCCCGCACGGCGTGAACGTCAGCCACGCCGAGGAGTTCAACCGCGTCCTCATCGACTTCCTCGCGCGCTGAGCACCGACCGTCCGCGTCCCCTCTCTCGCCCGCACCCGCGGAGGACGCGAACGGATGCCACGATGCCCCGCTCTCCTCGGAGGGCGGGGCATCGTCGTGCGTTTGGCGATGGCATCCCGATGCCCTAAGCTTGCTCGTTGGTGCCCGCCTCTCTGCGAGCGGGTCGCCCGAACGTGAGCCCTCCACCGGCCCTGTTCCCTTGTCATCGACAGGAGAACGGACCACCGGAGCGGGATTCACGAACTCCTCCGTTCGATCAAGAAAGCAGCACTACTGTGACGCGCACTTTCACCCCCAAGGCCGCTGAGGTCACGCGCGAGTGGGTCGTTATCGACGCCACCGACGTCGTTCTCGGCCGTCTGGCCTCGCACGCGGCGGTCCTCCTCCGCGGCAAGCACAAGCCCACCTTCGCCAACCACATCGACTCCGGCGACTTCGTCATCGTGATCAACGCCGACAAGGTGGCGCTCACGGGTCAGAAGCTCACGCAGAAGAAGGCCTACCGCCACTCGGGCTTCCCGGGCGGCCTCAAGTCCGTCACCTACGACGAACTGCTCGAGAAGAACCCCGTCCGCGCGGTCGAGAAGGCCATCCGCGGCATGCTGCCCAAGAACAGCCTCGGCGCGGCGCAGCTCAAGAAGCTCAAGGTCTACCGCGGCGCCGAGCACCCCCACGGTGCCCAGCAGCCCACGGCATACACCTTCGACCAGGTCGCCCAGTAAGCGCCGCCGGATAAGGACGAAACAGTGTCGAACATCGACTCCAGCAACTACAGCACCGAGACGCCGGCCGAGCAGTCGGCCGTCGCCACCGAGCGCCCCGTGCTCTCGGTCCCCGGCGCAGCCGTCGGCCGTCGCAAGCAGGCCATCGCCCGCGTGCGCCTCATCCCCGGCTCGGGCACGATCACGGTCAACGGCCGCACGATCGAGGACTACTTCCCGAACAAGCTGCACCAGCAGCTGATCAACGACCCGTTCACGGTGCTCGAGCTCGCGGGCTCGTACGACGTGATCGCGCGCATCTCCGGCGGTGGCCCCTCGGGTCAGGCCGGCGCGCTGCGCCTGGGCATCGCCCGTGCGCTCAACGAGATCGACGCCGAGAACAACCGCCCGACCCTGAAGAAGGCCGGCTTCCTCTCGCGCGACGCTCGCGTCAAGGAGCGCAAGAAGGCCGGTCTCAAGAAGGCCCGCAAGGCGCCTCAGTACTCCAAGCGCTGAGTTCGAACCTCCGTATGCCTCTCTTTGGCACGGACGGGGTGCGGGGGCTGGCCAACGGCCTCCTCACCGCCGAACTCGCGCTGCACCTGGCCCAGGCGACTGCTGTCGTCCTGGGCCAGGGCCGTTCTGCGGAGGCGCGCAAGGCCGAGGGCCGTCGGCTCACGGCCGTCGTCGCGCGCGACCCGCGCGTCTCGGGGGAGTTCCTCGCGGCCGCGGTCTCGGCAGGACTGGCCTCCTCGGGTGTCGACGTCCTCGACGCGGGCGTGATCCCCACCCCGGCGACGGCCTTCCTCATCGCCGACCGCGACGCCGACTTCGGCGTCATGGTGTCGGCCTCTCACAACCCCGCCCCCGACAACGGCATCAAGATCTTCGCCCGGGGCGGCGCCAAGCTCCCCGACGTGGTCGAGCAGCGCATCGAGCGCGCACTGGAGTGGGACCGCCTGCAGCCCACCGGCGCCGGCGTCGGCCGCATCCGGCGCTTCGCCGACGCGGAGGACCGGTACGTCCTGCATCTGCTGGGCTCGCTGCCGCACCGGCTCGACGGCATCCACGTGGTGCTCGACTGCGCGCACGGCGCGGCCGCCGGAGTCTCGCCCGAGACCTTCAAAGACGCGGGCGCGATCGTCACCGTCATCGGCGCCGAGCCCGACGGGCTCAACATCAACGACGGCGTCGGCTCGACCCATCTCGACGTGCTCGCGGAAGCGGTCGTTCGTCTCGGCGCCGACGTCGGCATCGCGCACGACGGCGACGCCGACCGCTGCCTCGCGGTCGATGCGCAGGGCAACGTCGTCGACGGCGACCAGATCATGGCGATCCTCGCGGCCGCCATGCAGGAACGCGGCGCCCTCAAGGACGACACCCTCGTGGCGACGGTCATGAGCAACCTCGGTCTGCATCGGGCGATGAAGGAGCGCGGCATCCGGGTCCTGCAGACCGCGGTCGGCGACCGGTACGTCCTCGAGGCGATGAACGAGGGCGGATACTCGCTCGGCGGCGAGCAATCGGGTCACGTGATCATGAGCGAGTTCGCCACGACCGGAGACGGCCTGCTCACGGGACTCCACCTCGTGGCCGAGATGGCGCGGCAGGGCAAGACGCTCGCCGAACTCGCGTCGATCATGACGGTGTATCCGCAGGTTCTCGTCAACGTGCGCGGCGTCGACCGCGACGGCGTGACCGACGAGGTCGTGCAGGAAGCCGTGGCCGTATCCACCGCCGAGCTCGGCGACTCCGGACGCGTGCTGCTGCGCGCCTCGGGCACCGAGCCGCTCGTACGCGTGATGGTCGAGGCCGCCTCCGAAGACGACGCCCGCGCGCACGCGGACCGTCTGGCCGAGGTCGTGCGGGAGCGTCTGGCGCTGTAGCGATCGTCGTTCTCGACGGCTCAGGGCCACCGTTCTCCGGGGACCCTGAGCCGTCGTCGTCAGTACTCGAGCGACTCGATGTAGCGCAGCAGCACGCCCTCGCGCAGCGCCCAGGGCGAGACCTCGAGCTCGTCGACGTCCATCGCCTTCATCGCGCGCTCCACCACGATCGCCGCCGCGACGATCTGGAACGTGCGGTCGGCGGTGATCCCGGGCAGCGCCTCGCGAGCGTCGGCGGGGATGCGGGCGAGCCGGGGGATCCAGTCCTTCAGCTCACGCCGCGGCAGCACCATGCGGTCGATGCCCGACCACCCGGGCACGGGATAGCCGGCGAGCTTCGCGAGCGAACGGATCGCCTTGGACGAGCCGATCACGTGGTCGGGGCGGGGGAGGGCCGCGAAGCGCTCCGCGACCGGGGCGAGGACGGATGCCGCGTGCTGACGCAGCGCGTCGATCTCGTCGGCGGCGGGCGGGTCGTGCGGCAGGAACCGCACGGTGGAGCGACCGGCGCCGAGCGGGACCGATTCGGCCAGGTCGGGCAGCTCGTCGGCGCCGCCGGCGATCTCGAGCGAGCCGCCGCCGATGTCGAACAACAGGATCTGTCCCGCCGACCACCCGAACCAGCGGCGCACCGCGAGGTAGGTGTAGCGCGCCTCGGTCTCCCCGCCGAGCACCTGCAGGCTCTGCCCGAGCGCCTCCTCGATGAGCGCGATCACCTGCTCGCCGTTCGTGGCCTCGCGCACCGCCGAGGTCGCCGTCGCGAGGAGCTCGTCGACCCCCTCGGCGCGGGCGCGATCGCGCGCCGCGGTGACGGCATCCACCAGGCCCCGCACGCCCTCGGGCGAGATCGACCCGTCGGGGAGGAGGTAGCGCATGAGACGCAGGACCGAGCGGTGCGAGGTCGTGGCTGTCGGTCGACCTCCCGCACGCGCGTTGGCGACGAGCAGATGGACCGTGTTCGAACCGATGTCGAGGACTCCCAGGCGCACGGTCCGAGCGTAGTGGGCGGGCCGGGTTCGCCTGCCGCGCCTCGACGGCCGGGCATGCCCGCGCCGGTAGCATGAGCGGGTGTCCGCCGCCGAGACAGCCGCTCCCGCACCGTCGCTGAGCCCGTACCGCCAGATCGACCGCGACGACTGGGCCCGCATGGCCGGCGGTCTCGAACAGCCCCTCACCGAGAACGAGATCGTGCAGCTGCGGGGCATCGGCGACCGCCTCGACCCGCGCGAGGTCGCCGAGGTCTACCTCCCGCTCAGCCGACTGCTCAGCCTCTACGCGCGTGCGACCCGTCGCCTGGGCGCCGACACCAGCGAGTTCCTCGGCGAACCGGATGCCACGACCCCCTTCGTGATCGGCGTCGCCGGCTCCGTGGCCGTGGGCAAGTCCACGATCGCCCGGCTCCTGCGCGAGCTGATGAGCAGGTGGCCCGACACCCCGCGCGTGGAGCTGGTCACCACCGACGGCTTCCTGTACCCCAACGCCGAGCTCGAGCGTCGCGGTCTCATGGACCGCAAGGGCTTCCCGGAGTCCTACGACCGTCGCGCGCTCGTGCAGTTCCTCAGCGAGGTGAAATCGGGTGCCGAAGAGGCCCGGGCGCCCTTCTACTCGCACGTGCGATACGACATCATGCCCGACGCGTACGTCACCGTCCATCGCCCCGACGTCGTGATCGTCGAGGGGCTCAACGTGCTCCAGCCCCCGCCCTCGCCGCACGAGGTGGCCGTGGGAGATCTGTTCGACTTCTCGATCTACGTGGACGCCGAGGCCGCGCACATCGAGCGCTGGTACGTCGAACGCTTCCTGGCGCTGCGCGACAACGCCTTCACCAATCCCACGTCGTTCTTCCGCGTCTTCGCCGACATCAGCGACGACGAAGCCGTGGCGCGCGCCCTCGGGTACTGGCGCGACATCAACCTCCCCAACCTCGAAGAGAACGTGCTGCCCACGCGCCATCGTGCGAAGCTCGTGCTACAGAAGGGCGCGGACCACACCGTCGAGTCGGTCCTGCTGCGCAAGCTCTGAGCGGCGCACCGCCGACACACCCTCGCCCGCGGTCACGGGCCGCTCGGCGTGCCGAGTGCGCAGCCGCCTCAGTAGTACCTACCGGTGTCCTCGGCGGAGTTGACCGGTAGCGATCCCCGTACCTGCTCGCATTCACAGCCTGCACATAGCCGCTTTGAATGGTTTGCACGGCTGTCGGAAGGCCGCAGAGGGTGCTGCATCCGCGGCTCCCCGAGCACCAGGTACAGGAGCATCGCTATGGATCGCGAGGATGTGGGGACGTCCGGGGCATCGCCCGGGCGCTCCGGGACACGGAAGAGGAGCGGACTCTGGTCCCGCTCCCGAGGAGGACGGACGGCGGTCAAGACGGCCGCGGCGGTGGGGGCCGCCTCCCTGACCCTGTTCGGCGGCGTCACCGCCGCGAACGCCGCCCCCGGTGACACCTCGAACGCGACAGGGACGTTCCTGGGCGGTTCGATCCTCAACCTCATCGACCTCGACGCGCTCGCCGAGATCGACGGCGCGGCGGCGACCAACAACGGCACCCAGCCGACGGTCACCGACTACAACACCCTCGACCTCACGGCGCTGGGCGTCGTGAACGTCACCGTGCCCGGCGGCATCCAGGTCCCCGTCGACCTCGGCTCCCTCGGTGTGGTCGGGCAGTACGCCGAGGCCGACCCCGACGGCGGTTCCGTCGGCGCCTCGGGAGCGGTCGGTTCGGGCGGTGTCATCGGTACCGGCGCGCCCGCGACCGGCCCCCTGAACGTGAGCCTCGGCGGAGCGGTCGATGCCCTCGCCGGGGCCGTCGCCGCCGATCTCGTCGCCGAGCTGGCCGAGGTGGACCTCACGCTGGATGCCGTCTCGGCCCGCGCCTCTCTTCAGTCGACGGCGGACGGCGACCCCGAGCTGGTCCGCGACTACACGATCGCCGGCGGACAGCTGGTCATCGACAGCGCGACCCTCTCCTCTCTGACGGCCGACCTGAACGCCGCGGTCGCCGACGCGCAGGGCGCGGTCGACAACGTCGACACCGGCCTGAACAGCACGCTCGCCGCGCTCCTCGGACCGCTCGGAGGCCTGGTCACCGCGAACCTCTCCGTGAGCACCACGAGCCTCACCGATGCGATCGCGGGGCTTCTGCAGGGGCAGGTCACCTCTCCCGATTACCCCGGGGTGATCATCAATCTCTCCACGGGTGAGATCATCGTCGACCTCGACGCGATCCAGCCCCTCAACGGCCTCGCTCCCGGAACGAACATCCTCGGGTCCGAGACGGTCGGCGAGATCGGCGACGCCGTCGCCGCGCTGGTCGGTGGTCTCGTCGACGACGTGAACGAGGCTCTCGTCGACGCGGTTCGCGGGCTCAGCGTCACGGGCGGAGCGTCTGTCAACCTCGGCCTCGGCAGTGTCAACGTCCTCACCGTGAACACCACGGTCGGAGCTCTTCTCGACGGCCAGACCACCGGCGTTCAGCTGCTCGGTATCGGCCTCGGGCTCGGAGGCGGCGTGCAGGGACTCGTCGACGGTTTGACGACGCCCCTGGAGACGCTGCTGACGAACCTCGGGGCGACCGTCGGGGGCGTGGCCGCCCCGGTGACCACGCTGCTGACACCCGCGCTGGACGAGATCCTGCCGCAGCTCGTCACCGTGACCGTCAACAACCAGAGCGAGCCTTCGCCTGGCGTGTTCTCCGAGACGGGCGTCATCGTGACGATCCTCCCCGGATCGATCGCGACGACCATCGAGCTGGCCAACGCCACCGTCGGGCCGAACGCGCTCGACGACAACGCCGACGTGACCATCGTCAGCCCGGAGGACGGCACCGCCTTCGTGGTGCCCGACGCCGACGACGTCTCCGACGTCACCATCACCGGCACCGGTGAGCCCCAGGCCGGGATCACCGTCTCCATCCCCGGTCAGGAAGACCAGGTGACGACGGTGGGCGAAGGCGGCACCTGGACGGTCACGTTCCCCGACCTGCCGGTCGGCGAGTACACCGCGACCGCCACGCAGGATGCCGACGGCACCACCGCCGAGGTGACCTTCTCGGTCGTCGAAGCGCCCGACGTCGCCATCCTCACCCCGACGCCCGACCAGATCATCGTGGTCCCCGGTGCCGATGACACGTCCGACGTGGTCGTCACCGGTACCGGCTCGCCGGGGTCGGACGTCGAGGTCGTCATCGGCGACGAGACGCAGACCGTGACGGTCACGCCTGAGGGCACCTGGACGGCGACGTTCGAGGACCTGCCCGTCGGCGACTACACCGTCACCGTGACGCAGGAGATCGACGGATCGACCGACTCGGTCGACTTCTCGATCGCCGAGACGCCCGACGTCGTGATCGAGGAGCCCGCGGACGGCACCGAGATCGCGGTCGGAGCCGAGGACGGCGTCACCACGGTGACCGTCTCGGGCACGGGGTCGCCCGGTTCGACCGTCACGGTCGAGCTCGACAACGGCGCCATCGAGGACACCATCGTCGCCGACAACGGTGAGTGGTTCGTCACGTTCGAGGACCTGCCGATCGGCGACTACACCGCCACGGCCCTGCAGGACGCCGACGGATCGACCGACACGGTCGACTTCTCGGTCGTGCTGGCCACGCCGGTGACCATCACCACCCCGGTCGACGGCACCGAGTACGAGGTCGGCGAGCCGGACGCGACGCGCACCGTCACCGTCTCGGGCACGGGTCAGGCCGGCGCCGAGATCGAGGTCACGCTCTCCAACGGCGACGTGGAGACCGCGACGGTCCTGCCGAGCGGTTCGTGGAGCGTCACGTTCGCCGAGGTGGGCGTGGGCGAGTTCACGGCCACCGCCGTGCAGGACATCGACGGCTCGAGCGACACCGCCTCGTTCTCGATCAGCGCCGCGGCCGCAGACGCCGACGCCGCCGACGTGGACGTCGCGGATGCCGACATGGTGGACGCGGATGCCGATGCGGCCGATGCGGATGCCGCTGACGTGGACGCGCTGGACGTGCTCGACCTCGATGTGGCGGACGTCCTCGACGCCCTGGACATCGACGCCGACGCGGCCGACGTCGATGCCGACGCGGACGGTCTCGACCTGATCGACGCCGACGCGACCGACATCGACGTCCTCGACGCCGACGCGGACGTGCTGGACGCCGACGGTGCCGACGCCGACGTGGCGGATGCGGATGCCGCTGACGTGGATGCGCTGGATGTCCTCGACCTCGACGCGGACGGTCTCGACGTGGCCGACGCGATCGATCAGCTGGATGTCGCTGACGCGATCGATCAGCTCGACGTTGCTGACGCGCTGGACCAGCTCGACGTTGCTGACGCGATCGATCAGCTGGATGTCGCTGACGCGATTGACCAGCTGGATGTCGCTGACGCGATCGATCAGCTGGATGTCGCTGACGCGATCGATCAGCTGGATGTCGCTGACGCGATTGACCAGCTGGACATCGCCGACGCGATCGATCAGCTGGATGTCGCTGACGCGATTGACCAGCTCGACATCGCCGACGCGATTGACCAGCTCGACATCGCTGACGCGATCGATCAGCTGGACATCGCCGACGCGCTGGACCAGCTGGACATCGACGCGATGGACGCGGATGCGATGGACGCCGACGCGACGGACGCCGATGCGATGGACGCTGACGCGACCGACGCAATGGACGCTGACGCCGCCGACGCTGACGCGATGGACGCTGACGCGACCGACGCAATGGACGCTGACGCCGCCGACGCGGTGGACGCCGACGGTGCTGACGCTGACGCGACCGACGCTGACGCGACCGACAGCGACGCGACCGACAGCGACGCGACCGACGGTGGCGTGACCACCCAGGCGCGCGCCGACGTCGCGCTCACGCAGATCGTCCGGGGAACCGGCGTGACCCAGACCGTGATCCTCACGGGCTTCCAGCCCGGCGAGACCATCTCGGCCACGGTGAACTCCACCCCGTTCGAGCTCACCCCGGTGACCGCTGACCCCTCGGGCTCGGCGCGCATGACCTTCGCGGTCGGCGCCGACTTCGAGCTCGGCGCTCACCGTGTGGACGTCCGCGGTTCGGTCTCGGGTGAACTCCCGACCGAGCGGGAGAACACCGCCTTCACGGTGACGGCCCAACCCGTCCCCGCGGCCGGCGGTGGGGGTAAAGCCCTCCCGGCCACCGGTGTGGACCTGAACGGTCCGCTCACCGGCGGCATCGCGGCGGCACTGATCCTCGCTGGTGCGACTCTGTGGACCGTGCGTCGACGGAGCGCCAGCGGAGAGCAGCGCTGACGATGACCACCACGGCGGAGGGCGCCCCCGAAGCGGGGGTGTCGGAGGGGCGTCCCTCCGCCCGGCGGTCGGGCGGGGTCATGGCGGCGGTCGCCGCCGCCATGACCCTCGCCATCGTTCTCGGCTACGCCTTCGTGGCGGCGTCGTTCACCATCACCTCGAGCCCGACGCGTCCCGCCGTGTCGGCCGCCTTCTCGCCGTACTTCTCGCAACGGTGGAACGTGTTCGCGCCGAACATCATGAAGGTGAACCGCTCGCTCCAGATCCAGGTCCAGTGGCGCGACGGCGGGGAGCTGCAGCGCAGCGAGTGGGTGGACGTGACCGACATCGAATTCACGTCGGCCCGTGGCATCCCGACTCCCTCGCGCATCTCGAAGAACAGCTTCAACGCCGCCCAGGCCTTTCTGACGCGGTACCAGGCGTTGAGCTCCGACCAGCGCGACCGGGTGCGCGACACCTTCATCCGCGGCACGAACGACGGCGCCTACGCGCCGATGGACCCCGAGGCGCTGCTCGAGGAGCTCGACAAGATGGGCGGCAGCCGCGCCGCTCTGATCGGCTACCTGCGCTACGACTACATGCTCGTGCGCTTCGCATCGGCGTTCGGCAGCGCCTACTTCGACCGAGACGTCGAGCGCGTGCGCTGGCGGATCCAGCACGACCGTCCGAACGACTTCCTGCACCGTTTCGACGAGGAGCGCCAGAGCGAGCTGTCGTACACGACGTTCGGGTGGCGTCAGCCCGCCGTCGCGCCGTCGGACGAGGTCCGCGCCATCTACGACGAAGTCATCGAGAGGTACACGGGACGATGAACAAGGTGGCATCCATCGACGAGGCGCCGCCCGTCGAGAAGCCGAGCCTGCGGGAGCGTCTGGCCCCCGCGGCGCTGTGGAACCGGCTGCAGGGGTGGCTGATCGAGCGGAAGCACTCCACGATCGGCTTTTCGATCCTGCGGATCCTGTTCGGTATCGCGATGCTCATCGTGCTCGTGCCGAGCTACGCCGACCGGCAGTACCTGTGGGGCGCCGGTGCGTGGTGGGTCGAGCCGGAGGCGAGCCGACGCGGATGGTGGGAGCCGCTGCGCCTGCTCTTCCCTAAGGACAACGCGGTCGTGTTCGAGGTCTCGTTCCACGTCCTGCTGGTGCTCGCGGTGCTCTTCCTCGTGGGGTTCCAGACCCGGTGGGTCACTCCGGTGCTGCTGGTGTTCTGGGTGGGGCTGTCGACCAACAGCACCCTGCTCGGCAACGGCGGCGACACGCTGATGCGCATCGTGCTGCTGTTCGTCGTGTTCGCCGACCTCAGCCGGCACTTCTCGGTCGACGCGTGGATCCGCACGCGCCGTGGCATCCGCCCCTCCCGGTTCGCGCTCCGGATGCCGCGCGGGGTACCGTCGTGGCTCGGGATCTGGGCGCACAACACGGTGCTGATCCTCTGCGTGTTCCAGATCCTGCTCGTGTACTTCGTCTCCAGCGTGCTGAAGTTCCAGGGCGAGGAGTGGCTGAACGGCACGGCCATCTACTACGCCCTCAGCATCGATCAGTTCCACGTGCTTCCCGCCCTCAGCCAGCTCGCGTGGCAGTCGGCGCCGGTGGTGGCCCTGGCGACGTGGGCGGCGCTGTGGGTGCAGATGCTCTTCCCGGTGCTGATCCTCTGGAAGCCGACGCGCTACGTCGCGGTGGTGCTCATCACGGGGATGCACCTCGGGATCGCGGTGCTGCTGGGCCTGTGGCCGTTCTCGCTCGCGATGATCGCCCTCGACCTGCTGCTCGTGCGCGACGGGACGTGGGAGCGGATGGCCGCCCGGGCGGCCCGTGTGCGGCGGGGGTTGCTCAGCCCCGCCACGTAGGATTGGCCTCCATGTGCGGAATCATCGGTTACGTGGGTCCTCGGCAGAGTCAGGACATCCTTCTGGCGGGTCTGTCGCGACTGGAATACCGCGGGTACGACTCGGCGGGTATCGCCGTGATCGACGGCAACGGCGACCTCGACATGCGCAAGCGCGCGGGCAAGCTCGCCGTGCTGCGCGACGACCTCGAGTCCTCGCCCATGCCGAACGGCACCACCGGCATCGGCCACACGCGCTGGGCGACGCACGGCGGCCCGACCGACGCCAACGCCCACCCCCACCTGGCCGACGACGACAAGCTCGCCGTCATCCACAACGGCATCATCGAGAACTTCGCCGAGCTCAAGAGCGAGCTCGTGGGCGACGGCTTCGCCTTCCGCAGCGAGACCGACACCGAGGTCGCGGCGGTCATGATCGGCCGCGAGTACGCGCGCACGAAAGACCTGGTGCAGGCGTTCCGCTCGGTCGTGTCGCGGCTCGAGGGAGCGTATACCCTCCTCGCGATGCACCAGGACCACCCGGGTCTCGTCGTGGGAGCGCGCCGCAACTCCCCGCTCGTGATCGGTCTCGGCGAGGGCGAGAACTTCCTCGGCTCCGACGTCGCCGCCTTCGTCGAGCACACGCGCAACGCGCTCGCGATCGGTCAGGACGAGATCGTCGCGATCACCCCCGACGGCGTCGAGGTCACCGACTTCTCGGGCGCTCCGGTCGAGGTCGAGGCGTTCGAGGTGACGTGGGACGCGACCGCCGCCGAGAAGGGCGGCTGGTCGTCGTTCATGGCGAAGGAGGTCTCGGAGGAGCCCGAGGCCGTCGCCAACACCCTCCGCGGCCGCATCCACGAGGGTCGCGTCGAGATCCCCGAGCTCGAGGGGCTCGACGATTTCCTCGCCGACATCGACCGCATCCTCGTCATCGCGTGCGGTACCGCGGCCTACGCCGGAATGGTCGGCAAGTACGCGCTCGAGACCTGGACGCGCGTCCCGGTCGACGTGGAGCTCGCGCACGAGTTCCGCTACCGCGACCCGGTGCTCTCGCCCCGCACGCTCGTGGTGTCGATCAGCCAGTCCGGCGAGACGATGGACACGCTCATGGCGGTGAAGTACGCCCGTTCACGCGGTGCGAAGACGCTGTCGATCTGCAATACGCAGGGGGCGACCATCCCTCGCGAATCGGATGCCATCGTCTACACGCACGCCGGCCCCGAGGTCGCCGTGGCCTCGACGAAGGCCTTCGTCGCGCAGATCACGGCGCTCTACCTGCTCGCGTTGCACGTCGGTCGCGTCCGCGGCGCGATCGACCCGGTCGTCGCCGTCGAGGCGGTCACCGAGCTCGAGGCCGTGCCGGGCAAGATCGCCCGCGTGCTCGAGACCGAGCAGGATCGCATCCAGCAGCTCGCGCACTGGATGGCCGACACGCGGTCGGTGCTGTTCCTCGGCCGCAACGTCGGATACCCGATCGCCCTCGAGGGCGCGCTCAAGCTCAAGGAGCTGGCGTACATCCACGCCGAGGGCTTCGCCGCCGGTGAGCTCAAGCACGGCCCCATCGCCCTCATCGAGCCCGGTCAGCCGGTCTTCGTCGTCGTGCCGAGCCCGCGCGGCTCCGGCGAGATGCACAAGAAGGTCGTCTCCAACATCGAGGAGATCCGTGCGCGCGGCGCCCGCGTCATCGCGATCGCGGAGGAGGGCGACGTCGCCGTGCTGCCCGCCGCCGACGAGGTGCTGCGGATTCCGCTCGCCGCTCCGCTCTTCGAGCCGCTCTTGGCGGTCGTGCCGCTGCACATCTTCGCGATGGGCCTCGCCGAGGCCAAGGGTCTCGACGTCGATCAGCCGCGCAACCTCGCCAAGTCGGTGACCGTCGAGTAACCGCGATCTCGGGAGGGGCCGGATGCCGGTGGCATCCGGCCCCTTCTGCGTCCGCCGACGCTCGTCGTTCTCTTGAGTCCTGGGGTCGTGCGAGCGGCCGGGGCGACCCGGTCCGGCGGGGACGCGGCGTCGGCGCCCGGAACCGGCGGACACCGGCAGAATGGACGGGAGGCCAGGAGGGGAGAGCGCATGATCGTCGGTATCGGCGTCGACCTCGTCGACGTGCCGCGGTTCGAGGCGCATCTCGCCCGGACCCCGCGCCTGCTGGCACGGCTCTTCGCTCCCGCCGAGCGCGTGCTCAAGCCCCGCTCGCTCGCGGCGCGCTACGCCGCGAAGGAGGCGCTCATCAAAGCGCTCGGGGGATCGGAGGGCGTGCACTGGACCGACATCGAGGTCACGTCGGAGCCGTCCGGGCGCCCGGCCTTCGCCCTGAGCGGCGAGACGGCCGCGACCGTGGCCGCGCGCGGGATCACCGCCGTGCACCTGTCGATGTCGCACGACGCGGGGCTCGCCACCGCGTACGTGATCGCCGAAACCGGCGCGCCGCCGACCCGAGAGGACACCGCATGAGAATGGCACCGGGAGTGCTGCGAGAAGCGCTCATCGACGTCGACGCGATCGCGGAGAACGTCCGTCACCTGCGCCGGCTCACCGGTGTCGAGGTCATCGCGGTCGTCAAGGCCGAGGGGTACGGGCACGGCGCGCATCGCGCGGCCCTCGCGGCGCTGCGCGGCGGGGCGACCCGTATCGGCGTCTCCGACATCGACGAAGCGCTCGCCCTGCGGCGCCGGGGTGTCCGCGCGCCGCTGTTCGCGTGGCTGCACGCCCCGGAGGCGTCGTTCGTCGAGGCGGTGCACGAGGACATCGAGCTCGGGATCTCCGACATCGACCAGTTGCTGCGCGCCGGTCAGGCGGCGCAGGGCGACCGGCCCGCCGCCGTCCACCTGAAGATCGAGACGGGGCTCTCACGCAACGGCATCGCGCCCGCGGACTGGCGCGTGGTGTTCTCCGAGGCCGCGCGCCTCGAACGCATCGGGCGGCTCCGGGTCGTCGGGCTCTTCTCGCACCTCTCGAACACGAGCGAGGCCGACGACCGTGCGGCGCTGGCGAAGTTCGAGGAGGGCGTCGTGCTCGCCGCCGCCGCGGGGCTGAACCCGCCGCTGCGCCATATCGCGGCCACGCACGCCGCGATCGCCCTGCCCGAGGCTCGCCTGAACGCGGTGCGCATCGGCATCGGCATCTACGGCATCTCGCCGTTCCACGACCGGTCGTCCGCCGACCTGGGGCTTCGTCCCGCGATGACCCTGCGCGGGGCGGTCGCCGCGGTCCGCCGTGTGCCCGCGGGAACCGGGGTGTCGTACGGATACGCGTACCGAACCGAGACCGACACGACTCTGGCGCTCGTGCCGCTGGGATATGCCGACGGCGTCCCCCGACAGGCGTCGGACCGCGGGCCGGTGACGATCGGCGGCCGCCGTTTCACCGTGGCGGGCCGCATCGCGATGGACCAGTTCGTCGTCGACGTCGGCGACCACCCCGTCGCGGTCGGCGACGAGGTCGTCCTTTTCGGCGACCCGACCCTCGGTGTCCCCGCGGCGCGGGACTGGGCGGATGCCGCCGACACCATCGACTACGAGATCGTCACGCGCGTCGGTGCGCGCGTGCCGCGACGGGAGGTGGGAGCGTGAGCGTTTCCGAGGAGTTGCTGGGCGAGCGCGAGATCGCGGGCCCGGCCGACATGGAGGAGCTGGGGCGCGCGCTCGGCCGTGCTCTGGAACCGGGCGACGTGGTCGTGCTCACCGGTCCGCTCGGCGCCGGCAAGACGACCCTGACCCGGGGCATCGGCGAGGGTCTCGGCATCCGGGGTCCGGTGCAGAGCCCCACGTTCGTGATCGCTCGCACCCACCCCTCGCTGTCGGGCGGAACGCCGCTCGTGCACGTCGACGCCTACCGTCTGGGTGCCGCGGTCGAGCTCGACGACCTCGACATCGACGTCACCGGTTCCGTCGTGATCGTGGAGTGGGGCCGCGGTGTCGCGGAGCACCTCGCGGACTCGTGGTGGGAGGTCGAGATCGAACGCCAGGTCGGAGGGCGCGGGGTCGACAACGCGTGCGGCGAGATCGCCGTGCACACCGTCGAACTCGACGCCGACGCTCCGCGCACCGTCACGATCTCGCGTCGCCCCTGAGGCGGGTCGCGCTCAGATCGTCGTCGTGCGCGAACCGTGACGGCGACGTCGACCGTCGCCCGGGACGCGGTGCGCGGCCCACACCTCGCGCAGCGCCCGGAGGGTCGCCGCGGGCTGCTCGACGTGCGCGAAGTGGCCGCTGTCGGCGAGCTCGCGGTCGTCGTAGTCGCGCATGAGACGCGCCCACGCGCGGGCGTCGCTCGCGGCGACGAACACGTCGTGCTCTCCTCGCACCGAGCGGACCGGGCAGAGGATCCGTCGCCAGACGCCGTCGTCGTGATGGCGTGACAGGCGCACGGCCGCGAGGAACGCCGTCGGGCGGATCTCGGTCGCGAGAGCGTCGGTCACGGCCCGGTCGACCGATCCCGGATGCCGGAACAACGGCCGCGCGAGTGCGCGCAGCGCCCCGGTGCGTCGCAGCAGTCGCAAGAGGGGACCGGCGAGCGGACCGAGGAGGCGCAGGACGCGCATCGCCACGACCATCCCGGCGAGCCAGGGCAGGCGGATCGCGCCGGCCAGCGGTCGTCGGGTCACGGTGCGCGCTCCCGCCCCGCTGGGGGAGATCACCCCCACCGCGACGGTCTCGCGGGGGAACCGTGCCGCGACGTCGAGGGCGACGACCCCGCCGAGGGAATGGCCGATGATCCGCCACCGGGGATACCCGAGCGCCCGGGCCACGGCGGCCACCGCGACGGCCAGGTCGGCCGGGTCGGGCACCGGGCCCGGCGTCTCGCCCCACCCGGGCAGGTCGAGGGCGATCACGTCGGAGAGGGGGAGGCGGAGGTCGTCGGATGCCGCGATCATCGGCATCCACGTGCGCCACGACCCGGCCGCCCCGTGCAGGAGCACCGTGGCCACGGGACTGCCCGACGACCGCCCCGCACGCACGACGATCGGCCCCACCGCCGTGGGGACGACGACGCGGCGCAGGCCCAGGTCGAGGACGTCCATGACCCTTCTTCGGAGCCGGGCGGGGCAGCGGATGCCTCGGAACGCTCGGCGTCGGGGGCGGCGGATACGCTGGAACGGTGATCCTCGGCATCGACACCTCGCTCGGCACGGCCGTCGCCGCGATCGCGCGCGACGGCGAGATCCTCGCCGACGAGCAGAGCGCGAACCCCCTCGGGCACGCCGAGGTCATCGGCGATCTGCTGCGCCGGGCCACCGCCGCCGCGCCCGCTCCCACGCACGTGGCGATCGGCATGGGTCCCGGGCCCTTCACCGGGCTCCGGGTGGGCATCGCCACCGCCCGCGTGTACGCCCTCGGTCGCGGCATCCCGGCCGTCCCCGTGCCCAGTCACGACGGCATCGCCCTCGGCCTCCTCCTCTCCGACGCGCTCACCGGCGGCGACACCGGTCGCTTCGCCGTCGTCACCGACGCGCGGCGCAAGGAGTTCGCCTACAGCGTCTACGAGGGCATCGACGACGACGGCCTGCCCGTCCGGGTGTCGGACGCACAGCTCAGCCCCCGCGACGACCTCGACGCCCGGCTCGACGCCGCCGGCGCCCGCCGTTACGACGCGACGACCGCCTCGGCCGCGATGATCGCGCTCGCCGCGGCGCGCGCCCTCGACGCCGGCCGCACCCTCGCCGGCTCCGAGCCGCTGTACCTGCGCAGCCCCGACGTGGTCGCCGCGCACGCTCCCAAGCGGGTGAGCTGATGACCATGCGCACCGCGACCCTCGCCGATCTCGACGGCATCATGGCGCTCGAGCACGCCTCTTTCCCGACCGACGCGTGGAGCCCGGCGATGATGCGCGAAGAGCTCGCGTCACCGCACGGCTGGTACGTCGTGGTCGAGGAGGCCGGTCGGCTCGTCGGCTACGCGGGTCTGCGGGCGGTGCGCGGTGCACGGGATGCCGATGTACAGACGATCACGATCTCCGCGGCCGCGCGCGGGCGGGGGCGTGGCCGCGCCCTGCTGACGGCGCTGCTCGAGGAGGCCGTGCGTCGCGACGTGCACGACGTCTCCCTCGAGGTGCGCGCCGACAACCCGGTCGCGCAGACGCTCTACCTTTCCGAGGGGTTCGCCGAGGTCGGCCGCCGTCCGCGCTACTACCAACCTGACGACGTCGACGCGATCGTCATGCAACTCGATCTGCGCGGCTGGGCCGCGCGGCGGGCGGAAACAGCGGGCATCTCGGCATCCGGTCTCGCAGATTCGGATCGGTCGCACGGAATCGGATCGCAGGTGCCGGGAGATCCGCCCCCGGTGCCCTCGTCCGAATCCGTGACGACGACCACCTCCGGAAAGGGATGGTGCTGATGGACGCGCCCCTCGTGCTCGGCATCGAGACCAGCTGCGACGAGACCGGCATCGGCATCGTCCGCGGTCGGCAGCTGCTGAGCAACACGATCGCCTCGAGCATGGACGAGCACGCCCGCTACGGCGGCGTCGTGCCCGAGGTCGCCGCCCGCGCCCACCTCGAGGCGCTGCAGCCCTCGATCGACGCGGCGCTCGCCGAGGCCGGCGTCACCCTCGCCGACCTCGACGCCGTGGCCGTGACGAGCGGTCCCGGCCTGGCCGGGGCCCTGATGGTCGGCGTCGGCGCCGCGAAGGGCCTCGCCGTCGCGCTGGACAAGCCGCTGTACGCCGTCAACCACCTCGTCGGGCACATCGCCGCCGACATCCTCGACGCCGACGCGGGCGAGCTGGAGTACCCCACCGTGGCGCTGCTCGTCAGCGGCGGGCACACCTCCCTCCTGCTCGTGCGCGACCTCACGAGCGACGTCGAGCTGCTCGGCGAGACCATGGACGATGCGGCGGGAGAGGCCTTCGACAAAGTCGCGCGTCTGTTGAAGCTGCCCTACCCCGGCGGTCCCGAGATCGACCGCGCCGCAGCCGACGGCGACCCCACCGCGATCCGCTTCCCGCGCGGTCTCTCGCGCGCCTCCGACATGGCATCCCACCGCTACGACTTCTCGTTCTCGGGCCTGAAGACGGCCGTGGCGCGCTGGGTCGAGCAGCACGAGGCCGCGGGCCGACCGGTGCCGGTCGCCGACGTCGCCGCGTCGTTCCGCGAGGCCGTGGTCGACGTGCTGGTCACCAAGGCTCTCGACGCCTGTGCCCGCTTCGGCGTGCCGCGTCTGCTGCTGGGTGGGGGAGTGATCGCCAACAAGCGCCTGCGCGACGTCGCCCTCGAACGCGCCGCAGCCGCCGGGGTGGCCGTGCGCATCCCGCCGCTGCGCCTGTGCACCGACAACGGCGCGATGATCGCGGCGCTCGCCGCGGAGCTCATCTCCTCGGGGCGTCGCCCCTCGACCCTGGCCTTCGGGGCGGACTCCACCCTCCCCGTGACCGAGATCCAGGTGGCCGAAGACCCGGATGCCGCGCCCCCGGCGCGCCGAGCGGGGACAGCCCCGTGACCGAGGTGCCCCCGCCCACGCGCCGTTCGCGCAAGGACGGCGCCGCTGCGCCTCCCCTGCCGGAGGCGGTCCCCGCGGACGGTGGCGACACGTCGTCCGCCGACGACGACGGACGTCTGCCGACCGCGCAGCTGGAGATGGCGGCGTTCGGCGATCACCTCATCCCCTACGTCCCGCCCGTACCGCCGACCCCGCCGTCGTTCGCGCCCTGGGCCCTGACCGTGTCGATCGTGGCCCTCGCGGCCGCCCTCTTCACGGGGTGGCTGGTGCCGCTCGGCGCCGTGGGGGCGATCCTCGCCGCGGTCTCACTCCGTCGTCGGTACGACAGCCGTCGCGTCGCCGCGTGGGCGCTCGCGCTGGCGCTGCTCTCGATCGCCTTCAGCGCGGGATGGTTGGTCTGGGGCTTCTCACAGCTCGCGGTCGGCTGAGACTCGCCGTCAGACGCGGTCGGCGAGAAGGGCCAGACGCTTCGAGCCGACCCGGGTCAGCAGCAGCGTCGCCGACTCCTCGCCCCGCAGCGACAGCTTCTTGCGCAGCACCGCGGGGTCGACGTCGACGCCGCGCTTCTTGATCTCGAGCGTGCCGATGCCTCGGACCCGCAGCGCCTGCGCGAGCTTCTTCGGGTCGGCGGGCAGCTGTTCGCGCACGCGGAACGACGACACGAAGGGACTCGTCAGGGGAGCGTCCGAGGTGAGGTAGGCGATCCCGGGGGACAGCATGCCGGCGTCGAGGGCGCGGGCGACCTCGCCGATGAGACGCGCGCGGATCACGGCGCCGTCGGGTTCGTGCACGAACGCCCCGAGGTCCCGCGCGTCGACGTCGGCGGTGTCGGCGGGGGCGGTCAGCTCGAACGCGTCGTCGCCGCGGACGACGAGGGCCGCTCGCCGGACGCCTTCCCGCGCGAGCGCGCCCGCCCACAGGACGAGCTCGATCGTCGAGCCGTCGGCGCTGATCCACTGCGCCTCGACGTCGTCGGGGATCCGCTCGCGGTCGAAGCCGGGGCCGAGCTTCACCCCGCCCGGGGTGGTGCGCAGCAGCTCGAAGACCCACTCGAGCGAGGGGGACCACTCGGCGGAGGCGACCTGACGCGTCTCGGAGTGTCCCGCGGTGCGGCGCGCGGGGTCGAGCCAGACGGCATCCATCCCCTCGAGATCGACCTCCTCGGCGCGCGCGTGCGCGACGGTGGCGGCCTCGCCGAACGGGGCGAGGTTGAAGGCGGCGATCGCGGCGGTCACCTCGTCGGCGTCGACGGCGTGGACCCGGATGCCGAGCCCCGCCAGCCCCAGGGCGTCGCCGCCGATACCGCACCCGAGGTCGGCGACGCTGCCGATGCCCGCGGCACGGAACCGGCCGGCGTGGCGCGCCGCGATCGGCAGACGCGTGGCCTGCTCGAGGCCGGCGCGGGTGAAGAGCATCCGGTCGGCGAAGGGGCCGAACTTCGTCGCGGCGCGCACGCGCAGCCGCGCCTGACCGACCACCGCCGAGACGAGGTCGGGGGAGTGCCCCGCCCCGCGCAGACGCGACACGGCACGGGCGGCGTCGTCCACCGAGGAGAGGGGACCCACCTCGTCGAGCAGGCGCAGCCCCTCGGGGGTCAGCAGGGCGGTGAGCTCGGCGGTGTCCACGCCGACAAGCCTAGGTGGCGGGGGCTCCCTCGATCGGGGGAGCCCCGGGTGCGGCCCCGGGGCCCGGAGAGCCGATCCCCGAACCTCACCCCCCTCCCCCCTCCCCGAAACCCCGGGGGACCCCCTCCCCGATACCGGGGGTGCCCCCGATGTCGGAAAACGGGGCCGTTCCTAATCTCGACAGTACGAACAGCACCTGCGGGCCGCGGCCCGGGAAATGGGATGGAAGAAATGCCTACCACCGGCGACATCAACAACTCGCTCAACACGGTCATCGCGGACTCGCTCAACGAGGTCAACGAGGACAACTCGGTCAACACCGACCTGGGCGCCACCGACTCGTTCAACGAGACGAACGACACCGTCATCACCGACGAGACCACGACCAACGTCGACGGCTCGTTCAACGAGGGCTCGAACAACGAGTCGACCGTCATCACGGACTCGGGCAACGACAACTCGGACAACTCCGACAACTCGGTCGACCTCGACTGGACCGAGGGCTCGTACAACGAGTTCACCGACGCCTCGACCACCGACAACTCCATCAACGCCGGTGTGCGCGAGTACAACACGGGTATCTGGGGTGCCTCGGGTTCGGCTTCGGCCGCGGCCGCCGGCTCGGGCCACACCGAGATCTGGAGCAACTCCACGATCCTCGACCAGTCGGTCAACCAGAACATCGCCGCCGAGGGCGACGTCACGCAGGGCTTCGCGAACTCGGCCGTCTCCGCTTCGGGTGAGGGTTCCATCGCGGCCGGCGGCGACGTGGACTGGAGCTACGACGTCGACCAGTCGACCAACATCATCGCCGGTGGCGACATCAACATCGGCAACGAGACCACGGTCACCACGATCACGGACTCGATGAACGAGTACAACCTCGACTACTCCTACACCGACAGCTCCACGGTCATCGACGTCACCGACTCGTTCAACGACCTCTCCGAGAACTACGCGGTCGACGGCTCGTTCAACACCTCGGACGTCTTCGAGGGCACCACGGACATCGACGTCAACATCGAGGCCGTCGTCGACAGCTTCAACTCGGTCGACACCACCCTCCCCTTCGTCGGCTAAGCGTCACACGAGACAGGAAAGACACAGATCATGACTTGGGACATCGGCAACATCACCGACTCGGGCAACGAGGGCTGGGTGAACGTCGGCAACACGTCGACCACCAACAACTCCACCAACCTCGGTGTCGACCTCGACAACGTCGGCAACGTCGACACCTCGGTGGAGGAGAACACCTCCACCGACACGACCGTCGTGGACTCCGGCAACGTCGACTCCGGCAACACCGACTGGGACATCGACGGTTCGTTCAACGACAACTCCGACAACTCGGACAACTCGGTGGACGCGGTCATCGAGGTCGACTCGCACAACACCTACCTGGACGAGTCGATGACCGACAACTCCACCAACGCGGGTGTGCGCGAGTACAACACCGGCTTCCAGGGCTTCGCCGGCTTCGGCGGCGGCGATGCCTCCATCCACAGCCAGGCCACGATCCTCGACCAGTCGGTCAACGGCAACATCCTGGCCGGCGGCGGAGTTTCGCAATCGTTCGCCAACAGCGCCGTCTCCGCCTCGGGTGAGGGTGCGGTCGCCGCTGGCGACGATGTCTCGATCTCGCGTTCGCTGGACGCGTCGACGAACATCACGTCGCTCGAAGGCGACATCAACATGAACAACACCACCGAGATCACCACGTGGGACAACGTCGGCAACACGACCGACATCTCGGTCGAGCTGACCGACAACTCGCAGGACTGGTCGATCGACAACTCCTACAACGACGGCTCGCTCAACGTCGACGTGACGGACTCGTTCAACGAGGACTTCTCGACGACCGAGACCGAGAACTGGACGATCAACGCCGACGTCGTCTGGGGCTCCGGCAACTCCGAGGTCGTGGACGTTCAGCTCCCCGACTTCGACGTCGAGGTCTGATCAGCCATCCGTACACACGGAAGCGTCTGACGGTAGCCCTGGGCGGGATTTCCCGCCCGGGGCTATCGTCGTCCCCATTCCCCTTCGACGCCGAAGAGGCGTCGGCCCCGACCGAGAGGTACCCGCGTGTCCGCACCGGCCCAGCCCACGACTTCCCGCGCCGAGAACGGCGCCGCCCCGGGCGGAACGTCGAACCGACCGCCGGCGCCCGCGGAGCTGGGTCCCCTGGTGGAACGCGCTCGCGCGTACTCGGGTGCGGTCGGTCGTGAGGACCTCGTCGAGAAGCTCACGGCCACCCGGTCTCGGCTGCAGGACCCGCACGTGCGGGTCGTGATCGTCGGGCAGTTCAAACAGGGCAAGAGCAAGCTCGTCAACGCCCTCATCAACGCCCCCGCGTGCGCCGTCGATGACGACATCGCCACGAGCGTGCCCACCTCCGTCGGGTATGCCGAGGAGCCCTCCGCGACCGTGCTCGTGCGCCGCGAGAGCGGGGAATCGCACGAGATCCGCCGCGTCGACATCCCCTTCGATCGGCTCTCCGACTACGTCACCTCCCGCGCCGACGACGAGCAGGACGGCGACGTGGTCGGCGCCGAGGTGCTCCTGCCCCGCGAGATCCTCAAGGGGGGCTTGCGCATCGTCGACTCACCCGGTGTCGGCGGGCTCGAGTCCACGCGCTCGCTCGCCACCCTCGCGGCACTGACCACGGCCCACGCGGTGCTGCTCGTCTCCGACGCCTCGCAGGAGTACACCGAGCCCGAGATCCAGTTCCTGCGGCACGCCATGCGCATCTCGCCCAACGTCGCGGCGGTGTTGTCCAAGACCGACCTGTACCCCGAGTGGCGCGAGATCCAGCGTGTCGACGAGAAGCACCTCGACGAGCTCGGCGTGCGCATCGACGACGTCCCCGTGTTCGCCGTCTCCAGCGACCTGCGCCTGCTCGCCGCCGAGCAGCAGGACCGCGACCTGAACGAGGAGTCCGGCTTCCCCGAGCTGGTGGCGCACCTGCGCCGTGACGTGCTGGGCAAAGCGGAGGACCTCAACCGCCGGGCCGCCGTCCACGACCTGATGACGGTCGCGGACCAGCTCGCGCTCACCGTCAAGACGGAGTTGAACGCGCTCGAGCACCCCGAGGACACTCCGGGCATGATCGCCCGCCTCGAGGACGCCAAGGCCAAGGCCGACGACTTCCGCAGCCGCACCTCGCGGTGGCAGGTCACCCTCTCTGACGGCATCGCCGACCTCATCGCCGACACCGAGCACGATCTGCGCGACCGTCTGCGCAAGGTGCAGCGCGAGGGGGAGGCCGCGATCGACGAGGGCGACCCGGGCCCGATCTGGGAGCAGATCGCCGAGTGGGTGGACCAGCGCGTCAACGCGGCGGTGTCCGAGACGTTCGTCTGGACGAACGAGCGCTCGCAGTGGCTGGCCGAGCAGGTGGCCGACGAGTTCCGGATGGGCGAGGAATCGATCCCGCTCATCGACGTCGCGAGCACCGACGGTCTGCTGGATCCGGTCGAGGAGCTCCAGCACCTCGACGACGGCAAGATGGGTGCCGCCGAGAAGATCTACATCGGCGTGCGCGGCTCGTACGGCGGCGTGCTCATGGTGGGTCTGGCGACGAGCATCGTCGGTCTGTCGCTCATCAACCCGCTCTCGCTGCTGGCCGGCGTGCTCGTGGGGCGCCGCGCGTATCGCGAGGACATGTCCACCCGTCTCCTCCGTCGTCAGAACGAAGCGAAGAACCTCCTGCGCCGCCACATCGAGGACACCGTCTTCCAGGTGGGCAAGCAGCTCAAGGACCGCCTCCGCATCGTGCAGCGCACGGCGCGCGACCATTTCGGCTCGATCGCCGAGGAGCTGCACCGCTCCCTGAGCGACTCGGTGCTGGTGGCCAAGCAGGCCGCGGCCACCTACACGGCCGATCGCGACAAGCGCATCACGCAGTTGCACGCGCAGCTGCGCGAGATCGAGGCGCTGCGCGGGCGCATCCCCGCCGCCGAGCTCGAGTCGGCGCGTCCGGCCCGTGCGGCGGTCGCCCGATGAGCGCCGGTCTGCCCGAGGTCGCGCGCATCGTCGACGACGCCCTCGAGGCGTACGGCGACGACGCGGCCGCGGTCGAGGTGCTCGAGTCGTTCCGCGGACGTCTGCGCGAGCCGCTGCGCCTGGCCGTGGCCGGCATCGTCAAGGCGGGCAAGTCCACGCTGCTGAACGCGCTCATCGGGGAGCGCATCGCGCCCACCGACGCGGGGGAGTGCACGCGCACCATCACGTGGTACCGCTACGGGTCCACCGCGCGGGTCGATCTGCGCATGCACGACGGCCGGCGCATCTCGCGTCCCGTGCGTCGGTCCGAGGGTCGTCTCGTACTCGACATGGGCGGCTACAGCGCCGAGGAGGTCGCGTGGATCGACGTGGCCTGGCCGAGCGAGAACCTGCGCTCGACCGTGCTCATCGACACCCCCGGCATCGCCTCGCTCACGGTGGAGAACTCGGCGCGTTCGACCGACTTCTTCATCCCGAAGGACACGCCCACGGCGGCGGATGCCATCATCTACCTGCTCCGGCACGTGCACGCCGAGGACCTCAAGTTCCTCGAGGCCTTCCGCGACACCGCCGCGGGCGAATCGCAGACGGTGAACGCCCTCGCGGCGCTCTCGCGCGCCGACGAGATCGGGTCGGGACGCATCGACTCGCTCCTGTCGGCGGCGAAGATCGCCGACCGCTACCGTCGCGACGGCGAGCTGCGCTCGCTCGCGCTCGACGTCATCCCGGTGGCCGGTCTGCTCGCCGAGGGCGGTCGTACGCTCCGCGAGAGCGAGTTCATCGCGCTGCGCCACATCGCGATGATGGACCGCGCCGCGCGTGACCGTCTGCTGCTGACCGTCGATCGATTCACCCGTGCCACCGACGACACGGCGCTGAGCGTGGAGATCCGTCGCGGACTCCTGCGCCGTTTCGGCCTGTTCGGCGTGCGTCTGGCCGCCGCGCTCATCCGCGGTGGCGCCTCCTCGTCGTCGGCGCTGTCCGACCGGCTGGTCCAGCAGAGCGGTCTCATCGAGGTGCAGCGCTTCGTGGAGGATCAGTTCCGCGGGCGTGCGTTCGCGCTCAAGGCTCGTGGCATCCTGCACAGCGTCGAGCGGCTCGTGCGCGAGCGACCGAAGCAGAACACCGCGGGGATCCTCAGCGCCATCGAGCGGCTCACGGCGCAGAGCCACGATCTGCGCGAGCTGTCGCTGCTCGCCGAGCTGCGGACGGCGCCGCCCGAGCTCGATGCCGCGACCCTCGCCGAGGCGGAGCGCATCGTCGGCGGCGGCGGGCTGTCCGCGGCGCGTCGTCTCGGTCTGAGCGATGACGCCGAGCCGCGCGTGCAGCGCGAACGCGTCGACGACCTGCTCACGCACTGGCGCTCGATCGCGGAGTCGCCGCTGACCGACCGGCACACGGCGGATCTGTGCCGCGGTGTGGTGCGCAGCGTGGAGGGGGCGGCATCCGACCTGCTCGGTTCGGACACCGCCCCGTCGTCACAGCTCGGGAACGCCTCCGCCGACTCCGCGGCGGATGTCGTGCTTTCGTCGGGTCCAGCGTAGAGCCGCCGGGATCAGCGAGAACAGCAGCCCCAGGGCCGACAGGCCCAGCTGGATGAGCAGCACGCGCTCGAGCGGGATGCCGCGTTCCCCCAGCACGACGAACTGCCGTGCCGCGAGGAAGACGATCGTCTGGAAGACGAGGATGCCGAGCATCCACCAGCGGGCGTTGTTGCGGCGGTTGTTGAACGACACCAGCGAGGTCACCTGCACGAGCAGGACGGCCACGAGACCGCCGAACACGCACCAATAGACGATGTCGGACGCCGTGGTGACCGTCTCGGCGGGACGGGAATCGTCGACGGCGCGCACGAGCGCCTCGATGTCGGGCCGCAGCGACTCTCGGATGATGAAGAGATAGCCGACGCCGATCGCGCCGACGATGAGGCTCAGCACCCAGGAAATCTGCGCGAAGCGCACCGCGGCGGGCGGCGGCATCTTCACCATCACCGGGGCGGCGGCCTTGTCGTGGAGCGCGGGACGTTCCGGTGCCGACGGCTTCGCCGCAGGTTGGTACGCCGGCGGTGCCGGTGAGCGGCGCACCTCGGAGCGGGCGGCGGAAGGGGCGGACGCACCGGAACGGCGGGTGAGCTCGTTCGAGCCCACCCGCCGTTCCGAGGGCGTGTCAGAGGGTGTCATCCGTCGTGTCTTCGATGACGTAGTCGTTGCCCGAGTCGAACACCACGGTGGTGTCCTCGTCGACCGAGGTGTCCACCGTCGTGTCGGTGGTGTCGTTGAACGAGTCGCCCACGGTCACGTCGGTGGAGGAGTCGTTCGCCGAGTCCGTGAGGTCGATGTCGGTCGAGTTGTCCGTGTTCTCGGTGTTCTCGGTGTTCTCGTTGTAGGAACCGTCGATGTCGGTGTTCGTCTCTTCGTTGCCGATGTTGACGTCGTTGCCCGCGTTGATGTCGGTCGACTGGTCCAGGGTGGTGTCCTGGTCGACGTCGTTGCCGGCGGCGATGGCCTTGTCGCCCGAGGCGACGACGGCTTCGTTGCCGAAGGTCTGGTTGACGTCGCCATTGGCCCAGATGTTCTGGTTCACCGACTGGTCGATGATCGTGTCGCGGTCGTCGATGTGGGTGTACGACAGCTGGTTCGTGATCGTCTTGATCTCGCGCACCACCGGGTTGTCGTGCTCCGGCTTGACGTGCACGGGGGCCGGCTGCGGGTTCGGGGCGACGGAGGGCTTCTCCGCGACGACCGGGGCCACCGAGCACACGTCCGCGTACGAGACGTTGTTCAGGCCGCGGGCTGCCATCGCGCCCTCCGGGTCCTCTTCGAACTCGGCTGCGGCCTGCGGGTCACGCAGCAGGCTCAGGATGAATTCGATCAGCGCATCTGCCATGGTCGCCAGCGTGACGCTCATTGGGTCTCCTCACGGTTGTTCCTTGGTTCGACGTTAGGTCGAGGGGGTGCGTGTGCGCGTCGGGGGGAACCCCCATAGCGCAGGACGGGTCATAGGGGGTTGGCGGATGCCAGGACCCCGACCGTCCGTGTCTGTTCGGCGCCCGTGATCGGGGCGCGGACGTCGTCCTCGAGCACCATGCGCAGGCGGGCCATCAGGTCGGAGCGCGACGTGGCTCCGAGTCGGCGGCGGATGCGCGCGATGTGGTGCTCCGCGGTGCGCGGGGAGATGAAGATCTCCTCGCCGATCTCGGCGTAGGTCTTGCCCTGCAGGACCAGCGCCGCGACCTCCCGCTCCCGTTCGCTCAGGATGCCGCCGGGCTCCGCCGCACGCACGGGGGCGGCGATGGGCCCGGTGTCGGCCGACGTCGCGGGAGCGGCGACCGGGGCTTCGGCGCGTTCGCGCGGGTGCAGGTGACGCGCGCAGGCGAGGAGGCGGGCGATGACGCGTCGATCGCTGGATTTGCTGGCGCCGTGGCTGGCCAGGCGCGCGCCGTCCCAGGCGAAGCCGGCGGCCGCCAGTCCCGCGGCGGCCTCCTCGATGGCATCCACGTCGACGGCGCCGGTAAGGACTTCCGTCCACACCCGACCGGCGCGGGCGAGCCGCGCCGCGAGCGGGGAGTGCGCCGCTGCGGCCAGGAGCGCGCGGGCGTGCACGGTCAGCTCGTCGGGGCTGCCGCGCAGGATGCTCACGTGCAGGGCGGCCCACTGCAGGCTCGATTCCCACAGTGCCGGCTGCCCGAGATGCTCCAGCAGCAGCTCCGCCCGGCGCAGGTGCGAGCGCACCGCGTCGGACTCGCCGACCCGGGCGGCCGAGAGGGCGAACTCGCCCAGCGGGATCAGCGTGTAGAGGTCGATCTGGGTGCGCAGGAGGGAGTCCTGCGCCCGATGCCAGACCGGGGCGAGCTCGGACGGCTGCCCGTTGCGGCGCACCAGACCCAGTTCGACGGCGTCCGCGAGGAAGCGGTCGCGCGTCGAGAGGGGGCCACCGGAGGACGTCGCGGTCCGCAGCGCCGCCTCCGCCTCGGAGGCGTGCTCCAGCTGCAGGGCGACCCACGCCCGCCACAGGAGCAGTCGCGGTGCCGCCCACGATCCGCCCTGA
Organism: uncultured Microbacterium sp.; assembly: GCA_913774845.1. Taxonomy (GTDB): domain Bacteria; phylum Actinomycetota; class Actinomycetes; order Actinomycetales; family Microbacteriaceae; genus Microbacterium. Next base: position 8,098 of record CAJYJO010000017.1, on the reverse strand, counting down.
GCGCCGGCGATCGCGGCATCCAGCACTCGTTGGGCGACCGCGGCCTCCCCGAGGTGGAGGGCGACGAGCGCCGCGAGGACGGCGGGCAGCTCGGGCAGCGGGGCGTCGTTGGCGGAGGCGGTGTACATCTCGCTGGCCCGCACCAGGTCTTGCAGCCCCTCGTCGCCGTGGTCGCCGAGCGAGGCGCGCAGGCCGCGCGACAGCAGCTCGAGCGAGACGACGTGCGCGGTGGGGATGGAGCGGACGTTCGCGCCATCCGACGGTGTGGCGGGGTCGGTGCGTCCGGCGGCGATGGCGGCGATCAGCCACTTGGCGCGGCTCTCGGGCGTGGCGGGGGCGCCGCTGCCGTACACCTGCGCGGCGAGGTCCATGTCTCCGCGTGCCGCCCACACGGCCGCGGCCATGTCGAGCGCGGCGTCATCCGGCGCCTGAGCGCTCGACAGCATCCCGTCGATGAAGGCGCCCGCGGCATCCACGTCGCCCAGGGCCCACGCGGCGCGCGCGCGACGCAGTGCCAGGGTCTCGGGGGCGGCGCCCGCGCGGTCGGCCGCCGCGAAGAGATCCGCGGCCTTGGCCGGGTCTCGCGACAGTTCGCGGTCGCCGTCGGCGAGCAGAGCGGATGCCACCCGCTCGTCGGTCGCGCCTCCGAGCAGCGCCTGCACGGTGGCGGCGTCCTTGACCAGGCGGGCGGAGTACAGCTCGAGCAGGCGGTCCGCCGTCAGGCGCGCGCGGACCGCGTCGCGCACGAGGGGGACGGTGCGTCCGCCGCGGTCGAGCAGTCCGGCGTCGTATCCCGCGGCACACGCGGGCCCGGCGCTGCCGTCGAGGGCGGAGCGCTCGTCGAGGCACAGCGCTTCGACGGCCAGGCGCAGGGCGGGGTCGAGCGAGTCGATCCGGTGCGAGACCAGGTCGTATAGCGAGCGCGCGATCTCGTCGTGGTCGCACCGACCGTCGCAGATGGCCTCGCCGTGCAGCACGAGGGCTTCGGCGGTCAGCCAGGCGAGGCCGCCGGTCGCGTCGAACAGCGTGGTGAGACAGTCTTTCGCGGCACCCGTCGGCGTCACGCCGACGTGGGCGATGGCATCGGCGGGGGTGACGTGCCCGAGGAGCATGGGCGGCTGGTGCCGTTCGATGTCGTCGAGCAGGGCGCGCAGCGTCGGGGATGCGGGATCGGGGCGCGTGGACAGCAGCACGGTCGCACTCCCGTCGCGCAGGCGCGTCGAGAGCGTGCCGAGCAGGGAGTCGTCGAGCAGGTGCGCGTCGTCGACGACGATCACGGCTGTGCGGTCCTCGGCGGTCGGCAGGTCGGCTTCTCCCGTCAGCGCGACGGGAGAGGCGCCCGCGGCGCGCAGCGTGGTGAACAGGTGCCGGAGCACCCGCGACTTTCCGGCGCCCGCCGTGCCGACGACCGCGAGGGGCGTCGGCGCCGCGGCGCCGAGGTACGCATCGAGCAACGTCCGGGCGACACGGGGCAGCAGCAACGTGTCGAGGTCACCGGACGCGGCATCGGAGGCGGTATTCGAGATGGACATCGTCGTATCTCTCGGTCCGATGCCGCGGCTCAGGCCGCGGGAGTTTCGGTGACGGATGCTTCCGGGCTGGGCGTGTCCGCCGGAGGCTCCGCGGACCCGGACGGCACAGGCGTCTCGGTCTGGCCACCGCTGTCGGTGGAACCGCCCGCACCGGTGTCGCCGCCGGTGCCGCCACCGCCGGTGTCCCCGCCGCTCGGGGTGCCGGAGCCGTCGCCGCTGCCGCCGTCTCCCGCGCCGGGCGTGCTTCCGCCGGTGTTGACGGGCGAGGGAGTGTCGGAGGGCGACCCGCCGCCCGTCGTCGGGGTGTCGCTCGGCTGGCCCCCCGTAGCGGGAGTGGTCTCCGAAGGCTGTTGCTGCGTCGGCGCCGGGGCCGAGCTGTTGGAGCCGCCGGTGTTTCCGCCGGTATTGGCGCTGGAGTTGCCGCCGCCGCCGTTGCTCTGCTGCTGCTGCGGAGCGGATGCCGCGGCGGACGGGCTGCGTTCCTCGGCCGCGCGTGGGGTCAAGCGCTGCGGCGACCGCTGGCGCGTCTCGCCCTTGGTCGTCGCACGCTGCTGCTCGGGCGCCGCTTTCTGCTCGGGCGCGGCAGGCTGCGCCTCGGCGGCCGGCTGCACGTCGGGGGCGGCGATGCTCGGCGGCGGAGCCGTCGGCAGGTCGATCGGGTCGAAGAGCAGCACCTCCGCGTCGGCGGCGAGGGGCTGCGAGGTGATTCCGGCGCTCGTGCGAGCGAGGAGGCCTATACCGAGCGCCGGGACGCTCACGACACCGACGCCGACGGCGAGGGCCGTCACCCCCGCCGCGACGTACGCGGTCGCGGGGACGCGGCGAAACCAGGGAGCGCGCTTCTCGGCGCGGCTGGCGGTGAAGCCGAGCTCCCCGAGGGCGGCGTCGTCATCGTCGTCGTCCTGAACCTCGTCGTCGTCGACGGCGTGCAGGCCGACCAGCGGTGCGGCGACGGAGGTGAGGGCGACGGTGCGGGCGGCGCCGAGGGCGATGATCGCTTTGGGGTCCGCATCGATGGCGATCGGGCGGTCGAATCGCTCCGACAGCAGCTGCGCGACCCGGGGGATGCGCGAGGTGCCGCCGGTGAGGAGGATCGCGTCGAGGTCCGCGGCGGTGAGGCCGGACTGCTCGAGCGCCATCTCGAGCACCTCGACGGTGCGCTCGATCTCGGGCTCGATCATGTCCTCGAACTCGGCGCGGGTCAGACGCACGGCCCCGTGGCCGTCGCCGATCAGCACGGGGACCACGGCTTCGCCATCGAACGACAGCGACTCCTTCGCGTCGACGCATTCGCGGCGCAGCGAAGCGAGCGCCATGCGCACGCCCGCGTCGGTGGCGACGCCGGCCATCGCGGATGCCGGGATGCCGGCGGCGCGCACGGTGTGGCGCAGCACGATGTCGTCGAAGTCGGCGCCGCCCAGGTCGGGAATGCCGACGGGGCTGCCGACGAAGTCGACGTGACCGTCGCGGGTCTTGCGCAGGATGACGGTGTCGAACGTGCCGCCGCCGAAGTCGTAGACGGCGAGGGCGCGGTCGCTGTCGAGGGGATGCGTCGACTCGTAGTGGCGGGCGGCGGCCTCGGGTTCGGTGATGACCTGCACGTCGTTCCAGCCGAGGCGCCCGATGGCATCCTGCACCAGTCGCGTGCGGTATTCGCCCCAGGTGACCGGCACCGAGACCGCGATGCCGGCGGGGTGCTGGCCCTCGCGTTCGACGGCGGTTCCGATCACCCAACCGACGACAAGGGCGTAGAGGTCTTGAGGGGAGAAGCGGCGGTCGGCGGCCACGATGGGCACGTCGTCACCGATGCGGCGCTTGAACTCGCGCACCAGCCGCTCGGGCTGGGCGGTTCCCCGGCGCTCCGCGGCATCTCCGAAGAGCAGTCCGCTGTCGGAGACGAAGACGGTGGTCGGTGTGCTGTCGGCGTTGCGCCCCAGCGGGAGCGGTGCGGCCACCAGCGTCCCGTCCGGTGCGGAACGCGCGGTCGCCGCCGCCGTCCTGCTCGTTCCCACGTCGATCGCCAGAAAGTACGGCGTTGCCATGTATTTCGACCCCCCGAAGAAACGCAGGGACGCCGAACGTCCCCGAATCCCCCGATTCTCGGACTCGTCAACGAGTCCTAGTGCTTCATCGCCCGATACCCCCTGTATGCGGACGACGCTGTTGCGTTGAGTGTGGCACACCCCGGAAGCGGATGAAAGGGCGGGTGAAACGTGTTCACGTAGCCATCAAAAGGTGCAATACTCCGCGCCCATCCCGCCTTCACGCAGGGGCGCTGCGGCAAGCGGATGACCCCGTCGCGAATCGGCCTGTCGAGGTCGGTGCGAGGACTGTTGGCACTCGCGTTGCGTGAGTGCCAGTGCTTCTCTAGACTCGGATTAGCACTCTCCCCGCGTGAGTGCTGAAAAGTCTTCTGTAACGAGAAAGAAGAGGTAGACCGTGTCGGTTTCCATCAAGCCGCTCGAGGACCGCATCGTCATCAAGCAGGTCGAGGCTGAGCAGACCACCGCAAGTGGCCTGGTCATCCCCGACACCGCCAAGGAGAAGCCGCAGGAGGGCGAAGTCGTCGCCGTCGGCCCCGGCCGCATCGACGACAACGGCAACCGTGTCCCCCTCGACGTCGCCGTCGGCGACCGCGTGCTCTACAGCAAGTACGGCGGCACCGAGGTCAAGTTCGGCGCCGACGAGTACCTCGTGCTCTCGGCTCGCGACGTCCTGGCGGTCGTCGTCCGCTGATCGAGCGAGATCGTCTGAAGGCCCCGGATGCCATGGCATCCGGGGCCTTCGTCGTGTCGGCGTGCGCGCGAGGATCGTGGCAGGAAAGGCGCGACGGTCGGCGGCCCTGCGGTCGGGCGCAGCCGTAGGCTGGGGCGGTGACCCCCGCTCCCTCCGCTCCGTCCGGTGGGAGCACCCGCGGCGCGCTCTACGCGCTCGGTGCGTATCTGCTGTGGGGAGTCCTGCCGATCTACTTCCTGCAGCTGGCTCCCACGGGGCCCTTCGAAGTCGTCGCCTGGCGCATCATCCTCGCGTTCCTCTTCTGCCTGCTGTTGCTGACGGTTCTGCGGATGTGGCGGCCGTTCCTCGCGATCGTGCGACAGCCGCGCCTCATGGGGCTGACCGCGATCGCCGGCGTCCTCATCTACGTCAACTGGCAGACGTACCTCTACGGCGCCCTCTCGGAGCACGTCATCGAGACGAGTCTCGGGTACTTCATCAACCCGATCGTCACCGTGCTGCTGGGTGTGATCGTGCTGCGCGAGCGGCTGCGGATCGTGCCGTGGATCGCGATCGGACTCGCCGTCGTCGCGGTCGCCGTGATCGTCGTCGGGTACGGCTCGTTCCCGTGGATCGCGTTGACGCTCGCGTTCTCGTTCGGGTTCTACGGCCTGGTGAAGAAGCAGATCGGTCCGGCGGTGGATGCCGTCAGCGGCTTGACCCTCGAGTCGCTGTGGCTTCTGCCGGTCGCGGCGATACAGCTCGCGATCGTCGCCGACCTCACCGGCATCACCCTCGGGACGGCCGGCGCTGTGCACACCGTGCTGCTGCTGCTCGCCGGGGCCGTCACCGCGGTTCCCCTCCTGCTCTTCGCCTCGGGGGCGCGGCGTGTGCCGCTGACGGTGATCGGACTGTTGCAGTTCGTGGCCCCCATCATCCAGTTCGCGATCGGCGTGTGGGTGCTGGGCGAGCCGATGACGATCGAACGGTGGGTCGGGTTCGCGCTGGTCTGGCTCGCCCTCGCGATCCTGAGCGTCGACTCGGTCCTCGCCTCGCGACGGCATCGTCGAGCGGTCGTCGATGTGGCTGAACCGGTCTGAGCCTTCTTCGCTTCTCGGCCCGAAATCGCCCGGGAAAAGTAACGATTGGGTCGCGTAATCGACCGTTAACACATTGCAACAACGCGGCCACAAGGGCGCCACTAGGTTTGTCACAATCCGCGGCGGTCATCTCCGCGGTTCCTACTCACCAAGGAGCACCCATATGAGTGTCCTCTCCCGTTCGCGTTCGGCGAAGATCATCGGCGGCCTCGCCGTGGTCGGCGTCAGCGCGCTCGTCCTGGCCGGTTGTTCCGGCAGCAGCACTCCGTCCGAGACCGGCAACGCTGCCGGTGGCGGCGACTTCCCGATCGACTGCAACGCCGCTGAGCCCGCCTCGTACACGCCCGAGTACTCGTCGACCTCGACCGGCCCCGCGACCAACCTCACCTACAACATCGGCACGGCGCTTCCCGTGACCGGTAACCTCGCTTTCCTCGGCCCGCCCGAGATCGCCGGTACCGAATTCGCCGCCTCGGAGATCAACGCCGCCAACAAGGGTGTGCAGATCAACCTGATCCAGGGCGACTCGGGCGACACCGACAACAAGGCTTACGAGACCGAGATCCCGCGTCTGCTCGGCGCCGGGGCCACCGCCATCGTCGGTGCGGCCTCGTCGGGTACGTCGCTGCAGTTCATCGACCAGGTCATCGCGGCCAACGCCGTTCAGATCTCGCCGGCCAACACGTCGGCGGCCTTCACCGGCTACGACGACAAGGGTCTGTACTGGCGGACTGCTCCCTCCGACGTCCTCCAGGGTGAGGTGCTCGGCAACCTGATCGCCTCCGAGGGCAACGAGACGCTCGGCATGATCGTGCTGAACGACTCCTACGGCACCGGCCTGGCATGCTTCACGAAGAAGGCGTTCGAGAGCGCCGGTGGTTCGGTCGTCGCGACCAGCCTGTACAACACCGGTGACACCAACTTCTCGGCCCAGATCGAGGACGTGCTCGCCCAGTCGCCCGACGCGATCGCCCTGATCACGTTCGACGAGGTGTCGACGATCATCCCCGACCTGACCGCGAGCGTCAGCGCCGACAAGCTGTTCTTCGTCGACGGCAACCTGAAGAACTTCGGCAGCCAGTTCCCGAACGGCACCCTCACGGGCGCCAAGGGCACGTACCCCAGTGTCGACCCCGACTCGACGGCGACGTTCCGCAGCTCGCTGGAGTCGTTCTGGAGCGGCAAGGGCAACCCGGCGCTCGAGGACTTCACCTACGCACCCGAGTCCTACGACTCGGTGGTCCTGCTCGCTCTCGCGGCGCTCAAGGCCGGCTCGGCTGCCGGTCCCGATGTGGCGGCCAACATGCAGTCCGTCTCGGGCGGCAGCGGTAGCGGCACCAAGTGCACCACGTACGCCGCGTGCGCCGACATCATCATCGGCGGCGGCGAAGCCGACTACGACGGCGTCTCCGGCCCGATCACGTTCAACGATGTGGGCGACCCCACCGAGGCGACGATCGGTGTCTTCGAGTACGGCGACGACAACAACTACAGCTGGCTCCGCGCCGGTTGAGCGGTTGCTCGAGAAGGGCCCCGGAATCTTCGATTCCGGGGCCCTTCCCCTTTGTCGGCCGGGATGGTGCGTGCGGAGCGGTGGATACCGGTGTGACGAGGTCTCCGATGGCAGGGGCGTCTGCGTAGCCACCGCGCGAGTCGCGGACGTGGGCTGCGACGGGTGCGCTTCCGACCTGTCTGTCTCGACCGCTGTGTAACGGGACCCCGGGGGAGGGGCGTCGGGTTTGCATGGCGAAGAGATGGATGCCGTCCGGCTGGGGGGGGGGGGGCAGGGGGTCGGGTCTCGGTGGCAACGCCGCTCCTGTGGTCGAGCGCGCGGGGCGCAGGTTCGCTCGCGCGCGGGGCCGTGGTGGAGGCACGCCGAAAGTCTCGGACGAGGCGCCGCATGGGCTCAGGCGCCGCGTGGTTTCAGACGCGGTGTGGCCTCGGGCGCGGGGTGGTCTTGGGTGCAGCGTGGTTTCGGGCGCGGCGTGGTCTGGGGAGCCGCGCGGTCTCAGGGACAACGCAATTTCAGGAACAGCGCGATCTCACGCGAAGCGCAGCGCCGCACAGGCGTGAGGAGCAACGTCCATACTCACGATGTGTGTCACTGCAGACATGCACGCTCGAGCATCTTCGAGCAACGCTGCACGGACCTCGGCGATGCCTGTCAGAAGGGCGCGGACTGCGTGCCCTGGGGGAGAGTCGAGGCGGGTGGGTCGTCGGCCGTGAATCGCACGGCCGGTGAGTACGGGAGTGGGTGGTCGGTGTAGACCCGCCCGGTGGGTGAGGTGAACTCGATGACCCCGCCGGGGAGTTGTCTGACCTGCCAGCGGGTGAATTGTTTCTGGGTGTGGTGCCGTTGGCAGAAGTGGCAGAGGTTGCACACGTGGGTCTTCCCGCCGAGGGCGTAGTCGAGGTTATGGTCCACTTCGCAGCGCACGGCGGGGGCGGTGCAGCCGGGCCAGCGGCAGTGCCGGTCGCGGGCGCGGAGGTATCGGTCGATCGCCGCGGTCCGCTGGTACGTGTCGGTGCACAGCACGGCCCCGGTGACGGGGTTTGTCAGTACCCGGTCCCAGGGCACTCTCGTCGCTTCGGCGAGGTGTCGGGCGGTGTCGATGTCGATGGGGCCGTGTCCGACGAGTTCGGCGGGGTCGATGTTCTCCCGTCCCGGGTCGAGAACCGACAGCGCCGGGACGACGACTTGCACGCGGGCTCGGATGGCGCCGAGGGTGCCGGGTCCGTCGTCGGTGCGGG